>JBPRGG010000028.1:0-5200 GCA_051418075.1 Candidatus Cyclobacteriaceae bacterium M3_2C_046 | reverse complement strand
TCCAAAAGTTTTGATCAAACATCGGCAGATACCTACCGAAAATCTAAAAGTCACACTAATCGAAGTTTGATAAGCCTACTTTTGAAATCAATACACTAATCTAAAAAGGTTGAAAGTATAGTATCAAAATTATTTAGCTATGAAAACATTACTAATTGTAGACGATAACCCGATCATTCAGTCATTCATCAAATACAGGTATGGCAAAACATACCTGGTGATTTCGTTCTCCGATGGACTTGAAGCCTTCCATGCAATTCGAAATCTGAAAGTAATTCCAGACCTGGTTCTGGCTGACCTTGATATGCCTGGTATGACCGGGTTTGAATTTACTGAAGCTATCAAAAGAAGTGGGATTTTGAAGCAAATACCAGTGATAATATTGTCAGGAAAACAAAAAAGTGACGATCGAATAAAAGCATATCTTTCGGGGGCTGAAATGTTTCTACAAAAGCCTTTTAATCCACAGGAACTCGATGTGGTAATATTCAAGACCATTCAGAAAAATCATAAAAACTTAATACAAAATCAATAATGGAAAAGGGAATTATCATTGGGATTGATTTAGATTTTAGCCAGTCGCCACATTTGCAATTTTTACGATCAAATGGTTTTCATTTTATTGAAGTGGCAAAGGTCAGGCAAGCTATGGTTGCTATTGAAAATAATGATGCAGCCAAAGCAATTTTAGTAAGCCCCGATTTGATCAAGAACGAGCAAACTGAACAGATTAATCAACTAATTCAACTTGTCAACTCAAGGCAAATCCCGGTTATAGAAGTGGTTGATTATCAGCATGATAAAGATTACCAGCTTTTCATTGGGGCCAGTGATTATTTTCAGGTTGCCGATCCTTCAGTAAACCTGGTCAAATTAATTGAGGATTTCAACTACCTTCCTGGTCAGCTAAATCTTGACCGGGTGAGTAAGTTTGGTGATTCGTTTCAAATGCCAATCTGGAAACGGTTGTTTGATCTGGCCGGAGCCTTTTTTCTAATCCTGCTCTTGTCTCCTCTTATGCTCATCATTACTGCAGCTATATTTTTCGATTCTTACGGGCCGATATTTTATAAATCAAAGCGAATCGGTACCGGGTACCAGGTATTTGACTTTTATAAATTCAGAAGTATGAAAGTCAATGCAGATCAGTTGATGAATGAATTGAATTTGACCAATCAATACCAGGAAGTAGCAGCAACAGACTCGCCAGTATTGCCTGATGGTGGGCAGGATTTGATCGGTGATGAGGGTAAGATAGATGAACAACAATATCTGACCAGCAAATATTTTGACGAAAAAAACAGCTTTATAAAAATACAAAACGACCCTCGAATCACCAGGGTTGGGAAATTTCTAAGAAACACAAGTCTGGATGAGCTTCCACAGCTTTTTAATGTACTCAAAGGAGATATGTCACTGGTTGGCAATCGCCCCTTACCACTTTATGAGGCGGAAAAACTGACTACTGACGAATCAATACAGCGCTTTATGGCTCCGGCAGGGATTACCGGTCTATGGCAGGTAACAGAAAGGGGTAAAGAAGGAGTCAATGCCGATAGCAGAAAGCAGTTAGACATTCAATATGCGAAGGACTTTAGCCTTATTCAGGATCTGAAAATTTTATGGAAAACAATCCCTGCGTCCATACAAAGGGAAAATGTATAAAATAAAAATAATAATAGTGAAAAAATTTATTTCCTTATTGCTCCTAATCTCTGCACCTTTAGTTTTAATAAGTTGTTTGGAGGCAGATTTCAGTAATGTTGATCATTCATCGGCCACAAGCCTGACTGATTGGTCATTTCCTGAAGACTTTGACTGGTCAGATCAGCTTAATCTCCAACTCAAAGTCAATCAAAATATTAGTGACGAACCTGTTTCTATTACACTATTCGAGAAAAATGACGATGGTTCATTTCTTGCATTTTCAACTTTCGGTGTAAAAAAGGATGAAACCATTACCGAAACGATATCTCTTTCAAAAAATAACGATACAATATATTTTACTGCCAGCCATCCTCTTTTCATGGATAAGATGGCTCTTCCAATAACCTCAACACTTGATATTGATTTAGTATTACCTCACGAGGCAGAGAATTCAATTGCTGGAGGAAGAATTAAAAAATTCACTTCTGACAATTACGAGACTTTAGGCGGTTGGGATCATAAAGGAAAACCTGATTACCTGGTTGAAAATGATTTAATTGAACCTGCTCTGATTCCTGATATTAATGCATCATTACCGGAAAACCGGCCGGTACCAGAATATAATCCGGAATACTTAAATGGTGTCAATCTGGACAGTAAAATTATGGCCGAAGCAGATGTGTGGATCACTTTTGTCAGTGAGGGTGCCGGATGGCGAAACGCTTTGGGCTTTTATACTTATGAATTGAATAATCCACCAACCACCAGGGATGAAATCCAGGATATGACGCTGGTGTTTCCAAATGCCAGCCTTTTTAATGGAGGCGGAAGTCTTTATCCAGGTAATAAAGTTTATCTGGGACGGTTTCCGGCTGGAACCGGTATTGGCTGGTTCCTGGTTCCGAATGGCTGGAACGGAAATGATGTCGAAAGGGCGATTGCAGATATTAAATTTTCTAATCATCAATTCAATACCTTCACCAGCCAGGAATATGCCCAACACTTCATCTTGCTTAAAGATGCTCAAAGAGAATTAATCCTGATGGGCGTGGAAGATACCAGTCGTCCTTCCGGTGACAATGATTTCAATGATGCGTTATTTTATATTAACTCTAATCCATACACAGCTATTGAAACTGAAGAATTGGTGACGGTCAAAAAAGCTGTTGATAGTGATGGTGATGGTATTTATGATCATGATGATGAATTTCCCAATGATCCGGATGCCGCTTATAAGACCATTTTTCCCATCAATGGCAGCCTTTATAGTTTGGCCTATGAAGATATGTGGCCTAATAAAGGTGACTACGATTTCAACGACCTGGTCATTGATTTTAAATATGTTGTCAAGAAAAATAAAGCTAATCAGGTCATATCACTTAACGGAGAATTTTTGGTTCGGGCCATTGGCGCCGGTAACCAAAATGGTTTTGCACTAGCGCTGGACTGTAAACCAACTTCGGTTTTCAGGGTATCCGGCACTAAACTTTCAGGAGCTGTTTTTGATGTGAATGTAAATGGAACTGAAGCAGGCACAACAAAAACAATCATTCCACTTTTTGATAATGCGTTCGATTTATTTGAATATCAGCAAAATGGATTTATTAACACTGAGCTTGAAAAAACAATTCTGAACCCCGCCATATTAAATGTAGATATCGAATTTAGCAAACCGATTCCGAATGCTCAATTAGGTGATTATCCGTTGAATCCTTTCCTGGTAGTAGCTCAAAACCGCGGCAGGGAAGTGCATTTGCCCGGCTTTGCTCCTACCCCCCTGGCCAGTCTGGACCTTTTCGGTACCGGCGATGATGGTTACCATGCGAGTTCTAACAAATACTATTTAAGCAATCAAAATCTTCCATGGGCCATCCAGATCTCAGAGAGTTTTGACTATCCAATGGAGAGAATACCTATCCATCAGGGACATCTGAAGTTTGTGGAATGGGCTCAAAATAAAGGTACTGTCTATAGTGACTGGTATAAAAACAAGTCAAACTATCGCAATACTGCTAAATTGTTTAAATCAAAAAAACATTAAAATCACTACTGATTGCAGTATAATCATTAAAAGGGTTTTTCCGGATTGGAAAAACCCTTTTGATTTTGTGCCAATGCGTGAAATCAAAATCCACCAATATCCGCAGAAAATCCGGAAAAACAGGTCGATCATCTAAAAATATTCTTGCAAGCCCTTGCAATACCTAATTTAGTATCATGAAAAAATTCATCCACCAGATAGAATCTTCTCTGAGTCGGCCAGCCTCCAAGATCGGAATGATCAAAGAGGTGGAAGGCCTGCGCTTTCTGGCAATTTTGCTGGTTCTGTTTCAACATCTGAATGAGAGAATGTTGCGATATCATCCTTCCTCTGCCGGAAATGGGGTTATTGAAGAGCAGGCGAGTTTTTTGGTCAGCAGAGGAACCATCGGAGTATTTTTATTTTTTGCAGTCAGCGGATTTATCATCACCATGCAACTGGCAGGTAAAAACTCCCCAACTCCTTTTCGGGGATATGGAAAATACCTGAAAAGGCGCTTCATGAGAATAGAAATGCCATATTTCATCTGGATGACTGTTTTTGCGGTAGTGCTATTAATTAAAAGTCCGGGTGAATATTCAGATCTCTTCTGGCATTATTTAGCTTCGATGAGCTATCTGCATAACATCATCTATGACAGCTATAGCACCATCAATCCTGTAGCCTGGTCGCTGGAAATCGAGGTCCAGTTTTATTTACTGGCTCCATTTATTGTCTGGGGAATCAACAAAATCGCTGATAATGGTAAACGATTAATAGTTTTGGGTTTCGCAATCACTGCCATCATATTACTACAATTTAATTTCGGTTGGTGGTATTTTCCATTAAAAGCGACACTTCTGGGTCAATTTCAGCATTTCCTCACCGGAATTTTCATGGCTTACTGGTGGATTGAAAATCAAACAAAACTCAAAAAGTCATGGTGGTTCGATTTCTTATTTGTAGCTGCACTATTCTTAATGGCATATACCTGGACTACGGAGCTGACCAAGAACCTCATCTTCACCAGCGCCCTCATAGCTCTATTCATCAGTGCGTTCCGGGGTAAAGCCACTTCGACCTTCCTGAGTACCAAATGGGTCACTATTGTTGGCGGGATGTGTTACAGCATTTACCTGGTGCACCTCCCATTGATGGAATTACTAGTACGTTTTACAGACTTCGTGATATTTGATTCGCAATATTTGATGAATCTGCTCTTCCATTTGATCATTCTATTGCCAGTTGTATTTATTGTGGCAGCAATTGCCTTCAGTACCATCGAAAAACCCTTCATGAGCTTTCATAAACAAGGTTTTGCATCATTTCAATTTTTCAGAGGCAATCATAGTAATTACAAAAGGTTTTCCGGAAAAATTGCTGTAATACTAATGATGATCTCGATCTCTGTGACTGCGGCCAGTGCTCAGGATGATACTGATGATTTAGAGTTGAGACCACTGCCGGATTTAATTGAAGCAGCCATTAGCAACGCTGCTGAGTTGCGGAGATCCGAAATGGCCATTCAAAAGG
>JBPRGG010000027.1:0-36703 GCA_051418075.1 Candidatus Cyclobacteriaceae bacterium M3_2C_046 | reverse complement strand
TATCCATGATCATAACCTGAAAGATGCCAGAATTTTCCTTGACCTGGGAGACCTGTCTCATGTGGCGGAGGTTTGGCTGAATGAAGAACCATTGGGCATTGCCTGGGCTAAACCCTACCGATTTGATATTACAGATGTTTTTAAGCCGGGACAAAATACCCTGGTGGTGGAAGTGGCCAATACCTGGTCCAATCGAATGGTAGGCGATGCCATCACCGGCCAAAACTTCACCAGCACCAATAAGACCACTACCGTAGTGCCAGGTCTGAATGCATTATGGATTCCTTGGAAAGAGGTACCTTTGATCCGGTCAGGATTGTTTGGTCCGGTGGAAATTATAACTGTGGAGCCCATTAAAATGCAACCGGATAACCTGACAAATATTGCAAGATAATGATTGTTCAATATTTTGTAAATTGGTGTTTTTAAAAGGAAAAATTAGAAAACACTGACTGGATTATATCTTCATGAAAAAAACGTTGATTGTATTATGGCTGACAATCGTAGCCTCTGCGCATCTATTGGCTCAGAACCGGCCTAATTTCATTATTATCCTCACCGACGATCAGAGGTGGGATGCCATGGGTTATGCTGGCAACCAGATTATTCAGACTCCTCATATGGATGCGCTGGCCGAGCAGGGATTGTATTTTAAAAATGCTTTTGTCACCACACCTATCTGTGCCGCCAGCCGGGCCAGCATTATGACCGGGTTGTATGAACGCACCCATCAATTTACTTTTGATACACCTCCCTTACAACAGCGGTGGGTGGATATTTCTTATCCCCAACTATTAAAAGAGGCAGGTTATCGAACCGGGTTATTTGGAAAATTCGGAATGCAATTTGCTGATCGGGCCGATACAGCCGTTTTCGACCAGTTTTTCAATACCGGTACCGGGGGATACTTTCGCTTACAGGGAGCAGGATGGAAAGATCATGTTCATTTGACCGATCTGACTACCGATAAAGCCATTGAATTCATTCAAAATAACCCGGCTGATCAGCCATTTTGCCTTTCAATCAGTTATAATGCCGCTCATGCTGATGATGCCCATCCCCAGCAGTATTTTTGGCCGGAACGTTATAACAGTCTTTACCAGGACCTGGAAATTCCACTGGGCGAGTTGCATCAGGAGAAATATTTTACCAGTTTGCCTGATTTTTTGCAGGACAGCCTTTACATGGGGGTGATACGTTATCAATGGAGGTATAATACACCGGCAAAATATCAACAAATGGTGAAGGGGTATTATCGTCTGATCACCACCATCGATGATAACCTGGGAAGACTGAGGAAATTTCTGGCTCAACAGGGACTGGCTCGGAACACGGTGATTATTTTTTTGGGTGACAATGGTTATTTCCTGGGTGAAAGAGGATTGGCCGGCAAATGGCTGATGTATGAAAATTCACTGCGGGTACCGTTGATAATTTATGATCCTGCCATGAATTCTCCCCAGGCCCCCGAGCAAATGGCTCTGAATATTGATATTGCCCCCACCATACTGGATTATGCCGGAGTGGCAATTCCCTCCATAATGCAGGGAAAAAGCCTTAGATCTTTTACCAGGGGAAAAGTGGAACCATGGCGTACGGAATTTCTGTGTGAACACCTGTTTGATATCCCTTATATTCCTAAAAGTGAAGGAATAAGGACTGAAGATTGGAAATATTTCAGGTATATCGATCATCCGGAAACGGAAGCATTGTACAATCTAGCCCGGGATCCACTGGAAAAAGATAATTTGATCAATGATCCGGCCAATCAGGAAAAAGTACAGCAATTTCGGTATCAACTGGAACAAACCACCAAAGAATTATCCTATAATTAAGAACCTTTTGACCTGGTTGATAAGGCCTGTGATCTTTAAATACTTATACAATTAAAACATGAATTATTCCAAAAAACTGGTTTTTTTGTTTACCTTTTGCCTGTTTTTTGGCTGCAGTACTGATCAGCAACAATCATCCCCTCAGGCTGTACCCAATATATTGTTTTGCATTTCGGATGATCAGTCTTTTGCCGATGCAGGAGCTTATGGTAATGATTTGGTCAAAACCCCTGTTTTTGATCAGTTGGCCCAGAAAGGCTTATTATTTACCAATGCATTTGCTTCAGTACCAGCCTGCGCTCCTTCCCGGGCTTCCATATTGACCGGCCGTAATTTTTACGAACTGGAGGAAGCGGCTTGCCACTTCAGTTTCTTCCCGGCCAAATTCAAGGTGTATACCCAAATCCTGGAGCAACAGGGTTATGCTACGGGATTTACCGGTAAGGGCTGGGGGCCTGGATTATGGGAGAAAGGGGGCTGGACTGAAAATCCCACCGGTGATCCTTTCAATCAACAGAGACATCAGGTGATCAAGGGGATTTCTGATATCGACTATGCTCAAAATTTTAAGGATTTTTACGAACAAAAAGGAGACAAGCCATTCTGTTTTTGGTATGGGGGAATGGAAGCCCATCGTGGTTTTCCTGAAGGGCAGGGATATCAAGCTGATGATTTGATGGATCAGGTAAAAGTTCCTCCTTTGTGGCCCGATCAGGAAAAAGTAAAAAGAGATATCCTCGATTATTATTTTGAAATCAACTGGTTCGACACCCAGTTGGGCCGGATCATTAATTTTTTAAAAGAACAAGGTGATTATGAAAACACCCTGATTGTAGTAACCTCTGATAACGGCATGCCCTTCCCCCGGATAAAATCCAACCTGTATGAATATGGCATTCATATGCCATTGGTGATTAGCTGGGAAAATGGCATTAAAAAGCCGGGAAAGTACGAGGGGTTGGTTAGTTTAATTGACCTGGCCCCAACCTTCCTGGATGCTGCCGGTGCAGATATTCCGGTAGAAATGACCGGCAAAAGTTTACTGCCCTTATTAACTGATCCTGCAGTTAGAAGTCAGCAGGCCCGTGATTTTATAGTGGCCGGAAAAGAATTACATGCCTGGTGTCATCCTGAGGGTGAAATCAATCCTTCGCGGGCTATTCGCAATGATCAGTTTTTATATATTATGAATCTAAAACCGGATCTGTGGCCGGCGGGTCATCCGGAACCAGGCTATAACTGGGACCTGCTGCCTTATGGAGATATTGACTGGGGACCAACCAAGGAAGCTATAATGGATACCGTTAGCCATGGAAGTGAGTTTTTGCAGTTAAGTATGGGTAAACGCCCGTTTGAAGAACTCTATGATGTGATCAGTGATCCTTATAACCTGAAAAACCTGGCTGATGACCCAGATTATCAGTCAATTAAGGGCCAGCTGAAGCAAGCGTTAAATAATTTCCTGCTACAAACCGGTGATCCCAGAATAGAGGGTAATTCTGAAGTTTTTGATTCCGCTCCTTATTTTTTTAGCCATGGTTTGGCTACCGGAGGATTGCGTCCAGCCCAATGGCAAGCCCTTTCAACTGCGGGAAAAGAAGCGCAATTGCAAAAAGCCAGACAATTGATGCAAGAAAAACAGGAGCGAATGAGGGAAGCAGTGTTCAATTAATGACTGCCAGGCTAATTTTTCAATGAATAAACTCAACATAATTTTATGAATTGGTATCCCAGGATTTTTCTGCTGCTTTATTTGCTTTTTCAGCAATTGTCCTTGTTGGGGTTCATTCAACCGGCTGGTATTTTTGCTGACAATATGGTCCTGCAAAGGGAGATTAAAATACCGGTTTGGGGCAAAGCCAATCCAGCAGAAAAAATAACTGTGGTTTTGGGCCAGGAGAAAGTTTCAGATATTGCAGGACCGGAAGGTAAGTGGATGGTTTATTTACCTTCATTTTCAGCTGGAGGGCCTTATCAGCTGGAAATAAGGAGCTTGAATGATACCATCATCTACAAAAATGTGCTGGTTGGAGAGGTTTGGTTTGCCTCTGGTCAGTCTAATATGGAGCATCCGATGCAGGGGTGGAGCTTTATCCCCCATTCCGAAATCAAAAATTATAAAAAAGAAATTAAGCATGCTAGTTTCCCCCGTATACGGCTATTTGACGTGCCTAAATACCCGGCTCCGCTGCTTCTGCCTGATCTGATCCGGGGAAAATGGGATATGGCTGATTCCGCTTCAGTGTCAAATTTTTCCGCTATGGCCTGGTTTTTTGCTAAAAAATTATATCAAAAACTGGATGTGCCCATAGGGATCATACACAGTTCCTGGGGTGGTACTTCTATTCGTGCCTGGATGAGTCTACAATCTCTGCAACCTTACAAAGAGGCTTTAGGTATTCCCATCAGACCAGTAGAGCAGCCATTTGAACAGGAGAAATGGACCAAAAAAGTCGATAGTTCATTACAGGACTTTCAGGTCAGGAGAAAACAGATCAGTTATCCACCTCCAAATCTGGTTGATAGGATTATTCGTGGAAAAGACGACCTGGGAAATTGGGAAATGGTGGATGATCTGACCGACCGGAAATATGGTAATGTCTTATGGATGCGTCGGGAAATAAAGATTCCGGATCATGTAAAAAGACCGCTGGTAGTTTCATTAGGCTATTTAGATCGTCAAGCCCAGGTGTATTTCAACCAACAGAAAATGGGTTATTTTCAATATCCTGAACCGGTTAGATTTACCCTGCCTGAAAACCTGATCAAAGCCAGAAATACCTTGGTCATTCGTCTGGTTCACCCGGGGAAACATACCGGGATTTTGGGCAAAACTGCTGATTTTCAAGTTTCTACTATTGATCATTCTTATCAGCAATCTCTTATTCAGGAATGGCAGCTGAATCAAAATTTGGAAAATATATATTCCGGTCATGAAAACTACCAGCGAAATCCCGCCTTTTTGTTCAATGGCATGGTAGCGCCAATTATTCCTTATGGCATCAAAGGGTTTATCTGGTACCAGGGCGAATCCGATGTAAGCCGACCTGAGTTATATGAAAAAATGTTTCAGGACATGATCATGGATTGGAGAAGTCGATGGAATGACCTGGATTTGCCTTTTATTTTTGTACAACTGGCCAACCTGGAAAGGACCCATCATTTTAACAAAAAAGATGATTCCTGGAGCCTGTTAAGGGAAGCTCAGCAAAAAGCTTTAAACCTGCCCAAAACAGGAATGGTTGTTTCTCTGGATATTGGAGATTCTTTGGACATTCACCCGCCTGATAAGCAGGAATTTGGTCAGCGATTGGCTTTGAAAGCCCTGGCCATAGCCTATGATCAACCTGATATGACAGCTGGTCCGGAATTAAAGGGGTATCAGGTAAAGGAAGATACTTTAATTATGCACTTTGATCAGGTGAATAGGCTCAGGTTTAACCAGTCGAAACCTGGCTGTAGTTTTGAACTGGCCGGTCAGGATCGGATCTTCCATACGCCCCGGGCATTACTAAAAGATAATTCGGTTTATCTGTTTGCTCCGGCAGTAAAGCGACCCATTGCGGTGCGTTATGCCTGGGATAATAATCCGGTATTATGTTTGTTTGATCAGCAAGGCTTTCCTGCTCCTCCTTTCAGGCAGGATATTAAGGTAGATTAGGTGGGTTATATATCCATCACCTGGGATTAGTACCAAAAGGGGTGGATATTTTTTGTGTCACCCTTCGGGGTTTGGAGGCTATTAGATGCTCATCCTTTTTTAATCCTTTCGTCTCTTCGGATTACATAAATCTTTTTTAAATTACAAAATAACAATAGATATGGCTGGTACTTTTACCTAAATATATATACAGGCAGTCTTCGCGGTAAAATAAAGAAGAAATCTTTTAGGTAATGAATGGAGACAAGATCTGTTTAAAATATGTCTGGCATTATTCATTATGACTTCCTTGAAAGTATGAAGTCCCCAATGAAGAAAGATTCTTATTCAATTGGATCGAATGATGCTATTAATCGTAATTCGAAGGGATGTAACGATTATAATTTCAAACCTAGAGCCACCTTAATCAAACCCCGAAGTGGTGACACAAAGAAATACCAATCTATGTAACAAAACATCAACCTTGTAACCCGTTCACCTTGCGGCGCATCAACTGCTGGCTGTACTCCTTGGGAGACTTGCCGGTTTTTTTCTTGAAGATCCGGGCAAAGTACTGGGGTGTTTCAAATTCCAATTCTGCTGCTATTTCTTTAATGGTAGATTTACCCTCATTCAGCAGACTGACGGCTTTGTTGATCTTATGCTGCATCTGGTATTGACCGGGAGAAATGCCTGTGTAATCCCTGAAGAGTTTACGAAAGGAAGAATAGCCCATATTCAATTCCTCTGCTACCTCTTCCATGGATATATTTAGATTTTTTTGCATCAGGATTAGTTTGGCTTCCTGAATGATCCGGTCCACATCCTTTTGTTTAAATTCCGACTTACGATGAATGGCATGGATCAGTCCAATTAGTTTAATGATTTCTCCTACATAAACTTGCTGATAGCCAGTGAATTCAATTTGACTGGTTTCCAGGATGTCCAGGAAGATCTGAATGATCTTTTTTTGATACCCTACTACTTTCACAGGGTTTTCCCTGGTCAGCTCAAGCTTTTGAATAAACTCATGGGCCAGCTTACCTCCAAAACCCACCCAGTAAGTATGCCATATATTTCCGCTAATTGGTTTATAACGATGCCATTGTTCAGGATAAATTAAGATGATGGAACCAGACTCAATGGTTAGCTGCCCACTAGCCTGGCTGTCAAACAAACACTTTCCTTCTACCAGGTAGATCAGCTGAAACTCATGCAATATCCGGCCCCTTTTCCAGGAGAGCTGGTAACTTTCCGGATGTTCCGGGGTGGGGAAACTAGCCCCGGGTTTGATCAGGGATTTTCCGCAATCCAGGGTGTGAATACCCCAGGATTTATCGTTATCACTAATGGCAAAATACTTACTGTAATTTTTCATAATTTATCAGAAAGTGTAATTGTTTTATCATTAAATCTATCGCATAACAATTAAAAATCTAATATTTTTGAGTATATTATCGCTGGAGAATTACAGTTGGATTGTCAAAATGTATTCAAATTTACTTTATTTATAAGGCACAACAAAGTCCAAAGTTTAATTTATGAGGGTCTTAAAAATATTAACTATCTTTTTTTTCTTTCACCTTTCTCTGATTTCAAAGGGCCAGGATAAACCGAACATCATTTTTATATTGGCCGATGATATGGGTTATAAGGACTTGGGCTGTTATGACAATCCATTCAATGAAACCCCGGTGCTGGATCAATTGGCAGAGGAAGGTATGATGTTTACCCAGGCCTATGCTCATCCTGCCTGCAGTCCATCCAGGGCTGCTTTAATGACCGGAAAGCACCCGGCTCGATTACATATTACCACCGCACTGGGAGTTAAAAGAAAAGACCAGGGGTCGCCAGTATTACCTGCATCTATGACTGAGGCGCTTCCTTCCAACGAGATTACTTTAGCTGAGATTTTAAAAAGTAATGGCTATCAAACAGGAATAGTAGGCAAATGGCACCTGGGGGGAGATGCTGCCACCAGCGCTCATGGCCAGGGATTTGATTATGACAGAGTGATCAGTGAAAATGGACTGGATTATTATAACTATGCCATATCAAGCAGAGGTAAACCGGTTTTTGAAGATACCGGGGCGGTTTATCTAACCGATAAACTTTCCGATTATGGGGTTCAGTTTATTCGTCAACAGCAGAAAGATCAGCCCTTCTTTTTATATATGGCTTATTCAGCCCCTCATTTACTGATCATACCCAAGGCAGAGAAGGTGAGCAAATATATGTGGAAATACAATGAATTTGAAGGTAAATACAATCCCTACTATGCTACTATGATCGAAAGCATGGATGAAGGCATTGGACGATTACTGGGGGAATTACAAAGAAAAGGAATGGCTGATAATACCCTGATCGTTTTCAAGTCAGATAATGGCGGGGTGGGGATGGACCAGATTGCTTATCGTCCCACCTCCATGGACCCGCTTCGGGCCTGGAAGGGCCATGTTTTTGAAGGAGGCATACGGGTGCCATTGATTATGCATTGGCCTGGACATATACAACCGGGTGCTGTCAATCAAAATTATGTGGTCATTCATGACTTTCTGCCCACTATCATGGACTTGATCGGAGATCAGGAACTTCCGGAAAATCTGGATGGCCAAAGTTTTCTTCCCATTATTCAAGATTCCGGTCTGCCATTCGACCGGGGTGCCATTTATTTCCATTTTCCTCATTTCAGTGGGCAGGGAGGAAGACCAGCCGGTGCTGTAAGACTGAATGAATGGAAGCTGGTAGAAAATTATGAAACGGGGCAGACTGCTCTTTTTAACCTTGAAGAGGATATTGGTGAAGAAGTGGATCTGTCTTTAAAAAACCCGGCCAAATCAGCGGAAATGTATAAACTTCTTAAGGATTGGCAAAAAAAGATCAAGGCCAATATGCCTGAAAAAAACCCAGAATACAATAATTGATGGTCACTTCATTTTTGTTGGCTGGGAAAACTGGAAAAATTAAAAATTGGACGCATGCTTACTTTAAACAATGACCTGAAACATCAGTATGACGGTCAGTTAAAAATTGAACGTTTAAAACCATTGTCGGCTAATGTGGGTATCCTGGGTGTTGGGCACAGAACCTATTGGCCTCAGTTTGATGGCCTTCTGGAAGAGTTGAAGGAAAAGCAACAGGTTTTGGTTGAAATGGTTCAAAATAATGGGGTGAATGTCGTGGATTTTGGCCTGTCGGATTGTGCTGAAACAGCTTATCAACTGATCCCCCGAATAAAATCGGCTAACCTGGATATACTATTTATAGACATGCTCACTTATGCCACCTCCAGTGCAATAGCTGCAGTTTTTAGAGAAATAAACCTGCCCATGGTCCTGATTGCTTTGCAGCCGCTTAAGGCCATGGATTATGCCAATGGGAGCACCTATATGCAGCTGATGAATGATGATATTTGTGCGATTCCCGAGTTTACCTGTGTAGCCCAGCGGATGGGAAAGCCAGTGCCCCAGGTTGTAATAGGTACTTTGTATGATGATCCGGAAGCTCAGGAAGAAATCACCCAGTATTGCCAGATTGCCAAGGTGTTGCATAGTTTACGTACCGCCCGGATTGGACAAATGGGACACGTATTGGAAGCCATGCTGGATATGCATACAGACCCTACCTTATTAACCAGTGCCTTTGGCTGTCATATTGTTCAAACTGAGCCGGGAGAAGTAGTACAATATTTTGAACAGGCCAGTCAGGATCAGGTGGAAGAATACAAAAATAAGATTCTGCGTTTTTTTGATACTCCGGATCCCCAGTCTGATCCGATCACCAGTAAATTAACCGAGCAGGACCTCGATACTGCAGCCAGGGTAGGTGTAGCCTTGAATCAATTCATAACATCTAAAAAACTGGACGGGCTGGCCTATTACTACGAAGGAAAGGAAGGTTCAACCCTGAGAAAAGTGGTGACTAATTTTATTGTGGGCAATTCACTGCTAACGGCTGGTGGTTTTCCAATGTGTGGGGAAATGGACCTTAAAACCTGTATAGGTATGATGATCATGGATCGACTGGATATAGGGGGCAGTTTTGCTGAATTTCATCCGGTAGATTTTAAGGAAGGTTTTGTATTGGTGGGGCATGATGGCCCTCACCACATCAATATATCACAGGGCAAACCGGTGCTGCGCAGCCTGCAAAAGTACCACGGTAAACCTGGAAATGGAGCCAGCGTGGAGTTTAAAATTAAAGAAGGACCGATCACCATGCTGGGAATCACCCAGAAAGCAGACGGATCATTTAAATTTATAATTGCTGAAGGAGAATCAAAATCCGGCGCCATTCCCCCCACCGGAAACACCAATACCAGGGGGTTCTTTAAACCAGATGTAAAAACTTTTCTGAAAAGATGGTTTGCCGAAGGCCCCACCCATCATTTCGCATTGGGAATTGGACATAAGGCAGATGTGATAAAGAAGACAGGCGACTTTTTAGGGATAGAATCTGTAATCATTTCTTCCTTATGACCACTGGTTATGTCTTATTCATCATCATCGTTTATTTTGGCCTGTTATTCCTGATCTCCCGATTAAGTGTAAAAAAGGCTGATTCCTCTACTTTTTTCATAGCTAATCGCAATGCCCCCTGGCCTTTGGTGGCTTATGGCATGATTGGCGTGGCTATCAGTGGGATCACCTTTATTTCAGTTCCGGGTCAGGTGGCTGAAACCAAATTTTCCTATTTTCAGATGGTGCTGGGATTTGCCATCGGATTGATCATTGTAGCTTTTGTTTTGGTACCTATTTTTTACCGGATCAAAGCCATATCCATCTATTCTTTTTTGAATATGCGATTTGGTAAATATACCCATAAAACCGGGGCCATTTTCTTCCTGCTGGCTCAGGTAGCTACAGCCTCGTTCAAACTTTTCCTGATGGCCCATGTGCTACAGCTACTGCTATTCGATCGGCTGGGACTACCCTTTGAACTTACGGTGCTGATCACCCTTTTGCTGATCTGGCTCTATACATACCGTGGAGGTATTCAGACGGTAATAATCACTGATACATTACAAACCACCTTTTTGATTGTAGCGGTAGTACTGAGTATCTGGTCAATTACGCAGCAAATGAATATTTCAATAGGAGGACTTTACCAGGAAATGAAAGAAAATGATATGGCCAGAATCTTTTATTGGGATTGGGATCATCCTCAGAATTTTTTCAAATTGATTTTAGCCGGTACCCTGCTCACTGTCATGACCAATGGCCTGGATCAATCGGTCATGCAAAAACACCTCACCTGCAAGGATCTGAGGTCTTCCCAAAAAAATATTGTGACCCTGGCCCTGATCCTGCTGGTAGTAAACCTGCTGTTTCTGTATCTGGGAGGAGCATTACATGTTTTTAGTAGCCAAAAAGGCATTGTATTGCCGGAACAGACCGACAGTATCTATCCCATGCTGGCCCTGGATCAACTGGGTATGATCACCGGATCTTTTTTCCTGGTAGGGATTGCTGCAGCAGCCTATTCATCGGCCGATTCCTCTCTGACCGGACTGACTACTTCGTTTTGTGTGGATGTACTGAATTTTTCTGAACGTAAAACCGATAACCCCAAGCTGAGGCAGGGCGTTCATTTGGGTTTTACCTTGTTGATTTTCTTTATTATTTTGATTTTCAATGCTTTTAATGATGAAAGTGTGCTTTCTGCTTTTATTCGGACTGCCGGTTTCATTTACGGACCTTTGGTCGGACTTTTTGCTTTTGGCATTTTCAGTAAAAAAGTGGTAGATGACAGGTGGGTGCCTTTGATTGCCATAATAGCTCCGGTAGTCTCCATTGTACTGGATCGGAATTCTGCCCAATGGTTTGAGGGGTATCAGTTTGGCTATGGTATCCTGGTAGTCAATAGTTTGATTGCATTAATGGGGTTATTTGTGCTTTCATTATTTACCCCAAAAAAAATTGATCATGAACAAAATGAGATTATTGAAAAAGTACATACCTGAGTGTTTTACGGTGGTTTTTGTGATTTTGCTTATGCTGACCGGATGCCAGCCAAAAGATGAACAGGCAGAGGATTTATCGTCTGGAAGCTGGATTCAGAGAACCTCCCATTGAAGCCCGGCCTAAGAATTATTGGTGGTGCCTCAATGGTTATACCGATACCACTACCCTGATCCACGAATTGGAAGCTATTCTGACCAAAAGTTAGCTCATCGATAATCATTCTACCTTACCCTATTTTTTGTCCTGGCTGGTCAGGCCTTACTTTTTGGCTTGATAAAAAGTAGGCAAAAAAAGTCAAAATATAAATGCCCGCACCTGTCGCGGCCAGGCACTCCATCGCACCTGCATTGTGTTTCGGGCCAGCGCTTCTTTTCATTTTCTAATAACTTTACTTCTCTTGTAATCATTAAAATCATAGTTCAGGCAATTTTTATTGGCAGTCGGAGGTCAGGGTAAAGAATATCGTCATTTACTATTTGTATATAATTTAATATATCCACTCCAAAAACCTGACAACTCCATTAAAAGGAGATCTGACATTAACCATTCACAGCAGCCTGATTTCTTCAGTTGGCCTTCACAGATCGTGCTCTTCATCATCAGCAATCCAATCCTTCTGCCTTCAAAAAGCCTGGTTTTTAACCTCAAACCAGAAAAATATTCAATTTTTGAAACTTTGTTGCAAAAAAATCAGTAATAGAAACTAAGTAACCTAAACAGCTTTGAAGATTTATTTTTTATTTATCCTGCTGCTGACAAACTTTGATGTAAAAGCTGATAAAATCGCTGAACTTAAAGGAACTGTAGTAGATGCCGGGGGTGAGTCCCTTCCCGGTGCCACTGTATTTATACATGAATTACAAAAAGGTACAATTGCCAATACCAGTGGTGAATACAATTTCAATGCCCTCAAGCCAGGCACCTATCATGTGCATGTGACTTATGTCGGATATAAGGCGGTGGATCAAACCATCAGCTTGTCCCCAGGAACATCTGTAGTCAATTTTACCCTGGAGCCTTCTTCCCTGGAACTTAATGAGGTAATCGTTGAGTCGGATCCTTTTAAATCAGGCCCGATTGAACAGTCCCTTACCATCGAAACCGTAGAAAGAAAGTTTTTGGAAAGAAGTAATAAAGGTACCTTCGTTAATTCCCTGCAGACCATTCCGGGCATCAATGCTATAAACACAGGTGTTGGTATAGCCAAACCCGTCATTCGTGGTCTGGCTTTTAACCGGATCATCGTCAATGACCGTGGCGTTAAACAGGAAGGTCAGCAATGGGGGGCAGATCACGGACTGGAAATAGACCAGTTTGATCCGGAAAGGGTTGAGATCATCAAAGGCGCTTCCTCATTATTGTACGGTTCTGATGGAATTGGCGGAGTCATTAATATTAAACCTTCGGTCTTGCCCAGGGAAAACAGCTTGTCCGGTAGTTTTTTTAGCACCTATAAAACCAATAATAACCTTTTGGGAACCTCTGCCATGCTGCAAGGAAATAGTCAGGGAAAAGTGTTTCGGGCCCGTTTTTCCACCCAGGATTTTGGTGATTACGGAGTGCCGGCCAGCCAGTTTAATTACAACCGGTACATTTATGATATTCATAACAACAGGTTGAAAAATACAGCCGGACAGGAAAGAAATGGTTCAGTCATGATGGGTTTATCCGGCAACTGGGGCTATTCCACCCTGACCATTAGTAACTTTCACCAGCGGGCCGGTATGTTTCCCGGAGCTATTGGCCGACCGGGAGAATACAACCTGGACCACGATGGTGATTTCAGGAACATTGGCCTTCCTCGTCAGGTGATCAATCATTTTAAGGTCATTTCCAATTCCAATATACAAATGGGCAATGATTGGCTGGAACTGGATCTGGGATTCCAGGAGAATGTAAGGCAGGAAGAATCATTTCCTCACGCCCATGGCAAACAACCTACTCCGGATGGAAACCAGGCTTTGAAACTACGTTTGCAGACCATTTCAGGTAATATGCGCTATCATCACAATGTTTCCGCTAACTACAACAGCATATATGGTGTACAATTTCAATTGCAGCAAAATCAAAAAGGAGGCTTCGAACACCTTTTGCCTGCCTATCAAAGCGGAAATTTAGGCACCTATACCTATCACGAATATTCCATGGGAGACAAACTTTCCCTCAATGGTGGTTTAAGATTTGACATTGGTACTATAGATGTCAGCCAATTTACCGAACCAGATTATTATACCCGCAACAGTGATGGGTTTATTATCCGGAACACAGCGGTGGAAAAGCATTTTCTCAATTTTTCCGGGGCCACCGGTTTGTCATTTTATCCCACCCAGGAACTTAACCTGAAATTTAACCTGGGTAGCAGCTTTAGAATGCCTACCGCTGCTGAATTGGCCATTAATGGAGTACATCATGGCACCTTCCGTCATGAAGTGGGCGACAGCACCCTTACTTCGGAGCGTGGATACCAGGTGGACCTGAATCTCACTTTCCGGAACCACGATATTTTCTTCAGCTTTACGCCATTTGTAAATTATTTCACCAATTATATCTACCTCGGACCCAGTGGCCGGTTTACAGTCACAGATGTAGCCGGCACTACTTATTCCCTACCTGAAGCAGGGCAGGTTTACCGCTATCATCAGGATGATGCTGTTTTTGCCGGAGGAGAAATGAGCTTTGAATATCATATTTTTAAAGAGTTGCACTTTAAGACTGCAGCTGAATACGTTTATAACTACAACCTGGAAAAGCATTTACCCTTGCCTTTTACCCCGCCATTTTCAGTTTTGGCCGAGTTGCAGTACGAGAAATCAGTAGATCGAAATTGGCTGAAAAATTATTACCTGGGATTCGATGCCCAATATTTTGCTGCTCAAAACAGAGTGGATCGTAATGAAAAACCCACTCCGGGATACCGCCTGTTCAGTTTTAATTCCGGAGTCACCGTAGACTTGTTTGATCTGGTGGTAGATTTCAATTTTGCCATCAACAACCTGCTGAATGAGCGATACCTGAATCATATGAGCCGCTATCGGTTGCTCAACTTGCCTGAACAGGGGCGTAATATTATCTTTTCCATGAAGGTGCCTTTTCAGGTAAATTAAGGCAATAGCTTTGTTATGGAGCCACACGATCCACTCCTGAGCCACCCCCGGGCCACCCGGCGCCAAAGCCTGCCTCCCCATAGAACAGTCTTTTCAGCCGAAGGTAGGTAGAGAATAAATGTTAAGCTTGCCATGCATCTTTTTTTAATGGCCATTTCGGTCTTTGGCCGCCTCCAATGCCGTTTTTCAAGTTTGGTTGTAGACCGGAATTATCACATAAGTATAACTGACTTTCTGCATCTAAGTGTTTCTTCTACCTTACTCCATTTTTTGTCCTGGCCGGACGGGCGGTACTTTTTGCCTTGATGCAAAAAGTACCCAAAAAAATCAAGACAGAAAAAAATGCCCACACCTGCCGCTGCCTTTACGCCCGGGGCCATCTTAGCCTGGCACACCAGCCTACCTGCATTTTCTGTCGGGCCAGCGCATCCTGGATTTTCTAACAATGATATGCTTCCTATAAATCATAGTTCAGGCAAATTTAACGGCATCAGCGGTCGTTGTTTATAAATAGATCAAATACATTACAGCGAATGTTCAGGTAAGTTCGTCATTTCGACACCAGGAGAAATCTGTTGGAGTTAAGGTAGATAGTTGCTATAAGCAGATATGCTAAGGAATTATTTAGATGGTTATTGATGGATTCTGCTTTGTAATGTACATGCTACCTTACCTCATCTTATGTCCTGGCCGGACGGGCGGTACTTTTTGCCTTGATGCAAAAAGTACCCAAAAAAATCAAGACAGAAAAAAATGCCCACACCTGCCGCAGTCTTTTCGCTGGGGGCCATCTTAGCCTGGCACACCGTCGCACCTGCATTTTCTGACGGGCTCTACCCGCTTTTAATGATTCATATGCGTTCACATTCTCATAATTCTCTCATACCATTGAGAAATCTGCCATTATTTTAGTTCTACAACGGCAGTCTGCCGTCGAAAAAATGCTGATTGACTTAATGAATTCAATCAGCCAATGTAAACGGAATGAATTGACGGGTAAAAGTTAACCTCTCCCGGCATTTGATAATTTCTCAGGCCTTTGCCTCATTTTTTAAGATGGACTCGCGCATGAAATCACTGTCCCAGGCATGATCATTATCAGTAGGGTTGATATGATGTTCACTTTTTAGCAGTTGTTCCTGCAGATCTATTTCCTCCCGGGCTTTACAAATATATTGCTTCATATTGTGCCGCTCTTTGGTGAGCTTCACCAGCGCCTCTTCATCATATTTTAAAAAATTTTGTCCTGCCCGGGTGGCCGTATAGGAGCGAAAACCCAACTTCTTCAAAACATCCACCCCCAAGCGGATCGAGGTATCTATAGACTCCCGGTATACTTCTTTAGTACCTTTTTCAATCAGCTCATAGGCATCATAACGATGTCTGGTCCGGATCAAGATCTGTAAATGAGGAAAATGTTTTCCAATGGTATCGAGCAGGTGCAGATTAGTAGACAAGGTATCAATCGCAGTGATCAGAATACTGGCCTGTTCTGCGCCGGCTGATTTCAGTACATCTACCCGGGTGGCATCTCCGAAATAAACTTTAAATCCTAATTTTCGAAGTAAATTCACCCTGTCTGAATCATTGTCCAGGATTGTAGCTTCAATTCCATTGGCCCGCAAAAAGCGTCCGATGGTACTGCCAAAATGAGAAAACCCGGCAATGATCACCGGGTTATGGGCTTCAAATACATCATCTTTGGCAGCAGGTGGGGCAGCTTTTTGCAAGCGGGGTAATACCAGCTTGTCAGCTGCCAACAGCAACAGGGGAGTCATAGTCATACTAATGGCTGTTACCCCTAAAAAAAGTCCCTCCTGGGTTCCACTAATAATGTTTAACTGGCCAATAAAGGAAATAAGCACAAAGGCAAATTCACCTACCTGAGATAGCCCTAAGGCAAAGATGATATTTTGGCTTAGACTGAGTCTGAATGAATAGCCAATTACCAAGAGTACCAGGGTTTTAATCACCATTATGCCTGCCACATAAGCAAATACCAGTCCTGGGTTTCCACCAATCAGAGTAAAATCAATGGAGGCACCTACCGTCATAAAAAACAAACCAAGCAACAGACCTTTGAATGGCTCCAGGTCACTTTCCAATTCATGCCGGTATTCGCTGTTGGCCAGCACCACTCCGGCCAGGAAAGTGCCCAGGGCAGGGCTTAGTCCCACAAATTCCATCAACAAGGCTATGCCCACCACGATCAGCAGGGCAAAACCGGTAAACAGCTCACGAAGCTGGGTTTTAGCAATCATCCTGAGCAGGGGTACTATCAGATACCTGCCGGCCATTACTACCAGACCTACTGCCACCAGTACTGCCAGGGTTTGCATCCAGCCAGGCAGATCAGCCAGCAGGGAATGATGACCGTTATCCCCGGGAGTATTAACTGACTGAACCGCCAGCAAGGGTAAAAAAGCAAGGATAGGGATTACAGCAATGTCCTGAAACAACAAGATGGCAAAAGAAGATTGTCCGGCCGCTGTGTTAGATAATCCTTTTTCTTTCAATGATTGCAGTACAATAGCCGTAGAAGACATAGCCAGTGATAACCCCAGGGCCAGGGCCACCTGCCAGGTGAAATTCAGCAGTAGCAGAAGTAAAAAAGTAATAAGTGCCGTACCTGCCATCTGAGAAAATCCCATACCGGTGATAATTTTTCTCATTTGCCAGAATTTCGCCGGTTCTAATTCCAGGCCGATCAGAAAAAGCATCATGACCACCCCAAATTCAGCAAAATGCATCAGGTCTTTTCCTTCATCCCCAATAAATCCCAGCAGAAATGGTCCGATTAATATTCCCGCCAGTAAATAACCCAATACTGAACTTAATCCTAACCTTTTGGCCAGGGGCACACATACTACTGCCGCAGTCAGGAATACAACAGCTTGTAACAGAAAATTTCCATTCATATGATTCAGGCATCTATGGATTGAGCAATCCAGTCATTTAAATATTCATATTTTTTCAGGTCTTCAATCAGAAAATTTCCGGCCAGCATCCGGTTCAAAAGCAACTGGTACTGCTGGCCATATTGAGTCAATTCAGTTTCTGACAATCGGTGCGTACCCTGTACAGCAAAAGGAGGAAGATAAATCATTTTACAAAGCCGTGCCGTTTGTTCAAAGGGAACTAAAAACTCCCTGATAGTGAATCTGTTATATCCGGCTGATTGATATACCTGGCGAGCTCCGCCTGAAGTTATGGCATTAAAGATCAGCTTATCCTTCAGCTTGTCTCCACCATGTCCGTAAGCCCAGCCATATTCCAGCACCATATCAATCCATTGTTTCAGCAGGGGAGGAGCACTGTACCAGTAAAATGGATGGTGCCAGATGATAATATCATGTTTTAAGAGCAACTCTTTTTCATGTTCCACTTTAATGTTAAAATCTGGGTAATGCTCATAGAGATCATGAACTGTGACTTGATCCTGTTCCGGAATAAATCCCAGCAAGGATTTATTGGCTCTGGATTTTTCCAGTCGGGGATGGGTAAATAAGATCAGGATCTTATAGGTTGAGGTTATCGGATCCATTTGCCTTTTTAAGTTCAATCAGGGTAATAGGGTGTTAAACGATCCGAACTAAAAATATGTTTAAACAAAAGCTAGGCCGGGTAAAGATTATAATTTGTGAATGAAATGCTTTAATCTTGCTTCAGATCTAATTAGATAATATTATGCAATACAATTTTAACCAGATCATTGATCGTACAGGTACGGCCTCGGTAAAATATGATTATCGGCGGGCATTTTTTGGAACTGAGGATGTGCTGCCTCTATGGGTGGCAGATATGGATTTTGCTGCTCCGGATTTTATTGCCAAAGCCATTCAGGAACGGGCCCAACATGAAGTTTATGGATATACCATCAATACCGAAAAGTATTTTAATGCCATCATTGAATGGACCACCAGGCGCTATAACTGGCCCATCCAGGCCAGTTGGATTAGCCATAGTCCTGGTGTGGTGCCGGCCCTTGGCCTGGCCTTGCTGACTTTTACCAAACCGGGAGATCGGGTGATCCTGCAGTCGCCGGTTTATCCCCCCTTTTTTAATTCCATTGAAGATAATGGCCGGGTCATCGTCAATAATCAACTGGTCAATTACCAGGGGCACTATGAAATTGATTTTGATCTGCTGCAAAAACAAATGGATGACCGGGTAAAAGTCCTGCTCCTGTGTAACCCGCATAACCCGGTAGGCCGGGTATGGACTGTGGCAGAATTGGAAAAAATAGCTGAATTGTGTCTGAAAAACAGGGTGTTGATCATTTCTGATGATATTCATGCTGACCTGGTGTATGCCCCGGCCAAATATACCCCCATTGCCTCTCTCAGCAATGAGGTAGCCCAGCAAACCCTTACCTGTATTGCCCCCAGTAAGACCTTTAATATTGCCGGATTATCCACTGCCGTGACCATTAGCCCTAACCGGCAGCTGATCACGGATTTTAAAAATAAGCTGGCAGACCTGCATCTGAATTTTGGCAATGTGTTTGGCCTTACTGCCCTGGAAGCAGCCTATAGCCAGGGCGATGAATGGCTGGAGCAGGCGCTGGCATATATGCAGGATAATATCTCATTTGTGGATGAATACCTGAAAACACATATTCCTTCCATCAAAATGAAGCGGCCGGAAGGCACATTTTTGCTATGGCTGGACTGTCGCGATTTAGGCCTTGAATCCAAAGAGTTGTTTAGGTTTATGGTGAAGCAAGCTAAACTGGGTTTTAATGATGGTCCCATGTTTGGTTCTGGTGGTGAGGGGTTTCAGCGTATGAACATAGCTACTCCCCGTACTGTACTGAAAAAAGCGATGGAACAACTCAGACAGGCAGTGGATGAATTAAAATTATGATATCAACAAATTTTGAAATAAATTAGAATCACCATTTAAACCATATTATTTCATCAGGATATTTAAACCAATGATTATGAAAAGGAGAATATTTGTTAAATCCGGATTGCTTGCTTCATTGATCGGAACCAGTGGGATCAGTCTGGCCGGAAATCATCGAAAAAAAGCTGAACGCGATTATTATGAACTCAGGACCTACAAATTAAAAGATCAATCTCAAAAGCAGATGACAAGTGATTATCTGGAAAACGCCCTGATCCCGGCCTTGAATCGGATGAATATCACCCCGGTGGGCGTTTTTGAACCCATGGAACCAGGAGAGCAGATGGAATTGTATGTTTTGATTACCTATCCCCAGATTGAAGTTTTTACAGATCTGGTGGAAAGCCTGAAAAAAGACACCACTTATTTAAGTGTAGGGGCCGATTATTTAAAAGCAGTAAAAGATAATCCCGCCTATGAAAGAATTGAAAGTAATTTTCTGGGCGCTTTTTCTGGTATTCCTAACATTGAAGTACCGCAGCAAAAGGAAAGAATGTTTGAATTGCGCCGGTATGAAAGCCACAGTGAATATGCCGGTAATCAGAAGGTGAAAATGTTTAATGAGGGCGAACTGGAAGTTTTTCGTAAAACTGGTTTGCACCCGGTTTTCTTCGGCCAGGCGCTGATTGGTACTCATATCCCCAACCTCACCTACATGGTTTACTTTAAGGACATGGAGGAACATGATGAAAACTGGACCAAATTCCGCGAACATCCCGACTGGATTGGTATGAAGGATCTCCCCGAGTATAAGGATACAGTTTCACAAATTACCAAAACGTTCCTCAAACCTTTGCCATTTTCGCAGGTATAATAATTAATGGCTTATTATATCGGCACTTCCGGATGGAGTTATGATCATTGGGAAGGGGTAATGTACCCTGAAGGGACTAAAGGAAAGCCCCGCCTGGATCACTACATCCGGAAGTTCCATACTGTAGAATTGAACAGCAGCTTTTATCATTGGCCCCGGGAGGCCTTTTTTTATTCCTGGTACCATCGTTTACCGGAAAATTTTATGCTCACAGTTAAAGCGCCCCGTCTACTAACCCATTATCAGAAACTTTATGCTCCGGAAAGATGGGTAGGCAGGATCAGCCGGGACATCACCATTCTGAGAAATAAGATGGGGGTACTGCTGGTGCAACTTTCCCCGTTTTTTGCTTATGATTATGCCCGGTTAGCCTATTTCCTGGATCAGGTACCCCATTGGATCCGTCTTACAGTAGAATTCCGGCATCCTTCCTGGGTACAGGATGAGATTTTTGACCTGCTCAGCCGTAAAAATGCAGCTTATTGTGTCATGAGCGGAGCTCAACTCCCTTGTGTTTTAAAAGCCACGGCCAATTTTGTTTATGTGAGAATGCATGGCCCGGATGATCAGTACCTCTATGGCGGAGCCTATTCCAGCCAGGATCTGCAATGGTGGGCCGACCGGCTCAGAGAGTGGGACCATCAGGGAAAAGATGTGTATGTTTATTTCAATAATGATTATGAAGGCAATGCGGTAAGAAATGCACTGGAGTTGAAAGCTATTTTAAAGGCTTAACAATTTCAGGTACTGCTTAAACATTCTTCAGCAATTTTGATTTTAAAGTTGAAGATAGTTAATAAAATGTTGCATGCCGCATATTTCAAATTCCAAATACAGAGCCCCCTTTTACCTGTTTAACCAACATATGGAAACGATTATTCCTAACTTATTCCGAAAGGTCGGGCCGGTAAATTATCAACGGCAAAAATACCAAACCAGGGATCAGGATTTCTTCTACCTGGACTGGATTAAGAATAATTCGGATAAACTGGTGATCCTGGCTCATGGTCTGGAAGGAAGTTCAACCAAGGGCTATATGCGAGGTATGGCCAAAATGTTTTCTGAACAAGGATCGGATGTACTGGCCTGGAATTGCCGCAGCTGCGGGGGAGAGATGAACCTGAAAGAAAAGCTATACCATCATGGTGATATTGATGATCTGAAAGAATTGATGGAATTTATATTGTCAAAATACAATTATAAAAAAATCTTTCTGATCGGTTTCAGTATGGGTGGATCGATCATCATTAAGCTTTTGGCTTCTTATGCCCAATCTATGCCCCATCAGCTGAAAGGAGGAATAGCTATCTCTGTACCTTGCCATTTATCTTCCAGTGCAGTAGAAGTAGAGAAGAAAAAGAATCGTATCTATCATCAGCGATTCTTGAAAAAGCTGCGCCGAAAGATTGAGCAAAAATTCAGGCATCAACCAGATTTTTTTCAGCAAATCAAAAAGGCAAGATCTTTCTCAGATCTCAACCGCTTATATACAGTAAAAATATATGGTTATCAAAACGAACAGGAATTTTACCAGCAGGCCAGTGCCGGAAACTATTTAACCCAGCTAACGGTACCTACTTATATCCTAAATGCCCTGAATGATCCGATGCTTTCCAACCAATGCTACCCGGTGCAAATTGCCCAAAAGCATTCGAAAGTTTTTCTGGAAACGCCTTCCCGGGGTGGTCATGTGGGGTTTTCTCAGGAAAACAGCCCCTATACCTGGTCAGAAACCCGCTCGCTGGATTTTGTCAGGCAATTTGCCAGTTAAGATGCGACTTTTCTATTCACTTCTTAGTGCTTTTACCGGATTTTGCCGGGTAGATTGCAAAGTATGATACCCGATTACCATCAGGGTAAAGCCAGCAATCAGGAAACCACTGATTAAGAATGTAAGTGCATCAGGTTCAATATGATAGACGAATTTATCCAGCCATTTTTGCACCAGGTAAAAAGATATGGGTACCGCAATTAAAAATGCCAGGGCAATCAGTTTAATGTATTGGCCGGTCAGCATCACCAGAAGATGGGAAATACTGGCTCCCAGTACTTTTCTGACGCTTATCTCTTTACTTCTTTTCTGAATAGTATAGGTGGATAAACCATACAAGCCCAAACTGGAGATCAGTATGGCCAGGATAGCAAAAGCGGTGATGATGGTCATACTACGCTGTTCATTTTCATATTGAGCTGCCAGCGCATCTTCCAGAAAATAGAAGTCGAAAGGTGTATCCAGATTGGCCTGTTTCCAGGTTTTTTCCAGGAAATTAAGCACCTCATGCAGTGCACTGGTTTCAAATTCAAGAATGGCATTGTTGAAATTCATATTTTGGCGGGAGGCCAGGGCTATAGCATGCTGTTCTTCATAGGTGGATGAATGATTGTAATTAGCCGTCACGCCAATTATCTTGAACTGATAAATGGAATCATTCCAATGGGTAAACAAAGGTTGGCCTACAGCCTGATCAGCTGTCCAGTTAAATTTTTCAGCCGTTTTTTCATTGATAATAATATTATATACGTTTTCTTCCGGTTGGAAACCTCTGCCTGCCATTAAGGTTAGGTTAAAAAGATTCAGGTAGCCTTTTTCCACCCGGTTGAACCTGACAATATCTCCTTCCTCCATATTAGCACCAGAACGATACATTTTAAAATCACTCAAAATGGTCTTACCCGGTACATAGTCAGCCCCGGAAACTTGGTTGATATGCGGGTTTTGCAATAAAGTGCCGGATAAATTATGAAAAGTCTCCTGGGCCAGGTCTGTTCTAAGGGGTACAACCAGCTTGGACGCTGCTTCTAAACCAGCATTGAACTGCAGGCTGTATTTAAGCTGTCGGTAAATAAAGGCCACACTGATCAGCAGGGAAATTGCAATCACATATTGTGTCACGACCAAACTGCGCCTTAATCCATTTCCTCCACCTGAAAGCTGTCCACTTATTTTTAAGGCCTTAATAGGAGCAAAACCGGATAACAGAAAAGCCGGATAGGCACCGGATAACAAGCCAGTTAATAAGGTGATGCTTAAGATTATTAAAACCTGAACAGGATTTTTCATCAGGTCAATTTGCAGGTTAAGGCCAAAAAACTGGTTGAAATAGGGCAGGAAGAGAACCGTTAGCATCATTCCTATAAGAACTGAAATAAAACTTAGTACAAATGATTCGGTTAAAAATTGCCGGATGATTTGGGGTCGATAAGCTCCCAGGGCTTTGCGCAGGCCGATTTCCCGGGCTCTTTGCATGGATTTTGCGGTAGTGAGATTGATGTAGTTTACACAGGCCAGGATGAGGATCAGGAAAGCAATACCGGTTAGCACATAATTCAAAGTGGCAGAACCCTGAAATTCCCAGTTGTTTACAGCCTTTGAATGAAGATAAATGTCTTTCAAAGGAAAAAGCCGATGGTTTTTGCTATAACCGGCTTTCTCAAAATCCAAAGCCGCCCTTTGATCAACTATTTGCTTTATTTTCTGCTCTACCAGTCCAGGATCGGCATCTGGAGATATTTTAAGATAGGTATAAATAAAATTCTGGGTGGCCCAGGATTCAAAGGAATTTACCATTTCTCCCCAGCCCTCTGTATACATGGAGGTGATGTAATTTGGATTCAAATGGGTACGGTATGTCTGGTCATCAAATACCCCGGTGACTTTATAATCAAGTTTGCCGAAATCATCAGTTATGGTAATGATTTTGCCTGATGCAGGTTCATCATCAAACAACTTTGTGGCCATGGTGGCAGAAATTACAATGGTATTGGGTTGATTTAAAGCAGTTTGAGGATTCCCTTCCAGAAATGGGAAGTGGAAAATGGAAAAAAAGGTAGAATCTGCAATACGGGCATTGGTTTCATACATATTTCGATCCTGATATGTCACCAGGAATTCCTCCGCTGACAAAGGCCTGAACACCCGAGTGACTGTTTCAATTTCAGGGATCTCATCCAGCAGGGCAAATCCAATGGGTGGGCCACTGGTGGCTGATTCACTGGTTTCCCGGGTGACATTGATAAAAATAGTATTGAGCCGGTATAGTTGATCCAGGTCTTGGTGGTGCTTGTCCACTTTAAACTCAGCTTCAATAAATAAAAGCAGCAAAAAACAGGAGGCTAAACCAGTGGAAAGGCCAGCAATGTTAATAAGGCTGAATGACCGGTGGGCCATCAGATGACGAATGGCTATACGAACAAAATTTCGAATCATAACATGCTTGTTTGTACATACTTCCCAAAATTAGTGCCATCAGGTTAAAAGGCAAATAGTCCAGACACGACCCTGTTAAGATAAATTTATTGGTTCAGGGCCTTGGCCGATATTGAACACTGGTGGCCGCCAGCGGACATCTTAATAACTGTAGGGTTTCCGTAATTGTCAGTATTGAATTACCACGACAATTTATTGCTTCAGATCTCTTAAATTTAAAAAAGCTATAAGCACCCAATGAAACCAAAAATATTGATTTTCCTTTTCATCTTGTTCCCATTGACAACCTGGTGTGCAGATCTGGTTGATTTTTCCCCAATTACTGATCGTGTTTTAATGCTACACTTTTCAGAAGGTTATGTAGATCATTTTGGGTTGGGACAATCCGGTGATGATGATAAAATTTTTGAAAACCCCTTGCCCCTTAATCTGGCAGAACAATTAACTTCCTACAGGCTGATCAGCCTGGATGATCCGGATTACAGGCAAAGTATGAATCCTGTTGAACTGGGCCGAAAGACTAAAGGCAGTGATTTTACCCAGATCTGGCCTCCCATTCAACCCTACATCAAAGACCATTATATTTACCTGGTATTTCCGGCTCCGCTGAAGACAGGGAATACTTACCGGCTTCACCTGAATGACCTGGCTCAGAATACTGCTGATCTGGTGTTTGAATTTGATGAAACGAAGTTACGTTCGGAAACCATCCATGTGAATAACCTGGGTTATGTGCCCGGTTCAGGTATGAAATATGCCTATTTGTCTCACTGGATGGGCAGTTTAGGGCCATTGGACCTGGATCCCTACCAGGGGAACACCTTTCATTTGATCAATCTGGAAAATTTTGAGTCTGTGTACCAGGGACAGATCAGGCTTAGAAAAGATTTAGAAACTGGTGGTCCGGATAGCGGTCAAAAGAACAATGGTCCTTTTAATAATTTTGCCGGAGCTGATCTGTGGGAATGTAATTTCTCCGATTTTAACACAGTTGGAACTTATGTTATTTCCGTGGAAGGAATCGGTTGTTCCTTTCCTTTCCGTCTAGATGAAGATGTTTACCGGGAAGCTTTTAATTTGACTGTAAGAGGGCTTTATCACCAACGTAGTGGCATTGCCCTGGAAAAACCTTATACCAATTGGACCAGGGGCAGAGACCATCATCCGGAAGACGGTGGTCTGGTACTAAAATCAGATTGGCGCTATATGGATGGTCGTAATGCTTTTGAAGAGTTGCCTCAGTATTCTACCGGAGAATGGGCTGAGTATTGGGGTGGATGGCATGATGCAGGCGACTGGGACCGCCATCACAAGCACATGAATGCGAGTGCAGCATTACTGACGGTGTATGAATTGGTCCCCAGTCAATTCACTGATGGCGAACACCGAATCCCGGAAAGTGGTAATGGTATTCCTGATATTATCGATGAAGCCCAATGGTGTGTGGATCTTTTCAAACGAATGCAGGAACCGGATGGTGGCATCCATGGTGGCCTGGAGACATTCAGACATCCGGAGACAGGCGTAGGTTCCGTACAGGATACCGATCAGTGGTATGCCTATGCCACCGAACCCCAGGCATCTTACCATTATGCTGCAGTAGCCAGCCAGTTGGCCTATAATTTAGCCAAGCTGGGAAAAACGGAGGAGGCTGATGAATACCTTGTCTCGGCAAAGGCTGCTTTTACCTGGGCCGGGAATAATCTTCGAGCAGGTGATGAAGCTATCATTCGGGATGACCGGCATTATGCCAGCGCCTGGCTATATAAAGCCACCGGCGACCTGGTATATTTACAACGGTTTCAACAGGACAATCAGATCATTTCGGAAACCACACTGTTGGCGGAACATCAAAAACACAACCAGGAAAAAGGAACCTGGGCCTATGCCACAACTGACCAACCCGGGATGGATCTGGCCTTGAAGGATCGTCTGACTCAGGCTACCATCAATTGGGCCAGGGTCAACAACATCCAAACGGCTGATAAGAGGACTTTCCGGGTAGGTTATGACTGGTATTATCCTTCCCTGGTGGGAGCGGTAACTACTCCTAAAATCATGCCGTTATTATTGGCTTACCAGGTCAGTCAAAACAGGGAGTTCCTGGATTATGCCTATGCCTCAGCTGATTATTATCTGGGAGCCAATCCTTTAAACATGACCTGGGTTACGGGGTTGGCCGATCGATATCCCAGGGAGATCCTGCACCTTGATTCCTGGTATTATCATGAGGATAAGGAAATGATACCCGGTGTAGTACCCTATGGCCCCTATTATTATGATTTTGGTGAATTCAACGGCCCCTGGAGCCACCGTTTTGGACAGGCTACCACATCACCTGAAGCCGCATTATGGCCAGTGACGGAAATGTGGTTTGAGAACCGGTACTGTCCCATCACCAATGAATATACTGTGACTCAAACCATTGGACCGGCAGCAGCTGCCTATGGTTTTTTATCAGGTGGAGCACCGCAAAATTTAATTCCCTCCATCAGGATCAGTCAGGAAAACCGGTTCCCGGTTTCGATTAAGCCAGGTGACCCGTATGAAATAAAGGCTACAGCATCAGATCAGGATGGAGCCATTGCAAAAATGCAGATTCTGAAAGCTGGTGAGGTCCTGCAGGAATCAGAAGGGGCAAGTATTATCTATATAGCCGATAAATTAGAGGCCGGAAATCATTTTTTGCAGGTAAAAGCCATTGATAATCAAGGTGGTATAGCCATATCGCTACCTGTTTTCCTGCGGTTGGATCCTCAGGCGATTACCGGGCTGGGATATAGCCGGCCAAAAGAGCTTAAAGTATGGCCTAACCCGGTGGGTAAACGATTCTACCTCCAATTACCCTTTCCTGCTACCGGGAATGACTTTCATTTGAAAATCTACAATACAATGGGACAGGAAATTCCCTGTGAAAGCAGGAAAGATGATAATCAGCTGGAGGTATGGCCCAGTAAATCATGGAAAAGTGGGTTATATCATCTAAAGGTTTTAACTCCGGATCATAATCATTTTACCAGCTTTTATGTTCTAAATTAAAATGGCAGATGATGGTGAGATCACCAAAATTCTACTTTTCATAAATAAGCTGGAATAACAATGAAAAAACTTTTTCTGGTCGTGACTTGTCTGGCCGGGCTAACCCAACTGGTTCAGGCTGATATACCTTTTCCCCAGCAGTTAAACGGTATATGGAATGGATACATGTATATTTCATCCTATGGCAATTATACAGATACCGTTTTGGTTACTTTATCAGTAGCTGAAACCGATGAACCTGATACCTGGATCTGGCATACTGCTTATGCTTCGGCGGATTTTTCCCTGGAGAAGAATTATTTATTAAAGTTAATAGATCAGGATAAGCAGCTTTACCTAATGGATGAACAAAATGGCATTGGCCTGCAGGCTTACCTGTATGGGGATATACTATATACCATCTTTTCCCTGAAAGGTCAGATTTTTCATTCCCGGTATGAACTAATCGATGATCAATTGATCTTTGAGGTGATTTCGGGAGGACAAACTGGGCAGGATACTGTAAACACTTCTGAAAATAATCCAGACCAGGCTGGTGCGAATTCATCAGTTATAGTAGATATCTTTTCGGTAGCCAATGTACAGCGGGTGGTGCTAAAAAGAAAAAATAAAAAGTATGAATAAAGCCGAAGGTTTTAACTGATAGATTAAAGAATCCAAGAACCGGGAAATGAAAAAAAGCTGACCTGGTTTTAGGATATTTCTTCTCAACAATTAATTCGAAAGGAACCCGGAATAATTGTCCTGGTGGATGGATTTAAAGTACCTGTTTTTATGAATAATTCGGCTGCTAAAGATCATTTGAGAAATTATAGGTATTAAGAAAAGCATTCAGAGGTTAGTTAATCATCTTGTTCCTGGCCGGAAGGCGAAGCGAAAGACCGAAATGGATGGTAGGCATGACAATGGCCGACTGATCGATGATATCCTGAAAAACTATGAGGTTATCACTGGCGGGAGGCAGGCTTTCGCCGCCGCGAGGTGGATTTTGTGCGAAGGGTTGAAGGGGGAGGATGTGCGACTCCAAATGAAATCTAAAAAACTCCCGTTTTATCCTTCTACTACCAGCAGGTTGGGACTGAAAGATATTATAAAGATGATCAGGGCAATCCAGCCCAACAATTTCCTTTTCCAATCCAGCGGCTCATCCAATAAAGCCGGTGGATGGTATACCCCTAAGAATCGTCCGATCAGAAAGGCAAACAGCAGCCAGCCCTCATAACCTTTGATGCCCGGCATAATGATGGTGAGCAGGAATTGAATGGTAAAAACAGCCAGGGCAAGGATGAGCCTGACCTTGACCTGAGGGGAGATACTGTAAAAAACGTAGTATAAAAACCCAATGTAGAGGGCGATCAGAAAATAGTTGGAAGGGATGCCCAGCCAGGTTTCATTGGTAAAGTCATGAGGGCTGATCACGCCCAGACCGGCATAAAACACAAATAGTACAAACAAAATAGCTGAAACAATACGGTGGTTTCGATAACCGATCAATCCATAAAGAATGTGCCCGCCATCCAGTTGCCCGATAGGAATCAGGTTTAAGGCAGTGAAAAACAGGGCCAGGTAACCGGCCAGTAACCAGGGGTAATGGATGATCTCATAATGATTGGGTACCAGTTCCGGATCGGTTGCGACATGTTTCTCGAAAAAGCTGAACAACAGGTTGTTGCCTAGTTTGAATGAAAAATCTGGACTGAATACAATCGTATCAGGCAACTGATCCATGATGGCAAGGTCCAAACCCTGCACATCCTTTTTGTATATGACTGTATCCAGATCATAGACGTAATCTTCATAATTGTCTCCAAATATATGATACACCGGGTGGATGTCATACACATAATCCTGTGAGGGCAGGTGGGTGAATCCATAATACAAGACACCCAGGGCGATTACAAAACCGGCTAAAGGTCCGGCAATCCCAATGTCGAAAAACAGCTTTCGGGAACGAATGGCATCCTTGATCCGGATAAAAGCACCCATGGTGCCAATGGAAGGAGCCACACCAAAATAGAGAGGGATGTAATAGGGCAGGGTGACATCTACCTGGTGATACCGGGCAGTAAAATAGTGCCCGAATTCATGTACAGTCAGGGCCAGCAGAAAGGGAATGGAGAAGAGTAAACCTTCGGTAATATATTCCTGAAAGGGTATGTCCAGTCCAAAAAGCCAGTATTGCCCATATCTCCATTCAGCCCCGGCCAGGGTAGTGGTAAACAGTGTAGCAATAAATAAGGCAATTTGAATGGTAAGGGTTTTCTGCTTTTTATTCATGGTCGAAAAAATCAAAATTAGGATTGTTGCGTTGGATCAGCCGGGTTTTGATTCCCACGGACTGCGCACCTTCCAGGTTTTCCGGCAGGTCATCCAGCATCAGGGTTTGGGCTGGTTCCAGTTGATTCTTGTCCAGCACATATTGATAGATGGCCGGATCAGGTTTTCGCAGATGTATTTCATGGGATAAATACACTTTATGGAATAGTTGGTCAAAATTTTGATAACCGGTTGTTTGCTGCAGGATCTGGTGAAATCTTATTTTGTGTAAATGATTGGTATTTGACAGCATGATCAGCTGATACCGGTGTCGTAGTTGCTTTAGCAATTCTATCCGGTCTGGAGGAATAGCTATCAGTACCTGATTCCAGGCCCGGATGAAATCATCATGGCTGATCTGATAGCCGGTGGAACTATGAAGCCTCTGGATAAATTCCTGATCATCGATATGGCCCACTTCATATTCCAGCAGTATGGCCCGGTCTTTATGGATAAGTTCCTGTACCTGGGTTGGTGATTGGTGGACCAGTTGGGCAAAAGCCTGTAAAGTGCGGAGGGGGTCGATATTCAGGATCACGCCTCCCAGATCGAAAATGATGGTTTTAATGTTGGGTTCAATCAAAACAGGAATATTTTTTTTGCTTGCAAATATCATATTTTAAACCACTTAATTCAAACTATCAGCAGAGAAATGCCGTCTTAAATAAGTTTAATTTTTGAGGAATAAATGTAAATAAAAGTATTTTAGAAATGGTAAAATTGTATTAAGTTTGCAGCCACAATTAAAAACCGGTAGATCAGGTAAGAAAACGATCGATTTGGGGGTTTATTAGGTGTAAGATTGCTGATTTTTCTTTTTGATAAGAGCAGTAAAGGAATTGAACAGGGAAAGAAAAACAGACGTTATTAGAATATAAGAAAAGATAGAGGGCCCATAGCTCAGTTGGTTAGAGCACCTGACTCATAATCAGGTGGTCGCTGGTTCGAGCCCAGCTGGGCCCACTCTGATTATCAGGCAGTTACAGTAAAATGTAGCTGCCATTTTTTTTAAGTATAAATCATTCTTATAACAAATTGCTGATTTAATTAAGTCCTTAATTTCTGTAGGCAGGATAAAAAGAAGGTCATTTTGTGTTTTGCGCCTCACATATTCAATTCTATCAGACCGTCCGGACCGAAATTGTTCTGTAGTATTCCATTGCAGGTGCCTTTTATGATCATTTTGATATGTCTGCTTGTATCGTTCCGACTGCTATACTGGGCCAACCATCCGCCTCCGTCTATCAGCTCATGGCCTCCAGCCTCATCGGTCATCGGTCCTCCGTCGTAATAATATTTATTGTTCGGGTAGGTTCAATGTTGTTAATTAATCCTTTCTCATCAAAAGTTAATTGATCCAGATTAAGGACTCTTTCAGCCGATGGGTTTTCCGGATCTGCATGGGTATGGTAAAAAATTACCCATGTATCTGAGCCTGGTATTTGAAGAACACTATTGTGGCCGGGTCCTGAGATACCACGGCTTAGGTTGTTTTTCAGTATAGGATTTCCTGAGTATTTCACCCACATCCCCAAAGGTTTATCTGCAGTTGCATACCCAACGCCATAGTTGGGGTCAGCATAGTGGTTGCCAGAATAGGTCATTAAGTACCTGCCGTCTCGTTTGAAAACCGTCATCCCTTCGTTGGAACGTGCCTTCATGCTATGAATACCCTCCCATTCCTGATTAGGATAAAGACATAAAGTTGGTTCCTGTACCGGTTTCGAAAGGTCTTCTGCCAACGGTACACCATAGATCATACCCCAGAGATATCCATTGTTGTTCCAATGCTCTCCCACGGAACCCACCTTTTCATAATACAGGTAGGGAGTTTGCTCATCAATAAAGATATGTGCATCAATACAGGAAAAATTATAATCAAATAAGGGTGCGTAAAGCTCTTTAAATGGTCCTGATGGATGATCTGCAATAGCAACACAAATACGCATTCCCGTACCATTCATGGTTTTACCTTTGGCACTATAAGCCATATAAAATTTATTTTTATAGCTAATAACCTCGGGTGCCCAAAAGTTCCCACGACTCCATCCATCATCTGCCTTTTTAAAAGCAAACCCTTTGCCCTTCCAGTCTACCAGGTTTTCTGATATCCAGTAATTAAATCCCTGGCCAGAGGCAGAGGTACCATACAAATAGTAGGTTCCCTCATGGTGCAGGACAAAAGGATCCGCGATGGTTAATCCATCCATTAAAGGGTTATGATATTCAATTGGTTGGGCACACAGGTGAGTACCAAACCATCCGGGGATAAAGACCAAAAGCCTAAATAAATATTTTATGATATTTCCAGGAGTTTTTAATGAATTTCTAAACATGTTTAATAATAATCAGCGTAACTATAATAGACTTTAAACAAAAATAATCAATCAATATTGGAACACTAACTATTATTAGTTAAAAGACGAATGACTTAATGTAGCCCTACTGGTCTGATGGCCGGTTAATATAAGGTAGAGATTCGGACCAGAAGATATTCAGTAAAATTGTTTGTGCAATGACGGTGGTTAACCATCCATATTATATTTATTCAGGTCAGCAGGATAATTGCTAAAAGAAAAGAGGGCATATTCAGAGTTAAATCTTACGGTATTGTACCTGGTAGGCTTGTGGTGTTTTTCCGGTAATTCGCTTAAACTGCCGATTGAAGTTGGAAATGTTGTTAAAGCCGGATTCATAGCAAATCTGGCTTACATTCAGATTGCCATCAATCAGTAATTTGCAGGCATAACCGATGCGGGTCTCATTCACAAACTGTGTAAATGTTTTTTTTGTGGTATTCTTAAAGTATCGGCAAAAAGCTGCTTCATTCATGTATGCCAGAGAAGCCACTTCCGCTAATGATATTTCCTGGTGAAAATTATTGATGATAAAATCAAATATGCGATTGATTTTTTCCAGGTTAGAATCTTTATAAGAATTACTGAATCCGGAAGTACTCAGCATTTCTGTTTCTTTGCTATGCGCCATCAGGTTGAGGATTTGCAAAAGCGTTAACAACTTTTCACCATCAGGCATGGATTGCATGGCAATCATTTTATCTTTTATTAAAGATTTGCATTTCCCGGTAAAACGAATTCCTCGTTTTGATCTTTCCAATAAACCCTTAATCGCCTGCATCTCAGGCATTTGAAAAAAATCATTACCGGCAAAATCAGGCAGGAAATGAATGTTGATCACATCGGCATATAATTCAGGCAAACCTTCATAATAGATCGCATCATTTTTCCATACATGCGGTAGGTTAGCGCCCACCAATACCAGGTCTTCATCATTGAAGCTCTGGATATTATCCCCCACAAACCTAGTCCCTCTGCCTTTCAGGATCAGGTTTATTTCCAGTTCCTGATGATAATGCCACTGATCGTACATATGAGGCACGATGGCATGATTCATTTTAAAGGAGGACTCATGGGAGCGTGTGTTTTTCTTAAGATATAGTGCCTGCATATTGTACAAAAATTGCAAAAACAAATATACCTATATTTATAAAGCAAAAAAAGTATTATGGTTAGCAAAAATAATATTCATACATACTCATAGTATCTGATAAATTTGTAAAAGTCAATAGCTTATCAATATAAAATTTAACAAACCCATGAAATTAATACCCATAATTATATTTTCTTTAATAACATGTGCTGTAGGTGCGCAGGATATTCCCTTCAATAAAATTGGTGAGGTGAAAGCTCGTGATCCCAGTGAAATAGAAGCCTCTAACTGGGGCGTAGGTGCCGAAACTATGGACCGCGATTATACTATTTATGACAATTGGAAAGAATACCTGGGACCTCTGGGAGTAAAAAAAGCGCGTCTACAATCCGGCTGGGCCAAAACAGAAAAACAGATTGGACAATATGATTTTGCCTGGCTGGACAGTATGGTGTATGGAGTAGTATCACAAGATGTAGAACCCTGGATCAACATCTGCTACGGCAACCCAATATATGCTGATGGGGGAGGAACAAGGTTGGGCGCTACCATGCCCAAAGCCCCACAAACCATCGATGCGTATAAAAAATATGCTGAACTGCTGGTAACCCGCTACAAAGATGTAGTAGACGAATGGGAAATCTGGAATGAGGGCGTAAGACATGACAACAGCATGGATGATTATCTTGATATCTTCGTGCCCACCGCTGAAGCCATCAAGGCAATACAACCGGAGGCAAAGATCCTCGGACTTGCTACCGCCGGTATTAAACCAGAAGACGGAGAGGAATTTTGTGCCAAATTACAAGCCATGGGCAAACTACACCTGGTAGATGAAATCACCTATCATCCTTATCGGAAAAACCCGGATGAGGTATATGAAGAAGTATTACAATTAAGAGCCAATGTTAAAAAATATTCTGACCGTATCAAAATACGGCAGGGAGAAAATGGTGCCCCATCCGAATACCGCGACACCAAAGCCCTGAGCAAATATGACTGGACTGAATTGTCGCAAGCCAAATGGGCTTTGAGAAGATTACTGGGAGATCTGGGAAGAGGTATCGAATCCTCCTACTTTGCCATCATGGATATGAATTACCCCGATGAAATTAATCGTAAAGGTTTGTTGCACGCTACTGAAGAGCAAACGGTGGATCATGTAAAACCAGCCTATTACGCGGTTCAGCACCTGACATCAATTTTTGATAATACTTTAGAAAAAATTGACAACTATGCTTACCAGGCTGAAAATGATCAGTCGATGTCTGTGTTTGCCTATGAAAATAAGTACAGCAATCAGCAAGTGGTTACCCTCTGGTTTGATGGCGAAATTCCTTCAGATTCTAATGACAAAGCGGATGTAGATTTCACTTTTTACCAGGGGTATTTTGCTGATCCGGTTTACGTGGATTTACGCACCGGTGAAATATATGAAATTCCGGCTAAAAATTGGATTAAAAAAGGGGCAACTTATGAATTTAAAAACATTCCGGTATATGATTCGCCGGTGCTGATAGCTGATAAGTCGTTAGTTTTAATGGAGGCCGAAGACCGGTAGACGGAGGCTGGAGGTAGTTAGCTTAAAGCTGAAGGCTCAAAGCTGAAAGGCATTTAAATATTTAGACCTACATTAATTTATTATGAATCTTATACTTCAAATATTCTTTCTTCGGCTTTCGGCTCTCGGCCCTCGGCTATCAATCATTCTCATATGCCTAATCACCTTTAGCACCTTCCAACAAGCTTGGGCCCAGGCAGGCAACTTTACCGAAAGGAACGGCATCACCTTCAGCCCCCGATGGCTGAACAACCTGGTGATATTGAACAATATGGGAGAAGGTAAACTGCCCACGGAAAAGCAAATGCTGTACGTGTGGGCCGAAACGGCCCTGGCCGGACAGGAAGAAGACAGTTATTCATCACTAATTAATTATCATGGTCTACAGTCACACTGTACGGATAATAACATTGTGCATCTGGGTGGACCTATGCAGGGCAACATCAGTGAAAACTCCGTCGATGTTTGGTTGCGAACGGTAAAGCCTGATACGGTGACTGTCAAAGTAAAAATTGATGGGCAATACAAAACCTTTGGTCCGGCGTATACTTCCGCAGCATCGGAATTAGCCGGTGTAGTAAAGGTGAACGGGTTGCAACCAGCCACTTCTTACCCTTACCAGGTATTTGTGGGAGAAAAGTCAATTGAAATTCCGGAAAACGCCATGATCAAAACCACACCTGCTACTGAAAATGAAAACACCAGGATCATCTTTGGTTCCTGCTTCCATCGCTGGGGACTTGGTAATATGAATCAGACCCATACCATTTTAAGCCGTCAGCCGCATGCCTTTATGGGGTTGGGCGATATTGCCGCCCAGGATAAAATGGATAACATGGGCTGGCATTCACTGGATTACCTGGCTCGTGACCTTTACCCCGCCTGGCAAAAACTGGTGGCGGAAGTACCCTTTTATGCTTTATGGGACGATCATGATTATTTTGGCAATGATATGGCCGGCACGCCCAGAGGGTTTGAACCTGAGGACAAGGAAGATGTGTGGAAAGTTTTTCGTCATGCCTGGGCCAATCCTTCTTACGGTTTTGGAGAGGAAGGTAAAGGCGTTTTCTTTCGTACCAGGATAGGCGCAGCAGACCTAATAGTAATCGATCACAGGTATTTCAGAACTGATCAATCCTTTTTGGGTGAGCAACAAATGCAATGGCTGGAAGAGCAGTTGCTGGATTGCAAAGGTCCCTTCATTATTCTGGCCGGTGGTACCATGTGGAGCGACTATGTTTCCCGGGGTAAAGACAGCTGGGGCAGAACAGATCCGGAAGCACGGGAGAAGATTTTCAGTCTGATTGAAAAACACCAGATCCCCGGCGTATTGCTGATCTCCGGTGACCGTCACGGTTCCCGCGGATTTACCATTCCACGTCCTTCCGGATACAACTTTTATGAATTTGAAGTAGCTAGTTTAGGAGGCTTGGCAGGTCCGCCCGCTACCCGGCCGGAATGGCAGGAAAATCAATTGTATGGCATTTCCGGAGGCTATGCTTTTGGCGAATTTACTTTTGATACAAAGCCCAAGGACCCCACGGTCACTTTTCGGCTGATCGATGAAAATGGTGGTTTTATTAAAGAAATGACCTTGAAGAGAAGTGAATTGACACCGGGGAGGTAAAACTATGAGAAATTATTTAGTACTTGTTTTGCTAATTTTAGTTCAATGCGAATCACCAAGTGATCAATGGACCTTAATCAACCAAAAACAGCAAGCCACCATCTACCTACCCCCTGGCACCAGCGAGCCTATTCAGTTGGCAGTGCAAGACCTGGTGAGCGATGTGCAAAAAATTACCGGTCAGCAGCTGAAAATTGTCAACAATCTAAATGATGCTTCCCAAAATACTATCATCATTG
>JBPRGG010000026.1:0-115930 GCA_051418075.1 Candidatus Cyclobacteriaceae bacterium M3_2C_046 | reverse complement strand
TTGGTTTTGTGCCATCCACTAAATCATCTGGCGAAAAAGTTAGAACTGGAAATATGACTTCAAGAACTAACAAAGCAATACTTAATGCCATTGTAGAAAGTGCATGGGTGGCAGTAAGGCATGATGCTGCTTTGCGAAGCTTAAAAACTATGGTGCAAACTAAATTGTAATTGATTTTTAGCCCAGTTATCAGTCGTCTGCCGCATCATGCCAGCTTGCACCCTTAAATTAGTCTTTATACTATAACCTAAAGCCCCATAAGTTCGGTTGCGGTCAAACAATGCAACAGTTCTATCCGGCCCGATTTTTCTTTGTCCGTTAATAAAAAGCTCATTATAGAAGGCCACATAAATGGCTCCCTTTTTCAGATCAGGTTGGTTGATAGGAAGGTTAATAAACAAATTATAACGCCAACGGGTGCGCATATCCTGATCTTCCACCCAGCGTTGTTCAAACCTGTAACGATGCACCAGATACAACCTGCTTCCTACCTTTTGTGGCATTAAAGCTTCCTGGTAAATACGGTTCTCTGTCACAGTTTCTGTTTCACTACCGAAGGTCCCAGTACTGATAAAGGCATAACCCAAAGTAAACTTGATCGGAAAATCTACCGGTTGATAGGTGAGCCCGCTTCTCAATAAAAGTTGCTCCATATCACCCAGAAAATTCCAGTTTCGAAATTGATAATCCCCCTGAGCTCCCCAACCTTTTTTGCCAAAGTCTTTATTCCAGAAATACATATACCAGGCACCCAATTTATCCTGATTGGGTTGTCCCATACCTTGCCAGGGCAATACATTGAAGCCAAGCATTATAATTGCAATAATTAACCAGTTTTTTCGCATCAGTATATAATTAAATGATAAAGCTAATTAACTGATTTTAAAGATTTAATGCAAAATTAAAGGCCATCTAATATAAGTAATGTTTAATCACTAAATTCAATTTATTGCTTTTTGTCAAATGATGATCATGATATAAATAAAAGTATTACAGCTATGACAGTTTAAGCTGGCTCAGCCGCCAGAACTGGTCATCATACTTGCGGGGGAAAGGCAGGAAAAAATGAGGAATCTTAGGTTGATGAGGCTGGTAGACGCTATTATAACCACCGCCGGTAAATATAGCTGCTGCATTCTGATAAAAAGACCAGCCGGGAAAATAATTCACTACTTTTCCTGTTTGATTAAGTTGATATTGACACAGGCTGATCACCAAAAAATAAGGGTCTACTTCCTGCAAGCGGGCAATTTCCCCGGCATATTGTACCAGCTGATCCAGTTCATCATGAGGCTGAGAATGCATGATCAACCAAACTGGTTTCCCAATGGATGCTAAATGATTTCTCCATGAAATTGGCAAGCTGTAAGTTGGGTATTGTAAAGAAAATGAAGACAAGTCATTACAATTTTGTCGGATCGTCTCCAGGTGATCCGGCTGCAATGATTCCAGCAGGATGGCTCTGGAAAGTGGCATAGCTGAAAATTTTGCTTTGTAATTTTCCCATTTAAGCCTTCTGGTAGCATAGGTAACAAACTTAAAATGACTACAACTTTCCCGGGTCAATTCGCCCATAATACCATTGATAAATGTATCGATTATCAAATGTTGATACATTCTTCTGTTCAATAATTTGGATATCCATTCCTGGTAGCGCCGGCTATTTTGCCTGATTTCCGGTGGTACAATGATCAATTCTTCCCGGGGAAACACCATTGTGGCATAATCACAGGCGGTTACTACTTTATAATCTTTAATTGACAGATTTTGCAGCAATACCCTGGAACGGGTCAGGTGACCCAGACCACCACCCATGGCATAGTACAGGGTCATGGATTACGGGCCAGCATTTCAGTCATTACCATCAGTCTATGCAGCGGTTCCATATCCTGGATCAAAAACAAGATCCCGCTAATGGCAGGTTCTGGACCTGTAAAATAATAAAATTGTCCCTCTCCTTCTATCCGGCCCGGATTATTTTCCGGACTCAGTTCAATAGTTCCCATCTGCTCTTCACTCCGGGAAAGTTCTGCGTAATATTCATTTTTAATCCTTATTTCGAACGGATTGGTCATGGCTTCATCCCGGGCAATTTTGATCTTGTCATCCTTCCTTTTTACTTTCCAAAGCAGGTTTCCCTGGGCATCTCGCAGCTTAAAACCATCATCTTTGAACTTAATTTCAGCCAGCGTTTCACCGGATTGGTCATAAAATTTTCTTTTATCATTTTTGAGGCGGCCTTCATAGTAGGCATCCTGATAGATAATCTCCCACTGATCATCTACCTGGTCATACTGGATTTCGCCCAGTTGACGATTGGTGCTATCATTGAGGTAAAAGATCCGTTGCGCATCAGCCATGGCGATAGGCTGACTACTTTCCTGTTTCCTTGACTGTTCCTGAGCAGTTTCCTGGTTTTGATTACTACAACCAGCCCAGACTAAAATAGTGAGTAATAGTAATATTATCTTTCTCATAGTTAAATTTTATTACGCCTGATTTATCTCCTAGTTTAAGCAATTCAGATACATTTCTGTTTCATTTTGGTCATGAAATGTTTGCCGGATTGTACTTTTTAGTTCCTGGCCCATTTTTTTCCTTTGATCTTTCCCTAATGCTATAAAATCAAACATGATCTGTCTCAAGGCATTCTGATCCCCGGCAGAAAACAAAAACCCACTGGACCCATGGGTGATAACATCCTTCATCCCGTCTTTTGCTGCAGCCAGAGCAGGCAGACCCAGGGCTCCTGCCTCCAGTAGCACATTAGGCATACCATCATAATGAGAAGGTATCAAAATACCATCACAACAGGCATAATATTTTATCAATTCGAACCGGTCCATAAAAGGTAATAAATGATAATTAATATCCACCTCTTTCAGCCTGGTATGGTATATTGGATCAATTTCGCCAATCAGCAGCAGTGAAATGGCTTCCTTCAAAGCTCGACTATTCATAGCCTGAATCACCAGGTCTAATCCTTTTTTGGCTTTCAAATGACCAAAGCAGCCTAAAACAATTGAATTACTTTTTCCCAGACGCCAGTTGTGGCTGAATTCCTGATCACTTTTTAACAGCTGCCATTCCTGCAATTGAATACCATTGGGAATGTATTGAATATTTTTTTGGGGAAAAAGCAACTGCATTTGTTCGGTTTTTTCCCGGCTGATACAGGTAATCACACGGGCCTGGATCACTGCTTCATTTAAGATAGGTCGTCTTTTGGCTGAAAATACCGATGTATCAAAATCATTGCCCCGAATCATCAGCACCAACTCCAAATGCAACCAACTTTTAAATATGGGAGCGGCCAGCAAGGGAAGATATCCGCCAAATGCTACCATCTGACCAACCTGCAAATTTCTTTTTTTCAGGTGATTATAGGCTAGTTGAAGGGTGTGTGATTCATCCGCATGCAAAGTAAGGGCAGTATAGGTGCCACCTTCCTGTACCTCTGGCTTAAAGGCTTCTTTTCTCTGGGTAAAATGAAAAATATGGATCTGAAAGCCCTGAAATCTTAAGTTTTCAACGATCCGGTCACAGGATTGTGCCATACCTCCTTTCTGTGGAGGATAATTTTCAGTCAACCAAATGATCTCTTTCCTGTTCACCATCAGCTGTCATACAGGCTGTCACTTTCCAGTTCATCCCCGAATACCGGAGTGGATTCATAATCAAAGCTATCATAATCATAGTCGCTGAATTCATAGGCAGACCATAAAAAGAAGGATCCTGCCGCAAAAGCAGCCGCATCAGGGATCTCCAGACCAGTCTTCAACTGGGTTTCCGTTGGCTGTTGATCAGATTCCTCTTGAACAGCCTCAGGCAATGTGCCTGTAACTTCCACACAAGCATAGAGCTTTTCCAGTAGCTTCAGGAAGTCTTCAAAAGGCAATACTTTATCAGCTTCGGTAGATTTAACCTTTATTTTGGTCTTCAAAACCAGTTTTTTGTGATCCTGATCCACCATTATATCAGGAGCTGTTTCATTTTTCAGAGAATAATATGCTTTCATAAGAGTCAGCTTTATCAGCAAAAAATGAGTACATTTAATTTTATTTTTATATTTGATCTTTCCCCGGGCATTCCTTTTTTTGATGTTTAATCGCTTCAAATCATCCAATAAATGAAATTCCAATTGGGTTGAGTCCTTTAAAGTGACCGCGCCACTAAGATATTGGGGTTTAAACTGTTTGATGGTACGGTTCTGAAACTGGGTCTTATCCACCAATTCCTGCATTTTGGAAGGGCGGAAGTCTATTTTCAGTTGAAGCGGGGCCTTAATGCCGGCTTTATCAGGCAAAACCTTTAACAATGGGATCAGGAAAAGTCTTAAATGATTGGTCAGGTCATTAGCAGTCAATCGGCGCCATCGGAACCCCATCCAGAGTAAAACCAACAACCCAATCAGGGCGATTGGCCAAAAGAAAAACAAGCTGAGAAAGGTTACCCCTCCGGTAATGATCATACTTTTTCCCATTTTTTGCCGGATCCGGTCATTTCCTTCATCGTAAGCAGCTATTTTTTGCAACAAAATCATCCACTGTTTAATGGTGTAGGTTGCCTCAAAAGTCTTTTCGCGGATAAATTCCTTCTCCGGATCAGATAAAGTTTTGTAAATGCGGGAAAGTTGCCTGTAATTCATATTTGTCCATTAAATTAAAATGCATAAATATTTTCATATATCTCTTTCAGTAATTGCTTTTGCTGAGTCCATTGATAGGATTCGTCTATAGTTTGTAAACCGCGGTGGGCTATTTTTTGCCGTTGTTCCGGATAATCCAACAAAATACGGATGGCCCGGGCCAAATCAGCCGGCCGATCAGCCCTGACCAGCTTACCGTTCACGTGATTTTGTACTAATTCTCTCACCGGGGGCAAATCAGAAGCCACAACTGCTATACCTGTGGCCATAGATTCCAGGATTTTCAGTGGGGCACATCCCTGCACGATATTGCGGTCACAAGATTTTAATGGAGCAATGGACAACAAAGCATGGGAAAGGTATCGCTGCAATTCGGATTTTTCCAGTTGGTATTGCCATATGATCCGGGAAGCCAGACCGGCCTTTTCTGCCATTTTCGCATAAGGTTTGGCAAATTTGGCTGGTTGTGAACTACAGATCACCAAATGAAGCCCGGGATAATCCTGTAACAGGGCCAATGCCTTGATCAGCGTATCCAGACCCTGCCAGGGTTGCAATGCCCCGAAGTAAATCAAATATGGCATATTTACAGGTTTACCTTCATTTTTACCTGTCCCATTCAAATCGGCTCCATTGGGAATTACCTGAACCCGGCTTTCTGATACTCCCTGGCCCAACAGGTAATTTTTAGTAGTATTTGATGGAGTAATGATAATTTCTGATTGTTGCAGACAAAATTTTTCCAGAGAGATGATCTTTTGCAAAGTAGCTGAAGTCAATTGGGGATATCGATATTTTAATTCTATAGAGGGAAGTCCGTTGACCTCAAAAACCGTTCGAAAGTTATGATCTGAATTTAAAATGGCCAAACCTGACCAGATGTCCCGGAAATGAACCAGTTCTAGCTGTCTGCAGGATCGCATCTTTTGAAAAAGCTCCCCAGAATAAGCCCTGGCCCGGCTCAGGTAATTGGGAATATGTTGGCTAAAATGCTCCAGATAATGCTGGCCCATTCTTTCCGGTTGTTCATTTGGACCCAGGCAATAAAGCCAGCCGGTTGGTAAAATTTCAAAAAGTACATTTGAAAAGGCCTCTATATGAGTAGAAGCACCTTTACTGGAGGGGTGCAAATCAAAAGCAGCATAGAGGGATCTCAGTTCCTGACATTTCATCAATCCCGAAATTATGAGATTTTTTTATAATTAGGAAGTTTTTGTCATGAACTTCTTTATTTTAAACAGGAAATGTGAATAGTAAAGTGCTTGAATGAAAGAGGGACTACAAATTCTCGAATTATAAATGTTTTAAATGGTAACTTAAGTAACCCGCTTGGAAATTTATCCAAGCGGGTTTTAAATTATTTTTTATCCTGATAGTTACCTACGCATCAGCTTGAAAGATTTGACTTCCTGATTATTGGACAACTGAAGATAGTAGAATCCATTTTTCAGAGGAATGTGACTTAAATCTACTTCCAAAGCATTTAAATCCCTCACATTTTGGAAATATACTTCTTTTCCTACAGCATCGAACAGCCTTAGGGTTTCATAGCGGGCCTCCATTGCAAATTTGATTGAAAATTTATTCCGGAAAGGATTAGGATGGATGTAAAATTTCAGTTTATCCAGTATACTACCTACCAATTCCTGGAAAGATGGATTATCCGGATTATAATCGCACGAAATGACGAATAACTCACCATCTGCCGCTTTAAAATTAAGATCATTGCATTCAATGCTGGATCTAATACCAAAAATTCGACCACTTACGGCCCTGCCCATGGAATATTTTACTGCTATTGAAGTTCCCAGTTCGGCTTTCCATCCGTATTTATTGGGAATAGGAAAATGATTGACCGCATTGGCATAAATAAATTTTCCGTCCGAACTAATGGAATAAGGCTCATATTTCCAACCATATTCCCGGCTTAATCCGCGTATATCAGGCAACAGGGAACTATTCAGTTGTTGCCCGTTAAAAAATACCGGATGAACCGTGCAGTCATTGTGCAGCTCCCACACTCCGGCCTGTCCATCCTGGCGATATCCGGTGGCTATACCAATGACATACGATTTTCGCTTTTTCTTAAAATGTGCATAATCTACTTCCTGATAAGCTGTAATTTCTGCTGCATCTCCAAAATCCTGCAGGGCATAGCGGCAGTCGTTCAGGATAAAGCCAGGGGCACATACATTTAATTCATCCTCTATAATGATGGTAGCCTGGACCTGGGCTTCATTGCCATAGATGTCTTTGCCGGTAAGGGTAACAATGACAGGTGCATCCAGATCATCACATGAAAACTGGGTGTGATCCAAAGAAAGCGTTTCCAGGTCTATCTGGCAATTGTCGCTGCTGTTTTCCTGATCAAAAACGTCTGCCACTGAAATAACAGCCTGACCATCCTGATCCAAATTGATAGTGAGATCCTGAGCAGCCAGTAAAGGTGGTTCCCCATCTACCACTTCAATGATAAAGGAATGTTGAGCCATGTTGCCGGATACATCAGTGGCAGTGACGGTGACTTCGGTTTGCCCTACTGCAAATGATTGCCCTGATTGCACCTCATTTTCGCCAACACTATAGGTCAGGATCACTTCTCCCTGACAATTATCAGCAGCTGCTATTTCAGGAAATTGAACTGCTACGCTACAAGATAAGTCATCATCTGCCTTGGTATAAATTTGCATGCTTTCAGGAGGCAGGGTAGTAAAAACGGGTGGTGTATTATCCTCTATAATGATGGTAGCCTGGACCTGGGCTTCATTGCCATAGATGTCTTTGCCGGTAAGGGTAACAACGACAGGTGCATCCAGATCATCACATGAAAACTGGGTGCGATCCAAAGAAAGCGTTTCCAGGTCTATCTGGCAATTGTCGCTGCTGTTTTCCTGGTCATATACTTCTGCCACTGAAATAACAGCCTGACCATCCTGATCCAAATTGATAGTGAGATCCTGAGCAGCCAGTAAAGGTGGTTCCCCATCTACCACTTCAATGATAAAGGAATGTTGAGCCATGTTGCCACATATATCGCTGGCAGAAACAGTCACTTCGGTTTGCCCTACTGCAAATGTCTGTCCTGATTGCACCTCATTACCACCAACACTATAGGTCAGGATCACTTCCCCCTGACAATTATCAGCAGCTGCTATTTCAGGAAATTGTACTGCTACGCTACAAGATAAGTCATCATCTGCCTTGGTATAAATTTGCATGCTTTCAGGAGGCAGGGTAGTAAAAACAGGTGGTGTATGATCTTCTATGGTAATGACCTGACTGGCGGTGGCCACGTTTCCGGCAGCATCCCTGGCTGTCCAGGTTCGGGTGAGCAGGTAAGCCGACGGGCATTCACCAGGTACTTTTTCTTCCTGAAACTCCACCGGCAAGGTACCATCAATATTATCATTAGCTGTCACCTGCACCGGATCCGGAATATTACCACAAGTGACCGTGGTATCCATGGGAATACTTGAAAGTACCGGGGGCTGCTGATCAGGCAGAGGTGGAGGAATTTCTATAGCAATTTTAATCACCCAAAAATCAGACAATCCATCCAATTCATCTGTCTTATCTTCTCCTTGAAAATCCCAGGAAGTACCTCCCAGCAGGTAATTGTGGGGGGAAACCTGAACTATGTCAGCTAAGACATTGACATGATCATCTCTGTTCAAATTGGGGCTACCATGAAAAATATCCTGCCATTGTACAGCACCATCCTGATCTATTTCAACTACTCTATAATAGGTTCTGTTAATTAATGTGGCTGATTTATGGTTTATACCACCTAACAAATAACCACCATTATTTAACGGTAAAATAGTATATATATAATCTCTGTTATTAAAATGACTGGGACTATTGGTATTGTAACTTTGATCCCAGATGATATTACCTCCACCATCTATCTTCACCAGCCAAAAATCTTTTCTATCAATTAAAGGAGCGTCTTTATTTCCTCCCGGCTCTGAATTGGAAGCGCCACCTAGCAAAAAGCCTTCATCCGTTGCATTTGCCAAAGCATATAAATGGTCTTCCCTTTCTCCTCCATAGCTACGATCCCAACCAATATTTCCTGATCCATCAATTTTTACGATCCAAAAATCTTCTTCACCGTACGAAACTGTTGTTTTATCACCCGATGCATCTGACCGGGAATATCCGCCTAATAAATAACCGCCGTCTGGTATTTCTAGGATATCCGTTAGTCGATCACTTTGATTGCCCCCGTAGGAGGCATCCCAGATTTTGTTGCCATACGGATCAATCTTTATGATCCAGTAATCATAATCCCCTTTATGTGCAGCGGATTTGTCTGCACCCACAGCGGACCTGGAACTACCAGCCAACAGGTAGTTTCCATCAGAGGTGGCAATGATTTTTTCCAATAGATCATCTTCGTTTCCACCATAGGATTTGTCCCAGATTTTTTCTCCCTGAGCATTGATCTTTAATATCCAGAAATCCCAGCCTCCCCGGGAGGGCTGGGACTTATCCTCGGTTTGCCCTGATTCCGAATTTCCTGCTAAAATAAAGTCTCCCTGTGAAGTTTCCATTAAAGAATAAAGCTTATCATCCTTTTCACCTCCCCATGTTTTGTTCCAGATGGTATAACCCGCCGAATCAGTTTTAATTACCCGAAATGCATAATCTCCTCCTTTATTGATGCTATCGATGGCATATCCACCCAAAAGAAATCCACCTTCTTTGATTTTGATCATATCTTCTAAGTGATCCCTTGTAGATTCTCCATAGGATTTGTCCCAGACTTTTTGGTAAGATGAAAACTCCTGGGCGTATAATGGCAAGCCCATTAAAAAGATTAATAAAATGGTAATGGTTTTCTTCATGGTCGTACTAGCTCCTGGTTATGTATTTTTAGTGTTATAAAAAATTCTCTACTTATGTAGTACATGATGATAAGCATATAATCTGATCATCAAGTTGGATCGTCAGAAGCTGGATAAACAAAAAAATAAATCAGGTTTGGTTTACTAAGAAATTTTAAATTATTTTATTGCTTTTCGTTGAAAAATTTCATTTGCAATATACAAAATAAAATTTAATTATTCCAGTAAATGATATAAATTATTAATGGTTATATCCCTGAATTTTATTACCAAAAAATGGTTAATTGACACGAGAAAGAAATGCAGAGGGCAAATTAATCATTCATATCTGATTCCAAAAAATTTTATAAAACGCTGTTGGAACATCTAATCTTCTTGGCTACTGTTCCATATATCATGAGTAGTAATCCATATCCCATCCTCCCGTTTTTTCAGAATATTGATATATTCTGATTCAGCCTGAATGACGGAATCTCCCTGCCTGGACTTTAAAGTAACTGTAGCTACTCCCCGACCATAGGCCAGATCACCGCTGACATCAACTTCAAGGTATTCACTTTGCAATAGAGGTACATATTGATCAAAAATGTCTTGGTAATAATCTGCTACAGCTTGCTTTCCTATCCTTGATGGCTGGCCAGGGGGCATCAGCACAGCATCTTCAGCAAAATACTGAGCAATGCCTGCTGCATCTCGTTGGTTAAAAGCCTCAGCCCGGGCTTTACTAATGGCTGTGATAGCCATGACATCCTCTGAAAAATCAGCGTGGCAAGATGACAGAAGGATGATAAAAATATAAATGGAATATAAGCTTTTATGCATGGTTTAAAATAAGATATGTTCGGGTGTTTAATTTATCCAAAATTATTATCTATCAAGAAAAAAGGCCATTCATTTTCATATTTTGTATCCCATAATTAGCAAACTCATCCCTGAATCATTACCGGGAAAGTCTGACCAAATCATCCCACTGTTAAAGTTTGTAATTGGTAATTTTAATCACCAGAGGATTAGCCCAGAAATTATCCACCCGGTACTGGTTGTACAAATTCTGGGTAAACATAAATTTCAGGTATAGCCCTTCCTCCCGATTATCCCAGGACATCCGTTCACCATCAGGATCGGCTTCATTGATGATATCACTTTGTCCCAACACTGAAATATGGGCTTCATTTGAGGCTTTCAATCCTTCAATAACGGTTTCCTGCCATTTAAAACGTTCAAAAGGGCCCGGAATCAGAATATAAAGATCCTTTTCATCCTTACTCTGTAAAAAATAATATCCCGATGCACTTTTTACCTTACTAAATGGTTTGGTCTGCTCAAATATTTCCTGATTGATAAACCACCAGGCACCCACTTCATTCAAGATACCAGCTTGTTGGTCCGGGATAGTTCCCTCCGGATCGGGACCGGCATTAAGCAGGAAATTACCACCTTTGGCCCTGATCTCCACCCATTTCTGGATCACTTCTTCTGCTGTTTTATATTTTTCATTGGTAGGGCGAAAGCTCCATGAGTTGGTAAGGGTATAACAGGCTTCCCAGGGAGAGGGAAGGGGCTGATTGGGCAGGATTTGCTCCGGAGTTTCCATAGCTCCCCGGGTTACCACAATGTCCGGATTAATTTCCCAGGCCAGTTTGGCCAACTCGGTTTTTCCCCATTGCTCATTACCATCCAGAAATAAAATGTCAATTTGGCCATACCGGGTAAGCAGTTCCTGTAATTGTTTCTTATCATAGGCATCCAGCTCAGGATTCTGGCTGGCAAAGGAAGAGGGATGGTTACGGGTGATCATATTTCCCTGCTGGTGCAGGAACCAGAAATCATCTGGAGAAAAATATAGTCCAATGGCTAGCCCCTGCTCTCTAAAAGCTTCAATCACTTCTTTTACCACATCCCGCCCAAAAGGGGTGTGCATCATGCTGAAATCAGTGGTTTCAGTATCCCACATACAGAACCCATTGTGATGCTTGGCAGTAAACACCACGTATTTCATACCTGCCATCTTGGCCATTTTGGCCCATTGGTCCGGATTAAAATCGACCGGGTTAAAAGTTTTGGGTAATTCATTGAAGTAACGATCTATGTAATTTTCCGAAGCCAGGCGCAGATTATGGGAAATGTTTAAACCATATTGAACATCTACACTCCAGTGTATGAACAAGCCAAAGCCCAGATCGGTAAACCAGGCTTCCCGTTCCGGCTTATTCAGGTTCAATACTTCATCCTGGGCCTGAAGGGGGTAAAAACAACCTACCATTACCAGTATAATAAAGGTGCTTATGATTTTCATTTCATATCAAGATTTAATAAACGGTTAAATATAAAACTATTTATACCTTGCCACAATATGAAATCCACTTAATCTGAACCAGTAAAATGGATCTATTCATAGCGTAAAGCCTCTACCGGATTTTTCCTGGCTTTATGCCAGCTTTGCCAGCTTAGGGTAATCATGGCCAGCATCATCACCATACTTCCGGCCATGAGAAATATCCACCAATCCAAGGTGGTTTGGTACACTAAATTTTGCAACCATTTTTGCATAAAATACCAGGACAGTGGAATGGAATGTTCATTTGTGAGACTAAGTCAAAATTATTACCCATTATGACAGGGGTTTGTAATAGCTTATAAAAAATTAGGTGAAACCTGGATCCGGCCGTCATTGATCCCAGTGATCCATTTATTGTTGCGGATAAAAAGCACCGCCATTATTTATATTTTTCTTTTCTGGTTTACTAAAATTCAACCAACACCTGCTTTGCTTGCTTGGTTAGCTTTATGTCACGGGTTTTTCCATCTATAGTTACCTGATACGTTCCATAAAAAGCCGGTATCTTTAAACTTCCCTCATCATTGGTCTTACCGGCTTCATCGATCCACCACTGATCATATATCAGTTGCTGATAAGCCCGGGCTGCAGGTGTTGGAGTCCAGTCTTTTTGGTACAATGAAGAGGCAGGGATCCAGTTGGCACCGGCCCAGAACCCCCACATCAGGATGCCATCTACGGCCGGATGGGCAAAGCAGATTTTATAGTAATCCACCAGGTTTTTTGCTTTCTGCTCTTCTTCCTCTCTGGTCATTTGTCGGTCCCGATCCTGATAAAAGGCTGACCGCTGGCCAGGCAGGTTAAATTCAGTGATCTTGATGGGTAAATCAAACAAAGCCAGGGAATCCAGCGCATTTTTTAAGGCATTCGGATTAAAATTTTCTGCATGCAGATGCCCCTGGACACCGATGCCATGAATAGGAACCCCCTGATCCAGCAGATTCCGGATATGGGCCATGTATTCAGCCAGTTTATTTCCGGTCAGAATATCGTAATCATTCAGGTACAGCTGTATATCAGGATCACCATTTTTGGCCCATTGAGCCATCTTTTTAGTTATATCAGCACCTAAACGTTCTTCATAATAATTGCCATGGATCATTTCATTGTTAAGGTCATATTCAGCGAAACGCCCATCATACCGAGCCGTAACCGTTTCAGCCCGGTGTTGCAGGGTTTGTTCCAGTTCCTGATCGGACAATGCCTTCACCCAGGGTTGTACAAACCTGGCAATGCCCCAGAAAAGGTTATGACCTCTTAAAGGGATATCATGAGCTTCAGTCCAGGTGAGCATGGCTTCTACCAGGTTATAATTTATCCTGCCTTTTTGCGGCTCCATATTCCCCCATTTCACTGCATTCTCGGTCACGGCTGAATTAAAGTTTTCCAGGAATTTCTGCTTATACATTTGCCGATCTGCTTCTGAGGCTCTGCCATTAAAAATGTCATTGGCCAGGGCACAGCCAAACCAGAACTCATGGCCTGTTTGTTTAACCTGCACCTCAGCTCCAGGTTCAGCCCTGATAATGATTTGGCCCATTCGGTGCTGTCTGATAGCTTGATCAATTTCCCGCGACTGAGCCAAAAGCACCGATGAAAAAAGGCTGACACCTAAAATATTCAGGATAACTATGTTCCAAGTAATATTCATAAATTTTAAGTTTTAAACCCCGGATTAACAGATTAAGATATTCAGCTCTTTAGTGGTAGGTTTAATTTTGTAATTCCAACCTATCTGCCATTCCCTGGGTCTGAATTCTATCAACCTAAAATTATCAAAAAAACATGAAAACCAACTATATTTTAGTTTTTATTAGCCTGATCCTTTTCACCAATTGTAATCAGGAAAATGATCTCAAAATACAACCTTCCAATTTCAGCTGGAAACACCTGGGACTAAACAACCAGGTAATAAATCAGGTAAGGATCCTGGATGATACCATTTATACTGCCACAGACCAGGGACTATTTAAAAAGAAGACAAATGATGCCAGCTGGATTCCCATGGGGATCAATGAACCCATTCAATCTTTCCTGTTATTCAGCCGAAAAGAATTTTTGGTGTCTGTTTTCGACCGGAATGATCCATCTCAAGCGTCCTTAAAGAAAACCAGCGATGGAGGAACAAACTGGATAAATTTCCAGAATGGATTTGGGGGAAATGAACCAGAACCGGTTTTTGACCTGGCCCTTAATCCGTCAGATTCTAACCAGCTATTCGCCACCGGATATTCTGTGGTAGCTCGTTCCAACGACCAGGGAAATAGCTGGAAACCTGTTTATGGTAATTGGGGTGGTTTTGCTACCGGATTATCGGTGGTAGAAGTAAACCCCTATGAAACCAATGAAGTCTGGGCCGGAGGACAAAACAGCATTGAGCAAGCCATTACCTTATTCAGTGCGGATCAGGGGGATAGCTGGCAAATCTGGCAGAACCTGGTGGATGCACCCAGCGTACTGAAGGCAGTGGCTTTTGATCCGGATCAGGCCGGGTGGGTTTACGGTGGCTATGAGGGTGGTCTGATCAAAACTGATGATAATGGCCAGCAATGGCAAACCCTGATCGAAAGTGATGATAACCGGTTCTTTTTTGGAGTAAAAGTGCATCCTAATGATCCGGATATCATTTACACGGCCGGTTGGTTAAAATACTTTGATAATCCGCAACCTCTGATCGTATTCCGTTCAGCTGATGGAGGCCAATCCTGGAAAACCTATGAGTTTCCCCAGCAGATCTATGGCGGCGTATACAGTATGGATCTTGAGGTATCTGATCAACAGGACAGACTTTATCTGGGCTTATACAAAGGCGGGATATATCGGTTTGATTTTGACTATTGATCATAAACCTGGTTGAACTGGATTATTTTAAAGTAGAACTTTACGATTAAGCCAAGCCTGTGAACAAATTAAGGTGACAGATGAAAGGAAGTTGATTGTAAATAGCTCAAAACTCGCAGGTACAATGGTACAAGCGAACCTAGTGTGTTAATTATAAAATTAGTTTACTAAATTTTTGCTATTATTTTTTCTTTAGACAAGGCAAAATTTGAAAGCATAGCAGCGTTACAGTTGAAAATTTTAACGTAGTATAAAGAAAAAAGAAGGGTGAAAATAGTGAATTAATTTAGTAATTAACACACTAGTAAACCAGAACCTCGGTGAGGTTCGTTTATTTTAGAATAATAAAGAATTTTTTTTACCAACCTTTGAGAGGTTAATTTCGGCGACATTAGATTTAGAGGAAACTCCAAACAGGTGGCTGGTTTATGGTTGCGGGGGGTAACCACGGAGAAATCGGAGAAGGTTCGGAGTGGGAACAAAGCTGAAAGCTTAAAGGATGTTGGATGTAATAGCTCGAAGCTGGAAGGAATATTTTTAGTTACTGGTTATTTGGTTATTGGTTGATTTGCTGGTTGATTTGCTACGAATCCGCATCGACCAAACCATGATCTCGGTTGAAAGTGCTAGCTCGGCTGCGCTTAACAAACAAACTGTTTCACCCTTACCCGCTTTCTTTCCCTACTGTTCGCAGTGACAGATGAGTAGAGTTTTATGGTAGTAACCCCGAATTTTCGATGGTCAAGGCCGTGGCAATCCGTCTGAAAGATAAAGAACCAGCTCAAAGCAAGCAGTTGTCTCAGGCATCAGATGTCGAAAATAATTGGAACAGTATCTACCACAGATCCGTTTCAACAACAACTAACCTGTAATTTATTACCATGGATCCGGTAATTGTAGAACAAACTTTTGACACCTCTAAAGAAAATGTCTGGTATGCCATTACCCAATTGGATAGCATGAAAGGCTGGTTTTTCCCTGAAATAGCATCTTTTGAGCCCAAAGTGGGATTTGAAACTGGCTTTGTGGTTCAAAATGAGGATAGAATTTTCCCACATGTCTGGAAGTTAACTGAGGTAATACCATTCAAAAAAATAACTTATGACTGGCGATATGAAGGATATCCAGGTCAGGCACTGGTGGAATTTGAATTATTCCCTTTAACTGATCAGACCAAATTAACCCTCACCCACACTGTCCTGGAAGCATTTCCCGATCATATACCAGAGTTTAAAAGAGAAAGTTGTGTGGAAGGCTGGCAATATTTTATCCAAAACAGTTTGAAAGATTATTTGAGCAGGAACTATTAATGAAAAGAGGATGATAATCCGGCTGAATGTTTATTATGTTTATAAAAATGCTATGATTTTCTCCTCCTATGTGTCCTTTTAGAAAACTAAATGGACATGATGGCTTAGGCCATAGTTGTGGGGTTATCCATTAATAAAATTTTACCTACTCTTTACCCTTAAAATATTTCTTGAGCGATTTAATTAAAGAACCCTTTATTTCCACCAGAGCCTCTTCGGGAGGATTGCCTAACAAATATCCTACCTGGTGCAGAGGTTCAGCTGAGTCAGCAATTACCTTAATGATGGCCAGCATCGGAATAGCCAGGATCATGCCCATTACTCCCCATATCATACCACCTATGAATAAGGCAATGATAGCTGCAAACGGATTGATACTGACCCGGCTACCAATCACATTTGGTGTAATAAAATTACCTTCCACAAATTGCACCAACCAGAAAAGCAAAGCCACTCCAATTGGATACCAGAGTGAATCTTTGGTTACCAGGGCAAATAAAATCGGTAACAAGGATCCAATAAATATCCCAATGTAGGGAATGACGGTCAATACAGCGGCCAGAACCCCAAAAAAGATGGCATGCTTAATCCCAAGTAGCAGCAAACCCACAGAATTAAGGGTGGCTACAATTACGATCACAATCAACAATCCCAATATATAACTGCGCACTACCAGTTCCAATTTTTTGATGGTCTCTCCCACTCTTGAATGGTAGTCAGGTTGAAAACACTGGTATATAAAAAACACCAGGAAACGGCGGTAATACAAAAAGAAAAACAAAGCAATCAGGAACAGGAAAAAAGAGGTAAAGAAGTCTGCCGTAGCCGAGGCCGCTTGCTGCAGAGCTGAAGCACTGTTTTCCAAAAAGGAATTGAGGGAATCCCGCAAATACTGAATCTGTTCCTGTTGCTCCAGTCCAAAGGTTTTTTCCATCCATGCATAGATCTGGTCGATGATCTCAGTCAATCTGCTTCGTATGGTGTTCAGATTATTGACAATATTATTGATCTGGGTAGAGAAAAAATAGGATAAACCAAAAAAAGCTGCAATCACTATGATGATGGAAAAGATTGAGCTGAAGCCCCTTGATATTTTTAGCCGTTCTATCAGGGCGCTTAAAGGCTTCAGCAGCAAAGCCGCCACAAAAGCAGCAAAGATGGGGCTGAGGAGAGACTGAGCCCAGATCAGCAGGAAAAAGGTCAGGACCAGACCGGCCAGGATATGAAAATAGCGGGTATATGCGGGTGTTTTGTGCATGAGCTAAAGATAATAAAAATAACAGGTAGATTAATTATTGCTACTTAAAGTCATTACATGATTCTTTACCTGTGTATGTCCTTTGGGCACCTCTGTGGTAAAAAAAACACCACCTGACATGAGGAGTAGACCATAAAGCACACGAAGCTTTTCACCGAAAGGCAAAGGGAATATATTTTGCTCCTGGTGGTTTAAAAATAGATTAAGTAAGGAAATAAAATCTTTTGTGACCTTTACTCATCCTTTGTGTTTCTCTGTGGTTAAAAAAAACATCACCAGAATTGAGGAGTAAACCATAAAAAAAAGAAGATTCAGGTCAAATCCTTTAAGGTTTCTATCTCTTTATCAGTTTTTCCAATGATCGAAAACTGCCCGTTAGACTCCAACACAATAGCATCAACCTGGTCCAGTGAAGTAAAAGATTTCTTACGTAAAACAGCCAGCAAATCTCTTTTATTAATCCTTTCTTTTTTCATTTGCCTGATTTGGTATTCGCCTTTATAATATAGTATTTTTGGAGCAGGCATCATAAATTTACCAAATTTCCTATAGACCACCTCCAGCTTTGATACGCCAATCTGAATGGAAACCAGCACCAGGAAAGCCACCACTGCTTCAGAGATGGTTATAGTTTGGGCGGTAAGTATCCGGCCATAGGCTGAGCCAATAGCCACCGTAATAATAAAATCAAGCGCATTCATATTGGCCAGGGTTCTTTTTCCGGCCATTTTTAAAAGCAAGACAATGGCTATATAGGTGACTATCCCTACTACCACAATCCTGAGTAAAGGTTCTATTCAATTCCAAAAAAACAAGGTTTTAGCATCCATAATTTTGGTTTTGTAGGTTAAGAAATATCTTTTCGGGGATAGACATGCTTCCATGAATATCCTTCAGTGGCCAGCAAACTATCCAGAATCCTCCGGCGTTTATGCAGGTCGCCTTCATCCAGGTCCAGCTCCAGGGACCCGGAAGGTAGTTCTAATTTTTTCCAGTCAATTTTTGCCACCCGATCCGGATCAGACAATATATGGTATTTACTTTGCAAATGCTTTAAAAACTGGCTGATGGATTTGCGTAAGGGCATCAATTCTTTTTGCAGGGTTTTTTCTTTATCATTGGTTAAAATAATGCTGATGGCTTCATCCAATATGGTAAGGTTAATACTGAGAGAGTTGGGTTTATCCGAATTAATATAATAATGCAACACCGGGTAAGCCTGGTGATGAGCCGAATGGACTTCTATCATATTTTGCAAGGCCAGAATTTGCTGATAAGTAAAGGCAGGCTCCTGGCTGGTCAGTAAATTAGCCGCCTCTGAAGGTGAATCGCCCAGTTTATTGAGAAATAACGACAGGGAACGCTTGTGCATGATGGCCGAAAAAACAGAGATTAGGTAAGTCAGAGCCAGGGTAAAAAAGATAAAGCCGAAAAACGAAAATACACTGGTAACTACCTGAAAAAAAGGTGTGCTGGGAAAAAGATTACCCACGCCCAAAGTAGAAAGAACGTATCCGGTAAAATACAACCGTTCGATGGAAGAGGCCATCTTTCCCTGACTGTTTATGATCGCTTCCGGATTGGAAGAGAAAATAAGGAAAAGACCTAACCAAATTAAGATTACCCAGGAGATCAGCAGGGAAAGATTTATGAACATCCCACTCAATTTAAATATCCGGCGGCCAAAAAAGCGGAATAACAGCATTTGCCATTTATGGGCCAGGGCCGAAATGGCATAAGTTAAAAAAGAGGCCCCACTGCCGGATAAGGTGGTATAAAAAAAGTCAAATGATACCACCAATAAAACCAGTAAACCCAGGATGAGGTAAAAAAGCTGCATGAAAAAAGTTAAGTTTATTCAGCGGATTAAAAAATCAGTGCCTGAAATGATAACCTCCGAATCTGGTTCATGTTCGATTGAATGGTGGATTACAGCTCTGGATGCTCTTAAAGCGATGATTTCAGAGGTTTAACCACAAATATTTGAACAGCCAGGATACTCATCGTCAGATTGATCTGTATATTCATTGTCCCGGGGGCAGTGTTTACGCCGGACTGGCCATTTTCGATGCCATGCAGATGATCACAGCTCCGGTATCTACAGTGGCGGTAGGCTTTTCCGGCAGCATGGGTACCGCCTTACTTACCAGTGGGGTCAAAGGAAAAAGATTTTCCCTGGCCCATTCCACCATTCACTTACACCCGGCCGGAGGTGGAGCCAAAGGGTATACGGAAGATGTCAGGATTGCTACCCGGGAGCAGGAAAGGCTGCAAACCCAGCTGTTTCACCTGATCGGCAACAAAACCGGGCATACCTGGCAGGAACTTGAAGCCTTTTTTATCCGCGACAAATACCTCAATGCCATGGAGGGCAAAGACTACGGAATGGTAGATGGAGTAATTGGTGACACTTATGACCTGATCCGGCTGGTCAATCATGACAGGGAGGTAACCATGGCAAACTGAAATTATATGCCGTTTTAGTTTAAATTATGCTTCCCCTTTTCAAAGCAATAGCTGGTTTTTGATTTCCAACCTATTTGGTGCAATATTTTTGTATACCAAATTATAAACTTAATGAACTTACATGGAGTGTTATTTTGTTTTAGCTGACAACTATGACTTAAAATTAATTTTGGTATTTGTTGTACAGGTAAATATTTGTATATAACTTTGCCTCCCAATTAAAAAGACTGAAGTGAAATACCTTTTTACAATTATTAGAAACGTATCTCAGCTAGGAATTAATTCCAGGTTCAGGAGGCCCTTCCTGGGCTAAAAATCATTTCGATTGCCTACGGTGCGATCATGCTTCACCCTTCTTAAACTCATTCATCAAAAAATTTAAAATTTTTTTTAATAAATAATGGAATTCATTGTTCAAGTTGCTCAGGAAAAACATATTAAATACGCGGTAGAAATTTGCAAATTGATTGAGGAGGCAGCTTATGCCAGAGGAACCGGTATTGCCAAACGCTCTCCTGAATATGTTAAAAGTAAAATTCAGGAAGGCAAGGCCATTATTGCCTTAAATGGTCAGGAAGTAGCCGGTTTTTGTTATATAGAAACCTGGGCTCATAATAAATATGTAGCCAATTCGGGCTTGATCGTTCATCCGGATTTTCGCCATCATGGCCTGGCCAAAAAGATCAAAGCCAAAGCATTTGAATTATCCAGGAAAAAATATCCTGATACCAAAATTTTCGGGATCACCACCAGTTTGGCGGTAATGAAGATCAATTCCGATCTGGGTTACCGGCCAGTTACTTTTTCTGAGCTTACTGATGATGAAAATTTCTGGAAAGGATGTCAAAGTTGCCCCAATTACGATATTTTGAACCGTACCAGTCGTAAAAACTGCCTGTGTACCGGAATGTTGTATGATCCCAATGCTAAGAAGCAGGAAAAGAACAATTTTCAGAAGAAAAAAGGGATCTATGAGCGATTGTTAAGGCTTAAAAGGTTTTTATTCTTTGAAAACAACAACAAGGACAAGGAACAGAAAACCAATAAAAAAGATAATATATTTGCCTGAAATCTGATACAGGTTTAAACATATTCAGGAGTTTTAGTTCTTGCCAAAAGTAGAACTGAAAACTCACTTTTTAATCATTAACCAAAAACCACCCATTAAAAATGAAAGAAAAAGTTGTCTTAGCCTTTAGCGGGGGGCTTGATACATCTTATTGCGCCATCTACCTGGCCCGGGAAATGAATCTGGAGGTCTTTTCAGTCATTGTTAATACCGGAGGATTTTCTGGTAAGGAAATCGAAGAAATTGCAGTCAGAGCTTCAGATTTACGATTAAAGCACCATGAAACCCTGGATGAAACCAATAATTTTTATCAAAAATGCCTTCGTTACCTGATCTTTGGGAATGTTTTGAAAAACAATACCTATCCGTTATCAGTCAGTGCAGAAAGAGTTTTCCAGGCCCTGGCCATTGTACAATATGCTAAAAAGATCGGAGCCAAATACATTGCTCATGGCAGTACTGGGGCAGGGAACGACCAGGTCCGGTTTGATCTGCTTTTCCAGATTATGGCCCCGGAAATAGAGATCATCACGCCCATCCGCGATCAGCAACTGAGCCGAAAACAGGAAACAGAATTTTTGATGGCTCAGGGAATTAATCTGAACTGGGAGAAAGCCAAATATTCCATAAACCAGGGATTATGGGGCACCTCGGTGGGTGGTCAGGAAACCCTGACATCGGAAAAACCACTGCCGGAAGAAGCATTCCCCAGTCAACTGGAAGCAAAAGAAGCAGTAGAGATCAGCCTTGATTTTGCCAAAGGTGAGCCAATAGGCTTAAATGGAGAGCAAGATGAGCCGGTGGAAATTATCCGAAAGCTGGAAAAAATGGCGGCTCCTTATGCCATAGGTCGTGATATTCATGTGGGGGACACCATAATAGGCATCAAGGGCCGGGTGGGTTTTGAAGCTGCCGCTCCCCTGATCCTTATCAAGGGTCATCATACCCTGGAAAAACATGTTTTGACTAAATGGCAATTACACTGGAAAGAACAACTGGCCAATTGGTACGGCATGCTGCTGCATGAAGCCCAATACCTGGATCCAGTCATGCGTAATATTGAAGTTTTTTTAGAAGATACCCAGCAATATGTGACAGGTCAGGTATTTGTAAAATTAGCCCCGTATCGATTCGAAATACAAGGTATTCAATCAGATTATGACCTGATGTCGGCCAAATTTGGTTCTTATGGCGAACAAAATCTGGCCTGGTCAGGACAGGATGTGAAAGGATTCACCAGGATACTGGCCAATCAATCAAAAATTTATCACCAAATTCATCAGGATCATGATTAAGGCAGGTATAGTAGGAGGAGCGGGTTATACTTCAGGAGAGTTACTTCGAATATTATTATATCATCCTGATGTGGAAATATCTTTTGTACATAGCCAAAGCCAGTCGGGAAAAGCGGTGTCAGATGTGCACAGAGATCTGCTGGGAGAAACAGCATTAAATTTTACCGGCCAGCTGGATCAGGCAGTGGATGTTATTTTTCTCTGCCTGGGTCACGGCCAATCCCAGGTATTTTTACAGGAAAACCCCATAGCTTCCGAGATTAAGATCATCGACCTAAGCCAGGATTTTCGTTTGGCCCGGCCAAACAATGATTTTGTGTATGGTTTACCCGAAATCCAGAAAGAAAAAATTGCACAGGCAAATCATGTGGCCAATCCAGGATGTTTTGCCACAGCCATTCAGCTGGCCCTGTTGCCGCTGGCGCAAAAAAAGCTGATAAAACAGGCAGTCCATATCAATGCCATCACCGGATCTACCGGTGCCGGTCAGGCACCTACAGCCTACACCCATTTCAGTTGGCGCAGTAATAATATTTCAGTGTATAAAACATTTAACCACCAGCATTTGCATGAGATCAATCAAACTGTAAAATGGCTGGATCCGGAAATGAATCATCCTTTGCTGTTTATCCCTATGCGGGGAGATTTTGCCAGGGGTATTTTAGCTACTGCTTATACCAATTGTGATTTATCTATTGATGAAGCTAATCAGCTATACCGGCAATTTTATCAGGATCATCCTTTTACGCTAGTCACAGACCAGAATCCCAGCTTAAAGCAGGTCATTAATACCAATAAATGCCTGCTTTATCTGGAAAAGCACCAGGATCAGCTGTTGATTGTGAGCCTGATCGATAACCTGGTCAAGGGAGCATCCGGCCAGGCGGTACAAAACATGAATTTGATGTTTGGTTTGCCGGAACAGCAGGGTTTAAGACTTAAACCAGTGGCTTTTTAAATAGATTCATTAACTTTAAGATCGAAATTAGACAGGAATGAAGCAATTTTATAGTTTTCAGGATGTGGATGATTTGCCCTCGCTGCTGAAGGAGGCTTTTGAAATTAAAAAAAACCGATATAAATTCGCCTACCTGGGTAAAAACAAAAGCATATGTTTGCTTTTTTTGAATCCCAGCCTGCGAACTCGTTTAAGTACGCAAAAAGCAGCCTTTAACCTGGGCCTGCAGGTAGTGGTAATGGATATTGGTAAGGAAGGCTGGAAAATGGAGTTTGATGATGGAACAGTGATGGATGGGGACAAAGCCGAACATATCAAAGAAGCAGCAGCCGTGATTGGCCAGTACTTTGACATGATAGGAATCAGGGCTTTTCCCTTGTTGAAAGACCAGGAAGAAGATTACCAGGACAAGGTACTGAAAATGTTTATAAAATATGCCGGTAAACCAGTTGTAAACCTGGAATCAGCCAAGATACATCCGTTTCAATCCCTGGCTGATCTGATCACCATTGAGGAATTCAAAACCACAGAAAAACCCAAAGTGGTCCTGACCTGGGCTCCTCATCCCAAAGCATTGCCCCAGGCTGTACCAAATTCTCTGGTAGAGTGGTTGAAAAATGCCCCGGTGGAATTGATCGTGACCCATCCCAAAGGATATGAATTAAGTCCGGAATTTACGGATGGCGTGACAGTAGAATATGATCAGACCAAAGCATTTGAAGGAGCTGATTTTATTTATGCCAAAAATTGGTCCTCCTTCACCAATTATGGTCAGATACTGGTAAATGATCCCTCCTGGATGGTAACTTCTGAAAAAATGGCACTGACCCGTGCCGGCAAATTTATGCATTGCCTGCCGGTAAGAAGGAATGTAGTAGTGCAGGATGCTGTGATTGACAGCGAAAATTCATTGGTAATTCCGCAGGCAGCCAACCGGGAAATTGCGGCCCAGGTAGTGTTAAAAAGAATATTGGAAAATAATAAAGTAGCCCATAAGCATTCTATTAATGGAAAAACTTAAAATAATCAAAATTGGAGGTAAAGTAATTGATAATCCTGAGTTGCTCAAAAGCTTTTTACAGGATTTTGCCGGGATCAGTGGAAAAAAGATCCTGGTTCATGGTGGCGGTAAAATTGCCTCTACTTTTTCTGCAAAAATGGGAATTGAACCTAATATGGTGAATGGACGCCGGGTTACAGATGCTGAAACCCTTGAAATCGTCCTGATGGTGTACGGAGGCCTGATCAATAAAAAAATGGTCGCTGATCTTCAAAGTCTGGATTGCAATGCCCTGGGCCTGACCGGGGCGGATTTGAACATTTTAAAGGCCTACAAACGACCCCCTGAACCAGTGGATTATGGATTTGTAGGTGAAATAGAGCAGGTAAACCATACTATGCTTAAGATGCTGCTGGAAAATGGTGTGGTACCGGTACTGGCACCTCTTTCCCATGATAAAAAGGGACAAATGTTCAATACCAATGCTGATACTATTGCAGCTGGAGCAGCGGTGGGTTTAAGCTGTGAATATGATGTGGATCTTTACTATTGTTTTGAAAAGCAGGGCGTATTGGGAGATCCGGCTGATGATGATTCAGTGATAGAAAAGATCGCTTTCAGAGAATTTGCCGACCTGCAAAAATCAGGAGTAATATCAGAAGGAATGATCCCCAAACTGGAAAACTCCTTTGAATGTATCCAAAAAGGAGTAAAGCAAGTGATCATTTGTCATTTTGGCGCCATCAGAAATCTGGAAAACCCCGATTTTAAAGGAACCTTGTTGATTGATGACTAAATAATGCAAAAGTGGAACCGGTTGAAGTTTTAAAAAAATTAATTTCCTTGCCTTCCTATAGCCAGCAAGAAGATAAAACAGCTGATTTATTGGAAGACTTTCTGAAAAAATTGCATCTGCAAGTACACCGAAAATACAACAATGTCTGGGTAAAATCTTCTGATTATAATTCAGACAAACCAGTGATCTTGCTCAACTCTCACCACGATACTGTCAAAGCCACCGAAAAGTGGGGCCGGGATCCTTTTAACCCGGAGGTGGAAGATGGAAAGCTATTTGGATTGGGCAGTAATGACGCTGGAGCCTCACTGGTGACATTGCTTTTTACTTTTTTATCCTGGGAAAAAAGGAAAAGTAAACCCTTTAACCTGATTTTTGCAGCCTCTGCTGAAGAAGAAATTACCGGAGCCAAAGGCATAGAATCCATTTTAGGAGAAATGGGCCATATTGATCTAGGCATTGTGGGAGAGCCTACTCAGATGCAAATGGCCATAGCAGAAAAGGGGCTGATGGTATTGGACTGTGAAACTCAGGGAAAATCAGGCCACGCAGCCAGACAGGAAGGAGTAAATGCCATCTATCAGGCCCTGAAAGATATTGAGTGGTTTCGTACCTTTCATTTTCCCAAAAAATCCCTGATGCTGGGTCCGGTAAAAACAACAGTGACCCAAATGGAGGCCGGTTATCAACACAATGTGATTCCAGATGTATGCAAATTTGTGGTAGATGTACGTACCAATGAGCACTATACCAATCAGGAGATATTTGACACCATCTGTCATCATGTGTCTTGCCAGGTCAAACCCCGGTCACTAAGGTTAAATTCCTCTGGAATTTCTCTCAACCATCCATTGGTACAGAGGGGCCTGGAATTAGGACTGGAATATTTTGGTTCTCCTACCTTATCTGACCAGGCTTTAATGCCTTTCCCCAGTTTGAAAATAGGTCCAGGTGACTCGGCCCGCTCCCATACGGCCAATGAGTTTGTTTTTATTCACGAAATAGAGCAGGGTCTGAACATCTATCAGAAACTGCTGGATGGTGTGGAAAATGTAGCATTATATAAAAGGTAGCATTTACGAAATGCTGAAGCACTTAACTTCAGTAACTTAAATCTTAAACTATGAAACTCTGGCAAAAAGATATTGATATTGATCAAAGAGTTGAAGCCTTTACCATTGGGAAAGATGGGCAACTGGACCTGCAAATAGCCGAATTTGATGTGCTGGGATCACTGGCCCATGCCATCATGCTGGAATCTATTGGTTTACTCACTACTGATGAACAACGGCAGCTGAATCAGGAACTTAAAAAGATCTATCATACCATTAAAAATGGGAACTTTGAAATAGAACCAGGCGTAGAGGATGTACATTCCCAGGTGGAAATGCTGTTAACCCAAAGCCTGGGAGATACCGGTAAAAAAATACACAGTGGCCGATCCCGTAATGACCAGGTGCTGCTGGACCTTCGCTTATTCACCCGGCAGGCCATCAAAAATATTGTGGAAGCAGTAAAAAGCCTGTTCGAGACCCTGCAAAACCAAAGCGAAAATTATAAAAGTATCCTGATGCCGGGTTATACCCACTTTCAGGTAGCCATGCCATCATCCTTTGGCTTATGGTTTGGGGCTTATGCTGAAAGCCTGGTGGAGGATCTTTATACATTAGAGGCTGCTTTTAAAATGGCCAACCAGAATCCCCTGGGCTCTGCCGCCGGGTATGGTGCATCCTTTCCCCTGGATCGCAGCCTTACCACCAGCTTGCTGGGATTTGACACACTCAGTTACAATGTTGTTAATGCCCAGATGGGCCGGGGCAAGACAGAGAAAACCATGGCTTTTGCTATGTCCGGACTGGCAGCAACTTTGAGTAAGCTTTCTGCTGACATTTGTCTTTATAATAGCCAGAATTTCGGTTTTATTTCTTTTCCTGATCATTTTACCACTGGCTCCAGTATTATGCCGCATAAAAAGAACCCGGATGTATTTGAATTGATCCGGGCCAAGTGCAATAAGATCCAGGCCCTGCCTTTTGAAATTAATCTGATCCTGGGAAATCTTCCTTCCGGCTATCATCGTGACTTACAGGTGATCAAGGAAAGCTACCTGGCTGGAATTCAGGAGTTGATATCCTGCCTGGAAATGATGGATATGGCCCTTTCCCTGATCAGGGTAAATGACAGAATCCTGGAAGATGACCGGTATCGATTGATGTTCAGTGTAGAGGCAGTTAATAGGGAAGTGCTGCAGGGAAGGCCATTCAGGGAAGCCTACCAAAAAGTAGCTAAGGATATCCGGGAAGGTGTATACCAGGATGTAAAAAAAGTAGCCCATACACATGAAGGTAGTATTGGCAACCTTTGTAATGCTGAAATTTTACAGAAAATGAATAAATTAGCGGCTTCATTTAATTTTGAACCGATTGATCAGGCTTTGCAAAAGCTGATCAGCTAATATATACAGCTTTTATGTCAAAAGATGTCCTGGGTAAAGCGCTCTTCGATTATTATAAACGGCGGTTTAAAAAACCACTATTGCTTCACAATGATTACGGTGACCCTGAGCACATGCCGGTCAATGTTTTTTTTCAAAATCATAAAACCATGTCAGACCTGGACCTTTTTGCCCTCAGCATCAGTACCGGCCGGATCCTGGATATAGGTGCCGGTGCAGGCAGACATAGCCTGGAGCTGCAAAAATTATGTGATGTGACAGCCATGGATTATTCTCCTTTTAATGTCAAAACCATGAAGGCCAGGGGTGTTCAGCAGATCATCCAGGCAGATATATTTGAACACCAGTCCCAAAAATTTGATACTTTATTATTGCTCATGAATGGAATTGGACTGGCCGGTACATTGGATAACCTGGATCAATTACTACAAAAATTTAAAGAAATTCTAAACCCGGAGGGAAAAGTGATTTTCGATTCCAGTGACATATCCTATTTATACCGGGATAACCTTTATCCTCAGGATCGCTATTTCGGAGAAATAGCCTATTGCTATGAGTACAAAAAAGAAAAAGGGGATTGGTTCAAGTGGCTTTATATTGACAAAAATACTATGGTAAAAAAAGCTGAACAGGCAGGTTTTGATTGTCAGATCATCTACCAGGGACAATCTGATCAGTATTTGGCCCGGCTAACCATGAATGAAACTTGATTTTATTCTTCTGCCTTATATTCTACTTCACGTCGTTTATCGTTGAAATATTGTCTATAGATAGGTTGCCGGTATTTAAACTGAAAATATAATACAGGCCATAATAACAAGCTTAATAAACCAAAGGGGCCTTTATATTCAATATTATCCTCGATATCGGCATACCCATCCGAACGTTTCCAAATCAGGTGCTTATGTTTCCAGTACTTCAGAAAAAAGGGAAGTCGCTTACCTTCATCAATAAAATAATGAAAATCCTGCGTGGTTTTTTCTTCAGTAATTTCACTTTCCCATATTTGTTTAAACAGGAAAAAATTCAATTGCAGGGAAACTAAATCTCCTGGCCGGGAGCCATCAAAACGGATTAGTTTAACCGGAGGAAAAGGAGGATTAAGCCGGATAAACAGATCCTGGTTGAAATTCCCTGTCACAATTTCCCAATGAGCCGGAACTGTAGTAGTAATCCTGATTTTCATTTGATTTTACTATTGATGAAAAAGTGATTGAACAATCTGATCGAGCTTCGGGTAGTCAACATAACCATTTACAATACGGGTATGTTTACCATTATCCTCTAAAAATAAAGTGGGAAAACCGGAAACGCCCAACTGGCTGGTTTTTTTAAAATCTTGCTGTACTTTTTCCAGATATTTATCAGTCTTCATTTTTTCTATAAATGTTGTGCTTTCAAGGTTAAATTTTTGGGCAAGTTTCCCATATCCTTCAAAATCTTCCGGAGCCAATCCATCATAATAAATAGCCTGCTGAATTGCCCTGGCAAATAATATGGACTGTTCAGGATCAAAGGATTTAAAAACACTCATTGCCAATGCCGGGGGCACTGAAGTGAACACTGCCGAACCTTCTTTCAGGATATTATATAGAAAAGCATCACCAAATTTTACCCCTGTTATCTGTTCCACATCCTGGTAAGCCTTTTCAATGTATCCGGCTACCTGTCCAATTGGTCCTATTCTGGGCCCGGTGACCATACCACCGGAAAGTACTTCAAACGAAAAATTCTCCTTATATTGCTGATAAAATTTTTCTATTACTGGTGAAAAGCCATAACACCATCCGCAGAGGGCATCATAGGCATATACTATTTTCATGATAAAGCAATTTAATCTATACTTGAAATGATTTTAAATCAAGATTGTTTTAGCTTTAAAGGATCTTTTTAAGCATAGCATATGAACAAAAATGAATAAAGAACCGGGAAATGAAGAAATTCTAAAAAATCTGGTCCATATGAAAATGCCATTCGGAAAATATAAAGGACTGGTGATCATAGATCTGCCTGAATATTACCTGGCCTGGTTTGCCCGCAAAGGATTTCCCCAGGGAAAACTGGGAGAACTGATGGCTTTGGCCTACGAAATTAAGCTGAATGGACTTACCCATATACTGAACCCGATCCGTTCATCAAAAAATGGTCCAGCTAAATAACCAAACCAAAAGTAAGATAATGAGTATAGCTGCCAGGATTTGTAAAAGTGGGCGATTTATTTTTTTGAACATAATAATAGAATCCGGGAGAAGCGAATTTGTTTGAACAGAAAATAACGGCTAAATTTAAAAATATTAACATCATAGATTTGGACTTCAAAAAGCTCCTGCTCATATTAAGTATTATCAGCCTCTCTCATTCAGTTTGGTGTCAAATTGATACAGAATTTTGGTTTGCCCCACCGGAGATTACCTCTGACCACGGAGATCAACCTATATTCCTCAGAGTCAGTGCACTAACCGAAAATACCAGCGTTAAGGTTTATCAACCGGCAATTGGTTCTGCTCCTTTGGCAACAGTGACCATTTCAGCCAATGCCACCGGAACCATTGATTTAAGCAGCTACATCCAAAGAATAGAAACCCAGTCATCCAGGATTAGGAAAACCGGACTTAAAATTACCACCAGTGCGCCGGCTTCCTGTTATTATGAAGTTGGGGCTCCACTCAATGCCGATATTTTTGCACTAAAAGGTAAAAATGCGTTGGGTAATTACTTCATCATTCCATCCCAAAATTTATTTGACAATGGTCCACCCAATCGATATAACCCATTTGCCCATTCCTCTTTTGACCTGGTAGCCACCCAAAACAATACAGTGGTATGGATCACAGCCAAAAGTGATATATTCGGTTATGCCAAAGACACCACCTTCATCCTAAAACTGAACAAGGGAGAAACTTTTTCTGCCACTAAAATTTCCCAAAATGCCCAGGTCAACCTGGCTGGCTCTGTAGTAAAATCAAATAAGCCCATAGCCATTACAATAAAGGAAGATTCAGTCAATAATGCCAGCTGTTTTGATCTTTTAGGAGATCAATTGGTGCCGGTTAAAGTGACCGGCAGGGAATATGTAATCATACAAGGATATCTTGAAACAGCAGAATATGTATTTGTAACTGCCACTGAGGATTCTACCCAATTGTTTTTGTATGGCAGCCCAGAACCAGTTGCTCTACTCAATCAGGGGGAAATGTACCAGCACAGGATATCCAGGGAATTTACCTACCTGGTAGGGTCAAAACCTATCTATGTACTGCATGTAACTGGCTTCGGCTGTGAATTAGGCATGGCTGTTTTACCGTCTATCAATTGCAAGGGATCACAGGAGATTGGTTTTACCAGGTCTACTTCAGAATTTTTTGCTTTAAATGTGCTGGTAAGGAAAGGTGGAATCAGTGATTTTGTATTGAATAATCATGGAAATGTGATATTTGATTACAATTTTTCACCAGTACCAGGCACCAATGATCAATGGTATGCAGCCAAACTGGAGATCGGAAATTTCGTCCCGGTTGGCAGTCCCAGTCTGATCAGCAACCGGAATTATTCCTTTCAGATTGGGATAATCAATGGAAATGCCCGTACCTCTACCCGTTACGGCTACTTTTCGGCATTCAGTACCCTGTTTCTTGGAGATGACTTCACCATGTGCGAGGGCGACAATCAAATACTGGATGCCGGGGCCGGAAAAGAAAACTATCAATGGAGTACCGGACAAAACAGCCAGACCATCGAAGTCAATCAACCCGGAATATATTGGGTAGAAACAATCAAAGAAAATTGTCGTCTCAGGGATACCATAAAAGTGAATACCCGAACCGGTTCACTAGACCTGGGTCCTGACCCATCTATTTGCCCCGGAGAGACTGCCAACATTGATGCTGGCCCTAATTTCAGCTACAACTGGTCCACCGGGTCCAAACAATCCACCCTATCCACCGATTCTGCCGGTATTTATTGGGCTCAGGTTTCTGATTTTACCGGATGTAAAGCAGCTGATACTATTCAAGTATTCGTTAAACAAGCAGCAGAGGTAGACCTGGGAGCAGACCTGCTTAAGTGCCCCAATCAACCTGCCACGCTCGATGCTTTTTATCCCGATGCCAGTTATACCTGGAGTGATGGATCTGACCAACCGGTGCTGCAAGTACTTGATTCAGGTATTTATTGGGTAGATGTTAATTTTAACGATTGCCTGATCAGAGATTCTGTTTGGGTGGAAAATTATCCCGGTCCCTGGCAAAATCAGGTATTTGGCAGTGTCTCCGTTTGTCCTTATGTGGAAGAGGTAGATTATAAAGTATATCCGGGTACTGATTATAATTATCAATGGATGGTAGAGGGAGGAATATTGAGTTCAGAGCAGGGCCTTTCAGATATCAAGGTAAACTGGTTAGATACCAATCCTGAAGCCGCCGTCAAAGTGCTCATACAGGATAGTATAGGTTGCTGGAGCGATACCTTAAAAATGGAAGTTAACATCAATGTACAATTAAATCCAGAAAAACCCGCCGGTCCAGACACGTTATGCCTGAATTTCGCCGGAGAAAATGAATATTCCACCAGCTATACCAATGGCTCCGAATATATGTGGACATTAAATGCTGGTAATTTTCTTGATGGACAGGGAACTCATCAGGTGTCGGTGGGCTGGGATCAACCAGGTGTATATACCTTACAAGTCAGTGAAAACAGTATCACCGCTGACACCGTTTGTTCAGGGGTTTCTCCTCCAAAACAGGTATTGGTTTTTCAGGATTCGGCAGAGATAGAATTGATCAAAGTTACCGTTGATACTGCAAACCAGGACCTGATTCATATATTTTGGGAAATAGCCAACCGGGACAGAATACCAGGAGATTCAGTGTATCTCTATCGTAGTACAGGCCAGAGCAATGATTGGCAATTGATCAGAACAATTTCTAGCCAAAATAACAGCTATCAGGATACGCAGGCCTTGCCAAACCAGCAATATTATCAATATCTGCTTTCTATTCGGAATTATTGTGAAGAAATCAAGGATAGCTATATCCACAATTCCATTTTTTTATCTGGCAAAGCTGATGCAGCGCTGAATCTGATCAATTTGACTTGGAATCCTTACCTGGGATGGCCCGGGGGAGTAGATCATTATGCTATTTACCTCAAGCCGGATAAAAATCAGGAGTTTCAATGGCTGACCAATATTTCATCAGATAGCAATCGGTTTGATGGCATCAGCAGCCTTAAGGGATTTCATTATGAAATAAGGGTTGCAGCGGTATCTTCTAATGGTGTTCATTCCTGGTCAAACACCATACAATTTAATTTTGAACACCCGGTTACCCTTCCTAATGTAATCACACCCAATGGGGATGGGAAAAACGATTACCTGGTCATTCCCAAAATAGAATTATATCCATCCAGCCAATTGAATATTTTTAATAGGTGGGGAAAGCTTGTATTTAAAAAAACTGGCTATCAAAATAACTGGCAGGGCCAAAATTTACCTGCTGGTACTTACTATTACTGGCTTGATTTAAATAGGGATAATCAACAACTTAATGGTTCCATCCAGGTGATCAGGTAAATTGACCGAAATCGATCTCTTCCTGTTCATTCCTGATCAATTTAAATTCAATGAATTATCGAATTCAAAGCATGGAAAGCATAATTGATTTGGCATGATTTTTAGCATAATTCAAGTAAAAGAAATAATATAATATTTTATTTGAAGGTTAGTAATGGTATAGTCGCCGTTATTTTTAATGTCGACTATATTTTTTCTATCCAAAATAGACTACATTTATAAGCTCAGGCATTTCCTAATACTAATCCGGATGTTGATTTAATTTGAAGGTGGCAAAAATATCCCATGATCTTCCGTTATGCTTTAACAAAGTAATCTCATCAACCAAAAATCGATCAGAAAAAGTTTTTTTTTCAAATTCAGGCCATGCAGCCGAAAATGCGGCTGGTTTAAGATCTTTAAAGGCAACGGTCATATGGGGAGTGAAACCTCTGTTCTTGTAAGAGTCTTTAATAATATTAAGCTTTTTTCTGATATTGCTGGTCAGGCAGACATAAAGCTGTTGCAGGTTTTCGGAAGGATGGATTTGTATATAAATCACCCGCCTGGGAAAGCTGCCAAAATTCTCCAATTCCAGCTCAAAAGTGGATTGAGTCCGGGCAAAATCATGCAAGAAATCAATCAGTTGTTGCTCCTGATCAGGTTTCCAGTAAAATGGCATATGCAGGGTAATGTGAGGCGGTGATTTTAGGGCACCTTTGGATTGAAAGTGTTGAGCAATGTACTGTTTGATAGCTGAGACCTTTTCCCTTAAAGGTTCGGGAGGAATTAATGCAATGAAATAAAGATTTTTGGGTTGATCTTTCATTGAATCACTTTACCTGCTTTTACAGAATCTTTGCATTTGGATCAAGGCATCCAGAGCTCCCTTTTCAGCTGCCCGGTTCCATTCCTGGCAAGCTAAATCCTCATTGCCCATCTGATAGGCGTAATTACCTTTGTCTATATAGGTTTGAGCGATCTCGGGTCTCAAAAAGATGGCCCAATCCAGGGCTTTTAATGCTTTTGGGTAATCCTTTAAAGATCCGCAAGTCAGGCCGAATCCGTAGTGAGCCTGGTAGTGTATATCAGGTGTAGCCGATGGCTTGATTAAAATAGCATAAGCTTTGCCATAGATTGAACGATAATGTTTATTTATCAGGTCAATAGATTCCAGATAATAATCCTGAGCCAGATCATAGTCCCTTAAGTGTTCCCGGTATATATCTGCAATGGCGATCAGGTTCGACAATTGATTAAAACCCATTTCAGAAATTTGTTGATAAACATTAATGGCCAACTGATAATCCTCATTTTGTTCATAACAATTGGCCAGCTGATAATAAAAATTCAAATTGAGATAGGTGTAGTTTTCCCTCACCAGTAAATAATATTCCAGGGCTTTTTGATAATTTTCCTGCCTGTAATTTTGCTCTGCTTTATCCATCAATGCATTATAAACCTTCTTCTTAAAGTCAAAAATATTCAGTTCGCTATCATACACATTTAAGCCGGAAATTTGATCGAGGGCTTTTTGATAGTCACCCTTGATAAATTCAGCATGGGCTTTTTGGTAAATCACCTCATGCTGGGCTCTGATCTGAGCCTGGCGCTTTTGTTCCAAATAAGAATTTAAAGAAGTTGCCACCATAGTAAAAACAATAGCAAACATAAAAAATCCGAAAGCCCACATATTGCCAATTCTGTTCAAACGGCTGTGGTATGGGGTATATCTGGGATAGGTGCGGGATCTGGATCCGGGAGAGCGGTAATATGTGTAGGACTTATTACTGGTCACATCCTGTTTTTCGAAACTATAAGAGATTTTTTCCTGAAATTTTGCATATTCCAGGATCATATCATATTGCGCTTTTTTAACGGGATCTGAAAGCACCTGATAAGCGGTATTGATCTCCTTAAACTTTTCTTCAGCAAATACTGAATCCGGATTTTTATCCGGATGGTATTTCAGGGCTAATTTACGAAAGGCTAATTTTATATCCTCCAGACTTGATTCGGGTCCGATTCCTAAAATTTCGTAATAATTGACCATATTTAAGTTTGAACTATGCCGGTTGCCGCAATATCTTTATAGTAATCAAAAAATTTGGATAGTCTTTTAATTAGCATTACGATAATCTAACGATCTTGTTTTTAATAACGATAAAATGAACTGGTTTAATGCCCTGATCATCTTATTTACCGGATTTGCTGCAGGATTTATCAATACTATTGCCGGTGGAGGATCTCTGCTGGCCCTGCCTGTCCTGATATTCCTTGGTTTACCCTCATCAGTGGCCAATGCCACCAACCGGGTAGCTATTTTCCTTCAAAATGTATCAGGTGTCGCTGGTTTTAAAAGCAAAGGTATTTCTGCTTACCCCTACAGTTTATGGCTGGGTATTTCTGCCTTACTGGGAGCAATAATTGGGGCCAAACTGGCAGTGGATATCAAAGGTGATCTTTTCAACAAAATTCTGGCCATTGTGATGGTGGTGGTAATACTTTTAACAATTTTTAATCCTGGTCGGTCCAAACATCAACTGGAAGAAAAAATGAATGTAAAAGCCAGATTTACAGGAATCCTGATTTTCTTTTTTATTGGGATTTATGGTGGCTTTATTCAGGCCGGTGTAGGATTTTTAATTATAGCATCACTTACTTCCATCAATCGATTCAGCTTGGTTAAGACGAATAGCGCTAAGGTTTTTGTCATCTTAATTTACACCTCTGCTGCCCTGGTGGTGTTTATTCTGGAAAACAAGATCAATTGGACCTATGGACTAGTGCTAGCTGCAGGTAATGCCAGTGGTGCCTGGATTGGAAGCAGGTGGTCGGTAGATAAGGGGGATAAATGGATTAAAAGAATATTAGTGGTAACAGTTATTGCATTAGCCACTAAACTTTGGTTTTTTAGCTAAATCTTACATTGGATTCAGTTTCTCTTTTAAATTAATATTATTTCACAATATTTAGATATAATGTTAAAATATCCTTTTTTGCCAGGATAAATTTTCGTTACAGCTTTTTGAAATGCCTTTTTCCTGGTTTAAAATTAAACCAAGCTAAATTATAATTTTTTTAATAGACACCTCCTATAGTTACTAAATTACTTACGCTAGTATTGTATTGTTAGGTGATGATGTTATTAAATAATATATTAGGTTTATCTTTAAGTAATGTTTAACCAGCTAAATATAGAGCTATGATAGTAGGTTTACTAGTTTTCCAATTACTGTTTGTAGCAGTATTGTTTTCTATAATGAAGTGGAATTTCAAGACTTGTTCTAAGTTCCAGCATTATAAAAATCATTAAGTGTATCGTTTAATTGTTTAACCGCAAGCCCAAGTGATTATTTAATAAATAAGTGCTTGGGCTTTATTCTTTCTTTTCTCTTTTTATTGGTTTCCAGTCATATTTTGGATCCGGTAAAAATGTTAATCCTACCCCAAAACCTGCTTCCTGATCATATACTTCACTTTCTACCAGCCAGCCACCTGTTACCTTACTGCGTCTGATCTTTTTACGGTAGATATTATTATCATCCAATCCCCCGGTATTTACTTCCTCAATCATTTCCCATTTTAGTTTTGAAAAATTCTTGTGCTTGTTTTTCATTAGAAATTAATTTAAAGGTATATCTAGATCTTTAATTGTTTTTTCCAGGGTAGGGTTTTCATAAGTGGTAGTATCCAGTACCGTCAGCAGAGGATCGATATTTATAACTTCATAAGTTTCAAACTTTACTTCTCCATTTACTCCCACAAACAACAAGGCGAATTGATCATCTTCAATTTTAAATTGTTGTCTCAATTTTAGTACATTGGCTGTGGCAAGGCGTTCATTTTCAGCATTTAAGCCTTCTCTTGGATAGATTTTGTATAATGCGACCTGCCTGTCCAGCAAAGGCTCTTTATGATCCAGCATTATTTGAAGTTGCTTTTCGTATTTGGAATTCTCTGGCGAAGGACTGAACATAACCAGGATTCTGTCATCATTATAAAATAATTTAGGTAAAAAAGATTCGGATTCCTGAGCCTGAATATTTTTAGAAAATAGCAAAATGAAAGTAAACAAAAAATATATTAATCTATAAGAGTGCATAAAATGATTTTGAATTGATTCCATGCTTTTAAAACAAGGATCATTCCAAAAAGATCATAAAATTTTTTAATCAGAAGAGTAAATTTTAAAAAGAGTACAGAAAATAAAAGAACAAGACAATCCAAAGTATGTCCAGATATTGCCAGTATGTATTTAAAATCTGCAATTTGATCTTTTCATAGGGATTGGTCACCATAATTAACACTTTCACCGGATCTTTCTGTGCCTTATATACTTCTGCCAAAATAATAGTCAGGAAAATAATAGCACTGATAAAATGTACCAGATGTAAACCGGTGATCACATATAAATAGGTTCCGGAAGCTTTACCAGTAAAAAATATTCCCTCTTCTTTTAATTGTTGCCAGCCAATGTATTGACATACAGCAAACACGATTCCCAAAATGAAGGTGATAATTAATGCATTTCTTACTTTTTTAAGGTTTTCTGCTTCAAAGGACGAAAATACACCAGACATCATAAAACTACTCACCAACATTGCCAGAACACTGATGATGAAAGCTTTAGGAAATTTGAAATTGTAGAATTCAGCTAAGTTTGGAAGGGTAAGTGTGTAGGCAACCAGCATAAAAGCAAAAATAAGTGTACTTCCGAAAATAAACAGATACAACAGCATTTTATGGGGATGTATCTTTTCAATTTTCTGAAAAGTAGAGCGGATGCTTTCTTGTTTTAAGTTTCTTTTATTTTCAGACATCTTACCTACAAAGGAATCTATAAATTTAACATATTTTCCAAATTAAAAGTTAATCTAACGGAGGAAAATTCACCTAAAATATTTTACATATTCAGCGGGTATCAAGATTAGATAACGAAATTCGGGAATGGTAGTTTAAAAAAAATATTAATTTAATTAAGCCTGAGGTATAATATCTGTGGGCTATCTTTGTTTTTAATTTTTGTTTGAAACTAGTATAAGTATAAAAGCATATTGGATACTGTTATAAAAGAAAGGGCAATACATTTAAATGATTTTTTAAATCTCTACCTAAAAGATGGCTTTATTAATGCTGTGGCCAGCGCCATTAAGCCAAATGAACCACAGCATTTCCAGCTTAAGGGAATAATTGGCAGCCTGGACGCAGTATTAGCTGCTGCTTTTTATCGCTTAAATAGACAGTCCCACTTATTTATACTGCATGATAAGGAGGAAGCAGCTTATTTTTTTAATGATCTGCAAAACCTGGTCAAGGATAAAACAGTTTTATTCTTTCCAGCCTCTTATAAAAAGCCCTATCAATATGAAGAAACTGAAAATGCTAATGTCCTTCTGCGGGCGGAAGTATTAAACCGGATCAATCATAAGTCTATTGAAGGAGAATTGATCGTGAGCTATCCTGAAGCTTTAACTGAAAAAGTGATCAATAAACAATCGTTGTTGAGCAATACCTTTTCTACCAGCGTGGGAGAAGAAATTGATATCGATTTTATCAGTGAGTTACTTACTACTTTTGATTTTGAAAGAACAGATTTTGTATATGAAGCAGGTCAATATGCAGTAAGAGGTGGTATTGTTGATATTTTTTCCTATGCCAATGAATTACCATACCGGCTGGAGTTTTTTGGCAATCAGATAGAAAGTATCAGAACCTTTCATCCCGACTCTCAGCTTTCCCTGGATGAAATTGAACAGATCAATATCATTCCTAATGTCCAGACAAAGTTGCTGGAAGAAAAACGTCAGTCGTTTCTGGAATTTCTGCCTAAAAACACCAAAATATGGTTTAAAGATTATCAGCAAACCCTTGATGTAATAGACCTTGGTTTTCAGAAAAGTCAGGAAAAATTTACTTCAGTACTGGAAGAAGGAGGAAATACCCAGGTTGTACTGAAGCCGAAAGAACTTTTTGAAAACAGCCAGGCATTTAAAGATGACTTGGGAGCATTTGCTTTGATAGAATTTGGAAAACGATTTTACCTGGAGAATTCAACAATATTTTCCTTTGAAGTAGAGCCTCAGCCTTCTTTTAATAAAAATTTTGAGTTGCTGGTTGAAAACCTGAATCAGAACCAAAACCAGGGTATTCTCAACATTGTGGTGGCTGAATCAGAAAAGCAGCTGGAAAGACTTTCAACCATCTTTGAGGAATTGGATCCTTTCCTCGATTTTAGAAATTTAAGTATTGATCTACGGGAAGGTTTTATTGATAAAATACTAAAACTTGCTTGTTTTACTGACCATCAGATATTTGAAAGGTTCCATCGCTATAAAGTTAAGGAAAGCTACTCCAAGGCCAAAGCCATCACCCTCAAGGAATTAAATTCGTTACAACCAGGAGATTACGTGACCCATATAGATTATGGTATTGGTAAATTTGCCGGTTTGGATAAAGTGGAAGTAGGCGGTAAAGAACAGGAAATGCTACGCCTGATTTACCGGGATGATGATTTGCTTTATGTAAGCATACACTCTTTACACAAAATTGCCAAATATACTGGCAAGGAAGGTCAGATACCGGCTATCAGTAAATTGGGTACTCAGGAATGGGAAATCAAGAAAAAGCGAATTAAGAAGAATGTTCAAGATATTGCCAAGGATCTGATAAACCTGTATGCTAAAAGAAAAGCCGCCCCGGGAATGGCATTCAGCCAGGATAGTTTTATGCAGGCTGAATTGGAATCATCTTTCATTTATGAAGATACGCCGGACCAGGCCCGCTCAACTGCTGATGTCAAAACCGATATGGAAGCTGCTCACCCAATGGACCGGCTGGTTTGTGGTGATGTGGGATTTGGTAAAACTGAAATAGCCATCCGGGCTGCTTTCAAGGCCAATGCCGATAATAAGCAAGTGGCTGTTTTAGTACCTACCACCATTCTCGCCCTTCAGCACTATCATACATTTAAAGAAAGACTATCAGGTTTCCCGGTGAAGGTAGCCTACATCAATCGGTTTAAATCCAGTAAAGAGGTAAAGCAAACAGTGAAAGAGTTGGAAGAAGGTCAGGTAGATATTTTAATCGGTACACATCGGCTGGTGAATAAAGATGTAAAGTTTAAAGACCTTGGGCTATTAATAATTGATGAAGAACAGAAATTCGGGGTTAAAGTGAAGGAAAAAATTAAGGAAATTAAAGTAAATGTGGATGTACTTACCCTAACAGCCACCCCTATTCCCAGAACACTACACTTTTCCCTGATGGGAGCCAGGGATTTAAGTATTATAGCCACCCCACCACCTAATCGCCAACCCGTAACCACTGAAATCCAGGTATTTAAAAATGAAATGATCAGAGATGCTGTTAGCTTCGAATTGCGTCGGGGAGGTCAGGTTTTCTTCATCCATAACCGTATCAGTGACATTGAGCAGATAGCTAACCTGATCCTGAAATTAGTACCGGATGCACGTATAGGTATAGCTCATGGACAGCTGGAAGGTAAAAAGCTGGAAAAGGTAATGGTTAACTTCATTGAAGGAAATTATGATGTTTTGGTATCTACCAACATTGTGGAATCAGGACTGGATATTCCCAATGCCAATACCATTATCATCAATAATGCCCATATGTTCGGATTGTCAGACCTGCATCAGATGAGAGGAAGGGTAGGTCGTTCCAATAAAAAAGCATTTTGCTATCTGTTATCACCACCTACAGTAGGATTGACCTCTGAAGCACGAAAAAGACTAAATACCCTGGAAGAGTTTTCAGAACTTGGTGATGGGTTTAAAGTGGCCATGAGGGATCTGGATATCAGAGGGGCCGGGAATCTGCTAGGCGCGGAACAAAGTGGGTTTATTACCGATCTTGGTTTTGATATGTATCATAAAATTTTGGATGAGGCAGTTCAGGAGCTTAAAGAAACCGAATTTAAAGATCTTTTTGAAAAAGAATTAGGTGAAACTTCACAGGCCCTGGTAAAAGATTGTAACCTTGAAACTGATCTGGAAATATTAATTCCGGAAGAGTATGTTAGCAGTATCAGTGAACGAATCAGGTTATATTCCACACTTGATAATGTTAAGAATGAAAATGAATTATCCGAATTCATTAGTGCTGTTACAGATCGGTTTGGACCCTATCCTGAATCAGTAAATGAATTGATCAAAAGTGTTAGACTTAGATGGAAAGCAGAAAATTTGGGCATAGACAGGCTCATGCTAAAAAATGATACTATGAAGTGTTATTTTCCCGTTTCTACTAATGAGGCTTATTATAAGTCTGCTACCTTCGGGAAAGTGCTGCAATTCGTTCAGTCACATTCCAGAAATTGTAAAATGAAAGAGTTTAAAAAAAGGCTGGTGTTGACCATAGAAAATATTAATACAGTGGATCAGGCCATTCACATGCTGGAGGCGATGCATTAAAATCGGGTAAACCAACAGGTTGAGAAACCGTTTATAATTATGCTCTTTTATTCAATTTCTTACATTTATATTGTTTTACAGGTTTATTGATTTAATTTTAATAAATAAAGAAGGAAATTAGCTAGCGTTTTTTAGTTAAACAAATAATAATTATATCATTTTATAGTTATATAATTATCAATGTTCAGGTCTATTGAGTAAATTTTAACAGGTTATGAAAAAATTTGTGCGTATTTTCAAAGGAGTAGCATTGCTCACTCTTACCATTGCCATTCTAAGTTCCTGCTCCAAAAGTCGACGTCCTTCAGCCTCAAGCCCAGGTGGTATGAGTACAGCCACCGGATTGGAATATAATGACGATGAAGGTTTTCAAGTCAACGACTTCAGGGGCCAGCCGGAAGGTCCAAACTTAGTGTTTATTGAGGGCGGAAGAACCACTTTAGGTTCTTATGAAGAAGATGTATTATTTAGCAGAGACAATCTGGAAAGAACTGTGACTGTGGCTTCATTTTATATGGATGAAACTGAAGTAGCAAATATTCACTGGTTGGAATATCTTTATTACGTAAAGCTGGATTCGTCCCGGGAGTTTTTTGAATCAGCATTGCCTGATACTACAGTATGGGCCAGAGATTTGGCTTACAATGATCCTTATGTAGATCATTATTTAAGATATCCGGGTTTCAGGTTTTTCCCTGTTGTAGGCGTAAGTTGGAGACAGGCAGTTGATTATTGCAAATGGAGAACTATGATGGTAAACCTGAAACTGGCAGAAGATGCTGGTTTGGAAGCTATGCCTGAAACTGGTGGTAGAATTCCTCTTGAAACAGGAGTAGTATTACCGGATTACAGATTACCAACTGAGGCAGAATGGGAATATGCGGCCCAGGCTTTAATTGGTACTCAATGGCTGGATGAAAATCAAACCCACAAAAGGCTTTATCCCTGGGATGGTCATGCCTTAAGAAATCCTTATGGCAAGAAAATGGGCTATTTCCTGGCCAATTTCAAAAGAGGCAGGGGTGACTATGCTGGTATTGCTGGTAAATTAAATGACGGTTCTATGATCACCGCTTATATTTACGAATATCCTCCTAATGATTTCGGACTATACAATATGGCTGGTAATGTAAACGAATGGGTCTTTGATGTATATCGACCCCTTTCTTTCCAGGATATGGAAGACCTGAACCCAGTACGTAGAGATGGATTCCTTGATCCTGCTGATAATTATGATACGGATGACTATAATTCATTAATTGATGACCATGTAAGAGTCTATAAAGGTGGATCCTGGCGTGATGTAGCCTACTGGCTGTCTCCTGGTACAAGAAGATTTTTACATGAAGATTCTTCTAACTCCACCATTGGCTTCAGATGTGCCATGATCAGAGCCGGAGGAAATAATTAGAATTACTTTATTGGTTAAAGGTTAAATATATGTTCTGTAAAAGCCCTTGTTCTTAAGGGCTTTTTTATTGGGCCATGGCAATAGTAGCAATTTGAATGGATTGGTATTGGTATTTATCCAAAGCCTGAGCACAGGCTGCCAGCGTAGACCCGGTAGTAATGACATCATCTACCAGTAATAATCTTTTTTGAATAACTTTTTCAGGATTGTTTACCTTGAATATGTTTTCTACGTTTTTCCATCTTTCCAGTCGATCTTTTTGGGTTTGGGTAGCGCTCTTTTTTATTCGGCTTACTACCTGCGCAGACCAAGGTACCTTCATCGAATCAGAAAGACCTGCAGCAAAATGATCACTTTGATTATATCCTCTTTGCCGTAATTTGGTAGGATGCAGTGGAATAGGAATAATTAGATCCAGCTCTTTGTGGATACCAGATTGCATAAGTTCATAACCATACCATCGACCAAGCAAATGGCCAACTTCCGGATAGTTTTCATATTTTAACTTATGTAACAATTTCTGTATTTTTCCACTTTTAACAAATTTTAAATAAGCATAAGCGTTTTGAAGTTTGTTGATCCCGATAAGCTTTTGATAAAGAATATTGGAGGGTTCCAAATGAAGTTGGGTTTGAGGCAGATCCAGCCGGCAAGTGGTACAGATATAGGATTCCCCTTTCACCAGGGCTGATTGGCAGCTAAAGCAATAGCTGGGGAAAAATAATGAAATAAAATCGTTAAACACTGTACTATTTTTTAATATATAAGGAAAAAACTATATTTAATTACATTGTAACCGAGTTTTCATAAATAAATCTTAATTTAATGAATCTAATAGAGGAATTCAATGCTTACAGGAGCAAAATGAATGAAAAAATACTGGAGGCGGATAATAAAATCATAAAAAGAATTTTTAATCTGGATACCAACGCTTTCGAATCTGGAAAAATAGATAAGATTACCAAAGAGTATGTCGGTCTATCCTGTTCCCTGGTATTAAGATGTGATGATTGTGTGAGATATCATCTGGAAAAATGTAAAACAGAGGGTGTCACAACTGAACAGATTTTTGAAGTTATGGCTATTGCCAATTTGATTGGAGGAACCATTGTAATTCCTCATTTAAGACGTGCAGTAGAATTTTGGCAGGCTTTACAAGATCAAAGTGATGTATAAAAAAGATCTTGAACTGCAGATAAAGTGGCAAAAGTTGGTGAAAAAGCTGGAAGATCTGGTAGGCAAAAGGCCCAAAGATCTAAACAGCGTGCTGTTTTTAATTGGTGTACAGGAACTGGGAAAGGGAAGGAAAAACTTTTCCAAGGAAGAAAAGCAGGACCTGATGCACATAGCCATCTGTAAAATACTTAGCTATTCCGGTTTTTATGAATTGGAAGGTCATGATCAGGAAGGATGGCCACATTGGAAAATGGTTAAAAAGTTGCCTAAATTTGATTTGCTTGAACAAGAAAAGCTGCTTAAAATGCACGCCATGGAATATTTTGAGAAAGAATTAGATGTTGAACTGGATTGATGAAGATCATTTCTTATAATGTAAACGGAGTCAGGGCAGCTTTAAAAAAAGGGCTGCTAAGTTGGTTAAAGCAAGTGGACGCTGATGTAGTTTGCTTTCAGGAAATTAAAGCCCTGGAAGAACAGGTAGATCTAAATGCTTTCAGGGAATTAGGATACTTAAATATTTATTGGTCAGCTGCCCGGAAAAAAGGTTATAGTGGAACAGCCATTCTGTCTAAAGTAAAATCTAACCACACATTAATTGGCTGTGAAATAGATATTTATGATGCAGAGGGAAGGGTGATCACGCTGGATTTCGCTGACTTTTCTCTGATGAATGTTTATTTTCCTTCTGGAAGTAGCGGCCAAATGAGACAAGCTTTTAAAATGCAGTGGCTGGATGATTTTTACCTATTCATCCAGAAAATCATTGCATCAAAGCCAAATTTATTGATGTGCGGTGATTTTAACATTTGCCATAAAGCCATTGATATCCATAATCCTGTTTCCAATAAAAAGTCTTCCGGATTTCTACCTGAAGAAAGGGCCTGGCTGGATCGGTTTTTGGACCTGGGATTTATTGATACCTTCAGGTTATTCAACCCTGATCCTCATCACTACACCTGGTGGAGTATGCGACCGGGAGTAAGGGATCGAAATCTGGGATGGCGTATCGATTACCATATGTCCACTGAAAATATGAAAAACAGGATCAAACGTTCAGTAATATTAAAAGAGGCAAAACACTCAGATCATTGTCCTATATTACTAGAAATCAATGAATAAAATAAAGAAGTGTATGAAAATTAGTTGGAAAGTTGTGGTATTGGCCTTACTGGTAGCTTCCTGCAGCCCAAATAAGGAAAAAGACCAAAGTCTTATTTCAAAAAGGGAAGCTAAAGGAGGCAGAAGTTACGGGGGTATCCTTAAGCTGAATGAATCTGAATATATTAAAAACCTTTTCCCACATAGTATTACTGATGCCTTCTCTTACAGAGTGGCTTCTCAAATTTACGAAGGACTTTTTAAATTCAATCAGACTGATCTGAGCCTGGAGAAAAGTTTGGCCGAATCCTATGAAATAGATTCCACTGGCACGATTTATACAATTAAATTAAAAGAAGGTGTCTATTTTCATGACGATGATTGTTTTGAGCAAGGAAAAGGAAGGGAATTAACAGCAGAAGATGTGGCTTATTGTTTCACCCAGCTTTGTACCCAAAGACTGCAAAATCAAAGTTTTAATAGTATTTTTAAAGGGATACTTCAGGGAGGCGAATCTTATTATGAGGCCAGTAGTCAAGGGCAAAAACCCAATTTCAAAGTATCTGGTATTGAGGTTGTGGATAAGTATTCCCTTCGCCTTAAATTGAACAAACCTAATGCTATTTTCCTGATCAACCTGGCCAGACCGGCCTGTTTTATCTATCCCAAAGAAGCCTGGGAAAAATATGGTCAGGATATGAGAATTCATGCGATAGGGACCGGACCATTTCAGCTCAACCAGGTGGATGAAAACATATCTCTCAGCCTGGTTAAACATCACAAATATCATGGTCAGGATAAATTTGGTAACCAGCTGCCTTTTTTAGATGGACTTTACATCAGCTTTTTGAACAATAAAAAGACTGAACTTTATGAGTTTCGTAAAAAAAAGCTGGATATGGTTTATCGATTACCCACTGAACATATTATTGAAATTCTGGAAGAAACGAATGTCAATGAAAATGGGGAGATTCAAAATTTTGAATTGCAGCGTGTTCCTGAAATGGTCAGCCAATTTATAATTTTCAACACCAATCATCCTCAATTAAAAAATAAATGGGTAAGAAAAGCCCTTAATTTTGCTGTGGACAGAAATAAGATTTTAAATTTTGTTTTAAATGGTGAAGGATTTGATACAGGACATCATGGCATAACACCTCCCGTGTTTGATAATTACAATATAGAAAATATTGCGGGTTATCATTTAAACCTGGATTCAGCCCGATATTATTTGAAAAAAGCCGGATATAATTCCGGAAATGAATTTCCCAGTCTTGAATTATTATTTAATGCCGAAGGAGAAAGAAATACGCAAGTGGCTATCGAAATACAAAAGCAATTTAAGGATCATTTAAATATTGATTTAAAACTGACCATCCTTCCTTTTGCCCAACTTTTGGAAAGGGGATACCAGGGAAAATTTGATATGATCAGAATTGCCTGGTATGCTGATTTTCCTTCTCCTGAAAATTTCCTTTGGCTATTTTCTGGCAAGGATGTCCCTTCCTCTCCTGAACAAAATGCTTATCCTAATATTGCCCGATATATCAACCCCCTCTTTGATCAATATTATGAAAAAGCCCTTGGAAGCAAAGATATAGAAACAGCAAACCAATTTTTCCAACGTGCAGAAAGCGTTTTGATGAAGGATGCCCCATTATTGGTACTTTGGTATGATGAAGGATACAGACTACTTCAATCTTTCATAAAAAATTTTCCTAATAATCCGATGCAATACAGGGACTTTAGTGAAGTTTATATATATGAGGGTTTGAAAGAAGAAATATAATTTTTTGAACCTCAGCCTCTTTGTTATCGTTATGAATCAGTAACAGTATACTGCAAATCTTAATATCTTTCATATATATGAATGGGGAATTAAAATCAAAGCTAGAAGCGTATAAAAGAAAATTTTATAAAAACCTGATCATCAGGGGAAGCCTTATTTCATTATCCATTATTTTGGTTTATTATCTCCTGTTTAATCTGCTTGAATATTCCGTTCGTTTTAATTCCACCTTCAGAGGGATCATATTCTTTTCATTTTTAGTTTTGGCCGGAGTATTACTGGTAAAATGGATTGTGGATCCGTTAAGCAGAATTCTGATAAAGCACCGGCAAATCAGTAATGAACAAGCGGCAAAAAATATTGGTGGATATTTTCCTATTGTAAGAGACAAGTTGCTGAATGTATTACAACTGGAAAGTCTGGCAGATAATAATAATGATCTGATTAAAGCCAGTATTGCTCAAAAATCCAAAGAAATATCTGGTGCAGCCTTTTCTGAGGCGATTGATTACCATGAAAATCTAAGATATTTAAAATATGCACTACCTGTATTCCTGATAGCCATATTATCATACGTTAGCTTACCTCATATCTTTCAGGAAAGTACTACCCGCATCGTAAATTATAAAAAGGAATTTATTCCGCAGGCACCATTTTCCTTTGTCATATTAAATGATAATCTCCGGGCTTTTAAAAGTGAGGACTTTACCATCAAGCTTGGTTTTGAGGGCAGTGTGATTCCTCAGCATGTGTATTTAAATACAGAAGGACGTAGAATCAAACTTCAGTCCGGTAAACAGGGAAGTTTCGAATATACTTTTAATAAAGTACAGCATGATGAGAATTTTTCATTTGAAGCCGGGGGATTTAATTCGGCCAGCTATGAATTAGAGGTAGTTAACCGGCCCAACATTAAAAATTTCAATGTATTTTTATCTTATCCAGCCTATTTAAATAAGGAAAATGAAAGGTTAAGCAATATTGGCAATTTTGCCATTCCCGAAGGCACGGAGGTACAGTGGCAATTCAGTACAATTGAATCTGATAGTGTGAGTATGGTTTTTGAAGAAGAAAACCAGGAATATGTTTTGCAAAAGACTGATAATCAGATATTTGAGCATGATAAAGTAATTGAATCATCAGATAATTACCTGGTAAAACTTAAGAATAGATATAGTCAGAATAAGGATTTGATAAGATATCATATTGATGTAATTCCTGATAAGCATCCAGTAATTAACCTTGATCAATTCAGAGATACTACATTTTATAATTATATGATTTTGGGTGGAAATATATCAGATGATTATGGCTTACATGATTTGAACCTGTTTTTTAAAGTATTGGATGAAAATCAGGATGATCAGGATAATTATCAGGCTTTAGCCATCCCTATTGACCGACAAAAAACAAGTCAAAGTTATTACTACCAGTGGCGTTTAGATAGTTTCAATTTAAAGCAGGGAGATCGTATTGAATATTTCCTTCAAGTCAGGGATAATGATGGTATAAATGGCAGAAAGTCTTCACGAACCTCACTGTATACCTTCAAAGTTCCTACCAAAAAAGAATTGAAAGAATCTTTGGATCAATCAGCTGAAAACTCACGAAAGCAGATTGATAAAAGTATACAACAAGCTCAGGAACTCAATGAACAAATAGAAGAAACGGTAGACCGGCTAAAAGGTAAAAAAGAAATGAACTGGCAGGACGAAAAAATGATCCAGGATCTACTGAAACAAAAAGAAGAATTGAATAAAGCCATAGAGGAACTAAAAGAGAATTATGAAAATGATGCTCAAAAAAGGGAGCGATTCGATCAGGAAAAAAACCAACGTATACAAGAAAAGGCAGAGCAATTACAGGAATTGATGAATGAATTGCTGGATGAAGAAACCAGAAAACTTTATGAAGAACTTCAAAAGCTTTTAGATGAAAAAAAGGAAATGGATGAAGTACAGGATCTGCTGGAAAAAATCAACAATAACGAGCAGAACCTGGAGAAGGAATTAGAACGCACCCTGGAATTGTTTAAGCAAATGAAGTTTGATTATAAGCTGGAGGAAGTAATTGAACAAGTGGATGAATTAAGTAAAGAGCAGGAGGAACTGTCTGAACAAACCAAGGATAAGCAATCTGATCTGGATGAAATAAAAAATGAACAAGAAAACCTGGATCAGGAATATAAGGAAGTAGAAGAAGATCTGGAAGAGCTGCATGAAATCAACCAGGATCTCAAGAGCCCTAAACCGATGGATAATCTTTCGCAGGAGCAGGAGCAGATAAAGCAAGAACAACAAAACACCAAAGATGCCCTGGAAAAAGGCAAACGCAAGCAGGCGGAAAAGTCTCAGAAGAACTCTTCTCAGAAGATGAAGCAAATGTCTCAAAAACTGCAGCAGATGCAAAGTAACATGGAAATGACCATGATGCAGGAGAACCTGGATAATCTGAGAGAAATTGAAGATAATTTGATCAAGCTTTCTTTTAACCAGGAAGACTTGATGCAGAATTTCAGAAAGGTTAACCAAAGTGATCCCCGGTTTATTGATCTTTCTCAGCAACAGCTTAAAATTAAGGATGATGCTAAAATCATTGAAGATAGTTTAAGATCTTTAGCAGAAAGAGTTTTTCAAATCCGTTCTTTTGTTACAAGGGAAGTTGATGAGATGAACGATCATTTGGATGGAACTGTAGATGCCTTAAAAGAGCGAAAGAAAAACATAGCAGTAGGTAAACAACAATTTGCTATGACCTCCATGAATAATCTAGCTTTATTGCTTAATGATGTTCTTCAACAAATGCAGCAGCAAATGGCTGATGCAATGGGAATGCCCAGCAAGAATCAAAAGAAAGGCAACCAACCTTTGCCCAATTTAAGCGAATTACAGAAACAATTGAACGATAAAATCAATCAATTGAAAAAAAGTGGCAAAACTGGTAGGCAACTTTCAGAAGAATTAGCCAAATTAGCAGCTGAGCAGGAACAGCTCAGAAAAATGATGCAGCAACAGGAAGATCAGGCTGAACAAAAAGGAAATAAAGGCAAAGGCTCTATGGGTGACATTGCTGATAAAATGGAGGAAACTGAAATTGACCTGGTTAACAAACAACTAACACAAAGAACTATTGAACGTCAGCAGGAAATTTTAACCAGGATGCTGGAAGCTGAAGAAGCCATGCGGGAAAGAGAATTGGATGAGAAAAGAGAAGGGGAGACAGCTAAAGAACAGGAAAGAAAAATTCCACCGGCATTTGAAGAATATATTAAACTTAAAGAACAGGAAATAGAATTGCTTAAAACAGTACCTCCTAAAATGAACCCTTATTACAAGAATGAGGTCAGTGAATATTTTAAACGTCTAAAAAATTAATTGCTCATACAGAATGGATTCCATAAAGATTCAGATCCCATCACTTTCGGAAAATATCAGAATCATAGAAAGCTTTATTGACAATGCCAAAGATAAATTTAGGTTGAACGACGATATTTATGGCAATATCATGATAGCAGTAACTGAATCTGTAAACAATGCCATAAAGCATGGCAATAAAAACAACAAACAAAAAAACGTCTCCCTCACTTTAACTTTAAACGAAAACATTTTAAAGTTTATCATTGAAGACCAGGGAAATGGATTTGACTATAACAATTTGCCTGATCCTACTTCACCGGAAAATATCGACAAACCAAGCGGTAGAGGCATATTTCTTATGAGGCATTTATGTGACGAAATCCATTTTAAGGATGAAGGCAAAATAGTTGAACTATATTTTTACATTGATTAATGCCCGCTATTCATTTTTTTAATGAGGATATCTCATTTAAATTGCCATCTCAAAAAAAACACTCTTCACTAATTCGTAGAATAATACAAGCAGAAAAAAGATCTTTGGCAAACCTAAATTATATTTTTTGTTCAGATCAGTATTTACATAAAATAAACCTGGAATATCTAAATCATGATAATTATACCGATATCATTACATTTGATCAATCCGATGACCAGCTAAGTATTGAAGGCGATATTTTTATAAGCGTGGAAAGAATAAAAGAAAATGCTCTTATAATGAATCAACTTTTTGAAGATGAACTTATAAGGGTGATGATTCATGGCGTCTTGCATTTAATAGGGTATGATGATAAGAGTGACGAAGAAAAAGCAATAATGCGTCATAAAGAGAATAATTATATTAATTTTGCAAAGGAATAGATGTTCCACGTGGAACACTTAGTGAAAAAATAAATTAGAATATATAGATGTTCCACGTGGAACATCTTATAAAATAAAGCAATATTATGTTTCCAGAGTATGATGTAATTGTAGTAGGGGCAGGGCACTCAGGCTGCGAAGCAGCTGCAGCTGCAGCCAATATGGGCTCTCGGGTGTTACTAGCAACCATGAATATGACCACTATTGCCCAAATGTCATGCAATCCGGCCATGGGCGGTGTGGCTAAAGGACAAATAGTACGTGAAATAGATGCCCTTGGAGGATATTCAGGTATTGTTTCGGATAAATCAATGATTCAATTCAGGATGCTTAACAAATCAAAAGGTCCGGCTATGTGGAGCCCACGCAGCCAAAACGACAGGATGAGGTTTTCTGAAGAATGGCGATTAATTTTGGAACAAACACCCAATCTGGATTTTTGGCAAGAAATGGTTACAGGAATTTTGGTTAAGAACCAAACGGTTATAGGAGTTAAAACAGCATTAGGTGTTGAAATAAAATCCAAAGCAGTAATACTAACCAATGGTACTTTTCTCAATGGATTGATTCATATAGGCAATAAACAATTTGGTGGAGGTAGAACCGGAGAAAGAGCAGCAAAGGGAATCACTGAACAACTCATAGCTTTAGGGTTTGATGCAGGTAGAATGAAAACAGGAACACCCCCTCGAATTGATGGCCGTAGTTTGGATTATTCCCAATTCGATGAACAAAAAGGAGATGATATACCTGGTAAGTTTTCATTTTCTGATACAAATCCGCTAACTAACCAAAAAAGCTGTTTTATTACTTATACTAACCCGGCTGTGCATGCAATTCTTGAAACAGGTTTTGATCAATCTCCTATGTTTCAAGGCAGAATCAAAGGAGTAGGACCCAGGTATTGTCCCTCTATAGAAGATAAAATAAATCGCTTTTCCCAACGCGATCGACATCAATTATTTATTGAGCCAGAAGGATGGCATACGATTGAAATCTACCTGAATGGTTTTTCTACTTCTTTACCTGAAGATGTTCAATTTAAAGCATTAAAAAAAATACCTGGATTTGAACAGGTTAAAATGTTCAGACCAGGATATGCCATTGAATATGATTATTTTCCACCCACACAATTAAAATTAACGCTTGAAACAAAACTTATAGAGAACCTCTATTTTGCCGGTCAAATCAATGGAACTACAGGTTATGAAGAAGCGGCATGCCAGGGTTTAATAGCAGGAATAAATGCTCATAATAAAGCTTTTGAAAAAGAATCCTTTATCTTAAAGAGATCAGATGCTTATATTGGCGTTTTAATAGATGATCTTATTAATAAAGGTACTGAAGAACCCTATCGTATGTTTACTTCCAGGGCTGAGTATCGAATACTTTTAAGGCAAGATAATGCAGATCTAAGATTGACAGAATTGGGTCATAGATTAGGACTGGCCTCTGACCAGCGACTTGATAAAGTGCTTGATAAGAAAAATGTTCTGAAAAAACTTCTCAATGATCTAAAGCAAAAGAAATTTTCGCCTGAGGCTATCAATGATCAACTTAATGACCTTAATACAGCTACCATTAGGGAAAAAGTATCGCTGTTTACCTTACTAAAGAGACCTGAAGTTTCTATCAGAGATATCAATCAGTTTGGAGAAGAAATTTCTCAGTATCTAAAAAAATATGAAATAGAAGTTTTAGAACAGGCTGAAATACTCATAAAATATGATACTTATATTGAAAAAGAAGAAAAACTGGCTCAAAAAATTGATAGTTTAGAAAATTATAGCATTCCACCAAATTTTAATTATGAAAAGGTAAGTGCTTTATCAGCAGAGGCCAGAGAAAAACTTCAAAAAGTAAATCCAAAAACAATTGGACAAGCATCCAGAATCAGTGGAGTTTCTCCAGCAGATATTTCTATTATTATGGTATATTTAGGAAAATAAAAATGTTTTTTACAATTGAAAATTGCCCGATTTGCAACCATTCTCAATTTACCAATCATTTGATATGCAAGGATTACCTTGTAAGTCATGAAAGTTTTTCTATTGTTAATTGCGAAAATTGCCAATTCAAGTTTACTAATCCCAGACCTACAGATAAAAAGCTTGATAATTATTATCAATCAGATCAATATATCTCCCATTCTAATAAAAGCCAGGATATAATAAGTTTTTTGTATAAGTTAATTAGAAACTATACCATATCTAAAAAACTTAAACTTATCAAATCATTAAAACCAGGATTTAGATCATTATTGGATGTTGGATGTGGAACAGGAGATTTTCTAAATTACTGTCAAAACAAAGGATTAAAAGTTCAAGGAGTAGAACCAAATGAAACAGCCAGAAATCAAACTATAGCAAAGAATATTGTAGTTTATAAAGAGATTTACGGTATAGATAATTCTATAAAGTATGATATTATCACCTTGTGGCATGTTTTAGAGCATTTACCTGATCTTAATAAAAATTTAACAACACTAGCAGAAAAATTGGAGGATAATGGTTTACTTTTTATAGCCGTTCCCAATTATGAATCTTATGATTCAAAATATTACAGGGAATATTGGGCTGCCTATGATGTACCTCGCCATTTATATCATTTTAATAAATCAAATATGGCCCAATTATTGAATAAACATTATCTTAAGATTATATCTGTTTTTCCCATGAAATTTGACGCTTTCTATGTCAGCATGCTCAGTGAAAAATATAAAAATCAAACAGATAATTTATTTAAAGCTTTTATGATCGGACTTAAATCAAACATTAAATCAAAAAAAGGTAATAATTATTCCAGCTTAATTTATGTTGCACAAAAATGAAATTGTTTTCTCTACTCCTATCTATATTCTTTTTTATATATTTTATCATTTTATCATCATGCGCTAATCAAAAACAACCTACTGGTGGACCCAGAGACACTATTCCTCCAAGTTTAGTTTCAGCTGTTCCCCAAGATCAATCTGTAAATTTCAGAGGTAATCAAATAATACTTGATTTTGATGAATTTATAAAAACTGAAAGTATGCTTAATAATCTTATCATTACACCATCAGTTGGAGAGGAATATGATGTAAAATTTAACCGCAGAACTGTGCAAATTGAATTTGAAGAAAATACCTTTAAAGAAAATACAACTTATACCTTTAACTTTCAGGATGCTATCCAGGATATTACTGAAGGAAATCCCTGGGAGGATTCTAAACTGGTGTTCAGCACAGGACCTTATCTCGATTCACTTTTTATCACAGGCAATGTAAATTATTTATTAAATAACAAATCGCCTAAATCAGCTACAGTTGCCCTATATTACTATAATGATACTTTAGATCTCTTTACGGGCAAACCACCTTACTTTACCAAAACGGATAAAGAAGGAAATTATATATTAGAAAATATTAAGAGTGATACTTTTGATATCTATGCATTTGTAGATCAAAATAATAACCTCATGGCTGATCCTAAATCAGAATCATATGCCTATTTAACTACCTATATTCAACTGGACAGCTCCATCAATCAATTAGATATGCCATTAATATCACTTAATGTTACTCCATTAGAACTTACTTCTGCCCGGCCTTACCGATATTACTTTGATCTTAGTTATAATAAATATGTTACAGAATATAAAATTTTACCTTTTGATACAAGTTTGACTATAAACAGTAATTTTGCAGATGAACACAACAAAATAAGGGTTTACAATACCTTTCAACAGCGAGATAGCATAGAAGCTATAGTAATTGCAGAAGACTCCATTAGCCAATACACACAGGATACAGTATTTATCAAATTTGAACCTTATACATTAAAACCTGAGTCATTTACAACCACTTTTAAACCTGAAGCCTCAGAGCCTATAACTGAAAATTTTATCGCAAAACTAAAAGCAACAAAACCAATTACTACTATCAATTATGATAGTATATTTTTCAAATATGATAGTATATCTTTTATTCCTGTTGAGCCTGCTGATATAACCATCAACCAGCATAATACCGAAATAATCATCACCAAGAAACTAGATAAATCTCAATCTAATTCACAGGAAGGGCAACCTGCTAATGTACAATTTTATGCAGCAGCTGGTTCATTTATGAGTGTAGAAAATGATAGTAGCGCCTCCATTAAAAGAACCTATAATTTTATTGATCCTACTAATTTTGGAACTATCAAAGGAAGTATTATTTCGGATTATAATTCCTACAGGATTCAACTTTTGAATGAAAACTTTGAACTAATTAAAGAAATTGAAAACCAGGCTAATTTTACCTTTAATTATATACCTCCCGGTAATTACAGAATAAGGGTATTGGTAGATAATAATAACAATGGTGAATGGGATCCTGGAAATATTAAAGAAAACAAAAGCCCTGAAGAAGTTGTTTTTTATAAGAGCGAAGAAGAAGATAATTTAATATCTCTGAAAGCGAATTGGGAAAGAACTGATATTAATATTACAATTCCTTAGATTTTAATTCCTGTGGACAATTTTGTGGATCACTGTGGAGAAATTGTTTATAATTAATCAATTCAACCATTCCTAATAATTTACTATCACGAATTGTGGATATAATGAAAGACAACCATAATAATTCACAACTTTATAAACATTACAAAGTAAAAAAATTTTATCCACAATATGGTTACATAATATTAAAATATTATTAACTTACTTATAATCAAATATTTATATGTTGATAAAGTGTTGATAACTACGAATTTATTCAACAAATATTAACAAAATATAATGTCAAGTATTTACATTACAATTTTTCCACATATCCACAGTTTAATAATAACAACATATATCCTTTTTAAAATATTTTAAAATTATATCATTTATTATAATATGTTGATAACTAAAAAATTAACTTCTACGATACTGTTTCTAATATGCTTAATTCCTGCATACAGCCAAACGGCAAATGATGATATCGCACTGGCAAATGAATATTATTTCAATGGTGAGTTGGAAAAAGCCAAAGTGATTTATGAAGATCTGATCAAAAAACCTCAAAACATACCATTAGTACATAATAACTACTACAACCTTTTGCTAAATACAGCTGCATATACAGAAGCAGAAAAGTATATACAAAGGTTATTGAAAAAATATCCTGATCACATACCCTACCAAATAGACATGGGTAGAATATATGTTCGGAAAAATGATAAAGCGGCTGAAGAAACATATTTCAACAATTTAATAGAAAAAAATAAAACAGATCAGAATAAGTTGAGGATAACAGCCCAATATCTAATCAATAACCAGCTAATGGAATATGCAGTGAAAGCTTATCAGTTAGGCAGAAGACACAGTAAAGATCCCTTGGCATTTGCTTTAGAATTGGCCAATACTTACCGAATCATTAATAAAAGAGATCAAATGATCCAGGAATATTTGAATTTTTCCCAGCAAAATCCTTCTCATGTCAATTATGTGAAAAATGTATTGCAAAATATATTAACCGAAGAAGGTGATCTGACTTCGTTAGAATCTCTACTGATAGAAAAAGTTCAGAATGAACCAGATAACGAGATATACAGCGAATTATTAATCTGGGTAAACCTTCAGCAAAAGAACTTTTATGGGGCTTTTATACAGGCCCGTGCTTATGATAAAAGAAAAAAAAGCAATGGATCTGAAGTGATGGATGTAGGAATAATCACTTTGAAAAATAAAGACTATAATACAGCCATCAAGATATTTGAATATATAATAGAAGAATATCCAAAAACCATCAATTACCCCATGGCTAAAAATTACATTATTAAGTCAAGGGAAGAACTGATAAAAAATATTTTTCCCATAGAGAAATCAGAAATTCGTAACCTTATAGCTGATTACCAATATTTGATAGACGAGATAGGAGTGAATAATACTACATTGGAAGCTATGCGCAGTAAAGCCATGCTTCATGCCTTCTATCTGGATGAATTTGATAGCGCTATCGCCATATTGGAAAAGATCCTCCAGGTGCCCAGAATTAATTCAAACCTGCGTTCACAATGCAAAATTGATCTGGGAGATATATATCTGCTTACCGATCAACCCTGGGAATCTACATTGCTGTATTCCCAGGTGGAAAAATCTCAAAAAGAAACTCCGATAGGATATGAAGCAAAACTTAAAAATGCTAAACTGAGTTTCTATAAAGGAGAGTTTGAGCTGGCTCAGGAGCATCTTGATATACTTAAGCTGGCCACTACCCGTGAAATTGCCAATGATGCCATGTCTTTAAGCTTATTGATCCAGGACAATTCTATGATGGATTCTACTTATGCTGCATTGCAGGATTATGCTTCTATAGAATTATTACTGTTTAGAAATAAAAAAGACACTGCTTTGGATTCTTTACAATGGATGCTTAAGGAATATAGTGGTCATAGCATCACCGATGAAGTTTTTTGGTTAATAGGTAAAATTTATATGGAACTGGGGGAATTTGACCTTTCCTTATCCTATTTAAATAAAATAGTTAATGAATATCAGCATGATATATTAAGTGATGATGCTTATTTTATGATAGGAAAAATTTATGAGGAGCAATTAAAAGATAAAACCAAAGCTATGGAAATTTACCAGGATTTCCTTAAAAGATATCCGGGTAGTTTATTTACCTCAGAAGCCAGGAAAAGATTCAGGAATTTGAGAGGTGACTTTTTAAATCCCTGAGTGTTTAATTGATTTAATAAATTGAATTCATATTGGAAAAAAAAGCCCTGTATCAAAACAGGGCTTTTTTATTATCTTTTATTACTAAGAAGTATACAACTCTTCATAATATTGATAGGCCATTCTATCAGCATCAAAATAAGGAAGTATGTCCTTCATACTATTTTTCATCATACCCACCCAACCTTGAGGATTATCATAATAAAGTGGAATAACATCGTTTTCCACGATGTCCAGCATGTTTTGTATATCAATCTGATCTTGCTGATGTGCTGGTAAAGTAATATCTACCGGTGGCACAATAAAGCTATTTACACCGTCCTTGGCAAATTCTGCAATCCAGCCATCATAAGTAGATAAACTGATAGACCCATTCATGGCAGCAGTCATTCCGCTGGTACCGGAAGCTTCTCTGGTTATCCGCGGATTATTCAACCAGACATCTGATCCATTTTTAAGGTTTCGGGACAATCCCAATTCATAACCTACCAATACTGCCACATTTTTATATTTCTTACTCAAATGTACCAGGCGGTTGAACATACTTATAGCATTATAATCCATCGGATAGGGTTTACCTGCCCAGATAATCTGTACCGGTCGGTTTTTGTCAGTCACGATCTTTTCAAACCTTTCATTGTCCAAAGTAATCAAATCCGCTCTTTTATACTCTGCGAATCTCCTGGCCCAGACAATGGTAAGTACATCTTCCCTGAACAACTTTCCGGTTTGGTCAGCTATGGAAGCAAATAATGAACTTTTCAGTTCTTTTTTTCTTTTTACCAGGCCTTCATCATCTTTTTTCTCCAGCGCTTCCATCAGTTGTTTATCAGCCCAGTATTTTTTATTTTGTGCATTGGTAATGGATATTATAGGACAGATGCCATCATATTTGTTCCACATTTTATTGGAAACTTCTCCGTGGATTTTTGATACACCATTTGATTTTTTAGCAAATCTTAAAGCCACCAGGCTATGATTAAAAACATTATCCTTGATACCACAGATCTTTTTCACATTATCCAGAGAAATGCCATTGAAAAAGCCCAGCTTATCCAGAAGCCGGATATCATGCTTTTCATTTCCGGCTTCTTCCGGTGTATGGGTTGTGAATATCATTCTCTTTTGCACTTCCTTAATGTCCTTGTATTTATCGTACAAATAAAAGGCGATCGGCAGCGCATGGGCTTCATTTAAATGATATATCTCTGTTTCATGGCCTATGATTTCCAATAATTTTGCTCCCCCTACACCCAATAAGATACTTTGGGCAATCCGGGCAGAAGAATCAGAATCATACAGCTTATGGCTGGTTGACTGAGCTAAGTAGTCATTTTCCGGAACATCAGTAGAAAGGAAAAACATAGGCACAGTGCCAAAGGTCTTTGGATTAAGATAGTAAGCCTTTACATGTACCAGATGATTATTAAGATTTATTTGAAACTGAATACCGGTTTCTTCCAGGAAGCTATATTGTTTTTCCTGAAAAAGGACATCCATAGATTGATCACCTTTCCTGATTTGATCATAATATCCATATTTCCATAATATTCCGATACCCACCACATTTTGCTCCAACTCATAGGCGCTTCGCATATGTGAACCCGCTAAAAAGCCTAATCCGCCAGAGTAAACCTTAAGAGACTGGTCAATGGCATATTCCATACAAAAATAGGCAACTCTCTTTTGATATTTCGGATCAAACTTGTATGGATGTTTAAATTGTTCTTTCATTTTAGTTCTATTTATTTATTTTCTTTTATACCAAAAATAAGGACTTGTTAAAATATTTTATTTTGCGCAATAATATGGAACTTTCTTTAAATAATAAATGATAAGTAATATAATCTATTGAATAATACAATTATATCACCTTCATCATCAGTAACTTCAGTCAATTAACCAATTAATTATGTCAAATTATCCAAGCTTTCTTTTGTAATTTAAACAAATCCGTAAATTCAAGTGAATTTAAAGTAAAAGAAAAATTACTTTTAAAATTAATTCCTTCTAAAAACCATTAACACCTTTTATGTAATTTCCCAGGCAAAATTTAAATGATTTCATGACATTTAAGATCAAATTACGTTTTTTTAACAAAAAATTAATAAATTTCAATTTAGTTTTAAATGCTTAGGCTGACATTATGAGTAAGGAGCGCATTTATTGGATTTTACAAATCACCGGTTGGACCTTATATAGTTTCCTAAACATTTTCTTTTTTGCCTTACAAAAAGGAAGCGCCACTCCTCGGGTGGTGATAGGCTACCTGTTAATAGCACTTTCATTTATTATTTCCACACATCTTTACCGTCTTTTTATCCGCAAAAAGCATTGGATGAAGCAAATTTTTTCAAAAATTGCTTTGAAACTGTTCCTGACCATCGTTGTGTTCAGCATTTTCAATTATTTATTCCAGTACCTAATATCTTTATTCCTGCAGTTTAATGATAATGAGACTTTTTATGAGTTTTTCATTAATACATTGAATAACATCACCATTACGATTGTTCTTTATATTATATGGACACTTTTTTATTTTATGTATCATTATGTGGATTCTTACAATAAATCATTGAAGTACGATGCTGCTATAAATGAAATAGAACTTAATAAATTGAAGTCTCAACTCAATCCGCATTTTATTTTTAATGCCCTTAACAGTATCAGGGCGCTGGTGGATGAGGATCCTAATAAAGCTAAAAATGCCATTACCCAATTATCAAATATCTTGAGGAATTCATTGATAATGGATAAGAAAAGACTAACCGACTTTAATGAGGAAATTCGGACAGTGAAAGATTATATAGATCTGGAAACCATACGTTTTGAAGAAAGATTGAAAACCGAAATAAGTATAGACCCGGAAGCCAAAAATTTTCAGATACCTCCCCTCATGATCCAGACCCTGGTAGAAAATGGAATTAAACATGGTATCTCTTCCCTCAAAGAAGGCGGATATGTCAAAATCAGGGCTATTGCCAACAGCAACTATTTGACCGTACAGATCAGAAACAGTGGTCAATACCTTAATGGAGTAAGTCAAAAACAGGAAGGTTATGGCATTTCAAATACCATTCAAAGGCTTAAATTGATCTATGGTGAAAATGCCAGTTTTAATATAACCAATGAAAATGATCAATTTGTTTTAACAGAATTGAAAATTCCAAAAATGATATAATTATGAGAGCACTGGTGATAGACGATGAAAGATTAGCCCGTAAAGAATTGATCTCTTTACTGGCAGATTATAAAGATATAGAAGTAGCAGGTGAAGCCATCAATGTGGATGATGCATTTGAACAGATCAACAAGATCAATCCCGATGTACTATTCCTGGACATACAAATGCCTGGTAAAACCGGTTTTGAACTATTAGAAATGTTGGATATCGTACCTAAAGTGATTTTTACTACCGCTTACGATGAATATGCTTTAAAAGCTTTTGAAGTAAATGCCCTGGATTATCTGCTAAAGCCGATTCATCAGGATCGTCTGAAAGAAAGTGTACAAAAGCTGATTAAAGAAGAACAAAAAGAAAAGTTTGAAACAGACCATGGCAAAAAGCTCGGGGTCAATGATCAGGTTTTTGTGAAGGATGGAGATAAATGCTGGTTTGTGAAATTGTCTGAAGTCCGGCTATTTGAATCAGATGGTAATTATATCAAGATCTATTTTGAAAGTAACAAACCCATGATCCATAAATCTCTGAATGCCCTGGATGAAAAGCTGGATGAAAGAATGTTTTTCAGAGTAAGCCGCAAACATATTGTAAACCTGAGCTGGATAGACACCATTGAACCCTGGTTTAACGGAGGACTTATGGTAAAGCTGAAAGGAGGTGAAAAAGTAGAAGTCAGTCGTAGGCAGGCCTCCAAATTTAAGGAAAAAATGAGCCTTTAATTCCGGTTTTGCTACTCATTCTAAACATCAAAACAAATTTAATTGTCGGTTGGGCATAATGGCATTCTCATGATCCAGCAGCCATTTTTTCTTGTCCAATCCTCCGGCATAGCCAATTAAGTCCCCATTTGTGCCCACTACCCGGTGACAAGGTATTACAATAGCCACCGGATTACTGGCATTTGCTTTCCCTACTGCCCTGATAGCATCCGGGTTACCCAGTTTTTTAGCCAGATCCCGGTAAGACCAAGTTTCTCCATACCTGATTTGCTGCAGTAACCTCCATACTTCTCTTTGAAATTCTGATCCTGTTATATTCAGATTCAAAGAAAAACCATTTCTCTTTCCATCAAAATAATCTTTTAGCTGCACCAGGCACTGCGCTACTTCAACTGGAATTGTGGCTGATGGTGGCATGTAAAATTCATCTGAAAAACGGATGCTTTTAATTTCTTTATCATTTCCATTAATTGCCAGTAATCCAATGGGTGATTGAAAATACGCCAAAGCCATACTTTAAAGAATCAAATTTATTTTTCAGAGTGAATACTTTTATTTTCTTTCATAATAAAACAAAACTGCCGGGAATATTTTTACCTCCTCGCTCAAGGTATAATATCCTTTCTGATCATAAGACCAGCAAATCGCTTCTCCTTGCGGTTCTGAAGCATACGGTAACCCCAACGGAACTTTGTGGATTATATCAGCAATTTCTTCAGACTGATCCAACTTCCAATAAAGCACTTCATTATAGCTTTTGAGCAGAATCTCCTTTCCGTCCGGAGAAATATCTCCCCCTACAATGAGGGTATAAGGAAGTTCCCCTACTTTTTCTGCTACCAAAGTATCCTCAGTATTCTGAGGAAAGGGAATTCTGAATAAAAGCACCTGCGGCTCTCTTTTTGTTACGATATAGATATCCTTACTGACCGGATCAATCATCAACGTTTCGGCATCTCTGGCCTGTTCAGGATAAGTATATTTTATTACATCCACTTGGTCAATCATTTTGTTTACTGGTATATCAGCCTGTTCTACATTTGGCTCTTTAAACCTGTAAATGTAATTCACGGCATGTCTGGCCGCATTATCGCCAATATCAGCCAGATAAACATAAGTTTGATTGGCCTCTGGTCCGGGTCCCAGAGCTATATCTTCCACATCCCGAGCTTCAATCTGATTGAGGTAAAATTCTCCGGCATGCTTGCCCTGATTGTCCAATAAAAAAACCCGGGCTTTATCACCGCTGTCATTATGAGTCCAGAGCATATTAGGATTTGCCTGGCTGGCCGCTAGTCCTGAGGCCTCATCAATATCATTATTTTCCACTTTGCCCATTGATATCGGGGCAGAAAACAATGAATCGAGTCCCTGATGATTGGTTTTTGGATCGTCATGATTAGAACAGGTCACCAGTATCAGTGAAGCAAACACCAGGTAGAAAAACTTACTATACAATTTTTTCATCCAAAATAATACGATTGGTAAAATCCTGGCTGTTCTTTCAAAAACCATGCTGAAAAAATTAAACGGGTTCAAATTCTGATATCGTATGTTCAATTATATCACAGCAGCTGTTTAATTCAGATTCGTTCATTACCAGGGGAGGAGCAAAACGAATGATATTTCCATGGGTAGGTTTAGCCAAAAGCCCATTATCTTTTAACTTCAGGCAAATTTCCCAGGCTGTATTTCCGTCTTCATGATCATTGATCACAATGGCATTCAGCAATCCCTTGCCCCTGACTAAAGTAACCAAATCAGAATTTTTTATCAGATTTTTCATCCGATTGCGGAATATTTCCCCCAGGTAAAAAGCATTTTCGGGCAATTTTTCCTCACGTATGACCTCCAGGGCTGCCATGGCCACTTTACTAGCTAATGGATTTCCGCCAAAAGTAGAGCCATGTTGTCCGGGACGAATGGTAAGCATGATGTCATGGCTAGATAAAGCCGCAGAAACCGGAAATACACCACCCGACAAGGCTTTACCCAGAATCAGGATATCAGGCTTAACCTGTTCATACTGGCTGGCTATCATTTTTCCAGTGCGTCCAATTCCTGTTTGCACTTCATCGGCAATGAACAAAACATTATGCTTAGCACATAAATCATATGCTTTTTTGAGGTAGCCAGAATCCGGTACTACTACACCGGCTTCACCCTGGATTGGTTCTACCATAAATCCGGCTATATCAGGATCATCTAATTTTTGTGAAAGGGCATCAAGATCATTATAGGGAATAATTTCGAAACCAGGCATGTAAGGACCATAGTCCTTATAACTGGCTGGATCAGTAGAAGCTGAAATAGCGGCCAATGTGCGTCCCCAGAAATTTCCGCGCACAAAAATGATTTTAGCTTTATTTTCCGGAATACCTTTAACCTTATAAGCCCACTTTCGGCATAATTTTATGGCAGTTTCACAAGCTTCCACTCCGGTATTCATAGGTAAAACCCGTTCATAACCAAAATACCGGGTGATATATTCTTCATATTGGCCTAATACATCATTATAAAAGGCACGTGATGTAAGTGTAAGTTCCCTGGCCTGCTCAATCAGGGCATTAATAATTTTGGGATGGCAATGCCCCTGGTTCACTGCGCTATAGGCAGATAAAAAATCAAAATATTTTTTTCCTTCTACATCCCAGACATAAACTCCTTTTCCTTTGCTCAAGACTACTGGTAGTGGTTTATAATTCTGGGCTCCAAATGAATTTTCAAGCTCGATAGCTTGTTGACTAGATGTGACAGTTTCTAACATTAAACTTGTTTTTAAAAATTACGAAAACAAAAACATTTTACCTCATGTTCAAAGCTAATCAATCTATTTGATAAACTAAATTCCTAAATTTTAAATTTAAATAAGTGCAGAGGCTAAACTTTGTAAATCAGATTTTATATTTATAAAACAAATATATTTCAATTTTGAAAAAGAAATTCAATAAAAAAGACAATTTGCAGGGAAATGATGATTATTACGTAGATGAAAACGGATTGGTAGTTTTTACGGCTCTGTATCATATCAAAAGAGGCTTTTGCTGTAAAAGCGGGTGTAAAAACTGCCCCTATGGATATCGAAAATAGTGATCTTTATTATTAAAAATTTTTGAAATATTAATTAATTTTTTCATCTTTGCACTCCTGTTTGAAAGATTGATTATAATTAAATAAAGATAATATGTCGAAGGTGTGTCAGTTATCAGGCAAAAGGCCACGGGTGGGGAACAATGTTTCTCATGCGAATAACAAGAGCAAGAGGAAGTTTAATCCCAATATTCATAAGAAAAGATTTTATATTCCTGAAGAGGACAGGTGGGTCACCTTAAAGGTTTCGACAAAAATGATCAAAACCATCAATAAAAATGGCATCACCAGTGTTTTGAAAAAAGCCAGGAAGAAAGGTGTAGTGGTCTAAATAATTAAAAGTTTTATAAAATGGCTAAAAAAGGAAATAGAGTACAGGTAATTCTGGAATGCACCGAACACAAAAACAGTGGATTACCAGGAACTTCCCGTTATATCACCACCAAAAACAGAAAGAATACAACGGGACGGATGGAATTAAAGAAATATAATCCAATACTAAAGAAACATACTGTTCATAAAGAAATTAAATAATTATGGCAAAGAAAGTAGTTGCTACCTTAAAAAAAGCTGAAGCAAAACACATAGCAAAGGTGATCAAAGCAGTTAAATCGCCGAAAACCGGGGCTTATACTTTTAAAGAAGAAATTGTACCGGCTGAAATGGTTCAGCAAACCATAAATAAGAAATGATGTGAAAGTCCTGAAGGATTTTCCCGGTAAAAATTAATCAAAGTCCCTCTTTGCAGGGACTTTTTTTGTTTGTAAAAACTATATCCTGAAATTCCGGTTTTTAAACCACTGCGTATTTAATAATATGTGCTACTTACAAAATTAAGCTGATGGCATTATTCGGATTTTTTTCCAAAGATAAAAAGGAAACGTTAGATAAGGGTTTAGAAAAAAGTAAGGATTCGTTTTTTTCTAAATTAAGCAGAGCTGCAGTTGGTAAATCAAAAGTTGATGAGGAAGTTTTAGATGAACTTGAAGAAATTCTGATCACATCAGATGTAGGTGTGGGCACAACCATCAAAATTATACAAAGAATTGAAGATCGGGTAGCACGGGACAAGTATTTAGGTATTGAAGAGTTGGACCGGATTTTAAGAGAAGAAGTAGCCGGGCTTTTATCAGAGAATAAATCAGAAGATCTGCAGGATTTTACCCTACCGGAAAACACCAAGCCCTATGTGATATTAGTAGTCGGTGTAAATGGGGTAGGAAAAACCACTACCATTGGAAAATTAGCTGCGCAATATAAACAAAAAGGAAGGAAAGTAATTTTGGGTGCTGCAGATACTTTCAGAGCCGCTGCAGTGGATCAATTAAAGTTATGGGGTCAGAGAGTAGATGTACCTGTTGTTTCCCATGGCATGAATACAGATCCTGCCTCTGTAGCTTTTGATGCAGCTAAGGAAGGCGTAAATACTGGAGCTGATGTAGTCATTATTGATACAGCTGGTCGATTACATACCAGGGTGAATCTGATGAATGAATTATCCAAGATTAAAAGAGTGGTTCAAAAGTTTATTCCGGAGGCACCACATGAGGTATTGTTGGTGCTGGATGGTAGTACCGGGCAAAACGCCATTATACAGGCACGTGAATTTACCAAGGCCACCGAAGTAACAGCCCTGGCCATTACCAAATTGGATGGCACTGCCAAGGGTGGCGTAGTCATAGGCATATCTGATGAATTTAAAATTCCGGTAAAGTACATAGGTGTGGGTGAAAAAGTAAATGACCTACAGGTATTTAACCGCTATGAATTTGTAGATTCTTTGTTTAAAAGAAATGATTAGAACTTTTCTCAAAAACAGATTTTTATTCTGTTTTGCTAATTTTTCCTACCAGCAATTAGAAAATTCCCAAATTCTGGTTTATAACTTCTTGTTTTTTATAAAAATTTAATTATAAGTAAACTTTTTGAGAAAGCTCTTTGTTGAATATATAAGAGATGGAGAATTTGAGTTGGATTTCTGATTTTTATTCAGATGGAAGTCAAATTCCATAAAAAAACTTACTTTTCGTGAGTTTGTCATTAGGTTAATGATGGTTAAGAGTTTAAAGGATGCCTTAATAAGGTATCCTTTTTTTGTACCCCCTTTTTGCAGGATCAAAGGGGATCAAGCAATAAATCTGTGGAGAGAAGAAAATTTTTGAATCATTTCAACCTTAAATTTGAGTCATATGAAACTCTTTAAAGTATTTTTAAAACAAAAGAATGGCACTCTGCAAACTGTGGTAGGGGCTCAGGATTACAAAAATGCCCAGGAAGTGGCAATCATTCAAATTGGTCATAATTTGCTCAAAGTGGAATCCCAGATTTATCTTGACCTGAGAAAATTAAAAAATTTGTCTGTATCTTCTGATGACAAAAATCTGATTAGTTATTAAAAAACCACATATTAAAAAAAGCGTTCCTAATTTAAACCTTAAGAACGCTTTTTAATCATATTACTTTTCAAGGAATTTTTTAGTAAATTACCTTCCCTTCAACCATTAATTTTACCTTATCCTGAAAAATTATTTTTTGCTGACCATCCACTTTGTAGGAGCTTAATCTTACCTTTTCTGAATCTGATTGAAAATTAAGAAGAAGATGCCTTGAACTGCGATATAACAAACTCTGATCCTTAAACAAGCCTTCTATCCTGGTCAGCTGAGAGGCCTTGTTAAAATAAACCTTCAGATAATCAATCTCCACTTCATCTTTTTCGTAGGCTTCATAGATCAGTACATTTCCAGAATTTTCCTGGTTGTTATTTATGGTATAACTATCCCTCAGTACTGGTCTATTGATATCAAGCTGAAGAAAAATAGCCATTTCCTTAGCCCACTGGGCGCTATCCGGTTCAAATTTCGTCGTATCAGCTTTTTGATCAATGAGGGCATATTTTAAAAGAGTCGGTTCTGCCTGATCTAGCCAAATGACCTGGTTCCTTATCAGGCTATCCAGGTCATAATATTTAGCTATTGTTTTTCCTCCTGTGGGATTTCCTTCACAGGCCCATATCATCATCACAAGTATGACCATCAGGAGTCTGTTCATAGGCTTACTTTTTAGGAATTAAAATAGTACCAGTCATTTCTTCTGGAATTTCCACACCCATCAGGCTCAATATAGTAGGAGCAAGGTCTCCTAACTTTCCATTTTTTATAGCTTCCTTATAATTATTGTCTACTAAAAAGCAGGGTACAGGATTGGTAGTATGAGCCGTATTGGGAGATCCATCATCATTGATCATGAAATCAGAATTTCCATGGTCTGCAATAATTATGGTTGTATAATCATTTTCAAGTGCAGCTTCCACTACCGTTTTAGCACATTGATCCACTGTTTCACAGGCTTTTACTGCTGCTTCAAATACCCCGGTATGACCTACCATATCCGGATTGGCAAAATTAAGACAGATAAAATCAGTTTCTTTGTTTTTCAACTCGGGAATGATACTGTCCCGGATTTCTTCAGCACTCATTTCTGGTTGTAGATCATAGGTCGGAACTTTGGGGGATGAACACAATATGCGTTTTTCTCCATCAAATTCCTTTTCTCTGCCTCCGGAAAAGAAAAATGTAACGTGAGGATACTTTTCAGTTTCTGCAATTCGGATCTGCTTTTTACCTGCTTTACTTAAAATTTCACCCAACGTATTGTTCAGATTGTCTTTTTCAAATAATACATCCACTCCTTTGAATGTATTATCATATTTAGTCATCGTCACATACTTTAAATTCATTTTGTGCATATCTTGCTCAGGAAAATCCTGCTGGGACAAAGCCATGGTGATTTGGCGACCCCTATCGGTACGAAAATTAAATACCAGTACCACATCTCCTTCTTCTATGGTAGCCAAAGGTTTTCCATCCTGCCCCTTTTTAATAATGGGTTTTATAAATTCATCGGTAACTTCATTTTCATAAGATTTCTTCATAGCAGCAACCAGGTCATCTGTCAATGTTCCTTCTCCCTTTACCAGGGCATCATAGGCCAACTTCACCCTTTCCCATCTCTTATCCCGGTCCATGGCATAATAACGGCCAATAATACTGGCAATTTTTCCGGCCGATTGATCCAGATGTTCCTGTAATTCATTCACATAGCCCACACCGCTTTTCGGATCAGTATCCCTGCCATCTGTAAAAGCATGGATAAATAAATTTTCTACATTATTTTCCTTGGCAATAGAGCACAAGCCTTTCAGGTGGTCAATGTGTGAATGAACACCCCCGTCAGAAAGTAAACCCAGCAAATGTACTTTTTTGTTTTCTTTTTTGGCATAATCAAAAGCATTCAACAGAATTACGTTCTTATTCAGTGACTTATCTTTTAGGGCAATATTAATCTTCACAATATCCTGATAGACCACTCTTCCTGCACCAATGTTCATATGACCAACTTCAGAATTTCCCATCTGGCCTTCAGGTAAACCCACTGAAAGCCCGGAGGTTTGAAGTTGACTGTTTGGGTATTTATTATATAATGAATCCACAAAGGGTGTATTTGCTTTGTCAATGGCAGAAACTTCCGGATTTGAAGCTATGCCCCATCCATCTAAAATCATTAAAATTACCTTCTTATTCATAACAATGTATATATTTAGTAAAAATTAGTTTTTTTTATTTTCCCGAATTGTATTAAATTAAGCTTTTGGTAATATTTTTGAAAAACACGTTGCAAAAATAATAAATGCTGGCATAGTTTTAGCTTTAAGTAGGTGAATTTTGAGGCTGATTATGAGAATAAAAATAAAGTTAATTTACTCCATGGTATTCATTGCTTTTCTGATGGGTCCTCAATTGGTAAACACCCAGGCCCAGGGAGATGTGATTAATAACGTGAGAGCTGCACTGAAAGCGGGAAGCGCCAAAGAGCTTATAAAATATTTCCATGAAAATGTGGAATTAAATTTTGATGGAGAAAAGTCAAGTTATAGTAAAACCCAGGCCGAATTTGTGCTAAGGGATTTTTTTAAAAAATATGTTCCGGAAGATTTTCAGTTTATACACCAGGGAGCGGGAAAGCAAGGCTTTAAATATGCCATAGGAAAATATAGTTTTAATGATGGATCGTTCAGGGTTTGGATTCTTTTTAAACATGATAATGGTAATTATTACGCAGATTCCATGGATTTTACCAGGGAATAATAACCAATAATCCTGTATTTTGCCACTTAACCTCCCTCCTGACAATGGTCCAAATGCTTTTTTCAAATTTTAAAACCACTTCATTTTTTCTTGGTTATCAGGATAAACTAAAACTTATTTTTTATGTGGAAAGAAGAAGATAACAAATTGATGAAAACTTTTGAATTTAAGGATTTTGTTCAAGCCTTTGGATTTATGAGCCAGGTAGCCATACTGGCAGAAAAAATGAATCATCATCCTAACTGGAGCAATGTGTACAATACAGTAAGCTTTGAATTGAATACGCACGATGCCGGCAATAAGGTAACAGATAAGGATAAAAAGCTGGCTGAAGCCATTGATGCTTTGATCAAATAAATGGAGTAATCATTTTATTAGTTGAATGGTGTAGGTTTCACCAGGCCGGGTAGAAAAATCAATCTGATAAATTTTCATAGGGTTTGGTATGTCTAATTTTTCCCGTGCATGAATGATAGGTGCTCCTGCTTCCACCTGCTGAAATAAAGGATTGGGATTTTTTCCGTTGACTTCCTGGAAAGGTGTATTGATCAATTTAATAGGATGCTTACTGGATATTCTGCAATTTCCTCCTAAATCGGACTGTATTTGGGCTTCCAACAACTTACCCTTTTTCCACCGCAGGTTTATCTCAAAACCTCCTCTGGCTCTTACCCCAAATATTTTGCCTTCTTTCCAGTCATCTGGCAAGGCAGGTAGCAAAAAAATACTGCCATCATGGCTTTGTACCAGCATTTCTGCGATTCCTGCTGTGGCTCCAAAATTACCATCGATCTGGAAAGGCGGATGGGCATCAAATAAATTAGGATAAATTCCCCCTCCTGAATATTTTGTATCATTTTCACGAACAAGGCTCAGCAAGTTGGTGATCAATTTCAAAGCATGATTACCATTTCTTAATCTGGCCCAAACATTTATCTTCCAGCCCATAGACCAGCCAGTGGCTTTGTCTCCTCTCCTTTGCATTACTTTTTCTACTCCTGCCACTAATTCCGGGTCTTCCTGAAAATCAATCTGGTTTCCCGGATGAAACCCATAAAGATGGGAAATATGACGGTGTTGGGGGTCTGCATCTTCAAAATCAAACTGCCACTCCTGCAATTGACCATATTTACCAAGCTGATAAGGTAAAAGCTTAGCTAATTGCCCGCTGATTTTTTTTTGTAATTCATCCTCAATATTCAGGATTTGGCAAGCTTCAAGATAGCGGGCAAACGATTCACGAATGATGGCCATATCCATGGTAGGTCCGGGACTTTGACTACCCACTTTATCTCCTTGATATTTAAATGATTGCTCAGGGGAATGTCCAACAGGAGTTACCAGATAGCCATCCTGATTAGTTACCAACCAACCACTGTAGAATTGAACCGCTCCTTTAAGCAGGGGAAATACTTCCTTTTTAAGAAAATCAGTCTTACCATGATAGAGATATCTTTCCCACATATGGCTGGTAAGCCAGCCCGCTACCACCGGCCAGAATGAACAATTACATCGATCTACTGGTTCTGCCTGACGCCAGATGGTCATGTTATGATTCCCGGTCCATCCCTGTAATCCGAACATATCATGAGCTGTTTGCTTGCCATTGATAGCCAGTTCCCTGATAGCCTGAAAAAGAGGTTCATGACATTCAGAAAGATTGGTCAGTTCAGCTGGCCAATAATTCATTTCTGTATTGATATTCATAGTGTATGCCCCTGCCCATGGAGGTATTACATGTGGATTCCAAATGCCTTGTAAATTGAGGGGCTGACCTCCCGGGCGGGATCCCGAAATCATCAGGTAACGCCCAAACTGAAACAATAATGCAGCCAGAGAAGGATCTTTTCCATTTGAGAAAAGCGCTACCCGTTTATCTGTTGGTAATTTTGATTGCCTGGTTAATTTACCTAATCCAAAACTGACCCGGTTAAATAATTCCTGATAATCTTCTTTGTGAGCAGACAGAAGTTCCTGATAATCTTTACCTTCTAAATCATCAAATAAAGATAATACTTTTTCGGTAGGGTCGCTTCCCTGAATTACAGGGCTCTTGTCAAATCCATTGAAACTTGTAGCAGCACTAAATAGTAAAACTACTTCATCCGCATTTTCCACAATTAGTTTCTGATCCTGCAGTTTCACCATTCCGCCTTGGTTGATGGCCTTGATACGGCTGTCAAAAGCCATTCCCAATCCATTAACTTCTTCATCATAAAGCACCTGCCCTGAACCCGGCTTTAACTGGCCATATTTGTCATAAATCTCAGGATATTGTGTTGATCTCTCCCACTTTCTACCTGCTTAAAGGTACGTCTTAGTACAAATCCCGGTACTTTTCCCTGCATGACTAAAAAAGGAGATTCTGACAGGTATTTTGCCGTGGGTTTATGAGGTGTGGATAAACTGATTACACAATTGATACTGCCTGGTTTAGTGGCCGATAATCGGGCTACTATAACATGATCAGGATAGCTGGCAAAATATTCCCGCTTAAACCTTATTCCTTCTGTCTTATAGGTGATGGTAGCCACTGCATTGGCAAGATCCAGAATTCTTTGATATCCTTCCACTGGCTGGCTATGTTTGAAATTAATCCAAAGATCTCCCAACGGTTGATAGCATTGCTGGGCCCTCCCTAACCAATCATCAGCAATTATATTCTGGGCTTCTGCATATTTTTCCTGATTCATCAATTTCATAACTTCCGGAAATCTTTTCCGAATATCTATTGATTTATAAGTATGCTGTGGATCACCGGAATACAAGGTTACTTCATTGAGTTGAAGATGTTCTTGTTGGATACCGCCATGAACCATGGCTCCAATATATCCATTTCCCAGGGGTAAAGCCTCTGTCCATACATTGGCAGGCTCATGATATCGTAATAGTAAGTCATCCTCTATGTCATCTTCTCCCATTTTTTTATTCGTCCCGTAAATGGCAAAAGCAATGAAGCATGCTGTAATACATAAAATTAGCTTTTTTAAACAATCAGTTAACATAGTATCTAAAACCTGTTGATCTACCTTATTAAATTAAGGTAATTTAGGTTCTGATCCAATTTATGATATCGTAGCTTTTTAATAAAGCATGGACTAGTAAATAAATTAAGTAATGATCAAAAAAGCGGTAATTACTGAATTGCAGTTCAATCGGTGGGATAAAAAAAATCCAGGAAACCGTTTGTTTCCTGGATTAGAATATGGGAGCTATGATACGAGTGATTATCTTTAATTTACCCTTACTACCAAATATTTGGAAGAATTCCAGAATTTTTCTGGCTGAGTAATTTCAATTGTTTTTTGTTCATCATCACCTACAATGGTGTAGCTGTCATCAGGATGATTGGTTACCAGTTCTACTTTTTTACCTTCCACTGGAATTTCTTTAATTTCCCTGATGTCAACTTTGGTAAAAGCCTGAGGATCTACTTTGGGGCTGAGTTTTTCAGTTTTACCTATTCCAAGAAATCCTCCTTCTTTGGTGATAATGTTTTCTGATTCAAGTTTTTTACTACTACCCATGGCTATGTAAGCAGTATTCATTTCGTCTACACGGGTAGTGAGGATGCTGTCTTTTTGCTGGTTGGCCTGAGCTAACTCAGTATTTACTTGTTCCAAAGTATCAATGTCTGCGTTCAATTCTTCTACGGTATAATTCATTTGTTGCAACTCATCTTTCAGCATGGCTATGGCCTGATCTTTTTCTTCCACCTGTTGATTAAGCTGTTCTTTTAATGTAATCAGCATTTTGTTTAAAGTGGCGCTTCTTCCTTTGGAATTTTTCAATTGTTGATTCAATTCTTCAATTGTAGCCTTATTAGCTGCAATTAATTCATTAATTACATTAATATCTTCCTTGATTTGTTGCTGAACGGAAGCCGATGCATTATTGTCTTCTTTGTTTTTTAGCTCAATATTTAATTCTCTTTCCCTTATTTCAGCTAAATTTCGTTCAATTTCATTGAAAGACTCCATAAAAGCCACCAATGTAGAATCCTTTTCCTCAGTTTCAGTAATTAGTTGTTGTTTTTCTGATCTTAAGGTTTCAAGTTCTTTTTGGTTACATGCAAATAAAGTTGTAGCTAGCACAACCGCAATGAGTACTTTTTTCATAATTATAAAAGTTTAATTTACTGTTAAAAAAGGATATAAAATCCGTGCCAAAACTTCTAAATGACTGTTTATCAGCTTTAAACAACCTGTTTTTAAAAAAAATATTTACATAATATGTTGATTTAATAATCAGGTTGGGGAATAGTTCTACAAAAAAAAGCCAGACGAGAAATATTTCTACTATCTGGCTTTAGCCTAATTGTAAATATAAAAGGTTATTTATAAAGTGGACCATAGCTTTGGCAGGCCCGGTAATCAGCCCCTTCCGGATCCATGCCGTAGGCGGTCCAATCTTTGGGACGGAAGATTTTTTCCTCTACTACGTTGTGCATACATACCGGTATCCGCAGCATGGAACATAAGGTAATTAGATCTGCGCCATAATGCCCATAACTAAATGCTCCATGATTGGCTCCCCAGTTGGCCATGACCGAATAGACATCTTTGAATGCTGCTTTACCGGTAATACGAGGGACAAACCAGGTGGTAGGCCAGGTTGGATTAGTTCTTTCATCCAGTATTTTATGTACTTTTTCTGGTAATTCCACCGTCCAGCCTTCTGCGATCTGAATTACCGGACCTAACCCTTTAACTAAATTTATCCGGCACATTGTCACTGGCATTTCTCCTTTGGTGACAAAATGAGAGGAGTAACCCCCACCCCGGAAATATTCATACATGGCCGGTGGCCAGTCGGTGGCATTAAGGCATTTCTGTGCTTCTTCCTCAGATATTTCCCAAAATGGCTTCATGACAGGTTTTCCTCCCTTGGTTTGTTCTCCCGAACCATCCAAAGAAGAAGATCCTGAATTGATCAAGTGAATGATGCCATCTGATGCCTTTCCTTGCAATTGATAATTGGCTACTCTTTTCACGGATTCAGGACTCCAGTAAGTCCGTACATCCGAAAAGACCTGGGCCTGGTTGGTCAGCAAATACCCTAATAACATGGATATGCCATTCAGCGAATCATTTTCCGTAGCCATCATAAACGGAGGCCTTATTCCATTCCAATCAAAGGAGGAATTCAGAATTGCTTCCATAAAATCACCGTTGGGAAAATGGTCGGTCCATTGCCTTTGACCCTGGAAACCGGCTGCCAATGCATGATGACCCAGGGCTTCTTCACCGAACCCGGCCTGGGCCAGGGCAGGATTTCCCACCATTAAATCACGGGCGATCAAGGTCATTTTTACCACTGTTTCCCATTCCTGATCCATTTTTTCCCGGCTTTTATGTTTTTCTGAAGGGTTATAATTTTTTCCTTCCTTACAATTTTTTCTGGTCCAGGAAAGCGCTTTCTGATATTCCTCCTGATCAAATATTCCTTCTTCCATCCGTCTGGCAAGTTCACTCATATCCACATATTCATTGCGCATACCTAAATAATTTTGGAAAAAGGATTCATCAACAATTGATCCGGCAATGCCCATGGATACTGATCCAATGGATAGATAGGATTTACCTTTCATGGTAGCAACAGCCAACCCTGCCCGGGCAAATTGAAGTAATTTATTTTTTATCTCTTCTGGTATTCCACTGTCATCACTTTCCTGTACCTCAGTGCCATAAATGCTGAATGCAGGTAAACCTTTCTGGGCATGACCGGCCAAAGCCGCAGCTAAATAAACTGCTCCTGGTCTTTCCGTGCCATTGAACCCCCAAATGGCTTTAGGGCGGGTAGGATGCATATCAATAGTTTCAGTACCATAGCACCAACAGGGTGTCACAGTAATTGAAAGGCCTACACCTTCCCTTTCAAATTTTTCTTCACAAGCAGCTGATTCCGGAACTCTGCCAATGGTGGAATCAGCCAGTACGCAATTTACCGGAGTACCATCAAAATATTTAAGATTTGAAGAAATGAGTTCGGCTACATTTTGAGCCATTTCCATGGTTTGTTGTTCCAGGGATTCCCTCACACCTCCCAGGCGTCCATCAATGGTAGGACGGATTCCCACGGCCGGCAAGCTGCTTTTGAATTTATAGTGATTCATATAATCAAATTATTGTGATATTAAAAATTACTTATTGTAAAAAGTACGTTAACTAAACAAATTTACTAAATTTATATTTTGATCAAAAGATAAAAGTCAAAAATTAAAACTTCAGCTAGAAATCAAGAAAATATTACTATGAATGAAAAACTGAGCCGGAAAAAATTGCAAAATTTATCAGTAGATTGCTGCATTTTTGGATTTAGCCAGAAGCAATTCAAAATATTGCTGATTCAACGAAGTAACGCTTTTATGACCAGTCAATGGGCTTTACCAGGTGACAATATTTATGTGGATGAAAGCGCTGAACAAGCGGCTATTCGTATTCTGCAGGAAATGTCAGGAGTCCGTGATATCTACCTGGATCAGGTGGGGGCTTTTAGCCAGGTACAACGGATCAAAGACCAAAGAATCGTTACCATTGGATTTCTGGCTTTAGTTGATATCAACAAGCACCGTCTTCAACCTCATATATCCGAAGCTGAAGCTGCCGATTGGTTTGACATTGAAGCAATTCCTAATTTGCCTTTGGATCATAAAAATATTCTGGATATATCCTTATTTAAGCTTAAAAGAAGGTTTCGGTTTGAACCCCTGGGTTTTGAATTATTACCAACCAAATTCAGTCTCAGGCAATTGCAGGATTTATATGAGTCATTATATGATATCAAGCTTGATAACAGAAATTTTCGAAAAAAAATATTAAAACCGGGTCATTTGATTCCTTTGAATGAAAAGCAGGAAAACGTATCCCATCGGAGAGCCACTTTATACAGGTTTGATCAGGAAATATATTCCCAGTTGAAACAGAAAGGGGTTAATATGGATGTTTTACCCGGTAATTTTGTGCATTAGACCATTAATTCCGTCTATTTTACTTATGAATTATAATTGTTATTAACTATTTTTATTTAATATACGTTTTTGTAGTATACGTTTTGCATTATGGCCGAAATTCAGGAAAGAGTAAATACCTTGGAACATGCATTGGGTTCTTTCATCATCCAATCTGAGAAAGCCATTACTTCTTTATCCGGAGAAATAAAGGTATTTAAGGATGAAATGAAAGTTTTCAAGGACGAGATGCTGGAATTTAAGGATGGAATGAAAGTTTTCAAGAACGAGATGCTTGAATTTAAAGATGAAATGAAAGTTTTCAAGGACGAGATGCTTGAATTCAAGGATGGAATGAAAGTTTTCAAGGACGAGATGCTTGAATTCAAGGATGGAATGAAAGTTTTCAAGAACGAGATGTTTGAATTTAAAGATGAAATGAAAGTTTTCAAGAACGAGATGCTTGAATTCAAGGATGAAATGAAGGCCTTTAAGAATGAGATGCTGGAATTTAAAAATGAGACACGTCGAGAAAGTAAGCAAATGAATAAAAGGTGGGGTGAGATTTCCAATAAACTAGGTTCCATTGCTGAGGATATAGCTGCTCCCGGGCTTTTCGGTATAATCAAACGATATTTTCAATTAGACCCGGATAAGCGCATGGATACTTTGTATATCAGACATATCAAAGACAGGGAAAATATCAGGGAATTTGATGCTGTAGCTATAACAGATAAATTTTTCTTTCTGTGTGAAATAAAAGCCACCCCCCGCAGCGATTATGTAAAAGAGTTTGTCGATCTGGTCTCTTCTGACCTTATCTATAATTATTTTCCTGAATATAAAGAAAAAATCCTGGTGCCTGTTTTTTCTTCACTCGAATTGCCGGATAATGTAATAAAAAAGCTTTCCAGGCATAGCATTTTAGCAATGGCAATGGGAGAGGAACATATGGAAATAATTAATAAACATATTCTTAATAAATGGTTAGATTAACCGTAAACTGATTGATCAGCAATATCATATTTTAATCAAAGGTTTGGTACAAGGGGTTGGTTTCCGCCCCTTTATATATCGTTTAGCCCAACGGTTTCAACTAAGCGGATGGGTGAGAAATACCAACCAGCAGGTTGAAATCATGATCCAAACCAATCAGGATCAAATCTTTAAATTTTGCCAGGCTATTCAGGATCAGGCACCGTCTGCAGCCCAGATTTTTTCCTTGAGAATAGAACATCATAAAAGGAATCAGCAACTAGCTGGTTTTTCTATTTTACCCAGTCAGAATGAAGATCAATCTGTTACTCAGGTTAGTCCGGATATTGCAGTTTGTTCAGAATGCCTGGAAGATATCAAGCGTCAGTCCCAACGGAAACATTATTTTTTGATCAATTGCACGCACTGCGGACCCCGATTTTCAATCATAGAATCATTGCCATATGACCGGCAAAATACTACTATGAAAGACTTTAAATTATGCCGGCAATGTATGATAGAGTATCTGGATGTTAATGATAGAAGATTTCATGCCCAACCGGTGGCTTGCCATCACTGCGGACCAGCATATCATCTAACCAGTAAAGATGTCCCAGACATCACTGATCAAAATAAGGTGCTATTGCAGTCGGTCCAATGGATCAATCAAGGCCAGGTATTGCTTATTAAAGGTCTGGGAGGTTATCAACTGGTTTGTAATGCACTTGATCATAAGGCAGTAGAGGAATTAAAGGACATCAAAAAACGACAGGGAAAGCCATTGGCAGTCATGTTCAGGGACTTGTCCAGCCTGAATAAATATGCCATCATCAACGACCTGGAAAAAGAATGGTTAATCAGCTGGCATCGACCAATTGTTTTGCTTTCCTCAAAAGATAAAATCACTGATTTGGATACTAATGGTTTAAAAACCATTGGAGCCATACTCCCTTATATGCCTTATCACTACCTACTTTTTGAAAAATTAGAAACAGATGCCCTGGTTTTTACCAGCGGAAATCTTTCTGATGAACCCATTATCATTGAGGATGATCAAGCATTTCTATCTTTTCACCACAAAGTAAAAGCCATAGTGACTTATAACAGATTAATTCACAATCGTTGTGATGATTCCATTTTACAGGTGGTTCAAAATCAAACGCTAATATTGAGAAGGTCGCGGGGATTTGCCCCTGCTCCGATTTATTTAAATTTACCTACGGAAGGAATTATTGCTGCAGGAGCGGAATTGGCCGGGAGTTTTGCTCTGGGTAAACAAAACCAGGTTATCCTGAGCCAGTATCAGGGTGATCTGAAAAACTATGAAACGTATCATTTTTATCGGGAGAGTTACAGCAGATTTAAATCGCTTTTCCGGTTTGAACCTTCATTAGCTGTATGTGATCTGCATCCGGATTATTTATCAACCCGTTTTGCTCAGGATATCGATGTGCCTTACTTACCAATTCAACATCACCATGCTCACCTCGCGTCTGCAATGGCTGAACATGGATGGGACGAGACGGTGGTTGGGGTAGTTTTTGATGGAACAGGCTATGGAACTGACGGGCAGATCTGGGGAGGTGAATTTATGGTGGCTGATCTGGAAAATTTCGAACGGATCAACCATTTGGCCTACTTACCATTACCGGGAGGTGACCAGGTGGTGAAAGAGCCCTGGCGGATGGCAGTTGCTTATCTGGCTGCGACCTTCGGTGATAAATGGTATGACCTGGGCTTAGACTGGTTCAACAAAATTCATCCGTTCAAACTCAAGTTGATACAGGAATTATTAATTCAGGAAAAGTCCTTTCAGACATCCAGTATGGGGCGGTTATTTGATGCTGTTGCAGCTATTTTAAATATTTGCCTGTATGCTAAATACCAGGCAGAAGCACCTATGCTTCTTGAAAATACAGTAAAAGAATCCTCAGAAGTACTTTCTTATTCATATGAACTCAATACTCCCATTTCCCTGCTTCCCGCTATCCGGGAAATTGTGGATGATTTGAAAAAGGGGGTTCATACCGGAAACATAGCGGCCCGGTTTCACCAAACTATTGTAAATATGACCGTAGAACAGGTGAAAATAATGTCTGAAATTTATAGTATAAATAAAGTTGTCTTATCGGGTGGAAGTTTTCAAAACAAATATTTATATTGTAATATCGTTAATAAATTAAAGAAATTAGGATTAGAAGTGATTACCAATAATCTGATCCCCATCAATGATGGGGGTATAGCTTTGGGCCAATTAGCCATTGCGGCAAAATTAAGATCAACCGGAAAACTTCAGGAATATGTGTTTAAGTATACCAGCCAGAATAATAAGTATTGAAGGTAGTGAAGCAGTTGCTTCATTAGGTGGTTCAGAAGTCAAGGTAGCATTGGATCTGCTGGATAAGGCAGAACCCGGAGACTATGTTTTGATACATACCGGCTTTGCCATAGAAAAAATCAACGAAGAAGAAGCATTAGCTACACTTTCTATGGTGAATGAATTAAATAAATAATTAGCCATTGAAGTATATCGATGAATTCAGATCAAAAGAACTGGTTAAAATCCTGATTGATCAAATAAATCAGGTATCTGCCCATAAAATTCGTTTAATGGAAGTTTGCGGAGGTCATACCATGGCCATTCAACGATTTGGCATACCCTCTTTATTACCTGATACTGTTGCATTGATTTCTGGCCCAGGTTGTCCGGTATGTGTCACTGCTATTGAATTCATTGATCATTCTCTGGCCCTGGCCCAAAGGGAAGATATTATTATCGCCACCTATGGTGATCTGTTGAAGGTTCCCGGTACAAATACCAATCTGCAATCCGCTAAAGCCGGAGGTGCAGATATTCGTATGGTTCAATCCAGTCTGGCCGCCTTAAATCTGTCCCTTCAACATCCTGATCGAAAGGTGGTCTTTTTAGGTATTGGATTTGAAACCACAGCACCTGCTACTGCTATTGCTTTGATCAAAGCAGAACAGATGCAACTAAAAAATTTTTATGTGCTTAGCGCTCATAAAGTTATGCCTCCAGCCATGCAGGCTTTGATTGATGAAGAAGTTCAGCTGGATGGCTATATTGGTCCGGGTCATGTCAGCAGCATAACGGGAACCGACATTTATCAATTTATTGCTCAAAAATATCATATTCCTGTTGTCATTGCAGGTTTCGAGCCTGTGGATCTGTTGCAAGCCATATTGATGTTGATCAAACAGTTTGAAGCAGGAGAAGCCAGGGTAGAAAATCAGTATTCCAGGGGAGTTCGGTCTGAGGGAAATCAAAAAGCCCGGCAATTTTTAAATCAGGTTTTTCAGCTGCAAGATGATTACTGGCGCGGACTGGGAATAATTGCCCGAAGCGGATTAAAAATAAAACCTTCCTACCAACAATTTGATGCTGGCCAACTGGACATTAAACCATTTGTTTCACATGAGCCCAAAGGTTGCATTTGTGGCAAAATATTGAAAGGAATCAAAAATCCTGTCGAATGCATTCTTTTTGGTAACCAATGTATGCCAGAGCATCCGATCGGTGCCTGCATGGTTTCACACGAAGGAGCATGCCAGGCACATTACCGCTATCGCTACCAATAATTTAATTATAAAACTTATGGAAGACCGCATATTACTGGCCCATGGAAGTGGGGGAAAATTATCTCATCAGCTGATTGAAAAGCTGTTTTTCCAGTATTTTCCTAATCCAAACCTTGTGAAAAATACCGATGCAGCACTGGTGGAATTACCCTCCAATCAGGTGCATATTACCACTGATGCTTTTGTAGTCAATCCGCTTTTTTTTCCCGGAGGCGATATTGGCAAGCTGGCTGTTTCAGGTACGGTCAATGATCTGGCTGTGAGTGGGAGTATACCACGGTACCTCACTGTCTCTTTTATACTGGAAGAGGGTTTACCCATGGATATTCTGGAAAAAGTGGTACAATCTATGCAAGCTGAGGCCAATAAAGCTGGAGTATTTATCATTTCCGGTGATACAAAGGTTGTGGATAAAGGCAGTTGTGACAAGCTGTTTATCAGCACCACTGGTCTGGGAATACCCATATTGGGATATGAAAAATTACAAGAACATATTGATCTGTCCCCTGGTGACCTGATCATTTTAAATGGTACAATTGCTGACCATGGTATGGCTGTGTTTACTGCCCGGGAAAAAATAGGAGAAACTTTAAAAATTAAATCAGACGTGGCTCCACTGAATCACATGCTGCAGAAGATAATGGAAGCAAAAATACCCATAAAATTTATGCGGGATGCTACCCGGGGAGGTATTGGTACTGTTTTAAATGAAATAGTACATCTTCAGGATATTGGCATCGAAATCCGGGAAGAGGATATTCCACTGCAGGAACCGGTGAAAGGCTTATGTGAAATGATGGGATTCGATCCACTTCATGTGGCCAATGAAGGCAAAGTAGTAATGGTGATTCCAGCCCTGGCCGCTGATGCAGCATTGGAATTGATGCAAAAATTTGAAGAAGGTCGACACAGCCGGGTAATCGGAGAGGTTATAGCTGATCCGGCTGGTATGGTTTTGCTAAAGACTCAGATTGGAGGCAGAAGAATTGTTGATATGCTTGCAGGTGAGCAGCTGCCCAGGATTTGCTGAAAGGTCATCTTTTTCCTGTCCGGACGGCCGTACTTTATTCCTACCCACAGGTACGTCGTACAACCCCTCCATCGCTGCTTTTATTTGCCTCATAATCATAGTTCAGACATATTAGACCTAAAAGGTCATTACATTTAATATTTTCTCCGGAAAAAAGGATTACCAATGAATTCCCTCATTCTTCTAAAAATCCAACCAGTATTACTTCTGTTTTTAAATTTTTATGAAGAACTCCTGAAAAAATCAATGCAAGATTTCTATTACAATTAAGGGAAAATACCCAGGTTCATATAACTATGGGCTATCCTTTGCAATGACAACATAAAAGCACCTGTTCGCAAACTTTTAATATTATTTTCCTTTCTCACTTTATTAACGCTATGATAGGCGGTTACCATGGTTTCTTCCAGTCCCGATTCTACCAGGTCTCTTTCACTGGCTCCTCTTACAATTTGATTTTCCTGGGTAGAGGTGAATGATTTACCGGTTGCAGCTTCTATGCTGTTCAGCAGGTTATCATACTTCTGTCGCTCATATCTTTTTTCCAATTGCCCAAAAGACATCCGGGACAGGTTCTTCAGCCATTCAAAATAAGAAACAGTTACACCACCTGCATTCAGGTACATATCAGGAATGATCATCTTGTTTTTTTCCAATAAAATAGCTTCTGCATCTGTGGTTACTGGTCCGTTGGCTGCTTCTGCGATAATTTTAGCCTGTACGGCTCCGGCATTGGCCGATGTGATTTGATTTTCCAGGGCTGCCGGTATCAGGATATCACAAGGATAAGTAAGCAGGGCTGATGAATCCCGGATAAACTTTCCCTGACCATATCCTTCAAATGAGCCATTTTCATTTTGATAGTCTTTGATTTTGCTAATATCAATTCCATGCTCATCAAAATATCCGCCATTATATTCAGCTATTCCAGAAATGATGGCTCCTGCCTTTTGCAGGTAAAGGGCGGCATAATATCCCACATTTCCCAAACCCTGAATAATAACTTTTTTGCCAGTCAATCCAGGGCTAAGGCCAAGCGCCGTCATATCCTCTTTGACTGAAACGGCTTCCCGGATGCCAAAGAACACACCCATGCCGGTGGCTTCTGTACGACCCTCTATGCCATTAAGTGACAGTGGCTTACCAGTTACACATCCTAATGCATTTACCTGTTCCGGATGATAAGCCCTGTAGGTATCCACAATCCAGCCCATTTCACGAGCTCCGGTGCCATAGTCAGGAGCAGGTACATCCAGGGCCGGGCCGATAAAATTTTTTCGGATCAGTTCCATGGTATAGCGTCGGGTAATATTTTCCACCATTTTATCATCGCAGGTGCGAGGGTCTATATCTACTCCCCCCTTGCCACCACCGAAAGGAAGGTCCACCAGTGAACATTTGAAGGTCATCAACGCAGCCAAACCCTTCACTTCTTCTTCGTCTACCTGAGTACTGTAACGAATACCGCCTTTTACCGGCAACTGATGATGTGAATGTTGTACCCTATATCCGGTGTGTACCTCATAACTGCCATCCGGTTTAGTGACAGGAAAATTAAATTTGTAAATGGCGTTGCACTGTTTCACTTGTTCTACCAGGCCGGGGTGTAATTTCAAGTATTGGTTGGCTTGCTCAATAAACTGGCATACCTGCTGGAACAGGCTGTAATTGGCATGTTGTGTCATGGTGTTATTTTTTTGCTGTTAATTACATAACAACCAATCCTGAAAAAGGTCTATGCTTTTTTTGTTGCAGTTATTTTTTATTGACTCAGAAGGCTGGGATAGTTAAACCTTGGCTTAATTTAATTCATTTCTTCCAGCACTTTCCCACTAAGCCTTAGCAATTCAATTTCAGCCACCTTGATTGCATAAGCAGCATTTAGCCTCCTACTCTCTGCATCAACAAAATTTTGCTGGGCTTCCCGGAGTTCCAGGGCATTGGTATTTCCCAGCCGGTAGCGATCCAGGGCAATTTCTGAATTTTCCCGGGCTACAGCAAAATTTTCCTGTTCCAGGGCATAAAGTTCCCGGCTGTTTTGGTAGGTAATGTAAACCTTGTGCAGGTCGGCCTTAAGGTCAATGCGTAATTGCTGTATTTCAAGATCACGATTCAAAACTTCTATTTTGGCATTTTGTATCCTTCTGTTGGTATTAAAACCATCAAAAATATTCCAGCTTCCTCCCAATCCGTAATTTAATCCATCGGACTGGCTGCTCTTTAGCTGGCCTGCTTCCCTGTTTAAGGTGGAATAGGCATATCCCACGGTAATAAATACTTCAGGCAATCTTTCCCCCGCAATTTCCTGTTGCTCATAATACGCGATATTTTTATTGGCCATCATCATCAGCAATTGCGGATTTTGTTGATCAAGTGCAGCTAATAACGATTCCTGATCCAGTTCTTCGCCTATTATGATTGAATCTTTTGTTTCAAATTCTACCAACAGATCACGGGCCAGTATACGGTTGAATTCAATCTGGGTCTGACGAAGGATTTCCCGTTGTCTGATCAGTGCTGAAAGGTCACTGTTAAAATCAACCTGTGCCGCTAAAAACTCCAGCTTGGAGGCTTTTCCTACCTGATACTTTGTTTCGGCTATATCCTTTCGTTCCTGGGAAAGTTTGATGGTATTTTGTAAAACATTTAATTTAGCCTCTTCCAGAATAACCCGGTAATAGGTGCTACTGATCAGGGCAATGGTATTTTCCAGAACAGATTCTTTATTAAGAGCGCCATATTGATCAAGTACATCTAGCTTTTCCTGTGTGGCAAACATGGCCATGCCATCAAAAATAGTCCAGACCATATCAGCTGATACATTAAAATTGTTGGATTTGGCCCAGTTCCTTTCTATGGGAAAAGAGCCATCTGCAGTGGCAATTTCCAGGTTTACGTTTTCACTGCTCCAATTTTTACGACCAGTCAGATCCAAACTGGGCATAAAACCAGCATTGCCCAGGGTATTGTTGTTTTCAGCTACAATTTGCAGATTATCGGCAATTTTCAGGTTGTAATTGTTTTCCAAACCTATTTCAATGGCTCGACTCAGGTTCATCATTTCCTGGGATTTCACTGTCAGGTTTCCTGAAAATATCAACAGGATAACCAATAAGGTCAGATGACTCAATTTGTGTTTCATAAAAAGTTAAAATCTGGCGACTCTTTTCTCGGTTCCGGTAAAGTAACTGTAAATGGCCGGGATGATATATAATGTTAAAATGGTAGCAAAGATCAATCCTCCGATCACGGCAATACCCATAGATACCCTGCTTTCCGAGCCTGCCCCCAGGGCCAGGGCAATGGGTAATATACCCAATATGGTGGATAAGCTGGTCATCAAAATAGGACGGAAGCGGGATTCAGCAGCTCCTATGATGGCTTCCATAATGTTCATACCCCGTGCTTTACGCTGATTGGCAAATTCCACGATCAGGATCCCATTTTTGGTAACCAAACCTACCAGCATGATCATCCCGATCTGGCTGAATATATTAAGGGTTTCATTAAAAAGTAATAAACTGAATAAAGCCCCGGCAATGGCTAATGGAACAGTGAACATGATGGTAAAAGGATCACGAAAGCTTTCAAACTGAGCCGCCAGCACCAGGTAGATCAGGATGAGCGCAAACAGAAAAGCAAAGAACAGACTGGAGGAACTTTCTTCAAATTCACGGGTCACTCCGTCAAGGGCAGTGGAAAATGATTCATCCAATACTTCTGCTTTGATCCGGTCCATAGCTTCCACTCCGTCTCCAATGGTATTTCCATCAGTCAGACTAGCCGAAATGGTGGCGGCAGAGGCCCGATTGAACCGATAAAGTGATGGAGGTGTGCTTTGTTCTGTCAGATAAACCAGGTTGTCAATCTGGATCAATTCACCGGTATTGTTTCTCACGTACAGTGACCGCAAATCAAAGGGCTCATTACGATCTTCCCTTAGTACCTGACCAATGATCTGGTATTGTTGCCCGTTTTTGATAAAATAACCAAATCTTTGTCCACTCAGTCCCAATTGTAGGGTTTGGGCAATGTCTCTTACTGAAACTCCCATTTTCCGGGCTTTTTCCCGGTCTATTTCGATCCGGATCTCCGGTTTATTGAACTTTAAATCTACGTCTACAAAATTAAAGGTGGGATCCTGGCTGGCCTTTAGAAGAAATTCAGGTAAAACTTCTTTAAGCTTTTCCAGGTTAGGAGCCTGAATTACATATTGGATCGGAAGTCCTGAACGTCGGTTTCCGATCGATTGGGGTTCGGATACAAAAGCCCGGGCCATGGTATTACTCATGATTTTGGGCTGAAAACCCTTTACAATTTCCGATTGGGATCTTTCCCTTTCATCCACATTTTTCAGAATCACCCGGAAAAAGGCCGAATTGACTGAAGTGGAGGCGCCAAATCCAGGAGAGGTCACTGAAATAATTGCGCTGTATTCCGGAATTTCAGTTTGGGCCATCACGATCAGGGAATCCACATAGCGATCCATGTATTCAAAAGTGGCTCCTTCTGGTCCGGTGGCAAAGGCATAAAACTGTCCCCGGTCTTCCAGGGGTGATAATTCTGAGGGCAAATAAGCTCCAACAGCCACCAGAATACCAATGGATATAGCTACCAGGGGAAAAGCCATCCAACGGTTTTGCATAAAACCTTCCAGGGATCTGTTGTATTTTCGGTTGAGCCATTTAAAAAATGGCTCTGTTTTGCGATAAAACCAGTTATGCCCTTCTCTTTTTTTCAGGATCCTGCTACATAGCATGGGTGCCAGGGTGAGGGCTACAAAGGATGAAATTATTACCGCACCGGCCACTACTATGCCAAACTCCCGGAATAACCGGCCAGTTAGCCCTTGCAAGAAAATAACCGGCAAAAAGACGGAAGCCAAAGCCACTGTGGTGGAAATTACGGCAAAAAAGATCTCCCGTGCCCCGTTAATGGCAGCCTGATGAGGCTCCATTCCATCTTCGATCTTGGTGTAGATGTTTTCCAACACCACAATGGCATCATCTACCACCAGGCCAATGGCCAGTACAATCCCCAATAAGGTAAGTACATTGATGGAAAAATCAGCCACATACATGATAAAGAAGGTACCAATCAGGGCTATGGGAATGGTAATGACCGGGATCACAGTGGTACGCCAATCTCTTAAGAACAAAAAGATGATGAAAACTACCAGGAAAAAGGCGATAAATATGGTTTGTTGCACTTCATCAATTGATTGATGAATGTATTCTGTAAAATCCCAGCCAATGCCCAGATCAATATCGGCTGGTAAATCCACCTTAATGGATTCCAGCCTTTTATAAAATTCATCCGTAATTTCAATGTTGTTGGAACCTGGCTGAGGATATAGCACCACTCCCACCATGGGAATACCATCTCTTTTTAATACGGTTCTTTCATTTTCCGGACCCAGTTCGGCATATCCTATATCCCTGAACCTGACGATATTATTTTCATCCTCTTTGATGATCAGGTCATTATATTCCTCAGGATTATTGATGCGACCCACTGTCCGAACAGTGAGTTCGGTATTTAATCCTTCCACCCGGCCAGATGGCAGCTCGATATTATTGGCATTTACCGCATTGATTACATCCAGGGGTGTAAGCTGATAGGCCGCCAGCTTATCAGGATCCATCCATAAGCGCATGGAGTACAGTTTTTCACCCCAAATTCCCACTTCTGCCACGCCGGGAATGGTTTGAAGCCGTTCTTTAAAAATATTATCGGCAATGTCAGTTAGCTCCAGCATGGAACGCTGATCACTTTTCACATTAAGAAACACAATAGGAGTGGAATCTGCATCCCGTTTGGCCACTACCGGAGGGTCAGCATCCTGGGGCAGGTTACGGACGGCCCTTGATACCCGGTCACGCACATCATTGGCCGCAGCTTCCATATCTATTCCCAGATCGAATTCTACTGTGATGGTGCTTCTGCCGTCCCGGCTTACTGAGGTGAGGGTTTTGATCCCGGCAATCCCGTTGATGGATTCCTCCAAAGGTTCAGTGATCTGTGATTCAATGATATCAGCACTGGCCCCGGTATAGCTGGTGGATACGGAAATGATAGGTGGATCTACACTGGGGTATTCCCTGATCCCTAAAAAATTAAAGCCAATAATGCCAAAGATCAAGATTACGATTGACATCACGATGGCCAAAACCGGACGATTAATACTAATACTGGATAAACTTGCCATTTCCTGAAATTAATTTGATGAAGAAATCATAACAGGAACACCATCCCGCACCTGCAATATGCCACTGATAAGTACAGTATCGGAAGGATTTATTCCTTTTACGATCTGTACCTGTTGATCAGAGCGCTGACCTATGTCCACATTGACTGACACGGCCTTGCCATTTTGATATTTGAAGATCTTATGACCATTCAACTCCGGGATCACAGAGATGGTAGGTACCATCAGGGCATCATTGATGGTTTCCAGGATAATCTCGATATTGGCAAACTGACCAGGCATCAGCTGACGTGATTTATTCTGACTAATGGCCCGTACTTTCAGGGTTCTGGTTTTGGGATCTATCTGTGGTTCTATGGCATAAATCCGTCCCTGAAACTCCTGACCCATGCTTTCTACTGTAAAGCTGATCACCTGATCTTTTTGTATTTCTGTACTGTATTTTCCCGGTACCGAAAACTCAATCTTAATAGGTTGAATGCTGAAGAAATTTGCTATTACCGTGCTGGGAGAAATATAGCTGCCTTCACTAACCTGTCTCAAACCAATGACTCCGCTAAATGGAGCCCGGATGTGGCTTTTATTGATTTGTGATTCAACAACCTTAATATCAGCCTGGATTGTACTTAATTCATTGAGCACTACCTCATATTCTTCCTGACTGATCGCTTCCCTTTCCAGCAGTTTTTTCTGTCGGTATTCATTGTCCTCATAAAGCTTCTGTGTGGATTTCAGCTTTTCCAACTGGGCTTGCAACTCTGTATCGTCAATGCTAAATAATAGCTCACCATTGTTGATTTGTTGACCTTCGGTGAAATAGATTTTGGTAATTTTTCCGGAAATTTCACTTTTCAATTCTACCGACTCGTTGGCCATCAGGGTGCCAGTCACTTTTACCTTTTGTTCCAGTATTTCCGGTTGGATCACCTCTACTGCCACTGGTATAGCAGATGGTTCAGCAGCCATGGGCCCTGCCTGAGAGGTTGAATTTCCAGAAAAGAAACCGATCTTATAATTCAAGATCAGAAATACCACAATTATGATCACAAACAATATCAATAATTGCTTAACTATTTTACTCATACCCTTTTTCCTCGTATTATTATTAATTAAAGATAGCTATTTCAAGCACGTAAATATGAATTCAGAATTTGAATTTACATTTTATTAACAATTAAAAAGTGGTTTAATTGTGTGAGAAAGCATCATAAAAGGGACATTAAAACCTTTTGAACTGATTCCCGCCTGTAGGTGGCTTAAAATGGATTAAATGGAGTTTCAATTTTACTTGAGAAGCCTATAAACTACCAGTTTAACATTTATCATAGCCAACCAGCATAAATCTACTTTTGTTCTAATCCCTTACCTTGTCCTCTTCACATGCTCATTACATCCTTCTTCCTGGGCCCATTCCACTATTTGATCAGTCAATCAGGGCATAACTTATGAATCAGGTACAAAAATTAACCGGCCGGGGCCTTTGTTGGATAAATTCACCTCCGGAGGTTCATTATAGCTGTAAATGGTACCATTCTTTATAATTTCTGCCCATAAAACCTGCTGGGGGAATACTTTTATAAAATTACTGCCATTGTGAACTACTTTTACCTGATCAGACCTGAGGTTTTCTGCCCAGACCTGGCTGTCATCATCGGTTTCTACCTGAAAATATCCGGTTACCCCGGTCAGTTCCACCCGGGATACAAAATTGGAGTTTAAAATCAAAGTATCGGTGTTCAAATCCAGTGTAACGTCTCCGGTACCTTCCAGCAGCAGCGAAAGTTTTTTAAATGCCAGCTGGTGGCTGGATTCCAGGTTGCCATAGTCATAAAGTTCAACCTCCTTCAGGTCAGGTACAGTGATATAGATTTTGGGTTTGCTCTTATCACGAACCCAGTTGCAATAGTTTTTATTATAAATAGATAATTGACCCTTCAGGAACTTAAATTCAATAGAAGGGATCAGGTTTTCTCCTGCCTCCAGCCAAACCGCAATTTCCGGGCCCTGGGAAAGTATAATATCTGTTTCATCATATACCATGAGTTTGTTAAACCACTCAATTTCAATTTGTTGCTTTTGCAGTTCACCGGCCTGTTTCATACAGTCAAAGGATTCGCTGCCACAGGCGGTAATTAGATAAAGCAGGAAAATTGGAAATAACTTTCTCATATTATTAAAACCGATATCCTATGGTCCATTCACCGTGATCTGCTTTGGCAAAATGAGATACAAACCCAAGGGCCGCAAACAGATGATGGTCCAGGTAAAATTTTATAGCATATCTTTGATAAATTCTTTTATCAGATTTGTAAGGCTGATAAATGTAATATCCCAGCTGAGATAAAAAAGCCACTTTATGCAGCGCGAGTTCGTGGCCCAAAGTTACTCCCACCCGTTTAAAATCAGGAGGATCATCCTGGTTGACCTTGGGATCATGTTTCATTTCTTCTTTCAGGGCGGTATTAGCGAAAAAGTCAAAGCCCAGATTTAGTATATTGGTATTACTGATCTGTTTATTGCCATAATAAGAAATTACATACACGCCATACTTAGGTCCGCCGATGGGGGGGATCTCTTTCAAAGCAAAGGAAAAACTAAGGTGGTTGTGAATTTCTTTGTCATAGATAAAGGAGCTGGCATCTTTTTTATAGTCGGGTTTTTCTTCCTGCAGATTATAGGACAAGCCCGTATTGGCCGCCACAATGTTCAGGCCTTTATTGGGCTGTGAAAGTGCAGCCTGGGAAAAATGACTAATAGTTATATTGTTATTCCAGGCCAATTGCTGATTAATTTTCCAGTTGATCCCAAAACGGATTTGAATATTGTAAGTAAAATCACTGCCTATGGCTACATTTTTGTTATTGGTGAGCTTGTGGTAAGGTTTTGTATGATAACTTAATCCGGTTCCAATTCGCCCGATAAGATCCAGATGACGGGTTCTTGTCAGGTAAAAATCACTGTAGAAGAAAGTACTGAGGGTTTTATCCAGGTAGGGATTGTTGAAATTAAAATAGGTAAAAGACATCCCCAGGTCAGGATAATTAAAAACCTGTTCCCAGGCTTGTTTTCCATAGGTATTTTTATTCCAAAACAGTTCGAACCCACTTACTCCTCCCGGGGCCATATGTCCCATTTCTTTATCGTGCTTTATCACAAAGCCCTGGAAAGCATTAAAACCCAGGGTATGGGTATAATCAGCTGACGGCAACGGCTGACTTTGAGCTGACATGCAAAGGAATAAGCAAGCTAGCTGAAAAAGCAACCTGAATATATACCCCCTCATATTTTGGATTAATTAAAATTCAATGAAGATAACTGGCAAAGTAACTATATTTTATATTTATTAAAAAAAGAAGATGAAAAATTATTTTGAATCAGATCTTAAGCTTGATCCTGTTCAGTAGAAAATACTGGTTTATCCTGAGTAATTAAGGTACCAAACCCAATCAATATGGTTTAAAACAGGCTTTTAAAATTCGAATGGCTAATTATTATTACCAAAGTAGATCATTTTAAAATCAACACCTTTAATTTTAAGCTGATATGATTAGACTAAACAGTTAATTAACAGGAAGCAATATCTTAAAAATAATATTTTTTTCAATAATATCGTTATTTTTGAGCCGATCAGAAAATGATCTGGTTTTAAACTGAATCAACCGGAATGTCACTACAGGTTAAGCAACTCACCAAGATTTATGGTAAGCAAAAAGCAGTGGATAATATCTCCTTTTCTGTACAGGAAGGCGAGATACTGGGCTTTTTAGGACCCAATGGTGCAGGAAAATCTACCACCATGAAAATAGCTACCGGTTTTATTCCTCCCACAACAGGCTCTGTCGAAATTTATCAGCATAATGTTCAGGAAGATGAACTGGCCGTAAAAAAACTGATCGGTTACCTGCCTGAGCATAATCCGCTTTATCTGGATATGTATGTGCATGAGTATCTTCATTTTATCGGCAAACTATATCAGCTTCAGGGAGCCGCCTTAAAAAACAGAACCGGGGAAATGATCCGGCTGTGCGGACTGGAGGTGGAGCAAAATAAGAAAATAGGGACTTTATCTAAAGGATATCGCCAGCGAATTGGACTGGCCCAGGCCCTAATCCATGATCCCAGGGTGCTGATCCTGGATGAACCTACTACCGGTTTGGATCCTAACCAGATCGTGGAGATCCGGCAACTGATAAAGCTGATCAGCCGGGAAAAAACGGTGATTTTTTCCACCCATATTATGCAGGAGGTACAGGCCTTGTGCGACCGGGTAATCATTATCAACCAGGGAAAGATCGTTGCAGATAATCAGGTGATCGAATTACAGAAGGGAATCGATAAACAGGCGGTATTAAGTCTGGAGTTTTCACAGGATGTAGATATGTCTCCCTTCGAGCAACTACCCACCATCCACGCTATTGAACATACCGGGGCAGGATTATATCAGCTAAAGATAGATAAGGACCAGGAATTAAGGTCAGAAATTTTCCGTATTGCATCAGAACAAGATCTGCCCCTTTTGGGACTGAAAAAAGAGGAAAATACCATGGAGATGATCTTTCAGCAGCTGACCCGGAAAGAAGCATCACAGGGAGGTGAAAAATAGAGGCTATGCTACAGGTATTGAGAAAAGAAGTGAGCAGTTTTTTGAATTCTTTGATTGCGTATATCGTGATTGGGGTATTCCTGACCGGAATAGGGCTGCTGATGTGGGTGTTTCCTGAAACCAGCCTGCTGGAATATGGCTATGCTGATATGGATACCCTTTTTAACCTGGGGCCTTATGTATTCATGTTCCTGATCCCGGCCATTACCATGCGGGCATTTGCCGAAGAAAAGAAAACCGGTACTATGGAACTGTTATTGACCCAGCCCCTGACCGATTGGCAAATCATTATGGGAAAATACCTGGCTGGCTTCCTGCTGGTCCTTTTTGCCCTTATTCCTACTCTGGTGTATTATTTTTCAGTATATCAATTGGGTAATCCGGTGGGTAATGTAGATACAGCCGGGGTAGTTGGCTCCTACATAGGGCTGGCTCTGCTGGGTGGTGTATTTACCTCCATCGGCATCTTTTCTTCATCCCTTACAGAAAACCAGATCATCGCATTTATCATAGCTGTTTTTCTCAGTTTTATTCTTTACAATGGCTTCACTTCGCTGGCCAGCATTGATGTCTGGGGGCAGTTTTCCTTCTGGTTGGAACAACTGGGAATCCTGTACCATTATAACTCCATGAGTAAGGGTTTACTGGATAGCCGCGATATCCTATATTTTTTAAGTATGATCTTTATCATGTTGTTTTTAACCCATTTAATTTTAAAGAGCAGAAAATGGTGAAACTGGATAGCAAATGGCTGGAAGATATACTAAAATTTTTGATCGGGATCACCCTGGTGATTTTAATCAATCATTTAGCCGGTAAATTTTTCTTTCGCTGGGATCTCACTGAGGAAAACCGTTACAGCATATCAGAGGCTACCAAAGATGTTTTAGCTAATCTGGATGATGTGGTATATGTGGATGTGTACCTGGCTGGTGAATTGCCCAGCGGGTTTAAACGGTTTCAAAAAGCCATTCGTGAAACATTGGATGAATTCCGGGTGTATGCTGATAATAAGATCCAGTATAAATTCATTGATCCCCTGACTGCAGTCAGCCAGAATGCCCGTCAGCAGTTTATGATGCGTTTAAATGAGCGAGGCATTCAACCTACCAATGTTTTTGCCAATGAAGACGGTCAACGTATTGAAAAGCTGATCTTTCCCGGGGCCCTGGTGTATTATGGCGGACAGGAAAAAGGCGTGATGCTGCTTAAAGGCATCCAGGGTAGCACTGATCTGAACAAATCAATAGAGGGTATTGAATATGAACTGGCTGCCACCATCAGCCAGCTGTCTGATTATGATAAAAGCCGGATTGCCCTGATAGGAGCAGGAGGATCTGATTCTCTTTATTATGCTGGTTTACGCCAAGAGCTGAATGAATTTTACCTGGTTTCTGACCTGGATCTTGACAATACTTCCCTCACCGGATTCGATGCTTTTATCCTGGTACAGCCTCAAAATGAATTTTCTGCCCCTCAAAAGTATGCGCTGGATCAATTCCTTATGAATGGCGGAAAGGGAATGTTCCTGATGGATGCGGTCAAACTGGATCCTGACAGCATCGGTGGACAAGGAACTTTGGCTATTCCTTTTGAAGCCAACCTGGATGATATGCTGTTTCGTTATGGCGTACGAATCAATGACCAGTTGGTACAGGATCTGAATTCGGCCAGTTATCCGGTAGTGGTAGGAAACGTAGGTGATCAGCCTCAGATCCGGCCCCTGCCCTGGCCCTATTTCTTGCTGGTCAACAATTACAGCGATCATCCAATAGTAAAAAACCTGGATGCCATTTATTTAAAATATGTTAGTACCCTGGACACGATCAAAGCGGAAGGAGTGAAAAAAACCCCCATGTTTTATTCTTCCCAGTATTCCCGCCTGATGGATCTGCCCTGGCTGGTTAGCCTGAATGAGATCAGGACCGGACTGGAACCAGAAACCTTTAATCAGGGAACAGTTCCCCTGGCCTATCTGCTGGAAGGATCTTTTCAATCGCTTTACCGTAATCGGGTGCTGCCTTCTTTTGCCCGGGAAGCTTCATTTAAAGCAATGAGTGAACCTACCAAGATCATGATCTGTGCTGATGGTGATTTGGCCCGAAATGAACTGAACCCGGAAAATAGCCGGCCTTATCCCCTGGGATTTGATCCCATCACCCGGCAAACCTTTGCCAATAAGGATTTTATTTTAAATTCACTGGCCTATTTGCTGGAAGAGCAGGGCATCATTACCGCCCGTACCAAGGAGGTGGAATTACGGCCTCTGGATAAGATCAAGATTCAGGAAAGCCGGTTGCAATGGCAGGTCCTGAACCTGGTAGTGCCGGTATTGCTGGTTATTCTGTATGGTTTGATCAGGTATTACCTGCGAAAAAGAAAATATTCAAGATTCTGATATGCAGCGAAGAAAAAACATAAGGCTTTTAGTGATTTGGCTGATGCTTTTGTCCGGCACCATTATCCTGATCAGTCTGGATCAGGAAAGGGACAAGGTATCCGTACCCCGCAACTTATTCATAGTGGAGGATACTGCCGCTGTAAACCGGATCGTCATGCAAGGGGAGCAATTCAACAACATCTTAAGTCAGAAAAATGGAAGGTGGTTGGTGAATGACGTTTATCAATTGGATGAAGGACTGCGCCAGGTTTTACTTTCGGTATTGAAGCGAATACAGGTGCAAAGACCGGTAGCCCGGGCCCAGCAAGATGAAATTATCCAATTATTACAGGAGCAGGGCATTAGGGTGGAGATCTACCAGGATGAGGAAATGGTTCAATCTTACCTCACTGCCGGTAACCGGAACCAGGGAGTGACTTACTTTATGCAACCGGAGTCAGACCAGCCCTATATTGTCCATTTGCCTGGCTATGAAAGTTATGTGGCCGGGCTCTATGAAATTACTGAGAATGACTGGCGCGACCGGATCGTGATGACCACCAATTGGAACAGCCTTAATTATTTGTCACTCACCTATCCTGGTCAGGCCCGGCAAGGGTTTACCATTTCCTATGCCCGGGATTTTTTCCAGGTAGAAGGACTGGCCCAAATGGACACTACAAAGTTAATGGACTACCTGGAGCGGTTTCAGTATATCCTTACAGACCGGTACCTGGACCGGGGAGAGGATCCCATTTACGACAGTTTAGCTCAGTTGCCCCCTTACGCCCGCCTGGAGGTAGAGCAGGTAGGTCAGGATCAACCGGATAAGATCGAGTTTTTTCCCCGGCCGGAAGAGGGTAATTATATTTTGGGGCAGATCAATGATGACCAGCTGGCATTGTTTGAGTATCCCCGGATCAGTGAATTATTCAGGCAGCAACAGTATTTTCTCCCTGAGGCCGTTTATTGATCTTCCAGACCATTGGTTATAGCCGAAACCAAATAAAATGAAATTGGATACCTCATCAGATGACCATATATATGCTTTAGGTCACCTGTTGTGCTTCATGTCGTGACGGTAAAGATCATCTACCAAAACAAGTTGAAAATTTTCTTATTAACGTCTTTGAATTTTTTACCGAGGTATTCCTTATACAACCGAACTGCTCTTTTGAGATGAGATTTTGTGCTTGATGGCAAGTCTTGATACTTTTCTGATTTGGACAAACCATAAGTAACTTCAGGCTCTCGAAGGGTCATATCATCAACATCAATTATTTCATCAGCCCTGAGAAGGTGTGATTTAACATCTCTTGAACTTCTTTCTTTCAAGTTTTTTTCAGATTGTAGCCACTCTACAAACCCTGGATCAATTGATCTTCTTCTCTTGGACATACATTAGCCAAATTATATTTCATAACTGCTTTAGCCACATACTCAGCAAGTTTTATAGGAACCGCATTTCCGATTAATTGCTCATTGGTTGTTTTCGAATTGGATGGAAATGTGAAGCTTTCCGGAAAGGTTTGAATCAAAGCTCTTTCAAAAGTTGAAAGCTCTCTTACTCCTTCAATTTTCACGGGATCATTAGGATGTACAGGGTAGCCAGCTGGAACAGGTCGATTAACTCCACGAATTGTTGGAGAAGGTTCATCGATCGAAAAGATTGCCCTCCGATTATAATTTCTTGGATGTCTGTAATAGTGCTCAACATCAAAAATTCCATTAAAGAACCTTCGAACAGTCATTGGGTCACTTGATAAATCCTTTTTCAAATCATGCAATAGGAATCCATCAAATCCATTTTGCAAACCAATTGAAAAGAATCTCTTCCTTTTTTGAGGTGCTCCACAAAGACTAGCGTCCAAAACAATTTCAGTAATTCCATAGCCAGAGTCTTTGAAAATTTTCCGTGCACCTTTATATGCTAGACTATTTCGCGATCTATCAACATTTTCCATCACATACCATTGAGGACGAACACTAGAAACTATTTCTGCAAACGACTTGGTTAAATCTGCTCGATTTCCTTCACTTCTGTTTCCAGCATGAGAGAAGTCTTGACATGGTGGTCCTCCGAAAATAACATCTGGATTTGCACTGGATATATCATCCAAATACGACTCGTAATTACTCAAATCAGCCTTTTCTATGGGGTGCTTAAAATTCTCCTTATAACACTTAATGGCTTCATCCCAATACTCATAAGCTTTAACGACCTTTATCTTTGCTTTTTGAAAACCGAGGGACATACCACCACAACCGGAAAAAAGATCGATACCTACCATTTCTTTGTCTTTATGAAATTATTAACTTAGAGGTGCAATATACGTTACATTTTAATGACGTCAAAATATTGACGTCATTTTATTTATGAATAAAGAAAAACCAGGTTTATACGGAATTCAAAATTCCAATCGCTCAGGAAGTGACCTTTGGGGCAAAAACCAATTTAACAGTACTTTCCCAGCCTCTCTTGCTTGCTACATGCGAGACAAAGCAATCAAAGCTATTTACTTATCGGTAGATTCTCACTTGAACGTCCAAGCATCTGAAATTGAAATAGATGAAATATTCAATACCAAAGTTGAGAACTCAAAGCTGTCCTTTGATTTTGAGACAAAGTATGAAGCTTATCAAAAATTTGCTTTCGATGATATAAAAGGTATTGACCTTGTTGTCAGTGATCAAAACTCCCAACTTCGACCATTAGAAGTAAAGTTGACAGTTATTCCTGATAATAGCACTTGCAATCAAGATGAAAAAGATTGGGGTTCTGAAATTGTGTTAAGGCCAGCAACAACATCCTATTCAGCGTTAGGGATTGCTCATTCTTGTGAAAAGAATTTTTTACAAATACGAGAGATTTTTGAGCCTGTTTGTTCCACAATTCAACATTGGGACAGTAATATCGAGATCGACTCGAAAAGAAAGGAAATAATACACTCTCTTAACACCTTTCCTTATCCAACCAATTTGGAAGACAAAAGGAAAATCTCCCATTCTAGACGAGAATGCATTTGATCTTTTCGTTTGGTCAGATTTTGCAATTTGTAGAACTTTCATTGACAGATCTAATGAAGGTGCGGGAGATGTTAACAGATTCATGAGGAGTTCGGCTCGGTTAACTAAAATTCTCTATGAACTATCAACTTCCCATAAAACCAACATTCAGAGAATTTACACTGAAATGGCCTTTGGCTTGCAGAGTGATAAGGAATTTGCATTGAGTGGCAAAGTCACAAGGAATTACATGAATCATGAGCGGAGGACAAACCCATTAATGAAGCAAACAGTTTTAAAGGAAATAATCTTGAAAGGAGGGGAAAAAATGTTGACCCCTGAACGAAGATTCGATCAAACAATCTATTACACAGCAAAGAGCCTATTTGGTGAGATGTAATATCTAACAACATTAAAATGCACGAAAGCACAACAGACGCAAAAAATCCATAGGCTAACAGAGGTATTTGCCAAGTTTGGTGCTATTAGATCCTTTACCGATATTACAGATGTCCAGCCTAGGGATTTTAGCTGGGCTTTAACAACCAATTTGCCGGCTGTTTCCTGACTTTATCATTTATTTTACCTGAAGTTTTTTCAGTCATTTTCAAATATGAATAAGTTGGTTGATTGTTACCTACAATACAACCGTTATTCCTGGCGATGCCATTGGCAAAGAAGTGATACCAGAAAGTAAATCCACGGCAAACTTAATTAACAGAATACGAGGAGGCAATTAAGGAATTAGAATCAGGAGAAAGCCCGTATCCTGATGGAATTTGCCTAGTTGTCTCAAACTGAAAGGTAGCCTGAGAGACGAATTCGAGCCGATAGAAGAAATTTTTATCCGAAATACCATGACCTAGAACAGGATGAAGGTTTATCTAATGTATTGAATCAGGAATTCGATTGGCCCCTGACCCCATCAAAGCCGGTAATAATAGGACCTAAAATTGGCCGGAATGATCCCTGTCTCTGTGGAAGCGGTAAGAAATATAAAAATGTTGCCTGGGCAAGGATGAATAAAATCAAAGGCTGGCAAACTCGTAATTAACTGGAGGCACATCACTTGGATCAAAACGTAGTGGTTTAATATATTAGTAATTAGTATTAGCCTGTTCTACAGGGAATGTTGTCTCTGTTTGCCTGTCCAATCAATCTAGTTGAATCTTACAACACTTGCAACACTTATTATACTATTTTTTACCAATATTCCCTTTAAAAGTTGTTCAAATAATGATTATATTGGTTGATCTTAATCAAAAATCTATTGTATGACTTATAAAATAGCCGTAATACCAGGCGACGGCATTGGCAAGGAAGTAATACCAGCAGGTATTGAAGTGCTGCAGGTATTGGGAAAAAGATTAAACATTCAATTTAAGTTTGACCATTTTGACTGGAGTTGTGAACGTTTTCATCAAACCGGTAAGATGATGCCGGAAGATGGTTTACAGCAAATGAAAGATCATGATGCCATTTACCTGGGTGCAGTGGGATATCCGGGCGTGCCTGATCATATTTCATTATGGGGTCTATTGATTCCCATTCGCCGCCAGTTCAAGCAGTATGTTAATTTACGCCCAGTAAAATTATTTCCCGGAGTGCCCTGCCCTTTGGCTCACCGTAAGCCGGAAGATATTGATTTTATGGTAGTGCGGGAAAACAATGAAGGAGAATATTCAGAAATAGGGGGTCGCATTAATCAGGGAACCGAGGACGAAATATGTGTGCAGGAAAGTCTTTTTACCAGGAAAGGAACGGATAGAATCCTCAAATATGCCTTTGAACTGGCCAATCAACGGAAAAAGTACCTAACATCCGCTACCAAATCCAATGGCATTGTGCATACCATGCCTTTTTGGGATGAACGGGTGGAAGCCATGGCCCGGCATTATCCTCAGATAAAGGTTGATAAATACCACATCGATATTCTCACCGCTAATTTTGTATTACACCCCGACTGGTTTGATGTGGTGGTGGGCTCCAACCTGTTTGGCGACATCCTGTCTGACCTGGGTCCGGCTATTGCCGGGACTATTGGGATCGCTCCTTCGGCAAACATTAATCCTGAGCGAAAATTTCCCAGTATGTTTGAGCCGGTGCATGGTTCAGCCCCTGACATTGCCGGTAAGGGAACTGCCAATCCCATAGCCGCCATCTGGTCAGCTGCCATGATGATGGAGCATTTAGGTGAGGTAAAGGCAGGACAATTGATCATTGATGCTATTAAAAAAGTCCTGCTCGGAGAAATAAAAACCCCTGATATGGGAGGTAAAGCCAATACCTCTGAACTGACCAGAGAGATAATCCATCAACTGAACTGAACCGCCGGTTATGATCAATACACGTAAAATTGGATTGATAGCTGGTCCTGTGGTATTTATAATTTTGCAACAAATGGAATTCCCCGGCATATCCCAACCTGCCCATGCAGTGCTTAGTTCTACTGCCTGGGTAGCTATCTGGTGGATTACTGAGGCCTTACCCATGGCAGTTACGGCCTTTTTACCCATCATTTTGTTTCCTCTCACCGGGGGACTGGAAGTTAAAACTACTACTACTACCTATTTTAGCCCGATCATTGTTTTGTTCTTAGGTGCATTTATCATTGCCATTGCCATTGAAAAATGGAATCTGCATTTACGGATCGCCCTGAATATAATCAAGTTTATCGGTACAAAAAGTAATTTCATCGTGCTGGGATTTATGGTGGCTACCGCCTTTTTATCCATGTGGATCTCTAATACAGCCACTTCCCTGATGATGTTGCCTATTGGCTTGGCCATTACCCGCACTATGGAAAATTTTCAGGATTCCCCTGACCAAAATACTTCCTTCAACCGATCTCTGATGCTGGCCATTGCCTATGGTGCTTCCATGGGAGGGATGGCAACCTTAATTGGCACGCCCACCAATGCTGTTTTCTCTGCTATCAGCCTGGAGCTTTACGGGCAGGAGATCAGTTTTTTCCGATGGTTTTTAATTGGATTTCCGATCAGTCTGATCCTGATTATTATTGGCTGGATCTATTTAACCCGTTTTGTTTTTAAATCTGTAGCCATAGATGCTGCCAGAGCGGAGGAAGCCACCAATAAACAACTGAAGGCTTTAGGGAAAATGTCCTATGAAGAAAAGATTGTGGCCACCGTTTTCTTTTTAACTGCCTGTGCCTGGATATTGCGTTCATTCGTGCTCAGTAAGATCATACCCGGGATTGACGATACCATCATTGCCATGTCCAGCGCCTTAATAATGTTTTTAATACCGGCCCGGGGCAAAGGAAAAATGATCATGGACTGGGAATCGGCCAGGAAATTACCCTGGGGAGTACTCATTCTATTTGGCGGTGGGTTGGCCATTGCGGTAGGATTTGAACAGTCTGGACTGGCTGCCTGGCTGGGAGAAAGGCTGTCAGCTCTGGAGGTTTTATCTTATGCACTTATTCTGTTTATTTTGATCATCCTGGTCAATTTTTTTACGGAAATTACTTCAAATGTAGCTACGGCAGCTGTTTTACTGCCTATTCTTGGATCATTGGCCCTGTCAATCGGAGTACATCCCTATGGTTTGATGGCAGCTGCCAGTATAGCGGCCTCCTGTGCTTTTATGTTGCCGGTGGCTACCCCGCCCAATGCTATTGTCTACAGTTCAGGTTATCTAAACATGAATGTAATGGTACGGGTAGGTGTGTGGATGAATTTAATGTCAGCTGTGGTAGTGTTTATGGTCATATATTTTCTGATGCCTTTCATATGGGGAATTGATCTTTTGGAATATCCTTTTTGATTAGTTGAAGCCTTATTAAGTTAAATAATGAGAAAAATAGTTGTATACTCAGTTTTATTTATTAATACAATCTCCCTGGCCAATGGTCAGCAAACCTGGCCTTTTCAGCATAATGAAGAAGGCAGCCATACCATCATACTATTGGGCGATAACAACTTTCAATACAGGGAATTCCCTGAAGGGGCATTTAGCCACCTTATGCCTGTTTTGGCAACAGCTGATTTTAGATTCTTAAATCTGGAAGGCCCTTTTGCCGGTGGTACTGACGATCCGGAAAAATCAGATATACCTCATAAAAACTGGAGACACTCCAATCCGGATCAGGTTGCTGCCCTTACAGCAGCTGATATTGATGCAGTGGGTGTGGCAAACAATGTGACTTATCCCTGGCAAGCCCTCATGAAGAGTCTGAAAGTTTTGGATAGTGCCGGAATTAAACATGCCGGCGGTGGTGAAAATCTGGCAGAAGCCCATCAACCGGTGATAATTGAAAATCGTGGATTAAAAGTAGGTTTTATGCAATATGCCGCTACTGTTTTTCCTACCAATCATGCCGCCACTGAAAATCAACCGGGGATAGCCGAAATCAAGGTTTACACAGCTTACCAACCTCCCAAGAATCTGGATAAGCCGGGCCAGCCTCCTTACGTAATTACCTGGCTGGATCAGGATTCAAAGAAAATGATGATGCAGGACATTGTCAATTTGAAAAAACAGGCTGATATTGTAATAGTTTCTTACCATTGGGGTGTTTCTAATACCACTACCCCAATTTCCTATCAATCTGAAATAGGTCAGGCAGTAATAGATGCCGGGGCTGATCTGGTTTTTGGCCATGGTCCCCACAAGTATCAGAAAGTAGAAATTTATAATGGTAAGCCTATTCTACACAGTCTGGGTCAGGCAGTTTTTGATGATATCCGTTCAGACAGAAATAAACGTTTTCCCGAAGGTCTGCTGGCTAACCTGGTAATAAAAGATAAAAAGTTGCATGCTGTATCACTGGTCCCTACCTGGAGAGCCGGGGATAATGAACTCAGGCTTTATGATCCTAATGAAGGAAAGGGGCGGGAGTTATTTGGTTATCTGAACTCTGTAAATGAAGGAGGGGCTGAATTGGTTATAAATGGAAAAGAAATTGAAATCAAAGGAATAAAATAATGCATATGAAAATAATTAAAATTATGCTCATAAGTTTGGGCACATGCTTTTTTACAGCAAATGCGTCAGCCCAGCAATATCTGGATTATCAGCTCAGACTGGAGCCGGTTTGGTCCAGGGTGGCAGATGCTCTGGGTGAAATCGGGTCAGTGGAAAGTGTGGAATTTTCCCCCGATGGTAAACACCTGGTAAGTGGTACCAAGTATGATAATTCAGTGATCATGTGGCGCACTTCAGATGGCACGGAGATTTGGCGTAAATATGCAGCCCAGGAAATAGAAAGGGTTGGCTGGTCAGCCGACGGAAAATTCGTAGCCGCTGCCAGTGAAGATTTCCTGGTGACTGTTTATGATGCTGGTTCCGGAGATGTCATTCATCAACTACAGCATACCCAAGGCATTGATGGCCTGACCTGGTCCAATCAGGGCAGCCTGCTGGTCAGTGGAGAGGAAAAAATAGAAAATGATGGGAAAACCACCGGCAAGATCAGGATATACCAGATGCCTGAAGGAAAAGAAATTCAAAACCTGGAATTTGGCAATACAGTGAATGAATTATTTTTCAGCCCCAACGACCAATACTTACTGGCTGTGGGCCATGGTGATATCAAGGTTTACAATACAGTTGACTGGTCCCTGGAACAAACCCTGTCACCGGGATATTATGTTACTTTTACCAGTGGCACTTTTTCTCCGGATGCCAGACATGTGATGGCAGTAGGACAGCCTCAGGGGGCCCGGGGTAATGTTTACCTGTGGGAATGGCAAAGCGGGAAATTGCTGAAAATGTTTAATCATACCGGCAAAAAAATTGAATCCATCGCCTGGCATCCCAGTGGCGATTATGTAGCACATGCCGGTCATGATCCTTATATTTATCTGTACCGGGTAGCTGATATTCTCAATTATGGCAACGATGCCATACCGGTAGCACATAAAGTTTGGGCCAGCGATCATGCCGAGTATATTGATTTCAATGCAGATGGCAGTTTTCTGGTAAGTGCTCATCAAAACGGCCTGATCAAGCTTTGGGTTTGGATGGGAGAGGATTCCGCCCTTAACTCCCGCAGGCATTCAGAGGTTTTGCAAAAACAGGAAGAGGCTGCTAAATAAGGTAAATTTTGGAAAAACATAAATGACATGAGTTTTAACCGCAGAAGTTTTCTTAAAACAAGTCTTATGGCAGGTGGTTTAGCCACCACTCCTTTCAGGTCCCGAAAAAAGATCGAAAAGTTAGCAGACAGATATGTCATACTTGATCAGGCAGCTAACCAACCTGTATTGAAAAGATCCCTGTTTCCTGACCCGGTGATTATCGAAAGCTGTGACCTGCTTCATTACCAGGGCAACTATATGGTAAGGGTCCGTTCAAAAGATGGGGCGGAAGGTTATTGCGTGGGTCACAATGCGCGGATGCCACACTTATTTCCGATGCAGACTCAGCGGGTTAATCCGTTTTTCATTGGGAAGGATGCCCGTGACCTGGATAAGCTGATCCTGGAAGGCCTTTGGATGTATCAAAATAATTATAAATACCAGGGTTATGCTTTGTGGATCCCCCAGGCTACTGCTGAAATGGCTATTCTGGATATGTTGGGCCGAATTGCCGGAAAAAGCATGGGAGCGCTGATTGGAGACATACATAACAGGGAAATAGCCATTTACCGGGCCAATAACAACCGCGGCTTATCGGCTGAGGAAAGCCTGGCACGAATCAAACAAAGGCAGGCGGAAACAGGGGCTAAAGCCATCAAATTTAAAATAGGTGGCCGCCGTATCGCAGCGGAAGATCCACCGGGTAGAACAGAAAAACTGATCCCGCTGGTAAGGGAAGCCTTTAGCCATGAATACGCCATGTATGCCGATTGCAACGGCAGTTATACGGTGCCGGAATCAATCAGGATTGGCAAAATATTAGAAGCAAACCGGATTGACCTTTATGAACAGCCGGTGCCTACCGATTATTATGAAGACTGGAAAGCCACTTCAGATGCTTTAAAAATACCCATTGCCTCGGGAGGAGGTGAGGTGAGCATGCGCAATTTCCGCTGGCTGTTGGGTATGGATGCAGTACAAATGGTGCAGCAGGATTTATTTTACTTTGGTGGCATGATCCGTTGTATGAAGGTGGCCCGTATGGCTGAGGCGGTAGGTTATCCCTGTGTACCCCATATCTCCGGTACGGGTTTGGGATATATTTATATGATGCAGTTTGTTTCGGCCATTCCCAATGCTGGTCCTTACCATGAATTTAAAGGGATCAGCACCGGAATTCCCTTTGAATGCAAAACATCCAGCCTTAAGCCGGAGGAGGGGATCCTGCATTTACCACAGGGCATTGGAAGTGGAGTGGAAATTGATCCTGATTTTATTGCCAAACATGAGCTGATTAGTTAAAAATGAAATTGTAGGTAAATTTTATTAAATTAGTCATCATAGATTTTTGATTCAGAAAGCACTCTATTGATACTGCTGATCAACTTAATTCCCTTAATTATGAGTACATCAAGAAGAAAATTTTTAACCCAAACTACTGCCGGAGCTTTGGCCGGATCCCTTTTGCTACCTTCTTGTAGCGCCGGTGTTTCTCAGGAAAAAGAAACGGAGTTGATAGATTATGGTCCATTAGATCAAATCTTAGCCCAACCGGTTATAAAAAAAGCATTGTTTACAGAACCACTGATCATCGACCGGCTGGAATTGCTGCGGATGGATAATAATTTTATCTGCCGGGTAACTACCAGAGATGGAGCAGAAGGCATTTCCGTAAGCAACAACATGCAGATGATTCACCTCTATCCCATATTCACCGGGCGATTACAGCCATTTTTTATAGGTAAAGATGCCCGGGATTGGGAGCAGTTGCTGGAAGAGGTGTATGTTTATAAAAGTAACTATAAGCTACAGAGCCTGGCCCTGTGGGTTCCCCTGGCTACCATTGAGTTTGCCCTGCTGGACCTGATGGGAAAAGTGGCCAATCTGCCAATGGGAAAAATAATCGGAGATATTCATCATCCTGAAATTGCAGTTTACCAGGCCAACAACAACCGGGGCGAAACCCCGGAAAAATCTTTGGAAGATATCAAAAAGAGGGTGGCTGAAACCGGAGCTCAAGCCTTGAAATTTAAGGTGGCCGGAAGAATGAGCGCTCCTGATTCCCCTCCCGGACGCTCAGAAAAACTTATCCCCATGGTGCGGGAAGCTTTTGGCCCTGAAATGACCATTTATGCCGATGCCAATGGTGGATATGATGTGGCAGAAGCCATTCGCATAGGTAAAATCATGGAGGATCATCAATTTGATTTTTTTGAAGAACCCGTCCCATTTGACTATTATGAAGAAACCAGGGCTGTAGCTGATGCCCTGGATGTACCTATTGCCGCAGGCGAACAGGAGCCCAGCCTGCACAATTTCCGCTGGTTGATTGGTAACAATGCCCTGCAGGTGGTTCAGCCGGATATTTTCTATTTTGGCGGAATGGTCAGGGCTATGAAAGTAGCCCGTATGGGGGCCCATTTTAACAAACAATGTGTTCCGCATATTTCCGGATCTGGTTTGGGCTACCTGTACATGATGCATTTTGTATCGGCTGTACCCAATGCCGGACCTTATCATGAATTCAAGGGTTTTAACAATGAATTGCCTCTGGAATGTCCGACTTCTGACTTACAGAGTCATGGAGGTACTGTGAAAGTGCCTACCGGTCCTGGCTTGGGGGTTGATATAGATCCGGATTTTATTTCCAGACATAAAATAGTAAGCTGAGCTGATTCAGGTGAATCGCCCTAGTTCGGCCAGTTCTTTGATAATTAAATGAAAAAAATATAGATTTACACCCAACCAATCATTCATTGATTGTGAGTTGTAGGTTCTTTTTCATTTTCTACTGAAAATGGATTGGTCTTAAAGTTTAATTTATAACTTAAAACCAACCCTATGAGCGCTGTGATGGCAGTAGATGCAAAAAACAGTATGGTAAATGCTATTGCAGTCGGTTTTTCTATATTTAAATATTGATATCCATAAATGAAAACCAGTTCCCTGGCCCCCACACCACCCACTGTAAAAGGTAGCACGGCCACAATGGAAGAGGCCATAAATAAGGTGAGGTAGTCAAAATAATGTACTTCTACCTGTAAAGCTTTCAAAATGAAAAAGGCACATATTACCTGACCGATCTGAACCCAAAAGGACAAATAAAAGGTTATCCAGAATTTGCTTATGAACACTGGGAATATCCATTTTAGCAAATAATAACTAACAGGAATGGAAACAAGGGCTAAAACAACTATCAGTGCATGAAAAGCATCAAATGGTGATTCATAACTGCTAAAAATTAGTAAGAAGCATCCCAGAAAAAATAATAATATTAAACCGCTTAATCTATCCAGTAAAGTAGCGCTTATTAAATCTTTTGTTTTGGTGGTAGTGCCTTGTTTAAGTAAATACACTTTATAGCCATCTCCCCCTATAGCTCCGGGAAGAAACAGATTATAAAACATGCCAACATAATAAAGCTTTACATTAAACCAATTGTCCAAATATAGTTTGACGGCTTCGTAATAGTGTCTGATTCTAAAGGCCGAAACTATTTTGGAACCATTAAAAGCAGCTACAGCTAATATAAACCAGAAGATGTTGGCCTCTGAAATGGTGTTTAAAAACTCCTGAAAATCAACTTTTTTAAATACAAACCATAAGGCAACAGTGGTAATTGTAATTTTTAGAAAAAACTTAAAATACCTTTTTACAATTTCTTTTTTCAAGATTATTCAAATTTTATAAGTTTGAATTGACCGCCCCGAAACAGAAAATCATAATATTCTGTAGAAGTCTTATGCACCAGTTGATCGGGTGTTGCAATATAAAATACCTGCTTGTCGATATCACTTTTAAAGGTTAAAGTTTTCCCCAATGCTTTTTCCAGATAAAAATAGGTGGTTTGGCTAAACTTTAGTGAATCATACAAAAATAAGTCCTGATCGTTTACAATCTCAGCTATTTCATAGGCTATTTCTTTATCTTTTTGGGTATTGGAATATGCTGTGCGGTGAGCAGGAACAGTAAAATCAAATACAAACCGTACCACGACAAAGCTTAAAATAAAACTCAACAATTTATATTCCGGATTTTTTAAAAATATTATGATTAAAAATAAAGAACCCAATGAAGCCAGCAGAGATACTAACCAAAGATTACTGATAATATTTAGTTCAGCTATGAAGTTAATTGCTATACTGGCCAGAAAAGTTGCACCCATAAACAGCAGCATAATGAAGCTTAAATAATTGGGGATCTTTGCCTGCTTCCGGATATAGTCATAATAAAAATAAAGACAAATATAAATCAGAAAAGGTAATAACATTAATGTATATCTGGGAGCTGAAAGCGGGCTTACCCAATATATTATGATATTGGATATTAAAATATAAAATGAAAACTTGAGGAGTTGGTGGCCATCTATAATTTTTAAAAAGTCCTTTCTAAAGCAAAAAACAACAAATAATGAGGCCGGTAAAGCATCTTTCAAAAACTGAAAAGGAAAAGTTAAAAAGGATAGGACTGATTCCTGCCAGCTGTTTTCAAGAACGGTTTTTTCACTTGATTGCCCCCAAAGACCTGCCAGATAAGCTTCAACACTGTTATATTCACTGTACATTAAAAAATACCCACCAACTAAAACTGCAAATGTAAGCATACCGGCAACATGTTGCCAGCTGAACAGGCGTTTAAGGTCCTTTTTGTAGAAGAAAAATACCACCAGGGTGATGCCTACAAAAAAAATACTGGGTAGCGCCTTGGTTAAAAACCCAATGCCATTTAAAAAATAGGTGGTCACAAAAAGCCATAAATACTTTTCTTTCTCATAAAAATAAAGGACAGCAGCCATACCAGTAAAAGTGATCAAAGAATAGAAAAGATCAATCTCTGCTACGGTGGATGCATGAAAATAGATTTGCACTGATATTAAGAAGAAAATTGCGCTGTAAAGGGCCAGTTTTTTGGGGAAATAATTTTTGGCAAATAAATAGACAAAAAATCCCAATAATAAGTGACTGATGACCGATACAAACCGTGCTGCAAATTCAGAATAAGCACCAAATAATTCAAATGATGCATAAAGCAGCCAATTAAACAGGGGCGTCTTTTTATAATAAAATTCTCCTAAATAAGTCGGTGAGATAAAATTACCACTGTAAATCATTTCCAGGGTAGTCAATGCCCGCCTTGGTTCTTCATGATAAAAGGCATAACCACCTAAATTAATTAGTAAAGAACATGCTATTAGCAAAAATACCAGCAAGAAAATAATTTTATCTCTTTGATTATATCCTTCTCTTAGTAAGTCGGTCATAATTGATGCCCCATCAGGGATCTATTTTTTATTAAATTGTCAGCAAAGCTATATGCTCTTACAGATATTTAAAAGCAATCCCTCAATAAAAGATAGAGGCTGAAAAGTTGAAAAGAAATCGCTTCATTTTTTTATTCCGGAAAATAGAAGCAGTTCAAAATGTGATTTGACTGCTTTTAGGAATTCCGATTTTCTTGGTCTGTTGAATTATTTTCACCAGATAAGATATTTGTTATAGTTGATTGATAATCATGGACACTTGCCTCTAACTGAATTATTACTGCCTCAAATTTACTGGTTGTACCAGGGCACCATTGGTAGCCACATCCCAGGCAGCAAATCTCACCCATTTTTTACCAGTGGCATCGAAGGGAATTTCAAATCTTTTACTGCCAAAGGGAAGCAATTCAGTAGTGGAAATAATTTTACGGTTGGTATCCTTTCCATCTCCCCAGACTACTTCTACAAAATCAAGGGGAAAAGTCCATTCTACCTGGGCAATGATGGTTTTCTGGCTTTTTTCTCCCTGAATTTCAAATTGAGGAATGAGCACTTCTCCGGTAGTCATAAAGTATTCTCCTGACCTGAGGGCATGGATTATACTGCTCATATCATCCACTGATGGCACTTCTTTCAGCTTCAAATAATTCACCGGTGACATGCCATAAGTATCATCCCAGGGTGGTTTTCCCCGATGGCCAATATCTGACCGGGCCTCGGAAATAGCTATGGCATATTTGGGCGGAAGATTTTTGGCAGCCATCCAGTTGTTAGCTTCATTCCATAATGTCAGGAACCGGTATTGCCCCAGCCTTATTTCAGAAGCATCTATCCCCATGCCCCAGCGGTAGCCCAGACCAAAATAGTTTTCATGCTCAAATTGTGGTTCATCCCTGATGGCATCGGGATAGCCGGTAGAACGCTTACTGCGAGGATGAGGCATGGAGATAAGCATGTTTTCCTGTTCTGTCATATGCATCAAGTCCATCGGTTCGGCTATATTATAAATTCGGCCATATTCCGGATGTTCATGATACAATGGCTCTTGCTCATCCCGGGAAGGCTTCCAATACACCGGACCCGGAATCAGGATGTCATAATGACCACCCATAAAAGGGGGACGACCGCCTGTACTGTTTTCATCATTGGGCATCACCAGGAAATCTCGGTCAGACTGGCTGCGGGCAGCCTGGTAGTATTCGGCCAGCGCTTCCACATAAGGCATGCCCCGGTCATGTCGGGCCGGACCCCGCACCCCATCAATAATACTGAAAATATCAATTCCTATGCCTTTCATAGTGGATATATCATTGATCTGATGATTAAATCCTCCCTTTTCTTTCAGTCTTTTTACCAGGCCCACGTGATAGTGATGTCCCATTACTTTGTACCCGGGTAAAGGCTTGAATTGATCACCGTGGGTAAATTTTAATGCTTCCCGGATGGCATCCTCTCCGTTTGTCCGGCTGATGTAGTAAAATACCGGCATTCGTTGCCAGGAGCCGGGACGGGCGCTGTAGAGGGCAAAATTATGATAGAATTCAGGATCTTCCTCCTGTTCGGCCTGGCGAATGCCAAAAGAAAATGATGCATCGTTATCTTTACGGTACCAGTTGTAGCCCAGATTTTGTTCTGATTCCCTGGCCCAGTAAAAGCTGTGAGGCGGTGGAAAAGCAGCGATGGCCGCATTGTTTGATTGGGCCGCTATCAATCGGTTGTTGCTTTTGATCACCACCGGCTCCTGGTTGATCAGTCCGCCAAATTGGTATTCCTGCCATTGATTTACCAGGTCCCGCCAGACCATTCCGGCAGTTGTATTCAGGTTTAATCCTGACAGACCCGCATCATATTTAAAAGCCGCAGAGGGATGATCTGTTTTAGCCACCAGCATTTGCCTGACCAGGTTTGAACCCTTGAATACATCAAATTGGAGATATCCCCGGAAGATCCCGGCTTTGACTCCTGGAAATGAAATTTCAATCCGGCTCCCATTGGTTACCACTTTACAACTTTGGGCCTGAAATTCAGCTTTTGCCCGGGTAATTTCTCCAGCCTGGCGGGGCATGCCCGGGTGATTGGCAAAAGGCTCAGCTGCCGGAATGGAGGATTTGTGGGATTTCGGGGGTTCATCACTTACATAAAGAGGAGCATCCCAGAAAGCTTCCCATTTTATTTCATCCAGTAATTCAGCTTTCAAAGGAATACCCAGCGCTTCCAGAGGTTCTGTTTGTTGTTGGGTTACCCGCCTCAGACCAGATACCACGCGATATTCCGGAATGATATGGCTGGCTACGATTTGCCAGCTTTGCTCCTTCTGTTTTATGGCCAGTTCCCTGATAGTGGGTACTCCTTCATTGATAATGAATTGGATCCTCAATTGGTGCTGTCGGTCACCAGCCCAGGTGATGGTTAAAACCTGATTGACCACTTCTGCCAGCAAGCCATCCTGCTTTTTATATTGACTTAAATCACAATTTAAGGGATCAGCTTTCAGAAAACCGGTACTAAAAAATATAAAAAGATATATGATGATGCTGAAGCAGCTGCTGGAGAGATTTTGATACATTATGATTGAAGCTTTTTAAGGGTAAATCTAATGATAAATGGTGGGATTATTTTTGGAATATGGGGGTTATATTTTGCTGTCTGCAGCTTAGTTAGTGAACATTCTACCTGACCTCATCTTTTGTCCCGGCTGGATGGGCATTGATTTGAGTAGTTTTAGTGAAAAGCGCAAGTAGAAAACACTTTACGCCATAAAACGGAATTCTCTGGTAAGTTCGTCAGTTCGACCTCAGGAGAAATCTGTCGGAGCTAAGGTAGCTGGTAACTTATAAGCAGTAGTAGTTTGAGGTCCTAAAGATTATTCAATGTAGTTGACTGCATTTTACGGTAGATACTACTTATTTCGGCTTTGGTCAGCCAGTTGGTTGATCGGGCCAGCGTTGCTTTTGATTGATTACTTATCATAATTCGGAGCTATTGGACCCGGCAGTCTACAGTCACAGTCATCAGTCCTCAGACCTTTGTCGTTTGCCTTCAGCCAAAACCTTGCCGCTTCAGTTTCATTTACCCAAATCCTGCTAATCTGCAATTAAATCTAACCCATCAATCCCCTTCCTTCATCTGCCGGTATCCCTGAGCCATTTCTTCGGTATAGCTCAGATAAAGCACCATGTTCTGCAACATCACATCAGAAGCATTTTGTTGGGGTTTATCATCAAGCACCCGCTGTATCACCTTAAATAATAGCTGCCTGGCATCTTGTCCATGTGCTTTGGCAGTATCTAAAATGATTTGGGAAATAATGGCATCTGCCTGGGATGGATTGGCCTGAATATCTTTTAATGATTCTTCAATGGAGGGAATTTCTACCAGGGAATGGGGCTGTGAGGATAAAAAATCCTGATCCTGTTCCGCTGCAGGCGCTCCCGATTTTTCCTTTAAAAATGAACTTAAGTCGCTCAGGGTATTCTTTTTTGTAGGTTTAGCCATAGAAATAGTTTTTATTGCTCAAACTGACTCAGTATTTCCTTAGTAATATTTAAATATTCCTTTTCCGGTAAAATTGTTGAAAAACCGGCAAAGGCATTTTTCATAGGAATATATGATTGCAAAATAGTAGCATTCAACTCTTGTAAAGCCTGGTTCACTGTGTTGGTTTTGGTAGAGCTGTGGATCCGGTTGGGTAAAACCAGGATCTTAAGCTGGTTGTTATGATCTATAGCCGGTTTAATATCTTCAATAGTCTGGAATGTAACCAGCAGGTCATTTTGGGTAAGGCTGGTGGGTACAATAATCACATCACTTTCAATGCACAATTTTTTAATATTGCTATCGGTGGTTTTCCCGGCGCTGTCTATGATAATAAAATCCAGCCGGTCATCCTGCCTGATCATTTTCAGATCGTCCAGGATCTTGTGGTCCTCTGATCCTACGATTTTAAAGATGCGTTCATTTTTAGCTTTGGATTTAAAAACTTCCATCTGCCTTAGCGTGTTGAGGGTATAATTGGTATCAGTTTCTACCAGGAGGACCTTGTAGCCTAAATTAAACAGCATTGTAGCCAGATTGACCGCGTTGGTGGTTTTACCTGTTCCTCCTTTCCTGCTGATGAAAGAAATGATCTTAGACATTTTTTCCAATTGTTTTATTAACCAGTAAAAAGCTATAATTTAGCTGGTTATATTATTTTTTTATAATTCGATTTAAAAATATAAAAACCGGGAGTGAAAGAAAGATGAGATTGACTATTTTCCTTACATTGATTAATATTTCCTTAATAATCAGCAATTTATCAGCTCAAGTTACACTAAAAGTAATGGACCGGAAGACCGGTGAGGTTTTACCAGGCGCAACTGTACAAATAAAAGACCAGGAACAAGGCTATTCTACCGGTCAGGAAGGTAAGGTGGTGATCAATGAATCGTTGCCGCTGACCCTGCAGGTTTCTTTTGTAGGCTATGAAAACCAGGTGATTGAACTGGATCAGCCCCGGGATCTGGCTGTTTATCTGGAACCCAGGGAGAAAATGCTGGATGAGATCATGGTAGTGGGTTATGAAAACAATCGTAAGTTGATGGAAACTCCGGGGGCCGTGTTTTTACTGGAGCCCAAAGACATTAAACGCTACGACGAAACGGCTTTGGTGCGTGGATTGAATACCATTCCCGGGGTACGAATGGAACAACGGTCACCAGGTAGTTATCGTATATCGATCCGGGGCAGCTCCCTGCGTTCTCCCTTTGATGTGCGGAATGTCAAGATTTACTGGAATGACGTGCCGTTTACCGATCCCAATGGCATCACTCCCCTGAATTTGCTCGATTTAAATCAAATGGGTACAGTAGAAGTGCTGAAAGGGCCAGCGGCCAGCATATATGGAGCCGGTACCGGAGGGGTGATCAATATCCAGTCGGAAAAGGCAGATTTTGGCGGCTCTTCTCTGCAAGGCGGAGCCATGGTAGGTTCCTATGGATTACAAAAATATACCGCTGCCTACCAGTATGGTGATGAAAACATTAATTACAACCTGAACTTTTCTCACCAGCAGGCCGATGGTTACCGGGAGCACACCAATTTTAACCGGAACACCATTCAACTAAACGGACAGCTTTATACATCTGAAAATAGGACTATCAGCGGGAATGTATTTTATTCGGACCTTTTTTACCAGGTACCAGGTGGACTTACCCGGGAGCAATATGACGAAAACCCCAAACAAGCCCGTCCGGACGGATTTTTTCCCGGTTCAGTTACCCAGAATGCCTCAGTAAACTATAAATATTTCCTGACCAGCCTCGGACAGCGTTACCAGATCAGTGACAACCTGGAAAATCAAACCACGATTTACGGTACTTTCAGTTTCTTCGAAATGCCTTTTATCACCGATTTTGAGCGGGAAGCCCGTCAGGGATTGGGAGGCCGTACCCGGTTCAATTACCAGGTGGATCTGGGGGTTGTGCCTACCAAATTTACAGCCGGAGCAGAATACCAGCGAAAAACCCTGACCGGTCGCAATTTTGGCAATGTCAAAGGTGTGGCTGATACCATCAATTTTGATGATGAAGTGCGTTCCTGGCAGTCCCTGTGGTTTGCCCAGGCCGAACTGGATCTGCCTTCAGGCATTTTCCTTACTGCCGGGTTGAGCTACAATAACCTGGAATATGATATTTACCGCCTCACCGATGCCATTCTGGATACCACTTACCGGATCGTAAAAACCTTTGACCCGGTTTGGGCTCCCAGATTAGGATTGTTAAAACAGCTTACTCCCCAGTTAGCTGTGCAGGGAAGTATTAGCAAAGGCTTTTCCCCTCCATCTGTGACCGAAGTGCGTACCGGAGATGGTGATTTAAATACGGATCTGCAATCCGAAACCGGGATGAATTATGAAATAGGATTCCGGGGTACTTTGTTTGATAATCTGATCAGTTTCGATGCTACTTATTTCTATTTCAAGCTGGACGAAACCATCGTGAGCTATACCGATTCCATTATTAATACCACCAAATTCCGTAATACCGGTTCCACTGATCAGCAGGGGATTGAATGGAACAGTACCATTTACCTGGTCAATGATCCTTA
>JBPRGG010000025.1:0-160627 GCA_051418075.1 Candidatus Cyclobacteriaceae bacterium M3_2C_046 | reverse complement strand
AGATTCAAATCCGGCCACAGTGAATATAACTGTAGATCCTGTCAATGATAAACCAATAGCCAACAATCAAAATGTTGCCACCCCGGAAGATCAGGCCAAAGAAATCACACTGACCGGTTCCGATGTTGACCAGGATGACCTTTCCTTTACCTTATTAGCTGATCCGCAAAACGGAACTATATCTGACTTTGATGCTTCACAAGGCACTCTTACCTACACACCTGACATTAATTATGTAGGCACTAATGCTTTTTCTTTTAAGGTGAATGACGGAAACCTGGACTCTGATCCGGCTACGGTTAATATTACCATAACCAATGTGAATGACAAACCTCTGGCCAATCAGCAAAAGGTTTCTACCAAAGAAGATACACCTCAAGAAGTTACCCTAAAAGGTTCTGATCCGGAAGGAGATCCACTGACATTTATAATTGTTAATAATCCAACACAGGGGAAGATCAATGATTTAAATTCAAACACTGGCACCCTGACCTATGTCCCGAATAACAACTACAATGGGAATGATGCCTTTACATTTAAAGTGAATGATGGTAAGCTGGATTCTGACCCTGCCATTGTTTCAATATCAATAAGTCCGGTGAATGACAAGCCATCGGCTAATTCTCAAAATTTATCCATTTCAGAAGACCAGCAAGTTGATATCACTCTCAGTGGTAATGACCCCGATCAGGATGTGTTGACCTTCGCACTATTATCACAACCGGCTAATGGCACTATTTCTGAATTTAGTCCGTCAACAGGCCAACTTACTTATATTCCTGATAATAATTACTCCGGCAGTGATTCTTTTACTTTTAAAGTGAATGATGGTAAGCTGGACTCCAACCCTGCTGCTATCAGCATTGGCATAAATGCAGTAAATGATCCTCCTGTTGCCCGAAGGCAATCGGTTACCACTGATGAAGATACTCCGGTAGGAATTACATTAAGAGGAAGAGATATAGAAGGGGCTGACCTCACCTATAAATTGAACAGTCAACCCAGCCATGGAACTATCAGCAACCTAAATGCAGTTACCGGAACTTTAACCTATACTCCGGACAAAGGCTATTATGGCAATGATGCATTTACATTTGTGGCGAATGACGGTGAATTAGACTCCAAACCAGCCGAGGTGAATCTGACTGTTAACTTTGTCAATTTCCCGCCCACTGCAAATCCATTGACTGCCAATACAAAAATGCCTAATCCGGTCAATATCAGCTTAAGCGCTACAGATCCGGATCAGGACAACCTGACCTATATTATCACTCAAAATCCGGGAAAAGGAACAATTTCCAATTTTAATGCTATTCAGGGAACATTGACCTATACTCCTGCTTCAAGTGGGACCGATGTATTCTGGTACAAAGTAAATGATGGCACTGTTGATTCCAGTCCGGTAAAAGTAACCCTGAATATTGCCAAAGGGTCAGTAGTTTTCAATTTTAGTAATCTGACCCAGACCTTCAACGGACAACCAAGATCTGTTTCAATTACCACCAATCCCCAGGTATCTAATATCAATGTTACCTACAATGACAAATCAACTGTTCCAACTGATGCCGGCACTTATACTGTGAAGGCTGTGGTAGAAGATCCTGATTATGAAGGGAGTGAAACAAGAACTTTAACAGTGCGAAAAGCTACTGCATCCATTCAATTATCGGGATTAAATCAAACCTACGATGGAACTTTGAAATCTGCAACCTTCACCACTGTTCCGGCCAATTTAAAAGTGAAACTGAATTATACCCCTTCTCAACCAATCAATGTAGGAGAATATGTAGTAAGTGCAAATATTGATGAAAAGAACTATCTTGGTTCTGTCAGTGGAACTTTAAAGATCGTTCCGGCTAATGTCAATATAACTCTTTCTAATTTAAACCAAACCTATGATGGTACCACCAAATCAGTTGGCGTATCTACCAACCCTCCCGGTATAGCCACGGTAGTGACTTACAATAATTCATCCAATTTGCCTGTAAATGCCGGACAATATAATGTAAATGTCAGGGTAACGAATCCCAACTATGTAGGCACTAAGTCCGGACTGTTGGTCATTGAAAAACAAAATGCCAATATTAATCTGAGCCAACTGGTTCAAACATTTGATAATGATCCTAAGCCGATATCCTATTCTACCGAACCCAATAACCTGAATGTAGTGGTAAAATATAACGGCAATGCTACTGCACCCACAGCCGCCGGTGAGTATGAAGTAGAAGCAAATATAGTGGAGCCTAATTATAAAGGAACAAAAAAAGCAACCCTTACCATTCAAAAATCCAGTAATGCTACCGTGAATATTTCTAATCTGGAACAAATATACGATGGGAGTGCAAAAAAAGTGTCAATCAGCACTCAACCTGCCAATTTAAAGGTGAATGTTACTTACGATGGAGCCTCCACACTTCCTAAAAATGCCGGTAGCTATAATGTAGTGGCCATCATCAATGACAATAACTATTCCGGGGCCACAGAAGAAACCCTGGTGATCAATAAAGCTCAGGCTTCAATTAATTTGTCAGACCTCAAGCAGACCTTCGATGGTAACCCTAAAGGCATTTCCTATACCACTAACCCTGCCGGTTTAAATGTGGATTTGCGATATAACAATTCTGTAAATGAACCTTCTGATGCAGGCACCTATACCGTAAAAGCGACCATAAACGAAACCAACTATCAGGGTACTGTACAGGAATCTTTCATAATAGAAAAAGCAGCAGCTTCCATAAATCTTTTCAATATCAATCAGACTTATACTGGCAATCCTATAAACGTGGAATATATTACCAGCCCACCGGACCTGGAGGTAAACATTGCTTATGATAACAATAAAGACTTTTTACCAGTAGATGCCGGTACTTATCAGGTAAATGCCACCATCATAAGTCCGAACTACCAGGGCAGTACGTCAAGGACTCTTACCATCCAAAAGGCCAATGCAGCTATTTTATTGAGCAACCTGGAACATGATTATGATGGAACCGCCAAATCAGCTAATTATATAACCAATCCGCCTGAGTTGGAAGTAAATCTGACCTATAATGGCTCAGAAGACCTGCCAGTCACTGCTGGTGAATACCTGGTGGAAGCAAATATTGTTGATATTAATTATACGGGTAGTAATACGGGAACTATGATCATTAATCCGATTCCCGCAACTGTGACCTTAAGTAACATGACCCAAACTTATACCGGAGATCCCAAAAAAGCAGATTATCAAACCGATCCTCCCGGGCTGCTGGCTAATCTTACATATGATAGTGAACTTACCCTGCCTACAGAAGTAGGCAGCTATGAAGTGGAAGCTACCATCAATGATCAAAACTATTTTGGAACTACTTCAGGTATTCTGGAAATCATTGAAGTGAATATTGACGAAAATGACCCACCTTCTTTCACCAGCTCGCCTTTAAGACAAATTGAGGAAGGCAAGGAATATATCTATCAAATTGAAACCTCGGACCCTGATCAGGGAGATACCAGGAGTATTAATTCCGTCAATCCACTCCCGAACTGGCTATCTCTGACTGACAATGGTGACGGCTCCGGCTTGTTGACGGGGTTGCCTGATGAGTCAGATGTAGGAAGTTACAGTATTCAATTAAAAGTAACTGATCAGGCGGATAGTTTTAAAGTACAGATCTTCAATATTGTGGTAATAGATGTGAATTACGAACCGGTAATCACCAGTGAGCCTACTACCAGCGCCATAGCAGGAAATCCCTACCAGTACAACGTATTGGCTGAAGACCAGGATCAGCGTGATGTACTCACCTTTAGCGCCATCAATAAACCTGACTGGCTTAATTTAACAGATAACCAGGATGGAACAGCTTTATTAGCCGGTACTCCAGGTGAAGGGAACACAGGCAATTTTGAGGTGGTACTATTGGTAGAAGACGGCAAAGGCGGAAAAGATCAGCAGCAATTTATCATTCAGGTAAATCAATTACCAGTAGTCTCGGATTTTGAAAAAAGCTTAAGCGAAGACGAGGTGCTTTCTTTTACCAGTGATGACTTCTCCACTAAATTTTCGGACACCGATGGAAATCCACTGGCCCAGGTTAAGGTGACTCAACTTCCCAGCTCTGGTCTTCTGATGCTAAATTCCACAGTGATCAAAGTTGACGATGAAATTGAGGCCAATCAATTAAGCAGCCTCAAGTATGTGCCGGATCAAAACTTCTTTGGAGCAGATCAGTTTGGCTGGAATGCTTCTGACGGCATTGGTTATGCTACCAATCCGGCCCTGGTGCAAATTACTGTGATCGGATCAAATGATGCCCCGGTGTTAGACAATCTGGAAAACACCCCGGTATTATATACTGCGGTCAAGGATGTAAATAAAGTAATTTCCGACCAACTGACAGTAAATGATCCGGATGGAGACAATATTGTGAGCGCTCAGATCTCTTTCAGCCCTAATTCTTTCTATCCCAATGAAGACCTGTTGAACTTTGAAAATACTGCAAATATCAAAGGAACTTATGATCCTGATGCAGGGATTTTGCTGCTGCAAGGAGAAGACACACCGGAAAATTATCAGGCTGCCCTCAGGTCAGTGCGCTATCAAAACATTGGAGCTAACCCGACATTCCAAAACCGCATCATTAATTTTTATGTCAATGACGGTTTGGAAGTAAGTAACATCGTGAAAAGGGAAATCAACCTGGGTAATATTGAGGTAGAAATACCTACGGGTATTACACCCAATGGCGACAATGTCAATGATACCTGGATCATCGAAAATATACAGGCATTCCCGGATTGTCTGGTCAAGGTATTTACCAGAACCGGAAATGTGATTTTTGAATCGGTGGGTTATAGCTTTCCCTGGGATGGAACCTATCAAAATCAGTTTTTACCTGCAGGCACCTATTATTACATCATCAATTTAAATAAATCAGATGAATCCGGCAGGGGACGACTTCAAGGTACAATTACAATAATACGATAATAGCATAAACATGAAAGAATCAGTACGTACAAAAATTATCTTCACATTGCTGCTGGCTGCAATGTATTTTACTCCGGTAAAAGGACAATTTAATTACCAGTTAAGTCAATACTGGCAAAATGCCACTGCTATTAACCCGGCATTTTCCGGCATTGATAACTTCCTGGATCTGAAAGTAGGTTACCGCCAGCAATGGTCGGCCCTGGATCAGGCACCTCAAACTTACTACCTGGGAATCAGCGGAGTATTGGTCAAACCCAAATATGAAAGCTTAAAAAACAATGCCCTTCGAATCAGTGATCCTACTTTATATGATGAAAAAGAAACAGATGATTTCAAAAGATCGGCAGCTATCAAACATGGTTGGGGTGGCTATATCATCCGGGATGCATTTGGTCCATTCGAGCAGACCAGTGGTTTTTTAAATTACAGCTTGCATTATCCCTTGTCCAGAACTATGAAGTTTACAGCCGGACTGGGAGGTGGAATCAGTAACAACAGGATCAATCCCGGAAAAATTGAGGTAAGAGATCCGGATAATGATGAAACCTATCAAAAATTATTAGCAGAAGGTGGAAATCTGACAACTTTTGACTTGAATGCAGGAGGCCTCTTATATTCAGAAAAGTTCTACCTGGGTTATTCTGCCATGGGTCTGATGCAAAACAAGTTGTTTGAAGTAAATGGACTAAATAATGAAAACACTTCCATCGTTCATAATTTTATGGGTGGTTTTCAAATCAATTTAGGACCCGATTATTTGCTTTTGCCCAGTGTATGGGTTAGGATGACTGATATTTTGCCAATGGCTATTGATTATAATCTCAAATTCAGATATCTCAAAAGTTTCTGGGGTGGAATGTCTTACCGGAATGGAGAAGCTATGTCAGTCATGGCTGGATTTTATATCAATGAAAAGTTCAATTTTGGTTATTCCTATGATTTTTCAGTCTCTGGAATGAATGAGTTCACCCGGGGCAGCCACGAATTGGTTTTGGGGATGATGTTGTCTAATCCATCGGGAGCAATCCCGTTTTTATGGTAAAAAAAGAAGATTGAAAAGAAATTTTATTATCGTATTATTTGTAATTTTTTGGTTTAATGCTTTGACTGCTCATACCCAGGAGTTGCAGTTTTCTCCTCCTGAAAAGCTACCAGAGCAGATTAACAGCCAATCTGAGGAAAGTATGCCTTTATTTTCTCCCGATGGCCAACAACTTTATTTTGTCAGATCCTTTCATGCTGAGAATAAAGGGGGAGAAAAATCCGGACAAGATATCTGGATGGCTCAACAACAACCTGACGGTAAATGGGGGCCAGCTTCCAACCACTTTGTTTATAATAGTTTCAACAACAATGCTGTAGCTGGAATAACTCCAGACGGAGACGCGCTGTATCTGCTTAATGCTTTCCAGTTTTCTGCTGAATCTATCATCAATATAGAATATACCAGGAAAAAAGGAAATGCCTGGACAATCCCTCAAAAGCTGATATTGAAGGGAGTGCGCCCTAAAGGACGTTTTTGCGGCTTTTATATGCATCCTTCTGAAAAGATACTGCTAATATCTATGATAGGACCCAGGTCCGGTGATAAGGAAGATCTTTACGTTTGTCTGACTGATCAATTTGGCCGATGGAATAACCTGATCCATCTGGGCAAGCAAATCAATACTTCCGGCGTAGACTTCTCTCCTTTCCTCAGCCAGGATGGCAAAACTTTGTTTTTTGCCAGTAATGGTTTTGTTGACAGCAAATCTGTGGATATTTACGCCAGCCAAAGACTGGATAAATCCTGGCAACACTGGAGTACCCCGGTAAGACTGGGCGGTGATATAAATTCAGACCATTTTGATGCCTATTTTTCTATGGGTCCGGACAATAGGGCCTGTTTTGTAAGTAACCGGGAAGGTAATTATACGGACATTTATACAACTACTTTAATATCTAACCTGGCACCTGAAGATATAATAGCTGAACAGGGTAGGGAAGAAAGGGAAAAAAATAATTTAACAGACCAGGCTGCATCTGCCTCTTCCGGCCAGGATGATATTAATGCTGTTCCAGGTACTGAAATGGTATTCAGCGGAAAAGGATCGGCCTTCATTTATTTTGATCTGGCCTCAGCCAAATTGAAACAGCCAATGCAATCCTTGCTGGAATATATTTATACAAACCTCAGTCAACAGGATAATTACTTGCTACAACTGAAAGGGTTTGCTGATGATTTGGGCAGCGAAGCCTTCAACAAAGTACTTTCACAGGAACGGGCAGATGCTGTAAAGGAGTTCCTGGTCAAGATGGGATTGCCCTCAGAAAAGATTGTGGCCATTGGAGAAGGTGAGGTGGCTGTGGAAAACCAGGATGAAGCTTTAAGGTCTCAGCAAAGAAAAGTGGAACTGGTAGTATTGAATTAGGCTATTATCAAACCATCAAATTAATTTTTGGGTATCGTTTTGCCGGAAATAATAGCCTTTAATCTTTCCAGCGTGCGCCAATTGCCACATAAAGATAAAAAAGCTTCTTTTTCCAATTCAAGCAGATAAGAAGAGGCTACTATTTCCCCCGTCTCACTTCCACCGGTCATGATATAAGCTATTTTTTCTGCCACTGTTGCCTCAAAGGGGGTTAATTCTTCCTTTTCCTGCAGTTTTTCAATTTCCAGGGCAAAAAGATCTTTTAATTCTGGGTAAATCCTGATACTATCCTCAGGTTTGGGTTTAAAATCACCCCGGATCAATTGCCTCATGCTTAATAGGGCATCGGCCATTACCAGATCCGGCTGCATGGTGATTTGCCTTTGATCACCCAGAATATTCATTTCAATGGCTTCAAAAGCAGAGTCTGAAAGTCGTCCGGTAGCCAGGTTCCTGAAAATTTCCACACATTTTTCATAATTATTCCAGGTGGCCATTCTCCGGGTCATTTCTTTGGTGCCACCTCCGGCAGGTATAATTCCAGCCTTTGCTTCTACTAATCCAATTTTTGTTTCGGGAGCAGCCTGTATTCCATCTACATGTAATGTCAATTCACATCCTCCCCCCAGGCACATTCCCCAAAGTGCTACCATCACCGGCTTCTTAACATGCCGAGCCTGCAAAACCATTTTTTGAAAGGCATCCACCATGAAATCCAGCTTTTTAAAGTTTTTTTCGATGGATGCCATAAAAACCAGGCCCAGGTTAGCGCCAACCGTAAAATGAGGTTGGTTTCCTCCTATGATTAACCCGTCATACATTTGCTCCAGCAATTCATAAGCTTTACCCAGCCCCTCAATGACAGTTTCATCCATAATATTATTCCTGGTATGGAATTGACATATCAATATCTGATCAGCCGTCAGGTAAATAGAAGATCCCGGATTTTGCCATAACTTTTGAGGTTGATCCAGCTTTTTTTGCAAAACAATCCTATTGACTGGAGCTGGCATACCGGCCAAATAGGGGGGGGTGATCTCCAGCTTTCTGGCCGATGTGCTTAAATCAGTTTGGGTTAGATTTTCACTGATCAAATCCAGATATTCTTTTTGCAATCCAAGGCTTCCAGACATAATTAAATCCAATGTCTCTTTCGGCATTGAATTTTTATGAAGATAATCCAGGTAATTTCTTTGAAATTCATGATGAAAGTCCTGCACCATTAAAGCTGCTGCATCCTTAAGGTTCAAATAAACATTGAGCCTTTTTTCCACTCCTGTTTTACCGGGTGCTTTCCTGACCGATCGAAATTTCATTTTGGTGGGCTTATCATAAGTCTTTTTCCAGGGATTCCAAACCTGCTTTACAGTTTTTCCCGAAGGCTGCTTTACAGTTTGATAGAATCTGTTAAAGTCAGTCCTACTGAGATCCAGGAATTGAAGTCCTAATTGCTTCAGGTGGGTATCCCCTTTAAATTGCTTAAGGGTTTCAGCACATGCCAGTGGTTGATAATAGTCAATTTGTTTAAAGATGCCCTGGTCAAAGATTTTGAGTGATCTTTGTAAAATGAAGTCCATGTGATTTGGCATTATTCTATATTTTAAAGACAAATCCAACAACTTCAACTGCCATTCAAGGGCCAGGTGAAAAACCATTGATATATCGGAGTGTGTATTTAAATAGATCTGGCGGCCCGCAACAACAAATAAAAATCTAACCAACTGATCCAGGGCAGGTTCCAGGCTTTGGGAAGTAACTACCACTTCCATGATCCTTTTCTGCCTCAGCGGTGAAAGAAACGAAATGCCGCTATAATGCTGTAAAAAAGACCTGCTTTTATCTTTTGTATATCCGGAAATGCCTGAGAATCGGAAAAATGAACTTACCAAAGTATTGGAATGCCTATATTGATCAATGGCTTCCAGGGCAGATATTTTTTGGGAAGACCGTTCGGGTAAAAATTCAATGATCCACTGGCTGGAGGAAAGGTGCTCCATCTTATCAGCTAAATGGCAAATTTTAAGGGGATTCCTTTGTGGGGAAATCATTACTGGTGCTGGTGGGGCAGTAATAAACTGATCCTTTATACCTTCAGCCTTTTTTGGAAAGTCCGTTAAGATCACCACATCAAGGTCTGTATTTAACAGGTAAAGGGCCAGTTCTATGGCTTCAAAGTCATCACCCCAGATGACAATCTTTTTTATCTTTTGGTACATTATCAAACAAAAATAGCAACTACCAATTAAATTATTAAAATATGCCAGTTCATGAATTTAACCACTTCCATTATTGTTTTCCTAATTTTTACGGTAGTAATTGCCTTTGGAGGCACAAAATTATCTAAAACTGCTGATACACTGGCAGACATTACAGGTATAGGTGAAGCTTTATTTGGGGCTATTATGCTGGGTGGGATCACTTCCTTACCAGGTATTGTAACCTCCGTAACTGCCGCAGTCAGCAACCATCCTGAATTGGCTGTCAGTAATGCCATTGGTGGTATTGCTGCCCAAACCGCTTTTTTATCTATTGCTGATATCGCCTATAAAAGGGCAAACCTGGAACATGCTTCTGCTTCATTTCCAAACCTGATGCAGGGGGTCATGCTCATCATACTCTTATCATATATTCTGGTAGTGATTTTTTTGCCGGAAGTCACAGTTTATGGAGTTCATCCTGCTTCGGTACTGATGTTGATTATATATGTTTCCGGGGCCAGTTTGATTGCCAAAGCGATTAAAGACCCCATGTGGAAGCCACAGGATACCAAAGAAACTATACAAGACGAGCCGGAAGACGAAAATTTAAACAAAAAGAATGTGAAAATGATTTGGCTCAGGTTTATGGTTTTATCTGCAGTGGTAGCATTTTCCGGATATATGGTGGCCCGCAGTGGTATTAATATAGCTGAAAGTACTGGCCTGTCTGAAAGTTTTGTAGGCAGTCTTTTCACTGCTGTTGCCACTTCACTACCTGAATTGATCGTTTCTATTTCAGCTGTAAGGCATGGTGCCCTGACCTTGGCAGTGGCTAATATAATTGGAGGGAACACCTTTGACGTATTATTCGTAGCCTTTGCTGATTTTGGATATGTAGAGGGCTCTATTTTTCATGCCATCACCTCCAGCCAGGAATTTCTGATTGCTCTCACCATGATCCTTACTTCAGTATTGCTTTTGGGTCTGCTTCACAGGCAAAAAGAAGGTATTGCCAGAATCGGATGGGAGAGCTTTATGGTGATCATCTTATACCTGTTGGGAAACCTGTACATCTTTTTTGATAAATAAATCCGTTATTCTATGATCACCGAATGCGGACGGCAGACTGCTTTTTTAGAACTAAATTAATGGCAGATCTCATCCTGCCATGGTATTAAAGAATTTACGAAATGTGGATACATATTAATCAGAAGAAATAAATCGAAGATTGAGGGCTGGTGCGGCATGTCAGTGGGTACGAATAAAGTGAGGCCATTACGGACAGGACAAAAGATGGAGAAGGTTTCAGGTAATAATTTTAATAATAAACAACATGAGGGCCAGCATGAAAATAATATGCAAAATTTCAACCCAAGTCATTTTTTGTATTTTTTTCCCCATAATCTGATTAATTCAATGCCATAAAATAATGGTGAATTGATCAGATTAACAGGTAAATATGTGTCACATTTGTGCAAAATCATTTCAACTTTCCAAATCAGGAGCTAGAAGCCTCTTGATGAAGGTTTGCATACACAGATGGAGTAGTTTTATATTGCTTTTTAAAGCATTTACTAAAATACTGAGGGTCATTAAAACCGACCTGATAGGTAATTTCAGATATAGTCAGCTTACTTTTTTTCAATAACTGAGCCGCCCGCTTGAGCCTTATACTGATAATAAACTCATTGGCACTCTGATCGGCAATAGCACGCATTTTCCGGTAAAAAACTGACCGGCTCATTCCCATTTCCAGGGCAAACTGATTAACATCAAATTCCGGATTGGCAATCTGATTTTCTACCACCTGAAGAGCCCGGGTAAGAAAATGATCATCAGCAGAAGGTATTTTCGTCTCCTCCGGTTGTATCATTAATTTCCTGTACCTTTCCCTCATCATTCTTCTGGATGCTATCAGGTTAACAATCCGGGATTTCAGCACCTTCATACTAAATGGCTTGGCCATATATTCATCAGCTCCATTTTCAAAACCGAAAATATTGCTCTCTACTGAAGTTTTGGCCGTCAGCATAATAATGGGTATATGACTGGTAACAGGACTTGATTTAAGTTTTTTACACAACTCAAAACCATTCATGACTGGCATCATTACATCAGAAATGATCAGATCAGGCAGTTTTTTGCGGGCCAGTTCGTAGGCCTCCTTACCATTTTGGGCTAATAATATATTGTATTGGTCAGAAAGGGAAGATACCATAAAATAAAGCAGATCCTTATTGTCTTCAACGATCAACAGGCTGTCTTTATCCTTATCAAAATGGCCCTGATCGATTTCAAGGGCCTGATCGTGAGTTACCTGCTCATGTTGCTTTAAAGCATCCAGGTCAAATACATCCGCACTAACAACTGGTTTTGACTGGTTGTAAACCTTTTCATCTATTGGCAATGACACTTTAAATGTACTGCCTTTGCCCACATCACTTTCCAGAACTATACCTCCATAATGAATTTCCACCAACTCCCGGGTTAGGCTCAATCCGATTCCTGAGCCTTCCTGTTCCAGTTTTTTAATTAAATGATCAGCATTTGGGATTTTATAAAATCGTTCAAATATTTTATTTTGACGCTCGGCAGGAATGCCAATACCATTATCCTGAATATAAACTTCTATAAAACGAACTGTTTCAACCATACCCTGGATCTCCATAGGTCTTTGTGTCAACGTAATCCTCATACTAATCGCCCCTCCATCATGGGTAAATTTAAAGGCGTTGGACAGCAGGTTATAGAAAATCTTGTCCAATTTATCAGCATCAAACCAGCTAACCAAATGTTGTTTAGGCGTAATAAACTGATAATCAATACGATGATGTACAGCGAAATCATTAAAAGCCAACTTAATATTTTTCAGAAACTGGATAATATCTCCCCTTTCTACCTTCAAGGCCATGTTTCGTTTTTCCAGCTTTTTAAAATCCATCAATTGATTGATAAGGTGCAACAATCTTTTCCCATTTTGATGCATTAAATTTAACTGGCCTTTCACGGCCTGGTCCAGCTTTTCCTGATGTAATAGTTGCTCCAAAGGACTTAGGATTAAGGTCAGGGGCGTTTTAAATTCATGAGAAATATTGGTGAAAAAATTAATCTTGGTTTGATTAATTTTCTGGATCTTTTCTTTTTCCAGCTCCTGAATCTTAATATCATGCTTATATTGGGCTTTATCCAGAAGGTACTTACGGAATGAATAAATTAATCCTATAAAGATCAATGAATATAAAAGATAAGCCCAGGTAGTTTTCCAAAAGGGTGGTAAAATCACCAGTTCCACATAGTTTCCGGCTTCATTCCAAAGATCATCATTGTTGGATGCTTTCACATGAAAGGTATAATTTCCCGGATCCAGATTGGTATAGGTTACCGACCTTTTATAATTAGGTTCATTCCACTCCGTTTCAAATCCTTCCAGATAATAGGCATAACGGTTTTTTTGACTGGAGGTAAAATTTAAGGCAGTAAATTCAAAAGTAATAAACGACTGGTTGTGCTTTAACACCACCTTTTTCTGTTTATTTATATTTTCTGTTAAGGGAGAATCTTTGCCAGTGGGATCTATGGACACTTTTTTGTTGGCAATTAAAAAATCTGTAAACAAAACCCGGGGTAAATGGGGATTATCCTTGATGCTGTCGGGAAGAAAAACATTAAACCCATTGATACCGCCAAAGTACATTTCTCCTGAACTGCTTTTCATTGCCGCAGAATAGGAAAACTGGTCACCCTGTAATCCATCATTTTTATCAAAGTTCCTGACTTGTCCGGTCCTGGGATCAAATCGCGCCAATCCTTTATTGGTGCTCAACCACAAAAATCCCTGTCCATCCTGCAGGATCTGATGGACGGCATTGTTGGGCAATCCTTCATTTGCCCCATATTTGGTAAACCTCTTACGTTCCGGATCAATTTTTATCATACCGCCACCTTCCGTACCAATCCATAAATTATGTTCGGCATCTTCAGTGATACATCGAATATCATATCTGCCCCAATTGGCACCTGGCTCAAAAGGAACCAGAGATTGTTCTTTTTCATCAAAATAATTCAGCTGAATACCGCCGGCCCAGATCACCCCCTGATGATCTTCAAAAATAGATACAATCCTTTCCTGAAAAGGGTTTTTTTTCACCTGGGAGTTCTGGACATGTTTAAACTTTCCTTTGTTACGGTCAAAGATCATTAAGCCTCCTGAGCTTCCCAGCCATAGTCTATGCTTCTGATCTTCCAGAATATCCCAGATATTATTATTAATGATGCCACAGGATTTATCCTTATTATAAGCGGTAAATTCCTCCCGCTCAGGATCAAAATGATTTAATCCACCGGCATAGGTACCTAACCAAAGATTTCCGTCCCGATCCTGATAAATGGAGGTAACGGCATTGCTACTCAGCCTATTAGCCTGGTCCGGCTCAGCCTTGTAGGTTTTAAACCTTCCGGATTGCCGGTCAAACAAGTTTAATCCTCCCCCGTCTGTCCCAACCCAGATATTCCCCTGTCTGTCCTCCAGAAATGATAAAACGGCTTTATGACTGAGACTGAAAGGATTTCCCACCTCCTGGGTATAATGGCGAAACCGCTTTTTATTCTGATCAAAAATATTAATGCCTGCTCCGAAAGTTCCTACCCACACAATATCCTGATTATCTTTAAAAATACTGTATACCCCGTTGCTGCTTATGCTATTGGAAACCTTTATGTCATAAGTATGATGAGAAATCAGTCCGGTTGAGCGATCAAATTCATCTAATCCTCCTCCGTCTGTAGCTATCCAGTACAGATCTTCGGAGATTTGCTTCATATCTTTTACAATATTATTATTGATTGAATTCTGATCGGGATGATGCCGGAACTGACTGAATTTTTTTTTGTTCTGATCAAAAAGAAACAATCCATTTCCTTCAGTACATATCCACAAGTCACCTTTTAGATCCTGGTAGACGGTTTTGCCATAATTATCTTTAACAGCTAAACTGTCAGCCTGAAATGGGTAAAATCTGAAGGATTCCCTTTCCGGAAAAAACTGGATCAATCCGGCCCAATGAGAACCAAGCCAATAATTATTTTGCTGATCCTGAACAATAGAAGTTACATTGCTTAATACATTCCCGCTTAATTCCTGCTGTTCTGCTGTAAGGTCAAATCGTTTGAACCAGGCCTTAAATATATCATCTCCCGCATATTTATTTAGCCCCCCTCCTAATGTACATATCCAGATGTTGCCCTGCGTATCCATGTATATATTACGGACAAAATCATTACTGATACTGTTTGGATCATGAGGGTTGTTATGATATCTGATGAACAAATCCCTGTCACGGTGGTATATGTTAAGTCCGCAACGTGTGCCCACCCACAAATTACCGGCTTTATCTTCCATAATAGTATAAACTTTACTATCTGACAGGGTGGTGGAATCCTGAAAATTATGCTGATAAGTAATAAACTCATAGCCGTCATAGCGATTCAGCCCATCATTGGTGCCAATCCAGATAAATCCCTGACTATCCTGCATGATACAGTTTACCGTATTTTGAGATAAACCATTGCTGGTATTGAGGTATTCAAAAGGTATCTCTTCCGCAAATAACCAGCCTGTGGACATTAAAAAAATGATTAACCAATTAAAAATCAATTTTTTAGGCATATATTCTCAGGTCTTGTTGAAAAATTGGCTTATTAATAGTTAAATTACCAAAAATTAATTCAACAGACAATAATTGAATGAATAATTTTATATTTGATGCCTTTATTAAAGCTTATACATAAGCTTTTTATAATGTTTTTGGGAATGGATCACTTCCAGCAGGTATGCGCCTGAGGGTAAATCACCTAAAAACAGGGGCCCAGATACATGTTTTTCCAGCCATAATTTCCCTGATAAATCATAAACCTTTACCCTGGGCTGAGAATGGAAAAAATAAACATAGTTGCTGAATGGATTAGGATAGATTAGTTTTTCCCGAGCTTTGACGAGTCCTGTTACCTGGTCTTTATCTTGCAGGATCAATGTCAGTTGACTGATCTGGCCCGATTGGCCCCATCCTTTTATGTTTTTGAGCGCCAATTGAATAGTATCCTGCTCCTGATCCTGATCGTTCAAAATATCAATGTTCAGGCTATTTATTGACTGATCTGTAGTGGCAAAATGAAGAGAATCCAGTGCTATTTTACCCGACCCTGTGATATTGACCAGGTCAAATTCAATATATGCGTTCAATGGATTGATTAGATCCAGCATCAACCCACCTGTTTGGCCTTCCTGCCAGTATACGGTATCGTCCTGAAAAGAAACAGTGGGTGGAATAAAATGATTGGTTTTACTGATAGCCACATTAGCTAAATAAGCATTTACCACAGACCTGAAAAAAAATCTCACTGCTTCTATCCGATCAAAATAATGAAAATAGGCAGGCAGTTGATCCAGATTCGTATCATAAAACTGATTGATCAATTGCAGTATTTCCGAATCGGAACTCCCATCAGGCATATACATATCAATGGTCAATTGATCCTGGTCCGGATCGTCACCGGTTTGCCTGACCAGCAATTGTAACCTGGTAGGGCTGATCAACCAGGTATAGTGTTGCCACACCTGTTCAGAAACCAATTTGCCGGGTTGTTCATGTACAGGTCCTTCCGGATAAGATTCACCTTGTCCCGGAGAAAACCCTCCCGGACCACTGATAAATCCGGGCAACCAGGCCTGATCCGGGATTTTTTCAAATTCCCCCATTTCATCCTTTCCCCCTCCGTAAAATAAATAGGCACCATTGTCTGAGATGTTATCATTATTTAACAGCCTGAGATTATAAGCTGGTCTGCCAAATGGATGAGCTTTATCCAGTTCATACACGTCATTAAAGTCCGGACCACCTTCCGGGTAATCGAAAATGGTAATAATACCTACTCGTCCGCTTTCTCCATTGCCGGATAACCGCTGGCTTAAATAGTCAAATTCTATTTTCAGGGTGTCATAGGCTCGATGATAAAGGGGGATTTGATAATCCAGACAGGTAGAAGTATAGGAGCTTCCTTCATGGTATCCTCCTGCTCCCTCGGCATCAGGCTTTAAGGTCAGTGTTTTTAATTGAAGCTGGTTATCATCCTGTATTTCTCTGAGTGAGAAAGCTGACAAAGTGTCTTCCGAACTATACCACAAAACTAACCGGGAAAGATCTATAAATTTTTGCCGGTCAGAAAAATCATCAGTTAAAACCTGCTGCCACTGAGCCTGTACTTGTCCGGCACCGGTTATGAACAAGAACAATAAAAAGGCTTTATAGTGCATATTATTTATTTACAGGCCGGGATATCCCCTTTATCCCGTACCATTCATTATCATATTCAATTCTGCTACAAGGCATTAATCCTTGATACATCTCACACTTAATCCCACAGATTTGGCCGTGTTTCCTCTTTGGAAAATAGACAGCAGGTTGGCATTCACCCCCCTGTAATAGGCATTGGTTGAATTAAAATCATCGGAGGCATTTGAAGGGACAAATTCATTGGCTGTCCACCAGGCGGCATATTGATCTGAAGGAATCGGATCATATCCCCAGGCTTCGGCATATACCCCGTCAAACCCGGAGGAACTATTGTTCCCCATGATTTTAACCGGCACATTGGTACCGGCTCCTCCATTACCTGCTATTTTTAATAAATTTTCCATTTCCTGCCACATGACCAGGGTTGGGACATGCCAGCCATCAGGACAAACCCCCTGGATCACCTGATCTCCCGATTCAGCCGCACTTGCTCCGTTCATCATAGCCTGCCAGGAATAATGGGCTCCTTCCTGGCCACTACAATTGGCACCAAAGCAATATCTTCCCTCAATCTTGATCATATTATCAGCAGTGGATTCAGGGGTGTGAATCACCCTCAGGTTTTCAGCCGTCCAGCACTGATTTCCGATCTGAACCGTAGGGTATTTATTGCCATCTACATCCCTGACACTATCCTCACCACAGGTAAAGGATGGCCTGATCAATTCAACAGATTTGGTAGTGGATACAGTCAGGTAGGGATTTGAATCAGTCACTGTTACCGTAAATTCACCGGGTAATAGCTGCTCCAGCTTTTTACCAGTGGCACCGTGACTCCATTGATATTGATAGGGAGGCACTCCGCCGGAAACTTCGACTGTGATAACCCCATCAGCTGAGGCATAGCTGCTTACAGGCTTGACATCAAAAGCAATATCCAATGGATTGGGGGCAGGCTCAGTTACTGTAATTTCGGCTTCTGCTACGCCTGCATTAGCATATACTATATTCACCGTATAAGTACCGGCGGAAAGGTTGGATAAATCTTCTGACACTTCTCCATTGCTCCAGAAATACCGGTACGGAGGAGCTCCTCCTTTCACAGTAATATCAATAGATCCATCATTACCGCCAAATGAACTTACGTCGTTTACCTCGAAATCAATCTCTACTGGTTCGATTTGAGTAACTTCATCTTCACAAGCCCAACTGATGGACAAAACAAATAAAAAGGTCAGGAATATTTTAAAATAGCTTTTCATCTTTATCAGTTAATTAATTTTTTATTCACCACTATTTGCGGCAGCATTTTTAAAATCAAGTTCGGTTTGGTCAATCATCCAATAATAATTTTCATAGGGTGGTTCGATCACCCGGTTTAAGATATTTTGGTCCCGGTCACCAGGACCAATCGGCAGTGATAAAGCCATCAAATAATAAATCCTTCCTCCTTCGGTGGCTAATTCTTTGATTCTTTCTGCATGTATCATATCTTCTGTGATTTCATTGCCATTAATAGGAGTATAAGGAACACCGGCTATTTCCTGATCCCAGGCTCTTTCCCTTACCTGGTTAAGATCTGCTGCCGCACCGGCCTGATCATTTAACCGGAAACGGATTATTGACCGGGTGAGATAAGCTTCAGCCAGCCGCATCATGGGAAGCAGGGACTTCAAACCAATGGGGGCCCGGTAATATTTATCACTGTACACGATAGGTCGGTCAATAGCGCTGTATTTGGCATCAATGCGGTATGTGGTTGGATCTACAGTAGGATCAGGGGAATATCCTTCCATACGGTAATAGATCTGGTTGTATCTCTTATCCTGTCGGGCAGTCTCAGTTTCGGTATAATCGCCATTAAGAGGGTCGGCCATCCATCCGGCTGCATCCAGGGCGCTCCGACTCAGGGAAAACTGATTCCAGGGGCATATGCTCCAATTCTCGCCCCTTCCCCCACCGGTAGCCGGATAATGATTCTTGGAAAGGTGGGTTAGGCGTTGAGGGCCATAAATATTACGGATCGGATCAGTATAGTCGATATACCAGATCAATTCATTACTTTCCAGGTTCAATTCGTCTTTATTAAAAATATCTATCGGTTCCGGCTCCAATGAAAAATCACCCTGTTCTATCACGTAAGAGAATTCCTCCTCAGCTTTCTGCCAGTTTCTCATCTGAAAATAAACCCTTCCCAAAAGGAAAGCAGCGGCATAACGGGTGGCCCGGCTATGGTACTGATATGATGGATGGTGGGTGCCGTTAAATTCCTCCGGAAGCAATTCCTTGGCCCGGTTCAGATCATAAATGATGGTATCATACATTTCCTGAGTAGTGGCAAAATAGGGGTTGGTTACATTATCCAGGCCAGTAGGAAAAGTCATCCTCAGAGGCAATAACCGGTCATCATTAGGTTGACCCGGTTGATACTGGGGACAATGCCTTTTAACATTGCTGAAGTTAGAAAAAGCACGTAAAAAATGAAGCTCTCCGGCGATTCGATCTATATTATGCTCCTTTTGTGCTGAAGATGCTTCGGGAAAAGGATCCTGATCGTGTTCATAATAAAAATCAAGTCCGGCATTGCAGGCCCCAATCACCTTATAGCAATTCCTGAAAGCCTCTTCCATCGGTGAAGAAATCTCCCCGGTTTGACGGTTCAGGAAATCATTGACCGGATAGGCTTCCTGGTTCTGAGAAAAATACATCAGGTCTGACTGGATAAATTCCATCACCCGGTCATTGGAAATAAAATTGCCCCAACCACTATTAACGGCCAGACCATAGGCTCCTGATGCAGCAAACTCAAATTCTTCCACCGTTTGCCAGGGTGGTTGGGCCGGTCGTTCTTCCTCAAAAAAGGCCTCATTGTCACATCCGGCAATAATCAATATAGTAATATAAATTAAAATTCTTTTCATATTCATAAATCCGTTTTTTATAGTTTAAGTGAAATACCCAGACTAAAAGTTTTCAAATTGGGTAATGGCACTGTGTTGATAAAATTAACTCCTTCGGGATCATAACCGGGATAGTCTGTAAAGGTCAGCAGGTTGGTACCGGAAATGTAAACCCTGGCGCTAGTAAAAGCCAGCCGGTCTAATACAGCTGCCGGTAAATTATAGCCTAATTGTACATTTCTGAGCCGAATATAGTCTCCCCGGTACAACCATCTGGAAAAAATGCGTTGTTCCGGAGAATAATTCCCTGCCCCTGTTCCTTCTACCCAGTCTCCGGCACCATCATTAGCTTCCGGATCCCAGCCCCACCGGTCGGCGCTGTTAAATACTACCCTGGGGTGAGCCACCTGGTCTCCGGGCGCTTTCCAATTGTCATAAAGCACTTCCTGCAGGATTACATTCTGACCATTGTGGAAATAAGATACCCTGTTTCTGTTATAATCATAAATATAATTGCCTCCGCTGTAGGTGAAGAAAACATCCAGGGTAAAACCCTTGTAAGACAAACTGTTATTAAATCCGCCAAAATAGGTGGGATTCTGGGTTTTATCCTCATGCCTGAACCGGTTGAGCTGCACATTGGTATTTGTGGCAGGTATTAGCCGGCCGGTCTTCAAAGTTTCACCGGTAGCCAGATAATGTTCCCGGTCTACTTCATGGATCATTTCCACCCCTCTTTCCGGATCCACTCCGGCATAATCTGCCATAAAATAAACACCCAACCTTCCTCCGGTGCGCCAGTTTCGGTTGCCCTCCAACAATCCCACTCCAGCCTGGTCCAGATCAGGAGTTAAGCTAAGCACCTTGTTTTGATTGGTAGAAAAATTAAGGGTGGTTTCCCAGCGAAAATCGTTCTTATGGATGTTGGTACTTTGTACTTCCAGTTCAAATCCCTGGTTCCTCATGTCTCCAATATTATCCCAATAGGTATTGGAGCCACTCAATCCGGTGGAGGGCGGAACAGTAGCTTCCAGGATCATGTCCTGTACATCCTGGATATAATAAGCCACAGACCCGTTGATGCGGTTATCAAGCAAACCAAAATCAATTCCGATATCATAGCTATTGGTAGTTTCCCAGGTGATAGCTTCATTGCCTATATTGGTCACCCTGGTACCGGCAGAAATCAGGCTAAACGGACCATATCGGTCATCTGAATTATTAGTGTATACGTCAATATCCCGGTTGTTGGGAATACTTTCATTACCGGTCTGGCCAAAGCTTCCCCTAAGTTTTAGCAAACTGAAAATCTCCAGGGGCTGCATAAATTCTTCTTCACTGAGCAACCAGCCAAATGAAAAGGCGGAGAAGGTTCCCCAACGATAATTAGACCCAAATTTGGAGGAACCATCCCTGCGCAAACTGATTCCCAGTAAGTATTTGTCGTTGAAAGAATAATTCAGGCGACCAAATATAGCCCGGATATAACGCTCATTACCCAATCTGGAAGTCATGGTGAGGCGGGTAGCTGGATTTCCCAACTCCTGGTAACTACCTACCAGGTCCTGCCCTTCCATATCCCGGGTATGACGCCTTTGTTCCTGAGATTCCGTACCAAATACCAGGTTAAACCGGTGCACATCATTAAAGGTCTGGTTATACTTGGCATACAGGTTATAGTTAATGCTTTGATAGGTAACTGATCGGTCAAATGCGTAGGATGTGGTATCTTCCCGCATGTATTGATTCACCCACTCCTCCCCATTGTTTTGAATGACATCAAATGAGGCTTCTGAACGAATAGAAAGCCCCTTTACCTGGGGGATAAAGTATTCCAGGGCTACCCCGCCCAGAGTCCGGTAGTTTTGTACTTCATCCTTGAGCAGATCCTGATCCAGGTTTGCCCTGATATTGGCTCCGGAAGAAGGACTCCAATAACCCAGGGGGTGATTAGAATCATATATGGGAAACCAGGTCAGGGCGGTGCGATTGATCACCCCAAACCCTCCTACTCTGCCTCCACCGGTGCCAACCGCTCCGGATGCTCCGGATTTGATCCGGTCATTCTGGGTATAGGATAAATTAAACCTTCCTTCTACTGCCAGATTGTTGATGGGTTGGTAACTCAGGTTCATACGGCCTGAGATCCGTTGCAATTTGTTGTTCCTGTTTACACTGTTATCCTGCCGGTAATTGGCTGATAGATAGATCGAGCCTTTATCCAGACCCAGAGAAGAGGATAAATTCAAATCATGATAACTTCCGGGACGAATGGCCTCTTGATACCAGTCAGTGTCGATCAATTCAGCTTCATTCCGGCTCATATTTGCTAATGTAACCCGTGTACTTAAAACCTGGCTGGGGGTAAACCGGGCTTCAGTGTTGCCGGTGGAATTCCTCATGGCCAGATCGGCCAGTTCAAAATATTGGCTGGTGTTGACAAATCCCAGGTCTGAAGGCTCCCTTACCAGGTTTTGGATGCCGGAATTGTAATCGATGTTGACGGAACCTTGTCCTTTCTTACCTGATTTGGTGGTAATGATGATCACACCACTGGAACCACGCGAACCATAAATAGCGGTGGCCGCGGCATCTTTAAGCACCTCAATGGAGGCAATATCGTTGGCATTGATCAACGACATGGGATTTTGCGAACTGGTACCATTGGCCCTTTCCAGTCCACCACCAGAATATATCGGCATTCCATCTATGATCCACAAAGGATCAGTATCTGCATTGATGGAATTGATCCCACGTACCTTGATAGAAACCGAGGAACCGGGCACCCCACTGCTGGAGGATACCTGCACACCGGCTGCCATTCCCTGCAATGCCTGATCAAAATTAGGAGTGGGAATTTTAGTCAGTTTTTCACTGGCAATAGAAGAAACAGAGCCAGTCACATCTTCCCTTTTCATGGTACCATATCCCACAACTACCAATTCTTCCAGTTGCTTCACATCAGTTTCCAGTTCTACATCGAGGGTGGACCTGGAATTGATCGTAATTTCCTGCGGTTCATAACCCACAGAACTGAACACCAGAATAGCATCAGTTGAAGCCTCAATGACATAATTCCCTTCCACTGTAGTTACGGTACCATGACTGGTGTTTTTCACCACAATATTTACGCCCGGTAAAGGTTCTCCCGTATCCGCATCAGTAACTTTTCCGCTCACTTCCACAGATTGGGCCCTGCCGGCAAATCCCAAAACAGCTAACAAAATAAAGCCAGGTAAAAATTTATATAACATATAGATTCTTTTTATTATACAATTTATTATAATGTCAATGATACGGATTTTAGGGATTACTTATAGGTATTTTTGTATCATTAATCAGTAATATTGTATCAGTAACCCATCAACGGGATTTTGATATTCCTATTTTACAATTTATTCAGATTTTCAATTTGATTAAATTGATTAATCAGCCCCTATATTTTATCAAAAAATCAATTATATCACTAAATCGGGGAAATGACACAATTTTCCCTTTGGATTGACACAGATTTACACATTATTTAGCCAGGATATTGGCAAATTTGATTATATCTTAAAAAAGTTCAATTATTTTAATCAAATCAATATCGTATGAAAAACATAGACTTAGTAAAAGCATTGCTGGTTTTACTGATTTTTCAGTATAGCGGAGCAATACTTTATGCTCAGGATGCTTCCAAATATGCTTTGGAAGATGCAATAGTGAAACAACACTATCCTGACTCTGTAATTAATCGTGATGGCTTGAGTAATATCAAAGCCTATCGTGTGAAAGTAGATGGAGAACTTAAGAAAGTTTATTCTTTTGTTAAGTTTGACATCAGCAATCTGAAAGGTTTTCAGATAGCTGATGCCAATGTATCTTATCGGGGTACAGTCACCAGCGGGGCTGAGGACTTTGCTGATGATTTTAACATAGACCTTCACAGTGTTAAAAGCGGATTTGATCCGGCCGCTGTCACCTGGAGTAACAAGCCCGGTTTGGATAAAAAGCTGGGAACATCCATTTTAGGCAGTTCTTCCGCCAGAAGCTCTTTTAATCTGGATGGAAATAAACTGGATGAATATTTTAATGAAGCTTTAAGAAAAGGTGACACTACCATCACTTTTGCCTTTGTATCCAGTGGCAAAGACAGCACCGATAATATGTGGATAGGCGGGGCAAAGGATGGCAGTTATGGTCCTATTCTGGATTATAGTGTAGTTCCGGAAAGCAGCAAATACGGCGTTGCCGATGCTATTGTAAAACAGCAATACCCTGATTCTGTCATTGACAGGGATGGATTATCCAATCTCAAAGCCTACAGGGAAAAAGTAGCGGATGAATTGAAAAAGGTTTATTCCTTTGTCAAATTTGATATCAGCCATTTGACAGGACAGCAAGTAGAAGATGCCAATATATCCTACCGGGGTACGATTACTACCGGGGCTGAAGACTTTGCTGATGATTTTAATATTGATTTACACAGCCTCAAAGGAGAATTTGACCCGGATGCTGTTACCTGGAGTAATAAACCAGGATTGGATAAAAAATTGGGTACATCTGTTTTAGGAAGTTCTTCCGCCCGAACAGCATTTAACCTGGATGGTAATAAAATTGACGAATATATTAATGAAGCCATACGGAAAGGGCAGTCCACTGTAAGTTTTGCTTTTGTATCCAGTGGTAAAGACAGTACTGATCTGATGTGGATAGGCGGAATTGGCGACGGAAGCTATGGTCCAATTATTAATTATTCGATCACTCCGGAAAGTAGTGGATATGGATTAGCAGATGCTATAGTAAAGCAGCAATATGCTGATTCAGTAATCGACCGAACCAGTCTTTCCAACCTGAAAGCCTATCGAGAAAGGGTTGGGGAGGAATTAATGAAGGTATATTCATTTTTGAAATTTGACATCAGTCATCTGATGGGACAGCAAGTGAAAGATGCCAACATATCTTATCGTGGAACAACTACAACTGGTGCAGAAGACTTTGCTGATGAATTTAATATTAACTTGCACAGTTTAAAAGGAAATTTTGATCCTGAAACTGTCACCTGGGGTAATAAACCGGGTCTGGACCAGAAATTAGGTACATCGGTATTGGGTAGTTCTTCCGCCCGAACCACCTTTAATCTTGATGGTAATAAAATCAATGATTATGTAAATGAAGCCATCCGGTCAGGTAAATCCAGTATAAGTTTTGCTTTCGTATCCAGTGGCAAAGACAGTACCGATCTGATGTGGATAGGTGGGGTAAACGATGGAAGTTATGGTCCCATTTTTAATTATACCATCACCCCTGACGCCAGTAAGTATGGCTTATCCGATGCTATTATCAATGAACAATATCCTGATTCTGTAATAGACCGCACAAATTTAAGCAACATCAAGGCCTACAGGAAAAAAGTGGGAGATGAATTGAAAAAGGTATATTCCCTGGTGAAATTTGACATTAGTGGTTTAAATGGTATTCCGGTTGAAGAAGCTTCGGTATCTTACCGGGGAACCACTACTACGGGGGCTGAGGATTATGCTGAGGATTTCCAAATTAATCTGCATAGCCTAAAAGATAGTTTTGACCCTGAAACGATTACCTGGAGCAACAAACCAGGACTTGACCAAAAATTGGGAACATCAATTTTAGGTAGCAGTTCTGCCCGAACTGAATTTGATTTGGATGGCAATAAACTGGTGGATTATATTAATAATGCCCTGATGCAAGGCAAAAACTCCATCAGCTTTGGTTTTGTTTCCAGTGGAAAGGACAGCATTGATCTGATGTGGATTGGTGGGGTAAATGATGGAAGTTATGGACCAATTTTATCATTTGAGCAAGGCAACCTTTACACACCTGAAAATGATACCTTATATGTGGTGGCTGATGCTTATGTGTCTCAGGTAGCCGGCGAAGAGGATACCAATTTCGGTGATGCGGCTGATATGCACATTATCCGTGATGCGGAGAATAACGCCTCCAAACAAGTATTACTGAAGTATGACATCTCTCAGGTAAGTCCGGAAAATATTGTTGGAAATGCCACCTTAAATATTTCCCTGGCACAACATAGTGATAACCCAGGGGACCCAATGGAAGAATATATGGTGGAGGTTTTGGCTGTAGACGATCAAAGCTGGGCTGAAAACCAGGTTACCTGGAATACCAAACCTGAAACCAGTACTGATGTTTTAATGGAAACCAATGTTACCAATAAAGGATCAAGTGAGTATTACAGCCTAACCAGTGATCAGTTCGTACATTATATCAATGATGCGGTAAAAGCAGGTAAAGATTCCGTTTCCTTCCTGGTCAGAGGAAAAACGAATACTCCCGGTTCAAGACTTTGGTCCAATGGTAAAGAATACAAAAACGAAAGTTACCTGGCCCTGGATTATTCTGCTGCACCTCCAGCTCAGGATCTTACGGTAGTGGCTGATGCATACGTTTCTCAGGCAGAGCCTCAAACCAATTATGGTGGTGAGGCCGATCAGCACTTGATCAATGATGATGCCAATGAATTATCCAAATGGAATATCTTTAAATATGATCTGAGCAATGCATATGGTGAGCCAATTTCAGCTTCTTTAAAAATATATGGCTCCATTCATGATAGCAATACCCTGGATAATTTCACTTTTGAAATCTTTTCTGCTGATGGAACAGACTGGCAGGAAGATCAGGTAACCTGGGAAAACAAACCAGCAGTAAATGACCAGGTGTTGCTCACCGGCAACCTGAAACAAGGAGGTCAATGGTATACCCTTAGTAGCCCGGAATTTACTGAATATGTACAGCAGGCCATTGACAATGGTAACCAATACATTACTTTAGTAGCCAAAGGAGCTAATGAAACGCCGGAAAAACGAGCCTGGTTTTCCGGAAAAGAATGGCGGGCCAGCAGTTTGATTCTTAACTACGAGCCGGAAGTGGCTTTCCCTCAGTTTTCACCACAACCTGGCCATTTTATAGGGAATGTTACAGTTAATGTAAGTACCAGTACCGCTGGTGCCACCTTATATTTCACATTGGATGGTTCTGAACCCACTGAAGCATCTAATCTGTATGTTCCTGAGGATGGAATTGTATTGAATGACACCACTGAAATTAAAGTCGTTGCCTATGCTGATGGACTTAATCCCAGCCCGGTGGCTTCCGGAATATACCAGATAACACCTTCCAGCACGCCATCCTTCTCTCCTGACCCTGCTATCGAGTACCAGGACAATGTGACAGTCAGCCTCACAGCAGAGCCTGCTACAGCTAATATTTTCTACTCTACCGATGGTTCGGATCCGGCCCAGCAGTATGATCCAAATGCCGGCATCAACCTGAATTCTACCACTACCATCAAAGCCAAATCCATCACTGAGGATGGCACCTATGAGTCACCTGTGGTAGAAGCCACCTATACCATCATCAATACCGTACCAGGTCCCGGCACAGGCCCTGGCGGAGTTGGATTTGCTGATAATACCCGATCAGGACAGCCAGTAAATTCGCTTTGGTTAAAAGCTGATGCCATTGAAGGCGTAGAGGATGGTGCAGCCGTTACAGTTTGGGAGGATCATTCCGGAAATGATAACAATGCCATCAATACCTTCGCTGATGATGGCAGTATCAATATACCAAATACCAATGCAAATCAGGAAGAAGCACCCATTTTTGTAGCTGATACCCTGAATGGAATGCCAGTGCTCACCTTTGGGGCCAGCACAGAAACCGGTAATCCGGGTGGTCAACCTAATATGTACATACCAGATGCAGACAACCTGGATGGTGGACCTGGATTATCCGTCTTCCTGATATATAAGCGAAACGAAATGATCGCAGACTTTGCTTCCATTATCCAGAAAAGAGATATCCGGGGTAGCGATCCTGAAAAACAAGCCTGGATTCTGGAACAAAATGGTGGATCTCAACCACATGAAGTACAATTGGTTCTGTCAAGAGATCTTTTCCTTAGAAACGGAGATGAATTAACCACTGACAACTATTATTTAATCAATAGTGATTACAGCAGCAGTGAAGGTTTGGCCAAAATTTATCAGAATGGTGTTCAAAAGAATGCCCTGCCTTATTCCAAAACTGTTAAAGCAACCGATGCGTCCGTAATAATCGGAGGTTTCCAGCCTATGAACCTGGCTGAGGTGATCTATTACAACCAGGGCTTAAACGCGGCCCAGCGAACTATTGTTAATAATTACCTGGCCACCAAATATGGCATGGAAATATATGATGGTGAGGGTAATGTAGTGAACCTGTATGATAACCAGGATTATAAAATGGGCTTGATCGGTATCGGTATGGCTGACGCTGACAATAAACATTCCAATGCCTCCGGATCCGGATTGTTGTTACAGGAAGATGGATCATCTCTGGCAGCTGGAGAATACCTCTTCGCCGGCCATAATGGCAATGAAGTTACCAATGCAGATACCTGGGAAAGAACCTGGTACGTAAAACCGGCAGGTGGTGATATTGATGCCGTTATTGGATTTGATTTTGCCGCAGTAGGATTAGAAACTCCGGCAGATGCCAGTGGTTATAGTCTCTATTATGATGATGGCGGTGAAAATGGATTTGTAGCCCTGGAAGCAGCCCCTGTGCTGGAAGGATCAACCGTTACTTTCCAGGTATCAGCTGTTGGTGAAGGTATTTATGGCATGGGCAAAACTGCTCCTGGTACCGGAGGTTGTGCTACCATTGAAAAACCAACTGTTTCTATAGACGGCCAGGATGGCAACAGCGATTTTGTATTGACCTCCAGTGCTGATGAAGGAAACCAATGGATGCTGGATGGTGAAGCTATTGAAGGTGCCACCGCCAAAACCTACAGCCCTGAGGCAACCGGAAGTTTTGCTGTAGGTGTAATAATAGGTGGTTGCGATCCGGTTTTATCTGATCCTGTGGTAGTTACCGGATTGGATGACCTGAACCGATCAGCTTTCAGCTTATATCCGAACCCGACTAAAGGTTTGGTGGAAGTTGAGTTTAAAGCTCAGCATGCCATATCTACTGCTCAATTGGCCGTTTATGATCTGGCCGGGTTGAAATTACAGGATAAGACGATCAGGAACAGCAATGGTGTTTTCAGGTCAAACATAGACTTGTCAGCCCTGGAGAAAGGCATCTACCTGGTAGTTCTGAGAGCAGATAATGTAGTTTACCAACGGAAAATTCAGAAATTCTAATATTTAAAGAACCTAATTATGAAATATCTTAAATATATATTTTCACTACTGGCGCTTTTGAGCCTTACCTTACTGATGAATTGTGGGGGTGACGATGATCCGAGCCCACAGCAGCAGCTTACTAATCAGCTGATAAACAACGGCACAGCCTGGACCATCGATGGAGGTTCTGTCACAGTTGATGGAGCACAGCCAGATGCAGACTGGTCTAATTTCGAGGTTACTTTCACCGATGCTACCTTTACCACCACCGGTTCGCCTGCTCCTGAAGTATGGCCTTCCTCTGGCACCTGGAGTTTCCCTGACGAAACTACCACCAGCCAGATAGTAACAGGTGATGGGGTAATTATTAGCCTTAATGTTACAGATAATACCCTTAACCTCTCATTTGTTGCGCCCTGGGGCATTCAGGGCAGGGTAACATCCATAGGCGGTGATTATAATTTTACGTTGAAAAGTAAATAATTTATTCATTTATTACCACCGGAAAAGAGGCCTGATTTTCAGGCCTCTTTTTTTATTCCCAATGTGGTTGGTGACAATACCATAGTCGCCATAAATACAAGGAAGTAAAAATGCCCCACAGCGGTCATTACGAGGACAAAAACGGGTCGAGGGCATCGGCTGGCCACGGTTATCTATCCGTTTACACCTCAGTCCAGCTGCCATTCCCTTTTTTTCCATCAGAGTCTCTCGTAAGAGGACACTGATGATCCATAAAGAATCGAATAGCATCATTTTATGCTATAATTGGCGGCATTGTTATTGGTCATTACATCAACAAGTCCCTCAATTGATGACCCCGAAATCAACCACTCCAGGGTTGGTCAAATTCATTCTACATTGTTCTAACATAAATGCTCCTTTACCAGGTTCTGGATTGATCCACGATGAAAAGTAGTGACGGTTTATCGGACTGATTTCCCGCCCTGTTGGCAGGGAAGGAGTAGTGTAGGTTGGTTCTAGTAAATGGAACCGTTATCCCCCCAGGTGGCAGTGACGGTTCCAAATTAGTTTTTTTTTCTGGACAATGGCTACTTCATGGTATCTCCACCCTTCAGGGTTTCGATCAGCACCACCCCATTGGCTCCACGGGAACCATAAATGGCTGCGCCTCCATCTTTGATCACGTTTATATCCTTGACCTGGACCGGCCGTAGGCTTCTTAAAAAATCAGATGATTCCATGATCACACCATCAAGTACAATCAAAGCGGCGGAGGAACTGTTGAATGTATTGGAACCCCGGATGATAAATTCCTCATTTCTTACCTCTACTCCGGGAAATTGTCCTGCTACCATATCGAAAATGGAAGAATAACGGGAAAATGAAGCTTCATTTTTAGCCATATTACTGGTGGCTGTAGACCGGTTTTCTTCCAAAAGGTAGCCGTAACCAACATCATAAACATTTTCAGTAACTTTGGGATTTAACTTTAAGTTCACATCCACCTGATCCATCTCTTTGGTAACCTTCACTTTATTCTGCACGAACCCCCTGGCAATAATTTTTAACTTATCTCTTTTTGATCTTACCGGTGCTTCGAATTTTCCCGCAGCATCGGTAAAAACTGTAAGACCTGAGCTCTTGATAAAAACCTGGGCCTCGGCCAATGGTATACTATCAAATGCCGTGACAATACCACTAATGGTACGATCCTGAGCCTGTAATGATACAGCCCCTGTCATCAGTACAACTGACAAACATATAAAACTTAATTTGCGCTTTTGCATAATTTTATTGGTTATAACTTTCTTATAAAAATACAAAAAAAGCCGATCAAAGGTTCAACCAGAATAAAAAAACCCATCTGCCAGAAATTAACCTGACAGATGGGCTTTATGAAAAATTAATTATTAGTCTTTTTCCCCAATGGCCACCATTGGATCAGTATTGGGTACACCGGCAGGTTGTACCACGTGAGTCAATGGAGCCACATTATTTTCAGCCCCATTGTAACCAGTAGTCTGGTTCAATGTATTCTCTACATTTCCAATGATATAATCTATATAAACCGGCCAGAATACATGCTTGGGATCAATCGTATACTTGGTGGTTGGATAAGTCACCCAGGGAGTCTCATTACGGAAGAAGGAATTCTTCTCGATCATCCTGTCATAGTAAAAATTATTGGCAGACAAGGACGCTTCCATATCCTGACCGTCCCAGGAATAGGTTTTGCCATTATAAGCTTGCTTACCAGTCTTAGCCAGGATCACTGAAACCCTCACCAGCTCATCATGGCGGTATTCTTCTCCAAATAATTCACGGTTACGTTCATCCAGAATGGCACCTATACCATCATTTTGTACATCTTCTACCGTATACATGTGTTTGGCATTGGCTCTTTCCCGAATGATATTGATGTCATCAGTGGCTCCCTGGAAATTATCCTGCCAGAACCTGGCTTCAGCCCGTACCAGGTAGACTTCGCCCATCCTCATGATATACATATCCTGCTTACCACCATCCTGGCGGTCGGGGCGCTGTTCCACGTTAGGAGCATAGAATTTATAACGGGGATAGCCATACCAGCACCTGATGGTATCTTTACAAAGCAGGGTGCCTTCATGATATAATCTTAATGGCTGTAAATAAAATGGAGCAGTAGCTTCACTCTGTAACAAGGCTGGGTTATCATATAATACATCTTCCATTTCAAACCAGTTCAAATCCTTATGCCGGTAATCCTGCTCATCTACTTCACCTTTAAAGTTCCACACATCGTATTGAGAGTAATCAGTTAAACGTCCAAAACCCTGGCCTCTACCCCATTTTTGCATCATCTTTCCTCCACTAGGTCCTGTTCCCTGCTGTACATTAGTACCAATGATAGATCCTGCCGGAGGGGCCTGTACCCCCTGGTTGGTACTGACAAAGTTAGGTCCCCAAGCCCTTATCCTGGCTGATCTTCCCTGAGAACCTAAAACGAAAGGTTCGTTCACGATCAACCAGATACCTTCCGGATTCCCGGTTTTTTGAGCGCCAGCATCCATGTGCAGGTAATTGATAGCATCAGCTGAAGCAAATCCACTTCTACCGGGATATCTTTCGCCAGTAAATGGGCTGAAAGTGTTGGCTACTTCTACGGAGTCAACACCAGATGGTATATCAGCATCAGTAAATAACCTGGATTCTCCATCGTTGATCACATCATCCATTAAGGCTTCTGCATCAGCAAACCTTTCATTCAGCATATAATATTTGGCCAAAAGGATCCGGGCTGCATCTTTAGGTGCCTGACCAATGGGTAATTCACTTTTGGGCTTCATCCATTCTACGGCAAATTCCAGGTCTTCGATCATTTGGTCCCAGATGCCCTGCATATGAAACACCTTAAAGTCTCTCCTGGCTTCTGTAACTACATTTAAGGGGAAAGCCACATTACCAAATTGCATGGTTAATTGCAGGTAGAAAAAGGCTCTGAGGAAATAAGCTGATCCCAGCAGGTGATTTCTTTCCGGGTCATTTTCTCCACCTTCCCATTCAGGATTATCAATATAATCGATCACTGTATTGGCCGCCTTGATTTGCTTATAATTTTCAGCATAGAAAGACCGGGCTCGTCCGGCATCATTATCCCTGCTGTTAATTGGGGTAGCATAGGTACGTAGATCTACGAAAGCATCTGGTTTATCTGTAGCACTCACTACAGAGGCATCGCTCATATTATGGTTGAATAAAAGCTCTTCATTATCTCCATTCCACTGGTTAAAAACTCCTTTAAGAGCGGATTCCAGGGCAGTCTGTAACCCGGCAGCATCCACAAATGTATTCTCCGGACTCAGGAAGGATTGTGGTTCTTCCTGCAAGAACTCGTCACTACAAGAAAAGGAAAACAAGAGAAATACACTTAAGAATATTCCCCGTAATAATTTTATATTTTTCATATTCAAATTTTTTCTAGTTTAACGGCTAAAACTATTATTCATTATACGATTAGAAAGTAAAGTCCAGACTAAATGAATAAATTCTGGGCATTTCTCTTTCTGATTCAGGGTCACCGATATGCCATTCCGTCCATACCGCTGCATTTTCAATGTTCAGGGCTAATCTTACCCTTTCAAATCGTAACCTATCCAATATACTGGGTGGTAAGGTATAACCCAAAGAAACATTTTGCAACCTCAGGTAAGATTTAGATATCCAGACGTTATTACCAAAACTGATGGAGTTGATCCGGGCTGCATCATTAATTGGATTATTTGGAGTCCAGTAGGGCAAATTAAACCAGTTACGGTTTTTGATGTATTCCTGCCTATTGTTGAATGGGTAGTTGGTACCACCTTTATAATTTAATTTAGCCAGGAATACCAAACCCAGGTCAAACCCTTTAAACTCCATATCATTTCTGAAGGTCAGGTACCAGGGGCTATTTCTTAAGCCAAGGAATACCCGGTCATCCACATCAATATCCCCATCATTATCCTGATCTACATAACGGAAGTCGCCCGGGAACAGGCCGTATTCAGCAGCTTCGCTTTCCTCTCCAATTTGATAAACGCCATCCAGTTCCCAATCCCAGATGATGTCTTTATTTTCACCGATAAACCAGCCATTTTGCAGGTCATCCGGCTCGGCAAAGGTTGTATTGCCATTGGCATCTACAGTTTCCACCGGGTCATTGCCCAGGGTCAGGATCTTGTTGATGGCATAAGTTACGTTAAAGGTACTGGTCCAGATGAAACTCCCGCGGCTGATATTGGTACTGTTCAGACCCAATTCAAATCCGGTATTTTGCAAATTACCAATATTGGTTTTGGCTGAAGGCAGACCGGTCAGGTCGGGCAATTTCTGATCTAACAACAGGTTTTTGGTTTCCGAACGGTATACATCGAATGAACCACTGAGGCGGTTATCGATCAAACCGAAATCAAGACCAAAGTTGAAGGCTTCATTACGTTCCCAACCCAGGTTAGGATTGGCGATACGGGTGATCTCCACATACGGGGTGGCTACATAACCTCCATCATAGTTGAGGTACAGGTTATTACTCAAACGGGCAAATGCATTATACTCTTCCAATCCACTGGAGTTACCATTTACCCCCCAACTGGCTCTCAGTTTCAGGTAATTGATCCAGGCAGGAGCTCCGGACATAAAGCTTTCGTTGGTGATGGTCCAGGCAGCTGATAAGGAGGGGAAATTACCATGCAGATTCTGCAATCCAAACCGGGAGTAACCATCCCTTCTGATAGAGGCTGAGATATTATACCGGTCACCGTAAGCATAATTGATCCTACCCATAATTGCCGTTCTGGAGTTGGTTTCATCATTTGAACTAATGGATGGATTCAACCCAAAACCCATTCCATGGTAACCCAGGGATTCGGTGGGGGAAAAATTATTGTTCCTGGAGTCCGTAAACCATCGTTGGTTTCTTTCCGCGTTGTATAAGCCAGTCAAAGAAAAGCGATGCTCTCCAAAGGATTTATCCCAGGATAAAATATTGTTGACCTGCCAGGAAAACACCTGGTTTTCTCTTCTTCTGGCTTCACCTACTGCCCTTTCAGGGTTATTTCCACTATCGAAATCATACCTTTTCCTTATATCTATTCTGGGAGTGTAATCTATTTTGAAATTAAATCCTAAGGGTAAATCCACCCGGGCAAAAACAGTTGGATTCAGCATATAACGGTCATGTTGCCTGGTATTCCAGGAGGGCTCAATATAAGGGTTAGCCCGGTTGGAGCCGGCTGACTGGTCGTTCAGATTTTGAGGTGTACGTGGTGCACCATTGGCCCAGGGCTGGTCATAAGGTGACAAAGTTCGATAACCTCCACTTCCAATAGGTTCGCGGCCTTCATCCTGGAAGGCAAAATTGGCGTTTACACCTACATTCATGAAATCAGCCACTTGTACATCCAGGTTTAACCGGGAAGTAACCGTTTTAAAAGATTCCCACATTTGTACCGACTCTCTATCACTATAACCCAAAGAATAATAATAAGAGACCTTATCAGACCTTCCGGAAACACTGACATCATAATCCTGCCTTAACCCGGTCTGGAACAGGAAGTCCTGCCAGTCGTATACTACGCCATTATTAAAGTTCTCTTTTTCAATTTCCCAGAAACCAAAGTTATCCACCCAAACCCCGTCAATTACAGCTTCATCGGTTTCACCGGCAATACCATTGGCTTGTAGCCAGTCATCCTGAAACTCGGCCGGTACGTCTCTGTAACGATCAAATACAGACCAGGGTGCTTCAGATAAACTATTAATCGATTCATTCATATCGGTGAGCCAGTTCAATACTTCATTACCACCTTTGAAAGTTTCAATTCGACGGGCTCCGGTTACTAAACCAACCCGGGAGCTTACGCTAATTCTGGGTTTACCAGCCTGACCTTTTTTAGTAGTGATAATGACTACCCCATTGGAAGCCTGTGAGCCATAAATGGCAGCTGAACTGGCATCCTTCAATACGTCCACGCTTTCAATATCGTTTGGATTAATTTCAGCCAGATCACCTAAAAAGATTACACCATCTAAAACGATCAAAGGCCTGTTTGCTGCTCTTTCTTCTTCTCTATCACCATCATTATCAATATCGGCTTTTAAAGAAGCGTCCGCCCGAACATTAAAATCTGCAACTCCCCTGGCATCAGTGGCATAGCCTACCTGTAGTCCAGGAACAGTAGATCTCAGGATCTCAGAAACACTGCTGGGTTTGTATTTTTCTACTTCCTCAGCCTGCACATTAACAATAGAACCGGTCAGGTCTTTCTTTTTGGAGGTACCATAACCAATTACTACCAGTTCATCCAATTGCTGTACATCGGTTTTCATGGTCAGGTCAATCACAGATCGGCTTCCTACCTGTACTTCTTCAGTAGTATATCCCACCGAACTGAAAACCAAAACAGCACCTTCAGATACTTCCAGGGCATATTTACCATCGATATCTGTAACTATACCATTAGTTGTTCCTTTTTCGATTACGTTCACTCCAGGCAAACCTTCGTTGTTTTCATCGGAGACTACAGTTCCGGATACTTTTCTAGTCTGAATGATCACCTCAATTTTCTCCGCCTTTTCCTCGAATCGCCTGGTACTTACGTTAATATTATTATTAACCTGCTTAAATTTTAAACGGGCATCGCGGGAGATTTCCAATAAGAAATCAGATAAAACCACATTTCGGGATTTTTTGGACACCAGGTATTGCTGGTTCAGGTCTTCTGCAATATAAGAGAAGACAAAATTGGTCTGAGATTCAATTGCCCTGAATACATCAGACAATTGAGCTTGTTGAAGGTTCAGGTTTACGGTAACTTGATTGACGTTTTGAATTTGCTTTGCCTCATTGGCTGCAAACGTGAAGTTTACCAGTAAACACTGCAATAAAAAGCCATAAAACGCTTTTTTAAAGAATTGATTTAGTAGTTTACTTTTCATAATTTGAATTTTATTGTTAACCATAGTTTAAATTAGAAAGCCTGCAAACCGTACTATACTTTCGATTTACAGCGATTAGGAAAAGGATAATTCTTCATGTACTATTCATAGCTATCAGGTTTTAGAATTCAATTAATACATTATTTTCATCGATATTATACATAAAATCAAAGGTAAAACTGAGACTTTCCAGCACATTCTCCAGGGTGGCATTTTGAAAATCACCCTTGAAGTGCCTGGAATTACTAACTTGACCCTTTATGGTTATATTCACTCCATACCAAAGCTCAAGTTTTTCCTTTATTTCTGATAAAGTGTCATGATTAAAACATATGATCCCTTCTTTCCAGCCTATGTGTTTTTTATAATCCAGTTTTCTTTTATTAAAAACGGCCTGTCCCTGGTCATAAATCAGCAAATCACCCGGTGTCAATGTTATACTGCTTCCCTGGTCCTGCTGAATGACCACACTTCCTGACAATAAGGCCACCTGGATCTGGTTTTCATCATTGCGGTACCGAACATTAAATGAAGTACCTAACACACTGGTGGTCAGGTTATTAGTTCTGACAATGAACGGTTTATTCGTTTCCTGCACTTCAAAAAAAGCTTCACCTTGGAAGTCCACCACCCTGATAGAATCAGAAAAAACAGCCGGATAGCTTATTTCTGAATCAGCATGCAACATCACCATAGATTTATCCGGTAATCTCACAGTCAGTTTTTGTCCTGGCTGGGTTGATTTATAAATGGTTGGAATTTCTATAACAGTTTGAGGGATTTCCTGAGGCTGAAAAGGATCAAATAGATAAAGACTTATTCCGGCAGTTAAAATGATCAGGACAACAGCTGCCAGTTTATAAAAAGGAAATTTGGGTGACTTCTTTCGGTGAATATATTTTTGCTGGTGATCTATCTTATGGTGTATTCTGTTTAATACAGTAGTATTTTCTTCAGAATGCTCTTCCAGTTCTTGCCAGGCCTGATCCATATAATCAGAAATCTCCTTAATAGAGGTAGCTGAAGACAGCCATTTCAGAAAATGTGCTGATTCTTTTACTGAATTTCCTTCCTTAAAGAATTTCCTGATCTTTTTTGGGTTCATCGATTCTTCTTGATACGGCTTCTATATTAATAGCATTTTGAATGAAAAATTACTCACTCGATAAAGCTGATTTCTTAATAAAATTTTTTAAATGGGGGAAAAATCTATCTTCTACGAGCCTACAATCCGGTTAGCCATAGAAAATTTTTTTTTAAATCTTTTCTTTTGTAAGAAAATCTGACATATCATCAAGAGAGTTAGCGGGTGAAGTGGTGCCACCACTCTCTCCTCTTTTGATGGGGAAAGTGTTTTCCACTTGCCCCTCAGGAAATAAAGTCTGATATTCAAAAAAGATAAATCAGAAGGTTTTTAGCTTGCCGGGATAGTTATGGTGAAATAAATTGATAAGAAGAAGCATACAAGCTTCTCAGGTTGTCTTCGTAGTGAAAAAAAAGTCGGCAAAAATCTTTATACTTTACTATGAATCAAAATCCGTTCCTTCAATAGTTTAATGGTTCGGTATATCTGATTTTCCACCGTGCGACGGGAAACCCCAAATTTTTGTGCAATTTCCTCATTGGAAAGATACTGAACCCGGGAATATTCAAAAATCTCTTTTCTCCCGGCCGGTAACTGCCTGATCTCAGCAGCTAACAATTCCAGCAGATCATGGTATTCAATCAATTCCTGGGTTTGGTTGTCCAATAAATTATTTTGGTCCAGCACGTATTTCTCATAGGCATGATATAAGGCTTTACATCGAAAACTCCTGATGATCAGATTTTTGGCAATTTTATAGATGTAAGCCTTGAAATCTTTTTCCGGATCCAGGAATTGTCTGCGTTCCCAAACCACCAGAAATACATCCTGTAAAACCTCCTGCGATTCCTGGTGATCCAGACTTAATCTTCTGGCCAGCCTGTAAATCTTGTGGCTATAAATATGGTACAGGCTATCAAAAGCATTTCTGTTTCCTTTTTTCAATTCTCTAACCAGACTGATTATCTGGCTATTGCAATCTGCTTTCATGGATGAAATACATATTAATTATAATTGAAATTTAAACAAAAAAAACTATTTAAGCCAAATTTTATTAATAATTATTAATTGTATCCTTTTTTTATATTTCCATAATTTACGGCCATTATTCAGTTCTTTTAATGTTTTAGTCATAATTATAAGGATAAAAAATTTATTTTATTTCAAAAATTTCATGTCATTTTTAGTTTATCTAAACTAAACAGTAATCTGGGAATAGAAGGCAAATTTTAATTTATACCGGTCAGGGCTGAAGGTATTTATCAGGGCATGGGGTTGTTAAAGGAATTTCTCAAAAGAACAGATTTAAAGTTGAAGTCCTACATTATAGTTGGTGATCACGCTGTAATCATCAATTCGTTAATTAGTAATTGCCCCATAATTTCAGATAATTTAAAAAGAAAATGATTTTTTCTATCATATATCAGTTCAGGGCATTCGCAGCGAATTGGTAGTGGTTTACTGTTAAGCAAGACCCGACCGGCAGGATAAAATTATGAGGTCAGGTAGAATTTCTATATGCTCTTTGACCGCCGAGTGCAGATGCCTTTGTATAATTAGCTAAAATTACAGGCAGATCTCATCTTCATGGTATCAAAAATCACAAAAATGGAGAAGAAGTACATTAAACTGATTTGGCAGAAACCTAATTTATGATTAATTTCAACGGGACTAACTAAAATTAGTCGCTGCAAACCTATAATTCAATGAAAGCTTCCCGGTTTACCAATAGATCTTTTATCAGCGCAGGCAAGGAATACCTATATTTTGGAGGTACAGCCTATTTGGGACTAAATCAAAATCTGGCCTTTAGAAAACTCATCCAGGCAGGATTTGAATTATACGGCACCAATTACGGTAGTTCCCCACTTTCCAATATGCAATTGGCTATTTATGAACAGGCTGAAAACTACCTCAGTCGCCTTACCGGGGCTGAAACCGGGATAACATTATCTTCTGGGCTTCTGGCCGGTCAGATCCTGATCCAGCAACTGAATCAGTCATCTTTTATGGAATATGCCCCCCAGACTCACCCGGCTCTGAAGTTAAACCCTCAGCAAGTAGATATAGGTAATTATGACACCTGGTTTGAATATGTCTTAACCAAATACCAGGCAGAGGTGCACCAACCTGTAATCCTTTTACTTAATTCGATTGATCCGTTGTTTTTGGAAGCATATCATTTTGACTGGATCAGGCAGCTTTATCCTGGCAATAAATACCTGATCATTATTGATGATTCCCACGGCATTGGTGTAACGGGATCCGAAGGGGAGGGAGTACGAACTTTGCTTCCTGATTTACCTCACCTGAAGTACATAGTGATGGCTTCCCTGGGAAAGGCTTTAGGCATACCGGGCGGGGTTATTTTTCCGGATCAGACATTGAACCAAAAAATCCGGAATCATCCTTTTTTTGGCAGTAGTTCTCCCATTAATCCGGCTTATTTATATGCACTGGTACATGCAGGAAGCATTTATCAGGATGCATTGGTGGCGCTGCGGCAAAATATAACTTATTTTAGAGAGGCTGTGGAACCATTGAATCTGTTTAAGTTTCTTGATAATTACCCTGTGTTTTACACCACCGAGGAACAGCTTTATCCTTATTTAGCCCAAAAACATATCCTGATCTCCAGTTTTCGGTATCCCACCGGGGCAGACCCACTGGTAAACCGGGTGGTAGTCAATAGTAATCATACCAAAGAAGACCTTGACTTATTAGTCGGGCATATTAAAACCTATAAAAAATGAATGACATGATCAAATACCTGCTATGCTGTTTGAGCCTGATCATAGGTATTAGCTGCAAACCAGACCGGCCTGAAGATGTGCTGAAAGCTGACCTGGTAGTACAAAACGGATTGATCTGGACTGGTCTTGATGGACAAGCCCAGGCCAAAGCCATGGCTGTAAAAGGGGATACCATTTTAGCCTTGAGTGCAACAGCCAGTCTGGATGAGCATATAGGTGTTCAAACCAGGGTTATAGATGCTCAGGGACAATTGATCACACCCGGATTCATTGATGCCCATGTCCACTTTCTGACCGGAGGATTTCGGTTGTCTTCCGTACAGCTAAGGCCAGCCCAATCACCGGAACAATTCATCGCCATTCTGAAAGATTACGTGTCCCGGCTGGATTCAGGGGAATGGGTCACCGGGGGTGATTGGGATCATGAAAACTGGGGAGGTATCCTGCCCAGGCGGGATTGGATTGACAGCATTAGCCCTCATAATCCTGTTTGGATAGATCGTCTGGACGGCCATATGGCCCTGGCTAATAGTTTGGCGCTTCAGTCAGGTGGTGTTGACCAATATACCAGGGAAGTAGCAGGTGGAACCATTGTAAAAGACCAGCAGGGCAAACCCACCGGCATTTTGAAAGACAATGCCATGGAACTTGTAGGTCAAAAGGTGAGCCAGCCTTCAGAGCAAATGAAGCAGAAAGCCCTAAAAATGGCCATGGACTATGTTGCGAAACAGGGAGTCACCTCCGTACATACCATGGGTACCTGGGATGAACTGGAAGTATATGAAAAAGCCCATGATAAGGCTGAGCTTACCACCAGGATTTATGCCGCAGTACCTCTTTCCACCTGGTCGGAACTCAAGCAGAAAATAGATCAGGATGGGGCTGGCGATAAATTTCTGAAAATCGGTGGATTAAAAGGATTTGTGGATGGTTCACTGGGATCACATACTGCCGCTTTTTTCGATCCTTTTGAAGACGCCCCGGATAACAATGGCCTGCTGGTCAATTCCCGGGAAGACCTTTATCAATGGACCAAAATGGCTGACCAGGCAGGTTTACAGGTGATGATCCATGCCATTGGAGATCGGGCCAACCACCTTTTACTGGATATTTATGAACAAGTAATAAAGGAAAACGGACCGAAAGACCGGAGATTCAGGATAGAACATGCCCAGCATCTGACCAGGGAAGATATTCCCCGGTTTGCTCAACTGGAAGTGATACCCAGTATGCAGCCATACCATGCCATTGATGATGGAAGATGGGCTGAAAAGATCATAGGGCCAGAGCGGATTAAAACTACCTATGCCTTCAGAGATCTGCTGGATAGCGGATCAAGATTAGCCTTTGGCAGTGATTGGTTCGTAGCTCCCCCAACTCCTTTAGAAGGTATTTATGCTGCAACTACCCGTCGAACGCTGGATGATCAAAACCCGGCAGGATGGGTACCAGAACAAAAAATATCTGTAGAGGAAGCTTTAAGAGCTTATACCATAGATCCTGCCTATGCTGCATTTGAAGAAGACATTAAAGGCACCCTGGAAAAGGGTAAACTGGCTGATTTTGTCATATTGGATCAGCATATCCTGGACCTGGAACCTTCGCAGATCAATCAGGCAGAAGTGGTAATGACTGTGGTAGGGGGAAAAATCGTATATGAAAGATCACCCATGTTGTTCGACGATCGACGGACCGATGATCAATGATTGATGTACTTTGTTCTCCCCTAATTAACGTCGGCCTAGGTTAAATTTGGCTGAATGATGATTTCTATGGTTTCGTTAGCTATGGTTATTCGACAGTCAAAGCAGCCCTGGTCAGACAGTCAATGCTGGCACGACGGTGTGTCAGGCCAGGATGGCCCCAGCTTCATGGCCGCGGCAGGTGGGGGAAATTTTTCTGTTCTTGTTTTTTTTGCCTGCTCTTTTATCAGGAAACAAAGCAGGGCTCATCCGGCCAGCTGGCTGAAAAAAGCAGGAGTAAGGCATGATATTTTTTATAAAGCAGCCAGCAAATATAACCTGTAAAATACCGTCAACAATTAAACATTACCAACAACATCACTAACAGAAAAAATAATTCAAGTTCATATCTTCATATGGTTTTTATTTTGCTGTATTTTACTTTTTATTTGCACTGAATTAATCAATAACTAACTATGTGGCAAAGATTACAAACTGTTTTTTTAGGATTGGTAGCATTAAGCATGCTTTTGATGTTATTTTTTCCAATCTGGCTCAAAGCCAATCCAAACACCAATGAAGCTTACCTGATCATGGCTTTTTATGCCAAACACTATACACTTGAAGGTGAAATGGTGATCGAATACTTCCCTTTCTTATTTGTAGGTTCTCTGGCTATAATTTCCGTATTACTAGCCATTTATGAGATCACCAGGTATAAGGACAGGCTTACCCAAATGAAGATAGGGGCTTTGAATTCACTGATTATGGCCGGAGCCCTTGGGCTTTCCGTATACTTTATGATCGATGCGGAAGAAACCTGGATGCCCCTGATCAGGGGTGAATACAAGATTGGACTTTTTCTACCAGCAATTGCCATGGTATTCAATACACTGGCCAACCGGTTTATCAGAAAAGATGAGAACCTGGTACGGTCAGTAGACAGGATCAGATAATGATTTCAGGGGAATGGATTGTTCAAATCCATTTCCGTTTCCTGAATACATAAAGCATCAGCCCTACCAAAGTAAGGGAAATCCCCCAAACCATAAAATAGCCATATTTCCAGTTTAATTCCGGTATATAATTAAAGTTCATGCCATACAGTCCGGTGATAAAGGTTAGGGGAATAAATATAGTGGAAATAATAGTCAATACCTTCATCACCTGGTTCATGCGATTACCGGCCATAGACTGGTACAGATCTACCATACTGGAAAGCATATCACGATAGGTTTCCACCGCATCGATCACCTGGATGGTATGGTCATAGATATCACGCATAAATATCCGGGTTTCCTGGCTGATCAGTTTGATATCATCCCTTTCCAGTTTATTCACCACATCCCTCAAAGGCCAAACAGAGCGCCTTAGTGAGATAATTTCCTTCTTCAACCGGTGCAGTTCATTAAATGTATCTTCCTCAGGACCTTGCAGCAGGTCATCTTCCAACTCTTCCAGTTTATCACCAATTTTCTCCAGCACTAGAAAATAATTATCTACAATGGTATCTATTAAAGAATAAAATAAGTAATCTGCCCCTGATTTTCGAATTTTACCTTTGCCGGAGCGTAATCTGCTCCTGACCGGTTCAAAGGTGTCTCCATCCTGTTCCTGGAAAGATAAAACATGATTATCAGTAATAATAAGACTCACCTGTTCTGAAACCACTCCTTTTTCCCCATCATAAGTCAACATATTCATTACCACATAAACATAGGCAACATTGTCTTCGATTTTAGGCCTTTGTTCCCGGTTCATAATGTCCTCGATATTCAAAGGGTGAATATTAAAAGCATTGCAAAATCGTTCAATCACATTGGACTGGTGTATCCCGTTTATATTGATCCAGGAAACCCTATCATCCGAGCGGGTGAAATAGGTGTCCTGAATATCCGTGGTTTCTTTTTCCTCCAGGTGTGAATTATCATAATTGAACAATGAAATAGAAACTGGGGCATCATTGGGATCACCCAGGTAAACAATAGATCCGGGAGGTAATCCCACTTTTTTATATCTACCTTTAAAAAATCGACTCATTTTTTTACTTTTTTTTAGGCTGTTTTTTTAAATTCATTAAATTTAGGCATTTTCAGATCAGTAATAAATATGCAATGTATAGAGGGAATACTATGAGATTAAATCTGTTAATGGTTTTTTTGTTTTTGGGTCATTGGTCAGCTGCGGTAGAAATTAAAGACACAGTTTACCTAAAAAGACCTCATTTTGTAATAAATACCGCTACGGCCACATATCTTTATGATATCCGGGGTGGTGGATTTTCAGCCATTATTGACCAGGAAGGGCGGGATTGGATAGGCTTTAAAACTGCTGAAGAAGATAAATATCCGGAATCAGCAGCCACCAGCTTTCGCGGATTGCCCAACTTTGTATTCAGATCAGAAGAGGGTGGTGTAGGGCATCCGGGCTTTAATAAATGTAAATCCTTTAAGATCGGAAATGACATCATAAAAACTGAAAGCAGAACCGGCAAATGGCAATGGCTCTGGGTTTTTAAGGAAACCCATGCCCTGGTGTATCTCAGCAAGGTTGCCCCCGATCATCCCTACTGGTTTTTGTATGAAGGTACTATAGCCGGTAGATTTGATCCAAAAAATCAATATTGGGGTACCAATACACAGGGCCGGCAACAAAAAAAACCGGATCATCAGCAAGAGCAGCTATATGACCATTGGAAATGGGCTTTCTTTGGGGATAATGAGGCTAAAAAGGTATTCTATGTGGCCATGGAAAAAAATGACAAGCACCTTGATACCTTTTCTTTTTTAGGCGCATCAGACCGCGGACTTCAATCTGATGATGGCATGGTAGTTTTTGGCTTTGGCCGGGATAAAGATGCCACCCCTTTAATGAATAGAAGTGGTGAAAAATTCTATATTGGTTTTTTTGATAAAAAGGTAAAGAACAAGGGCCGTTTTAAAAAATTAAAGGAACATATCAATCGGATTCTGGATCAGAATTAGTCTGATCCATTCTTATGAGATAAGGTATTACTGCTTATACAATCACATCTGGCCTTTTACACCGACGAGACGTGGCAATCCGTCTGTCAGGAGCATGTTTGATTGAACAACGCATTGCTCTGGCCATGATCCTGGCTGATGGTATTAGCTTGTGAACGGACTGCTCTCAGTAAAGGGAATGCTTCAGGCCATCCTTCAGCAGTGACGAATCACCGGATTAAATCCTGACTCTACTTTACTCTCAATACTAATAGTATAACTTTTATTTACCTAAGCAGTATATATAAAAATAAAGTCAACTAAATGGTGAAAATTATGAAAAAGTTAACGAATTGGCTGGTCGCATTGGATAATACGGCCATGGACCACCACATCATCCGCTATGTTAAATACCTGGCTGAATTTAGCAATCCGGATAATATCTTTTTTGTGAATGTACAAAAAGAGGAATTACAATATGATTATTTACCAGCAGAAATGGCTGATGTGGTTAAAATAGTTGCAGACGATAAAAAACTGGCCCTAAAAGGTAGGGTTGAACAACATTTTACTTCCCTGCAAAAATGCTCCTTTCACATACTTACCGGAGAAATTGGTACTGAAATCATCTTATTTTGCCATAATCATGATGTTGACCTGGTCTTTCTAGGTATAAAACCAATAAGTGAAGGAATGGGCTTATCCACGGAAAAACTTATCAAAAAATCACCTTGTTCATGCTTTTTAATTCCAATGGCCAAAGCAACAATGATCAAAAAGATCATGGTACCTATAGATTTCTCCCCCCATTCCCGGTTGGCTTTTGAACAGGCCGTGGCGATCAAGAAAAATTATCCACAGGTACAATTGATCACCTATCATCTTTACAGCATACCGGAGGGATATAAAAAGTCAGGAATATCTTATATGGAGTTTGGCCGGGTAATGCAAAAACATGCTCAGGCTACCATGCAGGAGATAGCTCAAACCCATAAAGTAAACCTGATGGATTACTACGATTATCAGGAATCATCCAAAGTGGCTGAAAGTATTTTACATAAAGCAAAAACTGAACAGGCAGACCTGATCATTATGGGTTCCAGAGGCCATAATGCCGCTGCTTTGATGCTTCTGGGCAGTACTTCAGTCAAGTTAAGTAAAATTAATGATCAAATTCCTGTTGCAATAGTCAAAAAAGAGGGAGAAAACCAGGCATTAATCAATATGCTTCAAAATTAAACAAAGTACTAAAATAAATCCTGCGTCTCCTGACAAATCGAATACTATCTGACCTCGGTTTGTCATAAAACACTTGGTTTTTCCCGGTTAATTCCGGACATGTTTTGACAATTGGAAAATATAAGTAAATTTATAATCTAAATTTTACTTATGATTTCCAATAGAATCTTACTTTGGGGTTTGGTTGTTTTTTTATTGGCCTGTGAAAACAGGGATCAGGAGCAAAAACCATCTACAGACTTGTTAAACTGGGTAAATCCATACATTGGAACTACCATGAGCCGTGTTCCAAGTGTTCAGATGCACCAGGAACTGGCCAATGAGGATAAAGGACAAACATTTCCGGCTGTGGGATTTCCCTATGCCCTGACCAACTGGACCCCCCAAACCAGGGCCACTGAAACCAAATGCATAGCCCCTTATTACTATCATGACTCCACCTGGCAAGGCATCCGGGCCAGCCACTGGATGAGTGGCTCCTGTACCCAGGATTACGGTAGCTTTACCATTATGCCCATGGTTGGGGATCTTATCCTTGACCCGGAAAAGCGGGCAGTACCATTCCAACACCAGGATGAAAAGGTAACTCCGGCTTATTATGCACTGAATCTGCCTCAGGTGGGCATCAGAGTAGAGGTAACAGGAAAAACCAGGGCCGGTATTATGCGTTTTAGCCGGGAAGAAGCAGGAGAAATGTATTTAATTCTGGAACCCAACAGTGACGAAGGCCAGGGGTATGTACGCATTGACCCTGAAAAACAGGAGATCATTGGCTATAACCCAGTCCACCGGATCTATCAGGGATGGGGACAATCAGCCGGATTTAGCGGTCACTTTGTGGTGCAGTTCGACCAGCAATTCCTGGAATTTGGTTGCTGGAAAGGTGATCATCTCATGCCAGAAATGTTGGAGAGCCGGGGAAATGGTGCTCCGGTTGGGGCTTTTATTAAGGTAAAAGTTCCGGATGGCCAACCAGTGAAAATACGATGCGGCACCTCTTTTACCAGCCTGGAACATGCCCGGGCAAACCTGAAGGCGGAAATAGAGCATTGGGATTTTGATCAGGTAAAATCGGAAACCGAACAAGAGTGGGAAAAAACCTTATCTCAGATTGTGGTAGAAGGATCAGACCAGGATAAGGAAATGTTTTATTCTGCCCTCTATCATGCCAAATTATTACCCCGGATCTTCAGTGACCAGGATGGCAGCTATACCGGATTTGGTCAGGATTCCAGCCTGTACCAGGCCCAAGGAAACTATTATGTAGATTTCACCACCTGGGATTCCTACCGGGCGGTTCATCCTTTAATGACCATTATTGACCCTGAACGTACCCGGGATATTGTCCGGTCTGTCATTCAAAAGGCGGAACAGGGAGGATGGTTGCCCATTTTTCCCTGCTGGAATAATTATACGGCCGGCATGATCGGAGATCACCTGGTATCGGTGATTGGAGATGCCTATCTAAAGGGAATAGAAGACTTTGATCTGGCCAAAGCCTATCGTTACATGCGTCAAAATGCCTTCAGTTCTCCCACATCCTGGGAAGAATATACAGATGGTAAAGGACGCAGGGCACTGGATTCTTACCTGAAATATGGTTACATACCTCTGGAAGATTCAGTGAAGGAGGCTTTTCACAAACAGGAACAGGTATCCCGAACCCTGGAATATGCTTATGATGATTATGTACTGAGCCAGGTAGCCCGGAAAATGAAACATGAAGACGATCATCAGACACTGTTGAAAAGGGCACAAAATTATCAACATGTTTTCGATACCACTACCGGATTTGTCAGGGGAAGATATGCAGATGGCAGTTGGATAGAACCATTTGATCCTTACCAGAAGGAACGCTTTATTACTGAAGGTTCTTCTTTTCAATATACCTGGTATGTACCACAGGATGTAGCCGGATTGATCAGGTTGATGGGTGGAAAAGAAAAATTTAACCAGAAACTGGATATGTTTTTCGAGCAGGGTGAATACTGGCACGGGAATGAACCCAGTCACCAGATCGTATATATGTATGCCTGGAGTGGCGCTCCCTGGAAAACACAGCAGAGGGTAAGAGATATCATCTACCAGGAATATAGTACCGGACCAGGAGGGTTGAGTGGCAATGATGATGTAGGTCAAATGTCCGCCTGGCTGGTTTTCAGCATGGCCGGTATTTACCCGGTTACACCAGGTATGCCTGTTTATGTTTTGGGTAGTCCTGTGTTTGATCAGGTTACTTTCAATTTATCCGGGGGAAAATCGTTTAAGATCAGGGCCGGGAATAATTCCAGTGACAACAAATATATTCAGTCAGCTCAGCTCAATGGCCAGCCTTTGAACAGGGCCTATCTTTGGCATCATGAAATTGTCAATGGAGGAGAGCTTGAACTGATCATGGGACCCGAGCCAGAAAAAAGCTGGGCAGTTGCAGCAGAAAACCTGCCTCCCAGTCTGGACTTTAATCTGGATGAAATAAATTAATAATAATAAAGTAATGTTTTTATAAAAAAGTAGGTTATGAAAAATGATAAACAGCGTTCAAGACGCAAATTTGTTAAAAAACTGGCAGGCACATCTTTTATGATGGGCGCTGCTCCTAACATTATAGGTAAATCTCTCAAGGAGAACCACCTGTTGAAGCCGGTAAAAAATCCTTTTGAAGATAAAAAATATGCTGCCAACGATAAGATCAGATTAGCCGCAATAGGTACCGGGATCATTGGCTTTTATAATATTCAAACCGCCCTTCGGGTCAATGGAGTGGAGCTGGTGGCTGCTTGTGACTTATATGATGGCAGGCTGGAAAAGGTGAAAAATGATTTTGGCCAGCATATTTTTACTACCAGAAACTATCAGGAGATCCTGGACCGTGATGATGTGGATGTAGTCTTAATAGCTACTCCAGATCACTGGCATGACCATATTTCCATAGCTGCCATGGAAAAGGGTAAAGCCATTTATTGTGAAAAACCAATGGTACACCATATTGAAGAAGGATATGATGTGATCAAGGCTCAGAAAAAAAATAATGCTATTTACCAGGTGGGTAGCCAGGGAGTAAGCTCTATTGTACAGGACAAAGCCCGTCAACTCTACCAGGAAGGTGCCATTGGCGATCTTGTGATTGTTGAAGCTGCCTATAACCGCTTCAGCCAGTTAGGTGCCTGGCAATATTCTATCCCACCGGATGCTTCCCGGGAAACAGTAGATTGGGACCGGTTTTTAGGAGATGCACCCGAAGTAGCCTTTGATCCGGTTCGGTTCTTCCGCTGGAGGAATTATCGCGATTATGGTACCGGTATTTCCGGTGATCTTTATGTGCACCTGTTGTCCTGGTTGCATTACATTATAGGCTCAAATGGTCCGGAAAGAATCTTTTCTACCGGTGGGTTGCGGTTTTGGAAAGATGGACGAAATGTACCTGATGTGATCATTTCCCTGATGGATTATGCTCAGACTGCCAATCATGCTCCTTTTAATCTGAATATCAGGGTCAATTTTGTGGCCGGTGGTGGTGCCAGTGGCAGCGGCCTGAATTTTATCGGTACTGAAGGCGCAATGCAGTTACAGGGTAACCGGCTGACCTTAAGAAGGACCAATTTATCAAAATATCCCCCTTATGGCGGGTACGATTCCTTGTTTACTTTCCCGGAAGATACCCAGCAGGAATTTGTTGAGCAATACAATGATAAATACTATGGCCAGGGAGCAGTAATCGATGACCCTGATGACGTAGTTTATAATGCTCCGGAGGGTTATGATGACAGGCTAGACCATTGGGTGAATTTGATTGCGGCAATAAGAGAAGGAAAACCTGTTGTAGAGGATGCTGTGTATGGACTCCGAGCTGCGGGCCCTTGTCTGGCAGCAAATACCAGCTACTTCGACAATAAAGTAATCACATGGGATCCGGAAAACATGAAAGTTACCTAAAGAACTAAAATATAGTTAGAAGCATTAAAGCCTCTAGTATTAGTGGCATTGATCTGAAGGTTTATACCGGAAATGTCACTAATGCTATTTTTCGCTGTTGTATTATACCAATTTCAATTTTTTTCACTGGCAGCAACAACAAATAAAAGCTAATTATTTTTAATTAATAACATATTAGCTTTCAGCCTCTTTAAATGGCCTTTTACAGACCAGTTGCTTATTATAAAATTTGATTTAAATTTGAATTTATACTCTTAACCAGGCCAGAACCTTAAAAAAAATCCAATATCTTGACTGTTTTAGTGCTTTTCCTGTAAACTATGGTGCCTTTTAGCTTTACTGGCAGTAGAAATGGCTTTTTAGCGTGTTTTTTTAGGTTTATTATTGCGAAAATGTAAAATTTAATGGATATTTATCATACAAATCAATTTTTAATCAATTAAAAAAATTAACATTATGAAAAAGTTTAATGATATTAAAGAATTAATCAATTCAGCTGAAGGAGATGCCGACAAATTTTACACTAAAGGTAACAAAGCAGCCGGAACTCGTCTCAGAAAGACTATGCTTGAAATTAAAGACCTGGCTCATGAAATAAGAAAAGAAGTAACTGATATCAAAAATAAATAAGAATTGATTATTTGATTTAATATCAATTTTTTTAAAGTGGAAAATAACTTATCATTATTTTTCACTTTGATCATTAATCTTACCTCCAGATACCTAAAAATTTTCTGACTAAAACAGCTTGCCCCACATGATAGGCATTATGATCGGTTACTAATAAAACCTCACGTAACAGGTTTTGCCCTTCTCCCCCGGAAATTGGTTTGAAAAGATCTGTTTTGGGATCTTTTATCAGAGAAACCATTTCATTCCGATCCTGCTTAAACCGACTGACAGCAAGTGCCCAATCCTGTTCGGAACCGGGTTTCTCCAGTACAGGCCAATATTCATCCGGCCAATGGAGTGAAACATGATCCGCATCCTTACTAAACTGCAATATATCCCATTGAGCAATTCTCAGATGCTCCAGCAACTGCCATAAATTATAGGGTAATGATGCTGGTTTACGACCAGTTAATTCTAATGGAATCCCTTCAAACACTTCATCAAAAGTCACATGAGCACTGCTCCAGTGAAGTAAACCAGTCAGATGTTTACGTAAAGCCAGGTCCTGTTCCATCTTAAATTTATTTTGTAATAGAACCCGGTAAGCATCATACTGTTTAGTAGCCCGGTTTTTAAATAACAGGTAAAAATATTTAATTTTGAGCCATTCAAAATTTTAATTCATGCTCAGATATAAATATTTTATCATAATTTTTACCCTTAGCCTGAGTTCCATACCGGCCCTCCAGGCTCAGATATTAAATGTGGAAAAAGACCGGGTGGAAGTGGATACCACCACCAAATGGGTAGGCAGCCTGGACCTAAAATTAATGCTGAACAATCGCAGCGCCAACCGAAATGAAAGAATACAATACCTGGGGATTAACATTGAATCTGATGTTGGCTATTTTTCCAAACAAAACAGCTATTTATTATTTGCCAACCTGGAAAGATATTCCGTCACCGGTGAAGCATTTATAAATTCGGGTTATAATCATTTACGCTTCAACTTACTTAGGAATCGTCCTATATCTTATGAAGCATTTGGACAGATCCAGTTTGACGCAGGAAGGGGATTAAACTTCAGATGGCTTTCCGGCGCGGGTTTCAGGTTCAGATTATTGGAACAGGAAAAGCTGGAACTATACCTGGGCACCGGCGGCATGTATGAATACGAAAACTGGCAGTTGCCCCAGGGTGAATCTATGGAAGTGGTCAAACGATTGTTCAAGTCATCCAATTATATCAGCGCTCAATACGAATTAAATGATCACACTGATTTTAATATTGTAAGTTATTATCAGGTGGGATACGACCAGGAAGATGAAGTATACCGGCATAGGTTCAGCCTGAACTCCAATTTGTTATTTGAATTTACCGAAAACATCTCTTTCAAAACCTCCTTTAGCTGGGCTTACGAGAACCGGCCGGTAATTCCGATTATTAAATATGTTTATGTGTTGGAAAATGGCATCGAAATAAACTTTTAATCTTCTGAATATCAATTATTTGCACCTATTTTGAGCTTTGAATTTCATAATTCCCTGCTTATTTTTTTAACCCGGTAGCATTAAATAAAGGTCAAGATTCTTTAATATTGTGATATGGAAAAGTTTGTCGTATCAGCCCGTAAATATAGACCCAAAGGATTTGATGAAGTAGTTGGACAAGAGCATATTACGACTACCCTGAAGAATGCCATTTCCAATAATCAATTGGCCCAGGCCATGTTATTTTGTGGGCCCCGTGGTGTAGGTAAGACTACCTGTGCCCGCATTCTGGCTAAATTGATCAATGATTTCGACAATAGCGATGTTTTAGGCTCTTCCAATGCCCTGAATATCCATGAATTGGATGCAGCTTCCAACAATTCCGTTGATGATATCCGAAACCTGATTGATCAGGTGCGTTATCCTCCCCAATATGGAAAGTATAAGGTTTACATCATCGATGAGGTGCATATGTTATCCAATGCTGCCTTCAATGCTTTTTTGAAAACGCTGGAAGAGCCTCCTTCCTATGCTATTTTTATTCTGGCCACTACAGAAAAACATAAAGTCATTCCTACCATTTTATCCCGCTGCCAGATCTTTGATTTCAACCGGATCCAGATAACTGATATTGCCAATCACCTTCAGCAAATAGCACAGCGGGAAGAAATAGAAGCAGAACCCGAAGCCTTACACCTGATCGCCCAAAAAGCGGATGGCGCATTAAGAGATGCACTTTCTATTTTTGATATGATCGTGACTTTCTCATCCGGTAATAAAGTCACCTACCAGTCAACCATTGACAATCTGCATATTCTTGACTATGATTACTACTTTAAAATGACCGATGCCCTGTTGGCTGAAGATTCGTCCCAGACATTGTTGATCTTTGATGAAATAATAGGCAAAGGCTTTGACGGACACCATTTTGTAGTAGGATTAGCAGAGCATTTCAGGAACCTGCTGGTGAGCCAGGATCAGGCTACCCTGAAGTTGCTGGACGTATCTGAAAATATTCTTATAAAGTATAGGGAACAATCTGGCAAAGCCTCTCCTTCTTTTTTACTATCTGCCTTAAACATTGCCAATATTTGCGATCTAAACTATAAGAACAGCAAAAACCAGCGACTTCAGGTAGAATTGTCTCTGCTCAAGATCGCTCATATAAAAAGTGCAGTGAAGCTGGCTGAGTTACAGCCGGACGAAAATGGTCAAAAAAAAAAAGTTCAGTAGCCCTTCCCCAGCCGGAACCTGATAAGAAGCAGTCTGCTCCTGCTCATAATCTTAGCGGGGGATCTTTAGGAAACACACCTCAAATAAACGGCCTAAAAAAAACCACCAAACTGCCCAGCCTGGATAAGGTAAAACAAACAATCGCCCGGGCAGAGGACCTGGAAGATACCAAGGCAACACCTGCCTCTATTCCGCAAGCCGAAAGAAACCAACCTTTCAGCCTGACTGATCTGGAAAAATGGTGGAATGAGTATGGAGTACAACTTAAAAAGGAAGAAAAAAGTACTGAGCTTTCAGTGCTACACCAACCTTACAGCCTGGAAGATGGTTATCAAATAGTATTGGACCTGGGTAGTGCTTTACAACAGGATATTTTGGAAAGGTTCCGCTCAGACCTGGTAAATTACCTGCGGAAGCAATTACAAAACGATCAGCTTAACCTTATTTCACGTTTGGTACAGGAAGAAGTAAAAGGAAAGATTTACACTTCTCAGGATAAATATCAATACCTTGTCCGTAAAAATCCTCAGTTGCAGGAGCTGAGGAAAAGGTTAGGTCTTGATATTGATTTTTGACAATAAATGTTCAAACATATTAAACTGAATTTGATTCTTTAAAGAATTATTCCAAAACTATTTAAAAGCACAAACATCACTATTCATGATAGATTACCTGCAAAACTTATTTACGGCTGATTTTATGCCTCACGGGCATTGCTATTACTGGCAACCGGAGATTTTATGGCCACATGCCATTTCTGATGGGATCATTGCTCTGGCTTATTGTGCCATTCCCTTAGCCCTGATTTACATTTTCCGGAGAAGGAATGACTTTAAATATATCTGGATGATTGTGTTGTTTGCCATTTTCATTTTTGGCTGTGGCCTGACCCATGTTTTTGATGTAATTAATATCTGGAAGCCCTATTATCGGGCCGATTCTGTGGTGCGGGTTATTACTGCAATGGCATCTATTGGAACCGCTTTTGTGCTGGTAAAAGTCACGCCCCAATTAGTAAAAATACCATCTGCACAGCAATGGAAGCAGGTAAATAAGGAATTAGAAACACAACTAAAGCAACTGCAGGAAAAAGACAGGACCATCGAAGCCATCCGACAGTTTGAATATTTGGCAGAAGCCGTCCCCCAGATCATGTGGACCAGGAATAACCTGGGCCAGCTAACATACATTAACAGAAAGTGGTTTGAATATACCGGCATAAAAAACAACCAGGATCTTACAGAGATAGAAAGTTTATGGCAGGATCTGGTTCATCCGGAGGACAAACCTCAAACTCAAAAAATTATCGAAACCAGCCTGGCAGGCAATCAAAAATTTGAACTGGAATACCGCCTGAAGGGTGCAAACGGAGAATATCAATGGTTCCTTTCCCGCAGTTTGCCCATGAAGGATGCGAATAATCAGGAGATCAAATGGTTTGGCACCCTGACCAATATTGATGACCAGAAAAAACAAAACCAAATGCTCAACCAGGCCAATAAGGAATTGATTAAAATTAATAATGACCTGGATAATTTTGTCTACACAGCTTCTCACGACCTGAAGTCTCCAGTAACCAACCTGGAAGGATTACTCATGCTATTAAAACAATCTTCCTCAAATTTTTCTTCCCAGGAACAAAGGCTGGTTGACCTGATGGACCAATCACTAACCAGATTAAACCTGATCATGAACGACTTGTCCGAAGTGGGAAAAATTCAGAAAGATCAAATTACAGATCATGCATCATTAAATATTGAAAAAGTAATTGAGGATGTAAAAGAAGACCTGTCTTCCCCACTGAAAGCGTCCAACGGCAGGGTCAACCTGGACCTATCATTTAGTGAGATCAGGTTCTCTCCCAAAAATCTGAGAAGTATATTTTACAACCTTATTTCCAATGCCATTAATTACCGTAATAAAGAAAAACCCCTTGAAATTGACATAAAAAATTATTGGTTGGGAAATCTGCAAATATTTGAAGTAAAGGATAATGGTATAGGAATAAAACCGGAAGATCAGGAAAAAATATTTGGATTGTTCAAGCGGGCCAGTGTTCTGCCTGGTGGTTCGGGTATTGGGTTGTTCATAGTTAAACGTATAGTAGAAAATGCAGGAGGCGAAATTAAAGTCATAAGTAAAACAGGTGAGGGCAGTTTGTTTCGTCTGTCTATCCCGGCTGATACTTGATGTTTATCCGCAAAAAATTTTATTTTGTCTATTCCCCTCATAATTAATTATTTACCATCAACTTTCATTATTCTTAAAATAATAATACAAATTAATCTTTAAATTTTGAAACATTATTGCATTTTAAGCAGTTAGTAGCAATACTATTAAACGCTTTTTATTATGTACCTTCTGGTTACTTTCCTGCTCTGTTTTAATACTTTCGACGTTACTTATGAAGATAAAATTTCCACCAGTAACTGGGAACTAGGTAAGGTCATATTAGTGAATGGGGAACAGTTATCAGGCAGATTGAATTATGATTTCAAATCAGAAGTGGTAAAACTGGAGTCAGATGGCAGAATTCGAGCTTTTAGCCCGGTGAAAGTGTCCCATTTCATCTTCTTTGATAAGCAATATCAAATGTTAAGGAAATTTTATGCGGTAGCCTCTCAAAATAAATTCAACTACGATATCCTGGAATTCTATGAATTAATTTATCAGGGATCGCTTACCTTTTTCAGTAAACCTCATCCTAAAAGTGATGGAGGGGCAGATCGGGTATTATTTGAAGAATACATTTTTCTGGAAGAAGATACTGAATGGTCTATAAAAGATCAATTTTACATCTGGCAAGACCAACAACTGGCTGAATATGACGGAAGTGTAGATGAATTTTTAAACCTGGTAGAACTTGAATTCCATGACAAAATTAAGGATTTTATTCAACATAACCGATTTGATCTTGAATTTCGCCAGGACCTGAAAGAAGTTTGTTTATTCTATGAAAACCTTCAGGAACAAATCATTTCAAAAATAGAAAATCCCTAATTATTCACCATTTGTATTGGACTGGTAATAAAGGGTAGAAGAATTGGATTCTCTCATGATGCTATTTGCCATTCTTTTTATATCATAATTGTTCACCGCCTGAATTCTGGCTGATTCCTGGTTGATCAGGCTAAGATCACCCAGCATGGCTGCATAAGCCAGGTTCATGGCCCGGTTCAGCACTTCCACCTCCGAAAAAACCAGGGTAGACTCTGCCTGGTTCTTCACCTTTTCCAACTCATTTTCATCAATCAATGATTCTTTGACCTGATCCAGTATGGTCTGAATTTCCTGCTCTGCCTGATCAAATGAAACTTGTTTATTTAATTTTCCACTAATTACCAGTAATCCAGGGTCTACAGACCCGGTAATATAAGCATTTATATGATTGAATAAACGGGTTTCTTTCACCAAATGATCGTAAAGTCGCGATGAATTGCTTCTCCCCAGTACATCACTCAAAAGGTCAGTGGCATAATAGTCGGACGACAGCCGCCCGGGCATATGATAAGCCTTAAAAAGTGCATTCAATGGAACATCAGCTTCAACATGCTGCTTTCTGGCTTCCTGTTGTATTGGCTCCCCGGGCAATTCCTCCCCATTATAACTGCCTGAAGGGATTGGTCCAAACCATTTGCTGGCTAATTCCTTCACAGTATCCTCCTTCACATTGCCGGCTACAACCAATACGGCATTGTTTGGCACATAATGCTGAAAAAAGAAATCTTTCACATCTTCAGTAGTTGCATTTTCTATATGAGAAATCTGCTTACCAATGGTAGGCCACTGATATGGGTGTTTTTGATAAGCCAATGGACGTAACTTTAGCCAGGTATCACCATAAGGCTGGTTGAGGTAGCGTTGTTTGAACTCTTCTATTACCACTTTTTTCTGCACATCCAATACCTGAGGATCAAAAGAAAGGCTCAACATACGGTCTGATTCCAACCAAAATGCAGTTTCCAGATTAATTGCCGGAAGGGTAATATAGTAGTTGGTTATATCAGGATTGGTAAAGGCATTACTTTCTCCACCTACTTTTTGCAAAAGTTCATCAAATTGCGTAATATTTTTTGATCCGCCAAACATCAAATGTTCAAACAGGTGGGCAAAACCAGTCTTATCACGATTTTCGTTTCTTGATCCTACCTTGTATAACAGATTGAGTACAGCAATTTCAGAATTAGGATCTTCATGCACCACCACCTGTAAACCATTGTCCAGGTAAAACTCTTTATAATCAATCATTTAGCTAATTTAAGGAAATTTCATTTATTACAGCAAAGCCTCTAAAATTATATAAAAGGCCTTACCTTCTTACATCAATCTGAATTTTTTAAACTATTACTTAAAAATATAAAACTTTATTATCATTTTAACATTTGAAATGAAAAAGGTATTTTATCGTTACTGATAAACAACACAATTATAGACCTTTAGAGGACCTGGAAGCATCGATGGAATGAATAAAATTTGCTGGCCAAAATTTTCTGTACTTTTTGTTTTCCTGTTTATAATCTTTACAGCCGGGGAAACCTATGGACAAGCCAAACTGGGAGACCGGAAATCCGGAAGCCGGAAGGAAACCAAAAAGGAGATTCGAAAAGCGAAAAAAGAAAACCAGCGAAGAAGAAAAAAATCCAAAGAACAGGCTGGCAGCAAATCCTCTACACCTGATCCGGCCAAAATGAAACGGCTACATTACAAATACCGCTCTGATCAATTGCAAAACAGTGGTACCATCAAAAAGAACAGGTTAAATTCAAATGCCAATTACCGAAAAGCCTCCCGAAATCAACAGCAAAGTTCCGGCAACATCGTTCCGGATTATTACCAAAGAGGGGATGATAATAATAATATTCAGAAAAATCCGGCCCGGCAAAGGCGAAAAAAAAGCCAAAACCGACGCCAGATCTATCGCCAGAAGTCAGGACGGGTACAATTACACAGTGGCAGACGTAAAACAATTAATAAGTCAGCAAAATATCGTAAAGATTCCCGGCGTAAACAACAGCATTCAGGTCATATTGTGCCAGATTACTATCGCCGTACTGCTGTAGATCAGTCCAATACCCAGAAAAATCCGGGCAGGATCAGACGATCTTCCATAAAAAAACGGGAAACAGCGTACCGGAAAAAATCCAGAAATCAACAACAGAGCCAGGGTAATATCAGTGGCAAGGTACACAGTTATCGAAAGCAACAATACCAATATATGTCTAACAATGCCCAGCAAAGCCAGGGAAAAATTAAAACTGACCGTCCGGGAAAAACCCGTTCCCGGTTAGCTAACCAATCACGGCAAGTGCAGCAGCATCAGGGAAGGAGAAGTTCGAAGATATTTAAATACAGAAAGCAACAATATCAATACCTTTCCAATCAGGCCCATCAAAACCAGGGGCGTATAAAATCAAGGTCACTGAAACAGAGAAAAAATTATTACCAAACCAAGTCTTCACAAGCACATCAACACCAGGGAACCATCAGTTCCAAAGTATATAAATACCGGAAACAGCAATATCAGTATATGTCTGATGCAGCTCATCAAAACCAGGGTGGCATTAAAGCCCCTTCGGCCAAACAAAAAAGGCGCTATCATCAAAAAGTCTCAAGCCAGCGTCATCAGCATCAGGGGAATATCAGTTCCAAGATCTACAAGTATAAAAAGCAGCAATACCAATATTTGTCTAAAGCAGCCCATCAAAATCAGGGAGGTATCAAAGCCCCTTCGGCCAAACAAAAAAAGGCTTTGTTTCAATCTAAATCAAAACAGGCCCATCAGTATCAGGGGAATATCAGTTCTAATATCTATAAATACCGAAAACAACAACATCAGTATATGTCAAAAACGGCCCATAAGAATCAGGGAAATATCAGGGCCCCATCGCCTAAACAAAAAGACATGTACTTTAAATATAAGTCTTCTCAAAATCATCAGTTTCAGGGACATATCAGTTCAAAAATATATAAACTACGTAAACAGCAATACGTGTATATGTCCCAGGCTGCACACCTGTATGGAGGAAGCATTAAAACCCGCTCTCCCCGTAAAAAACAGGCAGATTACAAAAAGGCTTCCAAAAATCAGCATCAATATGCCGGCCAAATCAACAATAATATTTTCAGGTACCGACAACAACAATATGCTTATATGTCCAAAAATGCCCATTTAAACCAGGGTGGCATTAAGGTACCCACTCCATCTCGACAGGAAGCTTTTTATAAAAAGTTATCCCGGCAGACGCATCAACATTCGGGCAATATCAAGGGCAATATTCATAAGTATCGACAGCAGCAATATGCCTATATGTCAAAGCAGGCACATCAGCATCAGGGTAACATCAGGGCTCGCAGCTACAAATCTCAACAAAGGTACTATCAGAATAAATCAAAAAAAGAGCATCAATTCCAGGGCGATTTAGTGAACTACCAGGTTTACCGGCAGCAGCACTTTGATTACATGTCCCGCACTGCCCACCAATATCAGGGCCAAATCATTACCAGAAATAAAGGAGCCAAAGCAGCATATTTTAAAAAATTATCCCGGCAGATGCATCAGTCTGATACCGGTACCCGGGAGATCAGCCGGTTGAAATACTGGTGGTTAAAACTTTGGAATAAACCTCAGAAGCTTAAAAACGTTAATAAACCACAGAAGAAACCAAAATATGATTCCAGAGAAAATGAAATCTGGTATTACTAACCTGAGTTATAAATGAACTGGATAGAATTAAATAACGAACAACAACTTAAAGAAATTGAACAATTATCTTTTAACCAACCAGTGGTTATATTTAAGAACAGTACCCGTTGTCCCATCAGCAGCAGCGTATTAAGAAGAATGCAATCAGCCTGGGATGAACAGGAAATGAAAAACATTCATTTTTATTTGCTGGATATCATTGCCTACCGGAATTTATCCAATATGCTGGCCCAACAATTTCAGGTCAGACACGAATCTCCTCAAATGCTAATTATTCAGGACGGTACATGTATTTATCATGAAAGCCACTATGATATCTCCTATATGCAGATGAAAGAGAAAGTATTGACCCCCTGATAAACTTAAAACTTTATCTTTTTCTTTTTCGTTATAAAATTAAAATTTAAATTTATACTGAGGATTTGATAGCATAATGAAGGTACTGTTTAGAATAGCTTTAATATTTCTTTTGTTTATTTCTGCAATTTCGGCTCGGGCCCAGGAAACAGGAGATTATGAATACTCATCAGAGTTTATTTGGGGTGTAACAAAAGCCACAAATAGCGGTTTGATCGGAGGACTTATTTTTAAAATGGGTAAGGAGATCGGACCGAATCGTTTTCAAAGTTTTGGCCTGGAACTGGTTAATATAAAGCACCCACAGGAAGAGAGGCATTATTCTTATACTGGCAATACCTTTATATGGGCTAAAAAAAATTACCTCTATTCCATTCGTCTCCAATATGGTAGAGAGTGGATCCTTTTTAAAAAAGCCCCGCAGCAAGGGGTACAGATCAATGGTATTTTAGCCGGAGGCCCTTCTATAGGATTGGAAGCTCCTTACTACATCGAATATGAAAGTGGTGCTGGAGGATCCAGTAAAGTACCATATGATCCTACTGCTGGCGTACACGACTACAACCAAATTTTAGGAACCGGGAATATATTTCAGGGAATTGAAGAATCTCAAATAGTGCCCGGATTGAATTTGAAGGCTGCCCTGAGCTTTGAATTTGGCACTTTCAAGTCAAATGTGGTTGGTCTGGAAGCAGGAGCAATGTTGGAAGCATTTTCAAGAAAGATCATTATCATTCCAAATACGGATAATTACAGTGTATTTCCAAACGCTTTCATTACCCTCTTTTACGGCTCCCGAAGATAACTGAAGGTTAGGAGTTGGAGCATTTGTATTGTATCTTTGGCATTCAAAAATTAGTTTAAGTTATGATTGAATTACCAGTTATTTCAGCTGATTCCAAATCAAATGAAAAAACTAGCAGGAAAAAAAAGCCGGATTGGCTCAGGGTAAAATTACCAATAGGAAAAGAGTATAAAAAAGTAAGATCCATAGTAGATCAATATAAATTACATACCATTTGCGAAAGTGGCAGTTGTCCTAATATGGGCGAATGCTGGGGAGCCGGCACAGCAACTTTCATGATTTTGGGCAATGTATGTACCCGTAGCTGTACTTTTTGTGCCGTAGCCACGGGAAGACCACCTGAATATGATGAGGAAGAACCCCAACGGGTGGCAGAGGCAATTAAATTAATGGGCGTAAAGCATGCTGTGATTACTTCAGTGAACCGGGATGAATTAAAAGACCGGGGAGCAGAAATTTGGTATCAGACTGTGAAAGCAATAAAGCATTTAAGCCCGGAAACTACTATTGAGACCTTAATTCCTGATGTAAAAGGAAACTGGGAGGCTTTATACCGAATGATTAGCCCCGGTCAGGAAGTTGTGTCCCATAATATGGAAACCGTGGAAAGGCTATATCGAAGGGTCAGGCCACAGGCAAAATACCACCGCAGCCTGGAAGAATTGAAAAGAATTAAGGAATACGGGAAAAGAACCAAGTCTGGCATCATGTTAGGTTTAGGGGAAACTGAGGAAGAAATCTTCCAAATTATGGATGATCTGGCTGCTCAAGGTGTCGATATCCTGACCCTGGGACAATATCTGCAACCGACTAAAATGCATCTGGAGGTGGTGGAATTTATACACCCGGACAAATTTGCCCAATATAAGGAAGAAGGATTAAAACGTGGCCTGAAGTACGTGGAATCAGGAGCTTTGGTCAGGTCTTCCTATCACGCAGAGAAACATGTCGATGTTTAAACAAACAAGATTACATTGAAAAAATTACAAGGTTGCTCTTATCGGGCAACCTTTTTTATTTAAATACCTGCTTTCCTGATTTATGTACTTTTTGTAAATATCCGGAAATACATTACACCTTTCTCCTCCCTATTTTTACTTCATTGACTTAACTAACTAAAATTAATACTATGAAAAATCTTTATTTTCTTTTGATTGTTTTCTTAGCCTCTTCAGTTTTATTCTCCTGTAGTAAAGATGATGAAGAAGCATTTACTCAAGCTGATTTGGTTGGCACCTGGAACGGTGAAAAAATGACATTATCATTTTCCGGAGATGGTTTTGATGAAACCACAAAAGCTTTATTGGAAACCTTCTTTCCTCCTGAAATTCCTTTAACCGGCGTAACTTATGAATTTAAAGATGATCAAACCCTGGAAGTTTCAGGATCTGATGATCCTGACATGAATGGTACAGGTACCTGGAGTTTAGCTGGAAAGGAACTATCTGTAACCTCTGCCGGAGAAACATCAAAGTTTATGGTAAAGCAATTAACCTCCTCCAAACTGGAATTATATGTAAAGGAAACAAATGATGCTGCCGGTATGGATATCACCCTGGAATCTTCAATGTTTTTCAATAAATAGCGAATTTGGCTTTTACTTGAAAAGCAGGAATAAGAATGATATTCCTGCTTTTTTTATTAATACCCTGCTGCCATACCGTCTTTTCTGGATTCGGAGCCGCCAAAATAGACACCACTTGTTGCATCATATTTAATAGCCTGATATCCGCCATAACTTCCTCCAAAAACCACCTTATGCCCTCTTTTTATTAACTCCTGAATGACATCCGGAGCAAATCCAGCCTCCAAATGAACCTGGCCACCATCATTCATTGCTGTTCCGGTGGGTTGGGCTGAACCTGAATGTCTGACCCGGGGCGCATCTCCGGCTTCCTGCACATTCATGCCAAAATCGATCATATTTACCAGCACCTGCACATGACCCTGGGGCTGCATATCACCTCCCATTACCCCAAAACTGAGCCATGGCTTGCCCTCTTTGGTAACAAATCCGGGTATGATGGTATGAAAAGGCCTTTTCCCCGGCTCATACATATTGAAATGGCCTTCCTCCAAAGTGAACAATTGACCCCGGTTCTGAAATCCAAACCCCAGTAAAGGTGGAGTAACCCCCGAACCAAATCCGGTATAGTTGCTTTGGATCAAACTCACCATATTCCCTTCTTGATCAGCAGTGGTGAGATAGATGGTTTCACCCAGGCTGGTAGGTTCACCAGGTGCCACCTGTCTGGCTGCGGTTTGATCTATCAATGTCCTTCTTTTATCGGCGTAGGTATCAGATATCAATTCGTCCACCGGAATATCGTTAAAATCCATATCGGCATAAAATTTGGCCCGGTCGGCAAAGGCCAGTTTTTTAGCTTCCACCAAGGTGTGAATATAATCCGCACTTCCATATCCCATGGTAGACAGGTCATAACCTTCCAATATATTCAGCATTTGCAATACAGCAATTCCCTGTCCATTAGGTGGCAGTTCCCATACATCATATCCCCTGTAATTGGTTGAAACAGGATCCAACCACTCTCCCTGATGGTCGGCCAAATCTTTTTCAGAGAGATAGCCACCCGCCTTTTTTACAAATTCAACCATTACACTGGCGATCTCCCCTTCATAAAAAACATCACGGCCCTGCCTGGCTATTTTTTCCAGGGTATTGGCCAAAGCCGGATTCTTAAAGATGTCTCCTTTTTGAGGTGGTTTACCATTGATCAAAAAAACATCGGAAAAACCTGGCTGATCCTTATAGGATTCAGAAAAAGACCAGTAAAAAGCAATCAGTTCCGTCACCGGGAAGCCATTCCTGGCATATTCAATGGCTGGCTGAAGGACTTCTGTCATAGGCAGTTTGCCAAATTTTTGATGCAGTTGAAACCAGCCGTCTACTGCTCCCGGCACCGAAATGGGCAATGCACCACGGTAAGGGATCTGTTCATATCCTTTTTCCCTGAATACCTCAATGTCCAGCGACTGGGGTGAACGGCCACTTCCGTTAAATCCATACAGATCCTGGTCAGGAGCATTCCAGACGATGGCGAATATATCACCACCCAAACCATTGCTGGTTGGCTCTACCACTGCCAATACCGCATTTGCAGCAATGGCTGCATCTACAGCCGATCCGCCTTTTTGTAAAATATCAATGGCCGCCATTGTGGCCAGGGGCTGGCTGGTGGCTGCCATACCATTGGTGGCTAACACTTCCGAACGGGTAGCAAAATGTCTGCTGGAGAGTCGATCCTGGGCTGAAAGTTGCATCATCGATAGGGATAAAAACAGAAATACAAGATTGATTTTCATAATGATAATGTTTTTGCAAAATGAAAGTTAATTCATTTCTGCAAAACATAAAAACTAAATGGCTCATCCGGCACAGTGTTATATTTTGACAGACGCAAGGCTTCACTTCCTGATCTTACAGCAGTTCAATTGTCAAATTCCTGTTTTTTCTGCAAATTTGGTTAGATAAATCAATACCTATGTATAAATCCTTTTTCTTGTTATTTGCCATAATGAACTTCATGCACCCGCTCTGGTCACAACAGGTATATTTTACCACCGGCTTTAAAGTGGCAGAAGTAACTGATCAGTCAGCCATCATCTGGACCAGGCTTTGTGCCTCAGCAACCCGAAACCCTATTATACATGAGCGAAAAGCTACAGTTTTCCGGCACCCTATTGATTTTAATGAGGAAATGCCGGTAGAACAGATGGATGGATATGTAGCCGGCCATAAAGGACTGGTAAAAGTAACCCTTTTCCATGGTACTAATAATATAAGCTCTGAATGGATATCAGCCCAACCTGAACAGGATTATACGGTCCACATTCCATTCAATGACTTGAATCCCGGCACTTTTTATCAGTTTATCATTGAAGGCAAAGCCTCTGCCAATGGTCCGGTAAATGCTATTGCAGGAAATTTCAAAACCGCTCCCTCCCCCGATTCCATTGCACCTGTTTTATTGACGACCTCCACCTGCCAATATTTCTGGAGTTATGATGATGAACAGGCAGGATTTAAAACCTATCTCAGTATGAGTGAATTAAACCCTGACTTTTATATGCAAACAGGCGATTACATTTATTATGACAAACCAGGACCTTTAGCTAAAAATAAAGCAGAAGCTCGTCACAAGTGGCATGCCATGGATTCATGGCCTTCATTGATCCGTTTTTACCAGCATACCCCTATTTATATGACCAAAGATGACCATGACTTGCTGTCAGATGATGCACATCCCGGCACCGAGCCTTACGGAGCATTAACTTACCAGGAAGGATTGAACATCTGGAGAGAAAATGCGCCCCTGGCCGGTAAACCTTATCGAACTTTCCGCTGGGGCAAAGACCTGCAAATCTGGCTGATGGAGGGCAGGGAATACAGGACACCTAATCAGGAAAAAGATCATCCGGGCAGAACCATTTGGGGTCAGGAGCAAAAAGACTGGCTGGAGCAAACCTTAAGTCAATCTGATGCTACTTTTAAGTTACTGGTTTCTCCTACCCCCATAGTAGGTCCGGACCGGGATAATAAAAATGATAATTATGCTAATGAAACCTACAACCTGGAAGGTCAATGGGCCAGAGATCTTTTATCTGGTCAAAAAGGTTTGTTTGTAGTAAATGGCGACCGGCATTGGCAATATGTTTCTCAGGATGCCCAAACCGGACTGATTGAATTTGGCTCAGGTCCGGTCAGTGATGCACATGCCCAAGGTTGGAAACCGGAAGATAAACGACCAACACATCGATATTTAAGGGTAAAGGGAGGATTTTTAGCCATCCAGGTAGTGCGGGAAGATAAGATACCGGTAATTACTTTTACTCATTATAATGTAGATGGCCGTCCTATGCACCAGGAGAAATTTTCCCGGGAGAACCTAAATTAAATCATGCGGGAACAATCTGGATTGATCATATTTAAGTACCTGCTGTGCTGGCATTTTTTTTTGATATTGTTACAAACAATTGGTTCCTTTGTTTATGCCGTATTTACACAAACCGTAGGCTACAGTATAGTATTTATTCAAAATTTTTATGCCGAATTTATCATAGTGATCCTGACTTTTTTTATCTTATCCAGCCTGATCGACCCCAGGGCTTATATACGAATTAAAAAAGGTGAAAATTTCCTATTAATCGGTATTCTTGCTTCTTTTGTGGTCAGTTTATGCTGTTATGGTTTAGCCTTGTCAAAAAGCTTGACAATTAATACTTATTACGTAATTTAGTTTTGAAAGTCACTTAATCCTAAACTATGAAATTAAAATTATTATCAGCCCTGGTGGTTACTTGTTTTTTATGGATATCCCATGTGAGTCTGGCTCAGGATAACCGCCCTAACCTGATCTTTTTAATTGCTGATGACATTAGCTGGAATGATTTTGGTTGTTATGGTAATCCTGTGGTTCGTACCCCTCACATTGATCAACTAGCCCAGGAAGGCATCATGTTTACCAATGTCTACCTAACTGCCAGTTCCTGCAGTCCCAGCCGCACCAGCATGATCAGTGGCAGGTATCCTCATAATACTGGTTCTGCCGAACTTCACACTGCCCTGCCGGAAGAGATCATTCCTTTCCCGCTATTACTAAAACAAGCAGGTTACTACACTGTACAGGCGGGAAAGTCACATTTTGGTCAACCTGCTTTAAGAGCCTTTGATAAAGCCTACGAAAATCAGGGTGGAGGAAGCAGTGGTTCAGAAAGATGGGTACAATGCCTGCAGGAGCGCCCCATGGATCAGCCAATATTTGCCTGGTTTGCTGCTTTTGATGCCCATCGTGACTGGCAGGCTGATGATTTCGGACAGCCTCATGATCCGGAGGAGGTCATTGTACCGCCTTACCTGGTTGATAATAAAGCTACACGACAAGATCTGGCTTCCTATTACAATGAAGTCAGCCGGTTTGATTATTATGTGGGACAGGTGGTAGAGGAATTAAAACGTCAGGAAGTTTTTGAAAATACCCTGATCATGGTATTAGCAGATAATGGGCGGCCTTTCCCCCGCTGTAAAACCAGGGTTTATGACAGTGGCATGAAAACACCTTTTGTAGTACATTGGGGTAGTGGCATTGAACAACCCGGAGCTGTAAGTAACAGTCTGATCAGTGTCATTGACATAGCACCTACCTTGGTTGAACTGGGTGGAACCGAACCGATTGATGGTTTTCAGGGAAAAAGCTTTTTACCAGTGTTAAAAGATCCATCACAGGAATTCAGGAGATATGTTTTTGCTGAACATAACTGGCATGATTATGAGGCCCATGAAAGGATGGTCCGGACCAAAAACTTTCTGTATGTATTGAATTCCCGGCCCAGTCTGGCCCAGCAAGGTCCGGCAGATTCCAATCGCAGCCCTTCATTCAGATCCCTGCAGCAAGTACGGGACCAGGGCCACCTAAATCAGGCCCAGGCTGATGTATTTATGAAGCCAAGGCCGGCGGAGGAATTATTTGACTGCATTCAGGATCCAATGCAAATTTCAAATATTGCTTCATTACCCCAGTACAAGGAAGTATTAATAGACATGCGTAATGTCATGATACAGTGGCGCAAAGTCACCAAAGATGACACTCCTGAAAATTTAACCGGAGACTGGTTTGACCGGGAAACAGGGGAAGGACTTAGCCAGGAACAACGGGTTCGTGGCACGATGCCCGGAGCTGAATCAGGAGCTGTTCAGGTACAAAAGGAAGATCTCACCATCTTCTGAACAGGGATTTCAGTAATGAATAACCTGAATGAAAAAATAAAGCCCTGCTATTTATGAAATTTATATTGAAAATATTAATTATATCCCTGCTCATTACCGGATGTACCAGCAAAGAAAATCTGCGAAACAAATTTTTTATCAGGGCCAATGAAGCGTTAAAAAGTAATGACTACCGACAGGCTATCACTTATTATGAAGAAGCTATTCAGAAAGACTCCTCCTTTGCCCCGGCTTATAATAACCGGGGGGTGGCCCTTTATGAAACCGGTTTATATCCGGAAGCTGTGATCAGCTACAGCCAGGCCCTGGCCATTCAGCCTGAATATTGGGATGCCTATTTTAACAGAGCCAATGCCTATCTTGACCTGAGCGACTTTGAAAATGCCCTGAAAGACCTGGAACAAATAAAGCCGGTATATGCTGATTCGGCCAAATATCATTTTGCCAAAGGGCTAACCTATTATGGGCAAAAGGATTATGATCGTGCCATATCTGCATTCGACCAGGCTGCCACTTTGAGCCCAGACAATCCGGAAATCTATGTAAACCGTGGTTCGGTGAATTATTACCAGAGAAATTATGAAGCTGCCAAAAAAGACCTGATAAAAGCCCTTGATATTTCTGAAGGTACTGCGGAAGCATATAATACCCTAAGTCTGATCAGCCTGGCCCAGGACAGTCTGAATCAAGCCTTAAACCTGGTCAATAAGGCTTTACAAATACAACCGCGTAATCCATATTTCTTAAACAACCGGGGTCTGGTCTATCTTCACCTGAAGCAGACCGAACAGGCCCGACAGGATATCAATACCAGCCTGGAGCTAGATCCGGATAATCCCTGGGTCTACCTGAACCGGGGGATCCTTTTCTGGCAAACAAGCGATCTGGAAGCGGCCCAAAGGAACCTGGAAAAAGCTGCAGAGATGGATGCTGAACTTGAGAACCTTAATAAATACCTGGCTTTGACCTACCAGGGTCTGGGAAAGAAAGAACTGGCCTGCCAGTATTATCAAAAGGTAGAGGATAAATCCGTATTAGATTCAGACTGGAATCTGAAATGCATTTGAATCAATCTGCCAATATCTGGCAGGATTGCAGCATGTTTCTGATATTAGCGGGAATCGCACAGGGTCGTCCGTTTGATGCTTTCAGAAAAGTCAATCTGGTAAATGCCTCATGAACCAGTTCCTGATGCTGATTATAGATCTTATAATTAAAGTTTAACCTGGTTTGACTTAACAAATCTATATCCACCTTTATTTGAATGCGATCATCATAATACAAAGGTTTATGAAACCGGTGATTCATCTCAATCACCGGCATGTATATGCCAGCCTCCTCTACCTTTCGGTAAGGCAGGCCTTTCCTTCTGAATATTTCCCATCGTGCCATTTCCAGGTAACGGGCATAATTGGAATGATGCACAAAGCCCATTTGATCTGTGTCACAATAAGGAATAGTAAAAGACACCCATTGATCCATCATGTATGCTGGCAGTTGTGGCCGTGATGATGTTCCTTGCAGGAAATATCATGGTCCGTTAATTTCCCGGACAGGTAATCCTTAAGTACTGAAGCTACTGATCCTTGGCAGCCTCTGACCACTGAAATGCCGGCAGACTGCATCTTGTTTAATGCTCCTGCACCTAAATTACCAGCCAGCATCACCCCGATTCCCAATTGATTAAAAAGGTTGGCCAGTTCAGATTTACAGCCACATTGCGGCCCGGTTTGCAGTATTTCCTTTTCAGTCACCTGGTTGTGATCACCTAAAGTGAATACAGTAAATGTTTTACAATGACCAAAGTGGTTCTCCACCTGTTGATCGTGGGTTGGAATAACTATTTTCATAAGGTTTACATATTATTGATAAAATTTTCAATTTTAATGGCTTTACCTTTAATCAAGGCATGAGCCAGTTTCTTATGGGCCGAATCAAGGATCCGTCCAAATGTTTGGCGGGAAACATTCATTTTTAGGGCTGCCTGTTCCTGATACAAACCTTCATCATCTGCCAGTCTGATGGCTTCATATTCATCCAGATGCAACACCACTTCCTCCAATAACCTGAGAGGGATGCCCTGTGGTTTATAGTAAGTGACATCAGGGTTTCCGGTAATCTTTCTTACACATTTTTTTCTTGGCATATGCTCATTATTTCATGACAAATATAAGCATATGCTCATAATATGCAAGGCAATCTCCATTATTTCTGAGCTATAACTTCAATCCGTTTACAGGATGACTATGAAAAATAGTCAGGTAAAATCAGCGTTGGCCCGACCGCAAACTGGCTGTACTATGCTGGGCATATCAGGTTGGCTCCGAGGGTAATAAAGCCGCGACAAGTGTGGGCTTTTTTCTTGCTTATTTTCTTTATCAAAAAAGAAGTAAGGAGGGCAGCCAGTTGACTGACAAAAGTTGGAGAAAGGTAGCATGTCTGTTAAGTAAAAGAACAAATTTAAAAATACCGTTTATACACTATCTCCAGATAATCAGACACATAAGGATGAAGTGCTGATTTCATACCAACAAAATCCTGTTCCTTGACTATGGTAGGAGCGTGATGATCCTGGTCCAACTGCAAATCACCAATTCCATGGGCAAAAAACACCTGGTTCACAGAATCTGTACCATGTCCATGACCAAAGGGATCAGTTTTAAAATAGGTGCGGGCCCATCCCAATTCTTCAATTTGTTCCAACTCCAAACCGGCTTCTTTTTTTATCCTCAGCCGCAGGGATTTAAGGGCAGACATTCCTCGTTCAACCCTTCCCCCCAGAGGCCATAAAATATCACTGGCAGGTTCATTATTTCTTAATATCAGCAGAATTCCATCCTGGTAAGCTATAAAAACATCATGGCAAAACAATACAAGTCCCTGATGTGCCGGTTGATATACAGATGCTGGTAACAATTCAGACTTTAGTTGCTTCAGAGACAAACCTGGTTCTAAATATTCTTTCATGTTATAACCTGTAAATTAATCTTCCGGATAGGGAACGTATAAAAAATTAGTAAAATCCTGGTCTACCACAAATAAACAGCAGAATTCATCCGGGTCTTTGTAGGTAGATTTAAACTGTTCCGGTTTATCAATGATCTTTCTGTTAACAAATTCATCAATGTAGGTAATGTAGTAATTCCAGGTAGTTTCCATTTCATCCTTTTTAAATAGTAGTTTACCCAGGGGAAGATCCACCTTGGCAATAGGAAAAATGGGATAATCTGAAAATCCCCTGGTCCTTACCTGATAAGCTGCCTCTTTTAATAAATCTGAGACTTTTACAAAATCCTGGGTGATAGTGCCCAGATATTTCCCATTCAATTCAGGATCATTATCAAACATATTCACCTAATATTTATCAAATTTAAAAAATCATCTTTCAGTCCTCCTTTTCAGCAGTATGATATTTTCCACATGATGGGTATGGGGGAACATATCCACTGGTTGCACCCATGACACCTGGTATTTTTCATGCATTAACGCCACATCCCTGGCCTGAGTGGCAGGATTACAACTTACATATACAATCTTTTCTGGTTCCATTCTTAGCAGCTGTTCTACCACCTGTTGGTGCATGCCAGCCCGGGGAGGGTCAGTAATGACCACATCCGGATGCCCATACAGTCTTACCAATTGATCATCTAACAAATCTTTCATATCTCCGGACAGAAAAGCCACATTATCGATATGATTAGCCCTGGCATTTACCCAGGCATCTTCGATAGCCTCCGGAACAACCTCCAGCCCTACCACTTTAGCCGAATTAGCAGCTACAAAATTGGCGATGGTACCTGTTCCGGTATACAGATCATATACAACCTCACTTCCGGTTAATCCAGCCAGTTCCCTGGCTTTTTGATATAGTACAAGTGCCTGTTTGGAGTTGGTTTGGAAGAAAGATTTTGGCCCAATGCGAAAAAACAGCTCCTCCATTTGCTCGGTGATATAAGGCTTACCGGCAAACAGGATAAGTTCCTGATCAAAAATGGTCTCATTCCGCTTTTGATTTATCACATAGTATAATGAAGTTATCTGAGGAAATTCCAGTTGGAGAAAATGCATCACCTGATCAATGGCTGATTGATCAGGTTGGGCTACCTGTAGGATCACCATGGTTTCCTGGAGGTTAGATGTTCTGATGATCAGATTCCTTAAAAAACCCTGGTGTTCTAAAACATCATAAAAGGACAGATCATGTTCCCTGGCAAAAGCTTTTATGCCCAGTCGGATAGCATTGGAAGGTTCCGGCTGAAGATAGCATTGATCAATATCCAGGATCTTGTCAAACCGTCCGGGCATATGAAAGCCCAGCCCTCTCCGGTCCAGTTCATCCTTTTCCTGAATTTCAGCGGTAGTCAGCCATCTTTGGCTGGTAAATGTATACTCCAGTTTATTCCGGTAAAAAGTAGTATCTGGCGACCCCAGAATTGGTTGTACCTGGGCCTCATTCACTTTGCCTATGCGTTCCAGGCTATCTTTTACCTGTTGCTGCTTATAATTCAGCTGGGCCTGGTATTCCAGGTGCTGCCATTTACATCCACCACACATGCCGAAATGCTGACAAAAGGGGGATTGCCTCAAAGTGGAAAAAGAATGGATTCTTAATGGATAAGCTTCTGCATAATTTTTCTTTTTCTTCCGGATTTTCAAATCAACACAATCTCCTGGTGCCACTCCTGATATGAATACTACCTGATTATCAATGCGACTTAAACATTTACCCTCCGCAACCATCTCTTCTACAATTACTTGCTCTATAACTTCTGATTTCTTCACCATATCAGGTGCAAAATTAACCATTTATTTATGTTGTTCTGAACTATATTGATTATATTTATAATTTGGCATAAATCTTACATGAAAAAACTACTACTGCTTTTATTCCTATTTCACACCCTTAAAATTTCAGCTACCCATATTGTTGGCGGCGAATTTGAACTGGAACATTTGGAAGGATATAACTATCAATTACGCCTGATACAGTATTTCGATGATTTTTATGGCAATCCGAGTGCTGAAGATATAGTGATCCAGGCCTTTATATACCAGAAAAGTAACAATAATTATATCAGGTCTGTCAGCCTACAAAACCGTGGATCTTCTGATGTACCTTACACCAATATTGCCTGCACTAAAGAGGAGTTACAGACCCGCCGGATCCTTTATGAGGCCAATATATATTTATCCCCTGATATTTACAATGATCCCGCCGGATACTATGTGATCTGGGAACGTTGTTGCCGAAACAATGTCATTACCAATATCCAGCTACCTGAAAGTGTTGGACAGGCTTTTTATCTGGAATTTCCTCCTGTAGTAAAAAACGGTCGCCCTTTTTACAATTCATCACCTATTCTTTTTCCGCCATTAAGTGATTACGGATGTGTGAATAAATTTTATTACGTGGATTTCCAGGGCATAGATCCTGACGGTGATTCGCTGGTTTACAGCCTGGTTGATCCATTGGTAGGCGTTAGTTCTCCTGATGAACCCGCCCCACCTCCCAGTCCTGCCCCCTATCAAACAGTAGCCTGGCAAACAGGTATTACAAGATCAAATATGGTCCCCGGTAACCCTGCCCTTGCTATCAGTGCAGAGGGCTTACTCACTGTAACACCCTCACAAGAGGGACTTTTTGTTTTTTCTGTTCAGTGCCTGGAGTTCAGAAATGGAGAAAAAATCGGGGAGGTAAGAAGGGATTTTCAAATGCTGGTGCTGGATTGTCCGGCTCCCGGCTCCCGACCATCAGTACAGGTAAAGCTAAAAGGAAGCGATCAGTTTTATAATTCTACGGATACGATTCGGTTCAGTCCAACCCAGGAAAAATGCTTTACAGTGTATGTTACTGATAATGATGGGGCCGAAAACATTCGTTTTAAGGCAGTTCCTGTAAATTTCTCCGGTTCTTTATTGGACAGCCTGCTCGAAGATTACAGTGGTGTGGTAGGGCAGCCTGATGACACCCTGACCCTGGATATTTGTTTACCTGATTGCCCCCTGCTACCGGATAACGTGGCCATCTTTGATTTGGTAGCTCTGGATAATGAATGCCCTCAGCCATTAATGGACTCGGTCAGGATGATTGTGGACATTGAAAACGCCAATAATGTCATGCCTTATTTTACCAGTTCATCCAATTTATTAACCACCACTATCTCAGAAGGCGAAACTTTTAATTTTACCCTAACGGGTGTAGATGAAGATCAGGATGCGCTTCAGTTGGATATTAAACCTTTGAATTTTAACCTGGAAGATTACGGCATCCGGTTCCTACCTTTAAAAAATGAACCCGGACAAATAGAGTATTATTTTTCTTTTGATTCAGACTGCCAGAAATATCAGTTTAATGATGGAGAAGTGTTTGAATTGTTATTTCTGCTTTCTGATAATAACTCCTGCAATGTAAATCGCCTTGACACCACCCGCCTTGAAATTACCATCAGTGTACCAGACAACAACCCGCCCCTGATCAGCACTGACCTAACTGATAATCAGGCTAATGTGCGAATAGATCAGACATTAAGCTTCAATGTTTTTGGAACAGATCAGGACAATGATCTGCTGGAATTAACCGCCTATGGCCTGGGCTTTGAATTGTCAGACCTGGGTATGGTTTTTGATGATGCCGTAGGATTTGGCCAGGTTTCATCTACCTTCACCTGGCGTCCTACCTGTGATTTTACCAACCTGGATCCAAACCAGGATTATACTGTGGCCTTTGTGGTGGAAGATAACGATGCATGCAGTGAAACCTCTGCCGATACTGTTTTAGTTACGATCAATTTAAGGCCTCCCAGAAATAACAGCCCCCAGATAGGAACGGATATATTTGAATTTCAAACCATCCGGGTCCTAGTGGGACAAACCCTGGAGTTCAATGTAGCAGCCTTTGATGCTGATGGCGACTCGGTTTTTCTGGACCTTGCAGACCGGGAAATGTTAGCCCAGACCTTAAATGTTCAATTTGAGCCAGCCAGTGGCACCCAAAGGGCATTTACAAGTTTTAGCTGGACACCTCAATGTGAGCACCTTAATCCGGATTTTACCGGAGAGTTTCTGGAATTTAAATTTGCCGCATCCGACGATAAATGCTATAACAGCAGAACAGACACAGTAACCATCAATGTAGTGTATCAGGATGTGCCGGGAGAATATGAAGCTTTTTTACCTCCTAACATCTTCACACCTAACCAGGATGGTGTGAATGAATATTTTGAAGTACCAGATCTGCCAAAAAATAACTGCCGGAGTGAATTTCAGCACATTAACATATTCAACCGTTGGGGAGATCTTGTCTATAGCTCTGCTAATAGAGAATTTCAATGGTCTGCCCAGGATAATCCCAATGGAATTTATTATTACATTATCCAGTTCCGTGGATTTGAATATAAAGGAACGATTACGGTAATGAGGTGATCTGCACAGCTTTATTTGCTGGCATTGAATAATTTTTCCTTTTCCTCTTTGGTCAGGCTATCATAGCCTTTTTCTGAAATTTTATCCAGGATGGCATCTATTTCCTTTTGATCCGGTTGATTAGGCCGACGGGTAGTCGTTGTTTGTTGATAACTTTTTTGTTTGGCTTTTTCCTTACGGGGCCGGGAATGGCTTACTTTAATTTTGGGTTTCCGTTTAAACAAATTCTTAAAAAAGTCCATGACACTGGAAACCGGCTGACTCCAGTCATTGCCTTTTTGCAATTGCTTAACAAATATAAATCCTAAAATAGCACCACCCAGGTGAGCCAGATTTCCTCCGGCATTTCCTCCTACTATACCCAGAAAAGATATAAAAATGTAAACAGCTACAATATACTTGATTTTAACTGGTCCGATAAATAACAGGAAAAACCGGTAATCAGGCATTAAGGTAGCTGCTGCTACAGAAACGGCAAATACACTGGCTGAAGCACCTACCATCCCGCTGAAGGTCCCCAGGAAATCCCGGTAAAATGGGATCAGGTTATAAGCCATTAAATAGACCAGCCCTCCTGCAATGGCGCCCCATACATACAACCCAATTAATTTTTTACTGCCCAGATACTCCTGGATCAATTTGCCAAACCAGTACAGGACCAGCATATTAAATATAATATGAAAAATATCACTCAGGCTATGGGCAAAAGCATAAGTAATAATAGTCCAGGGGCGTAGTATGAAATCCTGAAAATAAGGAGGAATAGTGAATTGATTATAAACTATATCAAAAACCTCCCTGCCTCCAAAGGTGGTAATTACATTCATTACCCCCAGTATAACAAATATGGCAATATTGATTATAATTATTTGAGCCAATGCATTATTTGGCTTATTGAAAGCATTTTTAAAATCATCTAAAAAACCATTCATGCTTTTTATAAATTATCTATCTTCTTAACTGTATAATCAGGCAAATAGATTTTCATCTGCCCCAAATTTTGATCATGATGAAAGCAAAAACCATACCGCCTAAATGAGCAAAATGGGCTACCATATCGCCCGGATTTCTCTGCAGCCCTGAATACAAAGCAATTCCTCCCAATACCAGGGCCATATATTTTGCCTTTACCGGAATAGGTGGAAAGATCAGGAAAAACTGCATATTAGGAAATAATAAAGCAATAGCCATGAGCAAACCATAAATAGCGCCGGATGCACCTACCATTGAGGTCTGGGTCCTTCCTTGCTGGATCTGACGCACATATTGCTTACTTTGGGCAATCAATCCCGGGTCTTCGGGGTTATTATAGAAGTTATCAATAAAATCATAAAGCCGGTTATAGTTCTGTATGGCATATTTATTCACGAATAAATCAAATTTCTCCGGTGTAGGCTGTACCACATAACTTTCTACCTTGTTTTCGAAATTATTGAGCTCAAAAAACACAATCCCCGAATATAATATACCAGCTCCGATTCCGGTAACCAGGTAAAATGTCAGGAATCGTTTAACTCCCCAGTAATTTTCCAGAATCGGCCCCATAAAGAAAAGGGCCAACATATTAAAGAGCAAATGGGTAAAACTGCCATGAGCAAACATATAGGTAAAAAATTGATAGGGGGCAAAAAGCTCAGACCCTACATATCTCAGGGCAAACAGCGAATTCAGATCAACTCTCAGCAAGTAGCTCAGCAAATATACGCCTACATTGATTATTAATAGGTTTTTTACGATTGGGGTTAATCTCAACATGATTTATTTATTAAAAAAACTTGATATCTGATCCACGTTGAGCATATAAAAAATCAATTTCCCGCCGGGGGTATAGTTAGGATTGCTACAGGCAAACAACTGATCAATGATAGCCTGCAATTCCTGGCCAGCTAAATGCTGCCCTGCCTTTATGGCAGACTGACGGGCCATGGCCCGGGCCATACTTTCCTGCCTGTCCAACGACAATTCTGCCTTATGAAATTTATATTGCTCAATCAAACCTTCGAAAGCTTCTTTTTCCTTCACACCAACAATTTCACCAGGTATCCCATTGATCACAATGGAATTTTTTCCAAAGATATCAAAAACAAATCCTAAAGCATGAATTTCCTCCTTTAATTCCATGACTAGCTCCATATCAGCCGGATTTAATTTTATGGTCTGGGGAAACAAATGCTGCTGTGAGGCCTGCTTCTTTTTCTGCAGTGCCATCAAATATCGTTCATACAATATTCTTTCGTGGGCAGCATTCTGATCAATGATCATTAAACCTGATTTTACAGGAGTAACAATATATCGTTTTTGTAGCTGAAAAGTGCTGTTGTCCGGGTTTTTTAAACCCTTTTGATTTATTGAAAGATTATTAGCCGCGCTTTCAAATGTTATGGAAAAGGCTTCTTCCTCCTCCTGGGCAGGCCTTCCGGAAAATTGATCAAAAGGCAATCCTTCTTCATCCGGAGCGACTGAGTCGAACAATTTATGCCAATGCTTCAGATTAGATTTTTGTCGATGACCCTGATCGAAACCAACCGCCAGTTTTTCCTGCTGATAATCTTTATAAGAAGAAAAATCCCTTTCCAGTAATTGCTTATTATCCAACTTGATCTGAACGTTTACATCCTGCTCAAAATCCAGAGATGGAGTCAGGTTATGGGCTCCCAATGCCTGTTTAGCGGCTGTTTTAATAATCCCATAAATGGTACGCTCATCGTCAAATTTAATTTCAGTTTTGGTTGGATGAACATTAACATCAATATGTTTGGGATCAATTTCCATAAACAGCACATAAAATGGATGGCAGTCATCAGCAATCAGGCCTTCATAAGCTCCTTTAATAGCATGATTTAGGTAATGATTTTTAATGAATCGCTTATTTACAAAAAAAAACTGCTCTCCCCGGGTTTTTTTGGCAAATTTTGGTTTTCCCAAATAGCCTTTTACGCTGATAAGTGGAGTTTCCTCCTGACAGGAAGCCAGTTGTTCCTTGTAATTCTTACCAAATAGCTGAATGATCCGCTGACTTAACTTACCAGGCTTCAGATTATACACCTCCAGGTCTTGCTGATAAAATGAAAATGCTATATCCGGATGGGCCAAAGCTACCCTTTGGAATTCATCAATAATATGCCGTGTTTCAGCGGCATTGGATTTAAGAAAATTGCGCCGGGCTGGTAAATTAAAAAACAGATTTTTAACCAGAACAGTGGTGCCGGGTAAACAAGCCACTGGTTCCTGATTCTTGATATAGGAGCCTTCAATTTGAATACAGGTACCCAATTCTTCTTCCTTTAACCTGGTCTTCAACTCTACCTGGGCGACCGCTGCTATAGATGCCATGGCTTCCCCTCTGAATCCCATAGTTTTAATAAAGAACAGATCTTCTGCTTTGCGAATTTTTGAAGTAGCATGCCTTTCAAAGCTCATCCTGGCATCTGTTGCAGACATACCAATTCCATTGTCGATCACCTGAATCAAACCTTTTCCGGCATCTTTGATTACTACCTGGATGGAGGTGCTTTTAGCATCAATAGCATTTTCCAACAACTCTTTAACTACAGAAGCAGGTCTTTGAATTACTTCTCCTGCCGCAATCTGGTTAGCAATGGAATCTGGCAGCAGTTGAATGATATCTGACATGTAATATTCCCTTCTAAAGTATTCTTTTTATTCTAAGATAAATATAAATTGCTGTGATAAAAAGAAACAAATATAAGGCAATATTACCATAAAATATATATCCGAAGGTTAAGGTCGCCATCAAAACTACCAGGGCCAGCTGTGTTACATTAGACTTGGCATGGCTTCTGGACCTTCTGGCGAAAGATTTTGAGATCTGAGATTCATAAATTCCCGCATCTTCATTGGTTATTTGCTTTCGGATCCGGTCTGTCCGATCCTTAATCTCTTCCCTGACCGGATCATAATATCTGGGTTCAAAATTAAATCTTTTATTTTTTGGTGTTCTAATTAATGATGGTATTTTCATAATTTTTTTAAATTCGAGCGTTACAAAAATACATTAACTATGAAATTATCATAAACAGGTAACGACCAGATGTTCAAAAAAGTTTATATGTCTTTTTTTATCCTTTGGCTGGGTGTGAATAGTGCTTTTGCTCTGGATGCTTATGACAGTAAACAAGCTTTAGTAAAACAGGAATTGTGGGTGGACAGCATTTTTCAGGAATTAAATCTGGAACAAAAGATTGGTCAGCTTTTTATGGTCCACACCTTCTCCCAGTCACCTTCTCAAGAGATCCAGCAAATTGAATCCCTGATTCGAAAATATAATATAGGCGGCATTGTATTCTTTCAGGGAGGACCCGTTAGTCAAGCCAGGCTTACTAATCGATATCAAAGGATCAGCCAGGTTCCTCTGATGATAGGAATGGATGGGGAAAGAGGACTGGGAGGTATGCTGGATAGTACGATTGCATTCCCTGGCCCATTGAGCCTTGCCGCTATTCAGGATCAGAGATATATTTTCAACCTGGCTGAAGAATTGAATCATCAGTTTGAAATCATGGGGGTGCATATAAACTTTAATCCCCTGGTTGATCAGGATAAAAAACTGATTCAACCGCTGACAAAAAAAGAATTTAGCAATCCTCAAATAGTACCTGATTACCTGGGATACAAGGTTGGTCAAAATAATGACAAAACACCGATTTCTCTCGATCCCCTGCCTGCCCTGGTTTCCAATCAGCAATCGTTAACAGATCAATCCTTCAGTTTGAACTTGCAAAAGCCCATTGTCACTGCTCCTTTTCTTGTGCCTCCTGCCATGAATGATCTGAAATTTACTGGTCCACTGAACAGTAAAACCATTCTTAAAAATTACAGCTCTGGTGAAATTGAAATACATGCTTTAAATAGTGGTTATGACATCCTGGTGGCTTCGGCAGATTTACCTAAAGCCTTTAAAGCTATAAAAAAGGCAGTGCTGAACCATGAAATCAGCCGGGAAAATATAGAAACAAAGGTGAAAAATGTTCTAAGAGCAAAATATCAGGTCGGTTTGGCCAGATATCAGCCGGTTAACCTGGACAACCTCTATCTTAAACTGAATCATGCCAAAGCTAAGGTGCTCCAAAAGAATCTATATGAGCAATCCATTACCGTAGTGAAAAATGCATCGGACCTTATGCCGCTGAAAATACTGGATACCTTGAGATTTGCCTCCATCAGTCTGGGTGCCAGTAAAACCACCCGGTTTCAAAAAAGGCTGGATAATTATATCAGCTGTACTCATTTTCAGTTAGAAAAAAACAGCAGTAAGGAGCAGTTTGAGCAGTTATACCAGCAATTACTTCCTTTTGATCTGGTACTGGTAGGCTTACATGGGTTAAAGATAAATGCTGAACAAGATCAACTGTTATATCAGGAGGAGATGGCTTTCCTTAAAAGCCTGAGTCAGGCAAAACCTACTATCACCACAGTGTTTGGATCTGTTACTATACTGAAAGCATTGACTGAACTTGATCATTTGATCTGTACCTATGAAGAAGATCCTTTACTGGAAACATTGGTGCCGGAGGTGATTTTCGGAGCTGTGGCTGCCCAGGGCAGACTTCCGGTAACCATTTCTGAAAAATTGCAGCAAGGATTTGGGATCACCACTCCCTATTTAGCCAGAATGGGATATTCAATTCCTGAACAGGTGGGAATGGACTCAAAAGTACTAAATAAAATAGACCTGATCATGCAGGAGGCTATTGAAAATAAGGCTACACCCGGGGGGCAGGTATTGGTTGCCAGGAATGGAAAGATTATTTTTGAGCGTGCCTATGGTTATTATACCTATGGTAAAACAGAGCAAGTCACTCACCAGACCCTGTATGATGTAGCCTCTGTTACCAAAGTAGTTGCCACCCTGCAAGCCATTATGTTTCTGGAGGAAAATGGCGTGATTGAATTGGACAAGAAAGCCTCCTTTTACCTGCCGGAATTAATTGGCACCAATAAAGAAGACCTGGTAATAAAAGATATTCTGACTCATCAGGCCGGACTCATACCCTTTATTCCCTTCTGGAAAAGAACATTGGATGACGCAGGTTATATCCCTTCATTTTACAGCAGCTTTCCTACTACGATATTCAATCAGGAAGTAGTTGAAGGATTATATGGGGTATCAACGCTGCCGGATTCATTATGGCAATGGACCATTGATTCTGATCTGTTGCGGAAACCCAGATATAAAAGAAACTATGTATACCGCTATAGTGATTTGGGATTCTTTATATTACACCGGCTGGCAAGACATGTACTCAATCAAAACCTAAAAGATTTCCTGGAACAGAATTTTTACAATCCATTGGGATTATCCAACCTGGGGTATCTCCCCTTATATAGGTTTCCCAAAGCCCGGATAGCTCCCACAGAAGAAGACAATTACTTCAGGCACCGACTGATCAGAGGCAATGTGCATGATCCGGGGGCAGCCATGTTTGGAGGAATTGCCGGTCATGCCGGAATTTTCAGCAACGCCCATGATTTGGCTATTCTGCTTCAAATGAATTTGCAAGGCGGCTACTATGGTGGCATTAATTATCTTCGTCCTGAAACCATAACAAAGTTTACCTCCAAACAATTTGATGAAAACCGAAGAGGACTAGGTTGGGATAAACCTTCTTTTGAGGATGATTTCAATGTCACTTCCAGGTTTGCCTCGGTTAAAACCTTTGGCCATACCGGCTTCACCGGTACAGCTGTTTGGGTTGATCCTGAGTTTGACTTAATTTATGTATTTTTGTCCAACCGGGTATATCCCGAGGCAAGCAACATAAAACTTATAAAGTCAAATGTTCGTACAAGAATTCATGATGTAATCTATGAAGCCATATGGAATTTTGAACGGTATTACAGATAAACAAAAACAGCTCAAGTTAATTAATTAATTTATGAAAATCGGAATTGTATGTTATCCCACCTTTGGCGGTAGTGGGGTGGTGGCGACAGAATTAGGCAACTCATTAGCCAAAGAAGGACATCAGGTACATTTTATCACTTATTCCCAACCCTTCAGATTGGATTTTTTTAATGAAAACCTTTTCTACCACGAAGTAGATATTCTTACTTACCCCCTGTTCCATTATCCACCTTATGAACTGGCCCTTTCCAGCAAAATTGTGGATGTGGTAAAATTTGAAAAACTGGATTTGTTACATGTTCACTATGCCATTCCTCATGCCTCAGCTGCTTATATGGCCAAGCAGATCCTGGCCACCGAAGGGATTTTAGTACCTGTGATCACTACACTTCATGGCACCGATATTACCATAGTGGGTAAAGACCCATCTTTTGAGCCGGTAGTTACATTTTCCATCAATCAGTCTGATGGTATTTCAGCGGTTTCAGCTGATCTTAGAAGAGACACCTATGATCATTTCAAAATAGAAAAGGAAATTGAGGTGATACCGAATTTTATAGATCTTAAACGGTTTAAAAAACAGAAAAAAGAGCATTTCAAAAAAGCCATCTGCCCCAATGGGGAAAAACTGCTGGTACATACTTCTAATTTCAGGAAAGTGAAAAGAGTGGATGATGTGGTAAAGGTTTTTTACAATGTCCGTAAGCAAATTCCGGCTAAGCTTTTATTGGTGGGAGATGGACCGGAAAGAAACAGAATTGAGAGCCTGTGCCGGGAACTTGGAACTTGTGATGACATCAGATTCCTGGGCAAACTGGATGCTGTGGAAGAAGTCTTATCTGTATCCGATCTTTTTGTTATGCCTTCAGAAAAAGAAAGCTTCGGTTTGGCTGCACTGGAAGCGATGGCTTGTGAGGTACCAGTGCTTTCTTCCAATGCAGGGGGATTGCCGGAATTAAACATTGATGGGGTTACAGGTTTCCTCTGTAAGGTGGGCGACCAGGAAGAAATGACCAAAAAAGCCATGTATATTTTAGATAATGATAATTTACCGGTTTTCAAAAAAAATGCACTGGACAGGGCAAAGGAATTTGATGTAGCTAAAATCCTGCCTCTGTATGAAGAATTTTACAAGAAAATACTTCAGCAAAGCAAACCAGCTTTAAATTATGAGCTTTAGCATCAGTGTTTTAGGCTGTGGATGGCTGGGTTTTCCCTTGGCTCAGGCTTTGGTTGAGCAAGGCTATCAGGTAAAAGGCAGCACTACTACATTTGAAAAGATCGGGTTATTAAAAAAAGTATCTGTTGAGCCTTTCCTAATCAAACTTGATCCTGAACCTGATCAATCATCATTTCAGGATTTCTTCCAATCTTCATTGCTGATCATCAATATTCCTCCTCAAACCAGGCAGAAATCACCCTCCTTCCATCCCCAACAAGTCCGGCATATTTTGTCATATTGTAAAACCAGTCCTGTACAAGAAATCATTTTTATTAGTTCCACCTCAGTATATCCGGAACAAAATCAAACTGCCAGGGAAGAAGATCAGTTAGACCCTCAAAATGGCAGGCAAAGAGCTATTCTGGAGGCAGAAAAATTGATTATAAATTCAGGGATCAGCTATAATATCTTAAGGTGTGGTGGTTTAATGGGTTATGATCGCAATCCGAAAAGGTTCCTTTCCTATTTAAAAGCCGGGGGCAAAGTTTCCGGTACAAAAATGCGCAGTAATCCTGACACCCCAGTAAATTATATTCACAGGGATGATGTAATATCCATTATAGTTCAATTGATTAAAACAAATATCCGGAATGAAATATTCAACCTGGTGGCACCCAAGCATCCTTTAAGAAGGGTATTTATCGACCAAGAGGTAAATGCAGATAACTCCGCAATTGAAACTAAATATAAAATTGTGGATTCAGGAAAGCTGCAAAAAGTTTTATCTTACCAATTTAGACATCCTGACCCACTGAAGTTTTAGATCTCCCTTTCTGATCCGTTTGATGGCAACTTTACCATTTCTGTCTGATCCTGATCCCGTTCCTGAGTATAAGTAGGGCAGGTTCTGTAAGTGCAGCCCGAGACAGCTATCATGGAAAGCGCAAATATAAAGGCAAGTATCTTTTTCATATCGTGATAGACTTTTGAGAAAAATTACAATTAATCAATATATTTTGTTTTATACATGTGTAAATTTCTTGTATTTCGTTTATAAACCAACGAGAGAAAAACAGAAATTCTTACATAAGTATTTAATAAATTATAATTTTATCTAAAACAATTGTAATACCTTAATCAGTTTATAGGTCAGGTACATTGTTTTAACAGTTTACTATAGTTAATGTTATTGGTGCAAAATAAAACAAACCTCAGATGCGTGGATACAAGTTCTCTAAATTTATCCCTCAGGTACAGAATCAACAAAGTAATTTCGAGAACCTTTTAAAAATATTTCTTCAATTATCAGTTATTACTTCAGGCGATGTTTCTGAAACCTTACATTGGATGAACGAGTTGGATCAGCAATATAATCTAACCAGCGAAGATTATGGAATGGGGGACTTCATTGAAGAACTAAAAAAGAAGGGATATTTAACCGAAGATAACAAAACCGGTAGTTTTAAAATCTCAGCTAAATCTGAGCAAAAGATCAGGCGAAATGCCCTGGAAGAGATATTTGGCAAATTAAAAAAAACCAAAAAAGGCCACCATCAAACCAATTACAATGGTTTAGGTGAAGAATTGGGAGCAGACCGGAGAAATTTTCAATTTGGAGATACTTTTGACCAGATTGCCATGACGGACTCTATCAGAAATGCCCAGATCAATCAGGGCATCTCCCGGTTCATGCTTACTGAGAATGATCTTGAAGTTGTAGAAACCGAATTCAAGACCCAGACTTCCACTGTTTTGATGATTGATATTTCACACTCCATGATCCTTTATGGAGAAGACCGTATCACGCCTGCCAAAACAGTGGCCATGGCTTTGGCTGAATTAATTACGAAAAAGTATCCCAAAGACACTCTGGATATTTTAGTGTTTGGTAATGATGCCTGGCAAATAGAGATCAAGGATCTGCCTTATCTAAAGGTAGGCCCATATCATACTAATACGGTAGCCGGTCTGGAATTGGCCATGGATATCCTGCGTCGTCAAAAAAATCAGAATAAGCAAATCTTTATGATTACAGATGGCAAGCCCACCTGCATAAAAAAAGGTATCAAGTATTACAAAAACAGTTTTGGTCTGGACAGTAAAATATTAAATAAAACCTTAAATCTGGCTGCACAATGCCGGCGGTTGAAAATACCGGTTACTACTTTTATGATTGCCTCAGACCCTTACCTTAAAAAGTTTGTAAAAGAATTTACTGAAGTCAATAATGGCAATGCCTACTACAGCAGTTTGAAGGGATTGGGAGATTTGATTTTTGAAGATTACAGACGCAACAGAAGAAAAAGATTTTAATCTTAAACTAAAGCAAAGAATTACTAAAAGAGCATGAACTATAAAGATATTCCTCCTTCCAAACTACTGAAAATAAGGACATTAGGCGAGTTAAAAGCTACAGGCTATCAACCTGCTTCCATTAAAGATGAATTAAGGCATAACTTGATCAAACGCCTCCGCAACAAGGAAAAAGTGTTTGAAGGCATCTGGGGCTATGAAGAAACGGTAATACCGGATTTTGAAAGGGCCATTCTTTCCCGACACAATATAAGCCTGTTGGGGTTAAGGGGGCAGGCTAAAACCAAAATGGCCAGAATGATGGTCAATCTGCTGGATGAACATATTCCGGTATTGGAAAATGCTGAACTCAATGATGACCCCCTCCATCCTATCTCTCGTTATGGAGCTGATCTGATTCAAGAACATGGTGATCATACTCCTATCAGGTGGATGCATCGCTGGGAAAGATATACTGAAAAGCTGGCTACACCGGATGTTTCTGTAGCAGATCTGGTGGGTGATGTAGATCCAATTAAAGCCGCTTCTTTGAAATTACCCTATTCTGATGAACGGGTTATCCACTACGGGCTGTTGCCCAGGTCCCACCGTTGTATTTTTGTGATTAATGAAATCCCTGACCTGCAAGCACGAATACAAGTAGCTTTATTCAATATACTTCAGGAAGGAGATATACAAATCAGGGGCTTTAAGATCAGACTGCCCCTGGATATTCAATTTGTTTTCACTGCGAACCCGGAAGATTATACCAATCGGGGCAGCATTGTTACGCCCCTAAAAGACAGAATAGACAGCCAGATCATTACCCATTACCCTCATAATATTGAAGTAAGTAAAAAAATCACCCAGCAAGAGGCCAGAATCAATCAGCTACAATCCAGTACCATATCAGTCAATGAAATTGCCCGGGACCTGGTGGAACAATTGGCTTTTGAGGCCCGGCAAAGCGAATATGTAGATGCTAAAAGTGGTGTATCTGCCCGTTTATCCATATCTGCTTTTGAAAACCTGTATAGTGCAGCCGAAAGAAGGTCCCTGTTAAATCAGGACAAAAAAACGTTTATTCGCATTGCTGATTTTATTGGGGTGATACCTGCCATCACTGGAAAAGTGGAACTGGTATACGAAGGGGAACAGGAAGGGCCAGGCATTGTTGCCCATAATTTGGTGGGTAAAGCCATCAGAACTCAATTTATTAAATATTTTCCTAATCCAGAGGAACTGAGAAAAAGTCAAAAGGATAAAAGTCCTTACAAGCCTGTAATTGATTGGTTTGAAAATGGAAATACAGCTGAAATCCTGAATGATATGAGCAATCAAAACTATCAGAAGACTCTGTTGAAGGTACCCGGACTAAGAGAAATGGTGGAAAAATATCACAGTGGTATTGATAATGACACAAAATATTTCCTGATGGAATTTGCCCTGCATGGATTGGCTGAATACAGCTTGCTTAGTAAAAATAAAATTTCTACCGGCCATCTGTTTAAGGACCTGCTTAGTAGCATGTTCAATATGTCTGATCCCGACGACCAGGATCTAGATTTTAATAATTATTAAGTAGCAGACTATTTTTTAAATTTGTTTCTTCCGAAAAAGAACACAAAAGGGATGACTATTCAGGAGATAAAATCAGTGGTAAGTGAAGGGGAACATGTTCAGCTTGAATTCAAAAAAAAGGTTTCCTTTCCTGAAAAAATTGTTAGAGAAATTGTTGCATTTGCTAACACTCAGGGTGGGACATTACTGATTGGAGTAGATGATAATGGCAGCATAGATGGTTTAAAATTTGCCGAAGAAGATCAATTTGTTCTGGAACAAGCCATTTCCAAATATTGCCGTCCAAAAATAAACTACAGGGCTGAAATAGTAAAGTTGAATAAAAAAAAATCCATCATTAATTATACCATCTATGAAAGTGCCAGGAAACCTCATTTTGTTCTGGAAAACCTGGAAATGAAAAAAGGCAAAGCTTATGTCCGGGTTAAGGATAAAAGTATTCAGGCTAGTCGTGAGATCAGGGAAATCCTTCGTCGAAGCAGAAAGAAAAAGGATATTAAATTTAATTTTGGCGACAAGGAAAAGCTTTTAATGGAATACCTGGATCAACATGATTTCATCACAGTAAAGCAATTTGCCCAGGTAGCCAGTCTTAATCAATATCAAGCCTCCAGAACGTTAATTTTACTGGTTTTGGCCAATGTTTTAAAGGTTATCCCCCAGGAAAAAGCTGATTTATACCGACTTAGCACTGTAAATGATCAGAAAAGCTACAATAATCTCAGAAATCCTAATTGACTGCGGACATTTTTTCTGAGGCAATCAGGTTCTCAATATGGACATAATTGGATAATCAAATAGTTTAACAGTTGTTGAAAGTGATTGAATCGGCAGAAATTGAGAGCTTATATTATACTTTTGACAGCTAAAACAAACCTGATCATTAATTAAACAAAATCAGTAGCAATACAAAGGTAGGTTAATTGACCTGATCATAATTTATTTTATTAAAATAAGGTTCATACTTTTTTAAATTTTTGTATTATTGCCCTAAAAAACAAAATATTTTAAATTTTCAAGAAATGAATGTAGGAATTGCCGCTGATCACGGAGGATTTGAACTTAAGGAGAAAATTTCCATATTGCTGAAATCCCTGGGATTTGAGGTTAAAGATTATGGAGCTTATCAATTGGATGAGAAAGATGATTACCCGGATTATGTGATTCCCCTGGCTTCTGCAGTGGCTAATCAGGAAGTGGAAAAAGCCATTGCTGTATGTGGTAGTGGTGTAGGTGCCTGTATTGCTGCCAACAAGGTCATTGGTACCAGGGCTGCCATTATCAATGAAGTTTTTTCGGCCAGGCAGGGCGTAGAAGATGATGACATGAATATGATCTGTTTGGGAGGAAGGGTAATTGGGCATGCTCATGCCTATGAAATCGTAAAAACCTTTCTGGCAGCCCGGTTTAGTGGTGCCGAGCGACACAAGCGCAGGCTGGCCAAAATCATTGCTTTAGAAATGAAAGAAAGCAATAAACATCTTTAGGATGAAATATGCTTACCAACCGGCAACTTTTTCTTAACCATCTGGCTCATACCACAGACTTTCCCCTGATGGTAGAAATTGAAAGTGCTCAGGGCATTTATCTTTTCGGTCCTGATGGAAAAAAGTACATAGACCTTATCTCCGGCATTGGGGTTAGCAACCTAGGTCACAGACATCCACAAGTCATCGAAGCTATTAAAGCCCAGTTAGATAAATACCTGCACATCATGGTTTATGGTGAATTTGTAGAGTCTCCTCAGGTACAATTGGCCTCTCATCTATCTGATACACTACCCGCATCTTTAAACAATTGTTATTTTGTGAATTCAGGTAGTGAAGCTGTGGAAGGAGCTATTAAACTGGCAAAGCGTTTTACCGGAAAACCCGAATTGGTTTCCTGCCAGCAGGCTTATCATGGATCATCCCATGGATCACTTTCTTTAAGTGGAAATGAATTATTCAAACAAGCTTATCGTCCGCTTCTCCCTGGCGTAAGTCATATTCCCTTTGGACAACCAGCATACCTTGACCAGATCACTGACCGAACCGCCGGTTTTATTATGGAAATAATCCAGGGTGAAGCAGGCGTACGGATAGCTGACCAGGAATATTATGAACAGGTCAGGAAAAGATGCAATGAGACCGGCACCATGTTGATCATTGATGAAATCCAGACCGGTTATGGCCGAACCGGAAAATTTTGGGCTTTTGAACATTTCAATCTCTTGCCTGACATCCTGACATGTGCCAAAGGTATGGGCGGTGGCATGCCTTTAGGCGCTTTTATTGCTGACCGTGAGGTGATGCAGGTTTTAAAAAACGACCCTATCCTTGGTCATATTACTACATTCGGGGGGCACCCTGTGAGTGCATCTGCTTCTTTGGCCACTTTAAAAGTAATACAAGCAGAAAAATTGTATCAGCAGGCAGAAGTCAAGGCCCAATTATTTAAAAATTTTTTAAAACACCCGAAAATAAAATCCATACGTCACAAAGGGCTGATGATGGCCGTTGAATTTGAATCATTCGAAATACTAAAACCTGTGATTGATAAAGCCATACAAAATGGAGTGATTACTGACTGGTTCCTTTATTGTGATAATGCCATGCGTATTGCTCCTCCATTGATTATTTCAGAAGCTGAAATAGAAGAAGCTTGTAAAATTCTTATTAATTGTATGAATTAATAGAAGATCTTATCCCCTGGTCTGTCTCATATTCCCTACAAATTTTTATATTTGCCGCTCAAAAAGATGACATAAAAACACCAGAACGGCAATTTTATTTTCCCGTTTTCTGATAATCATAAAAAAATGAAAGATTTTATTGAAGAACTGAAATGGCGTGGCATGATCCATGATATGATGCCCGGGGTAGAGGAAACGTTACAAAAAGGGCCTACAGCTGGCTATATTGGATTTGATCCCACAGCAGATTCCCTGCATATCGGAGGACTTGTACAGATTATGATTCTGGTACACTTCCAAAAAGCCGGACATAAACCGATTGCCCTGGTAGGTGGAGCTACCGGTATGGTAGGCGACCCATCGGGTAAATCCAAAGAACGAAACCTGCTCACCAAGGATGAAATAGATCATAATTTGGCTGGAATAAAACAACAACTGGAAAAATTCCTGGATTTTGAAGGTGAAAATGCTGCTGAAATGGTCAATAATTATGACTGGTTCAAAGATTTTAACTTTCTTGATTTTATCCGTGATGTGGGCAAACATATTACCATCAACTATATGATGACCAAAGATTCTGTTCAAAACCGACTGGAATCAGGGCTTTCGTTTACTGAATTTTCCTACCAGCTTATACAAGGCTATGATTTTTATTATCTCTATAAAAATAAACAGTGCAAGATACAAATGGGAGGCTCAGACCAGTGGGGGAATATTGTCACCGGCACCGAATTAATCAGAAGGATCGGTAGTGGTGAAGCTTTTGCTGTTACTACTCCTCTGATCAAAAAAGCTGATGGCACCAAATTTGGGAAAACAGAAGAAGGAAATGTGTGGCTGGATCCTGAAAAGACCACACCTTATAAATTCTACCAGTATTGGATCAACTCTTCCGATGAGGATGCCAAAAATTATATAAAAATATTCACGTTGAAATCCCGAGAGGAGGTTGACCAGTTAATCACTCAACATGATCAGGCTCCTGAACAAAGGATCTTACAAAAGGCCCTGGCTGAAGATATTACCATCAGGGTACATTCCCGGGAAGAATATGAACAGGCAGTCAAAGCATCTTCGATTTTATTTGGCAGGTCTACCACCGAAGACCTGGCAGCCTTGAATGAAAACACCCTGTTAGCCATATTTGAAGGTGTACCTATGGCAGAGATTCCCCGGGAAATATATGAAGCTACGGGAAATGTCACCGACCTTGTATCTGAGGTGAGCCAGGGAGTCATCTTTTCCTCAAAGGGAGAGGCTCGACGATTGATAAAAGGAGGAGGATTAAGTATTAATAAAAGCAAAATTTCTTCCCCGGACCAAACGGTTGATTTCAGCCTGCTCAAAGACAAATACCTGTTGGTCCAAAAAGGGAAAAAAAATTACTTCTTACTTAAAATCAGCTAGATAGAGCATAAATGCTGAAAGCTTAAGCAAAGGTTTTAGCATTTATGTCCATATTTTTATCCTTAACCCTGAATTATTACATCTTTTAATGGTTATACATCTATACAATTTTGAGCGCCGGCTTACCTGAGCCGGTTTTTTTCAATTAAAATGATTTTTTTCCAATTATGTAAGAAAAACGGAATTATACAATCGGTTTCGGTTTAATTTTTTAAATATCAGTTATTATATTTGTGTGTAGACCTTGTTAAAAAATTTATTGCTTAAGTGCCGAACCTAATGATGAATAAATTCCGACTAATTGGACTCTCATTACTAGTATTTACTGGATTTTCCTTCACTGTTTTAGAAAACAACAATTTTGAAGTTGTAAAAAACCTGAACCTACTTGCAGATGTGGTTAAAGAAGTACATAACTATTATGTAGAAGATATTGAGCCGGAGAGACTTATCAAAACCGGCATAGATGCTATGCTGGAATCACTGGATCCTTATACCAATTATATTCCGGAAGAAAAGGTCGATGACTTTAAAGTGTTGACTACCGGCGTATACAGTGGCATTGGGGCCTCTATCGGAGAAGTTAATGGGAAAAATGTAGTACTTATGCCGATTGAAGGCTATTCGGCCTTTGAAAATGGTTTAGCAATTGGGGATGAAATCATCAACATAGATGGAATTTCTATTAAAAACAAGTCAAAATCTTTTATCAATAACCTGCTAAAAGGAGCTGAAAACTCGGAAGTTAAGGTATTGGTTCGAAAGTTTGGCATGGAGGAACTAACCAGTCTGACCCTGAAAAGAGAAAAGATAAAAATTAAAAATGTACCTTATTACGGAAAGGTTTCTGATGAAATTGGTTATATAAAACTGGTTGAATTCACCGCTGATGCTTCCGATGAAGTAGAAGATGCTATTATCCAGTTAAAGAAAAAGGGAACTAAGAAGATGATCCTGGATCTTCGGGATAACCCGGGTGGATTGTTACATGAAGCCATCAATGTTTCCAATATTTTTATTCCCAAGGGAGAACAAGTAGTAGTCACCAAAGGCAAATCTTCTGATTGGAATAAAACTTATAAGGCCCTGAGTGAACCGGTAGATACTTTATCTCAACTGGTGGTCATCACCAATAGTAAAAGTGCTTCAGCCGCAGAGATTGTGGCAGGAGTGATCCAGGACTATGACCGGGGTGTTCTGGTGGGTCAAAAAACTTTTGGTAAAGGATTGGTACAGGCAACCCGCTCGATCAGTGACAATTCCAAACTCAAGCTTACTACGGCCAAATATTATATTCCCAGTGGCCGTTGTATTCAATCCATTGATTATCAGCACCCTCTGTCTCATCATCACAGTAATACTTATTTTACTGAAAATGGCAGACAGGTAAAAGATGGTAATGGCATTCATCCTGATATTCTGCTTAAGGAAAGATCCTTTAGTCCAATAGCTCAGAATTTAATTGCTAACGGTTTGATCTTTGAATATGCCTCCTATTTTCATTTCCACAATAACAGGAAAATAGGAAATGATTTTAAATTGGACGATGAAGCCTTTGATCATTTTTCCAATTGGCTGCTTCAGCAGGATGTTGATTATTCAACCCGTTTAGAAAGTGTTTTCAGAGAATTCAAAAAACTAACGGATCAGCATCAAACAGACCTTTTCGAACAGGAATTAGCCGGAATAGAAGATAAACTTAATCGGTATAAAAAGGAAGAAATCTTAAGACAGAAAACCGAATTAAAAGCGCTGCTGGAAGAGGAGATCATTTCCAGGGAGTATTTCACCAAAGGTAAAATTGAAACCTCTTTCAGGTATGATCAGGAATTGAAGAAGGCTTTGGATATCTTGGAAAATAGCAGTCAATATCACATTTTGTTAAATAAATCTACCAAGATTTAACCTTCAATAGACATCAAAGGGAACCTGAACCCGGTGAGAAGGACGACTTAACAGGAAGGAAATAGCATCAAATTCATTGCCAAACACCCGAACTAAATAATCCTGACCAAAACTGGATGATGAAGTTTTAGCCTGTAAAAAATTATTGAATTGAGAAACGACCGCCGGCTTGGTGACCAGGGCAATTTTACCATCAGGGTTGATCTTCAGCTTACTAAATTTAGCTTCGTGTTTGTTGATCCACAATTTTATGATCATCATGATTGAAGCAGCCGAAATACCCGATAGCTTGTTTATATCGAATAACCAGTAATTCACTTTATTCATCAGACCTATTTCTACCACTATATCCAGGGTTTCTAAAAATAAATCTTCAGTGGCATACCCATTAAAACCCACTTCTACAGAAGATAATTTGGGGTTATATTTTGCTTTGGCTAAACTGTTGGTAATTGCGTTCATTTCAATGCTTTTAAAGATTAAAAAATTTATACTGGCATGTGAGTAAAGTAATAAAAAAATCAGTAAATATCAACTTTACATTGATAAAAATATACGGTATTCCCCTTTTTAGGTAAAGATTTTTTCCTTTCCTACAAATACCTCTTTAATTCGATATGTCTTCTTGTTCTGAGATTCATAATATGTCCGCATGATCATTTCAGCAATTAATCCGGAAGTAATCAACTGCACACCGCTTAATGTCAACAAAACACCTAGCAACAGTAATGGCCTTCCCCAGATATCATGCCCTAATATTTTCCAGATCAACAGGTAAATATCGATCACTACACCAATGATAAAGGTGATGATTCCTACTGTTCCAAACAAATGCATCGGCCGCTGAAGATATTTCTGGAAAAAAATCATCAACAAGAGGTCGCTCATAACCCTAAAGGTGCGTCCCAGTCCATACTTGGTCTTGCCATATATTCGGGGATGATGAGACACATCCATTTCTGTAATCTTTGCCCCTTGTAGTATTGCCAGTACCGGTATAAACCGATGCAATTCTCCATACAATCCTAAATCACGGGCAATATCTGCTTTAAATATCTTAAGAGAACATCCATAATCATTGATATACACTCCAGTGGTTTTCCGGATTATGGCATTGGCAATTTTACTGGGCAGCTTTCTAATGATCCAGGAGTCTTTTCGTTGTGCCCTTCGGCCGGCTACTACATCCCAATTTCCACCCTCCAGCATCTCCAACATAACCGGTATGTCTTTAGGATCATTTTGCAGATCTCCATCCAAAGTGACTATATATTTACCTGAGGCATTATTAATACCAGCGGCCATGGCTGTAGTCTGGCCGTAATTACGGTTGAAAACAATCAGTTTCACTTTATCATTGCCATAGTTTTTAATAGCATTTACGGTACCATCAGTAGAACCATCATCAGTCAGGATCACTTCATAATCTATCCCATCCAGAGCCCCATAGATCTGCTCTAATAAAGGCTGAATATTATCTTCCTCATTATATACCGATATCACTAAAGATAACTTCATGAAATGAACTATTTAAATACAGCTTCAAAATTAGAAAATTAACGAATTATACCTAATAAGTTTATACTTTTGCATCATTAAATATTATAAGATGAAGTTTAATATTCTGGTTGCAGGTATCATCATTGTAAGTTATTTTCTCATTTCCAATAATATGGGGGATCTGGCTATATATGCCCTTGATGAAGCTAAAAATGCTGAATGTGCCCGTGAAATGATGGAAACCGGAAATTTGCTGGTTCCTACCTTCAACTACGAACTGCGTACGGATAAACCACCCCTGCATTATTATTTCATGATCCTGGCCTATAAGCTATTCGGGGTTAATGAATTCGCTGCACGTTTTTTCTCAGCTTTAATGGGCGTTTTAACCATAGTAGTTACCTTTATATATGCCCGGCGGTTTTTAGGAATTAATCCTGCATTCTGGATTGCTCTGGTTTTAATTGCCTCTTTACATTTTTCTCTGCAATTTCATATGGCTGTGCCAGACCCATACCTTGTGTTTTTTATGACCTTCGGATTATTCTCCTTTTTTAAATATCACCAGGAAAAAACAAAACTTGATCTTTATCTTTTCTATGTGGCTCTGGGATTGGGCGTTTTGTCTAAAGGTCCTGTTGCAATCGTACTACCAGGAGGCATCATTCTTTTGTTTTTAATTTTTAGCCGAAATTTTTCCTGGCAAGTGATCAGGACTTTCCGGCCATTTCTGGGAATTTTTATTGTTTTACTGGTGGCACTTCCCTGGTATGTGGCAGTAGGCATTGCAACCGATGGTGCATGGGTCAGGGATTTTATTTTCAAGCACAACTTAAACAGGTATACTGCCGAAATGGAAGGCCATGGAGGTGTTTTCCTGCTTACCCTTGCCTATGTTTTGGCTGGTTTGCTTCCATTTTCTATCTATATCATCCAATCATTTATTTATGCTTTTAAAAAACGAGCCAATGATTTCATTTTATTTGCCATATGTGCTGCTGGTTTGATCATTGTCTTTTTTGCAATTTCCAGCACTAAACTTCCTAATTATACCGTACCAGCTTATCCATTTCTGGCCATCCTGATTGGATATTATATGTATAAATTAACTAATTATTCTATTAAAAGAACCCGACTGAAACTTACCTTTACCATCTACTTTTTCATTACACTGGCTTTTCCTCTGGGTATTTATTTTTTGATAAAAAATGATAAAACTCTGGATCATTTAACCGGTTTATCTTACTATTTTATCATCTTACCAGTAGCAGCTGCTGTTGGCTTGATTTTAATACACCAATCCAGGGTAAGGTCGGCCAACTATTTGGTAGCCGGTTCCTTTATCCTGATCAACTTCCTGTTTTTTCAGGTGATGTTTCCTAAAGTGGACCGCCAGAACCCGGTGACTCAAAGCCTCCCTTTGCTTAAAACTGATCAACCCATTATAGCATACAGAGTGTTTAATCCGGCTTACCTGTTTTATTTAAGAGAAAAGATCCATGTGTTTAAGACTCCTGAAGAAATCATGAACTTTATGGAACAGGAAGAACAAATTTTTGTGATATCACGAAAAAGGCACCTGGAAGACCTCCAACAGATAAAAGATCTGGAGCTGATCTTTTCTCACCAGGACCTTTTTGAACCACCTACTACCATTATTATGACAAACCGACAATAAATAATCATTTAGTTCGGATTACTGGTCTTTGCCAAACATGATTCATGTTTAAATTTGATTGACCCACCAGGAATAAATGCGTAACTAAAGCAGCAGTCAGTCCAAAAGCAGAACCAAAATAAATATCAATAAAAAAATGCTGCAATAAATAGATTCGGGATATTCCCACCAAAATAGCAGCAAACAAGATGCCTACAGACCAAAACTTGCTTCGAATAACCAAAATCAGGATCGTTGCTACAGCAAAGGCAGTAGCCGTATGACCGGAAGGAAATGAATTGGAGCTGTGTACATCAACTCCGGGAATAAAGTTCAATTCCTGAAGTCCCTCAAAAAAGCGTTTGGGACGGGCCAGATCCTCAAACAACCATTGTTTGAAAAGGTGCACCATGACAGTTTGAACTAAAGCCGTAAGCGCGGTGAGGACGACCCAGTATAAGCGAATAAACAAAAATATTATTACTAATATCAGGAACATTAATCCATCTCCCAAAAAGGTCCACCCAATGAAGAAAACATCCAGAAAAGCATTTCTGTGCTGATTAAGCAATAGAACCAAATGCCCTTTTTCAAACAAGATCATCAGTAAAGCGCCTGTTAAAATCAAACCCAAATAAATGATCAAGCTAAGTTTCTGATTAGGCCTCCACTGTAAATCCTTTTCCATTTAATCGTGCTTTATTTAATGTCTGAATTTAAACTTTAAATATTTAATTTGATGTCCTTCCAGGCTGAACATTTTTTCATACTTTGTCCTTATGCCAAAATGTTCTTCATAGAGGGGGGAATGATAAAGATCGAAGGTATACTCCAGATCACAGGTTGAGGAAAGTTGATTTATGACTTCCAGGGTATATTCAAAAAACTGATCGTTGTCTGTTTTTAATCTTACCCAACCATCTTTTTTCAATATCTCCTGATACATTTGCAAAAACCGGGGATGGGTAAGCCTGCGTCTTTCGTCCCGGTCTCTGGGCCGGGGATCCGGAAAAACAATCCAGATGTCATCTACTTCATCGCGAGAAAAAAACTGATCCAACAACTGGATCCTGGTCCTGAGGAATGCGACCTGAGACAGATTTTCTTCTATAGCTATGCTGCTTCCTCTCCAGATCCTGGCGCCTTTAATATCTACCCCTATATAATTTCTCTCCGGAAATAAACGGGCCATTTCCACTGTATATTCTCCATAACCACAGGCCAGCTCCAACACAATGGGATGGTCATTATGAAATTGTTTTGTCCGCCAATGGCCTTTGATTTGCTCATACTCCGGCTTACCCGGCTCTATTACATTCTGACGAACGGCATTGTCTTTGAATTTGCTCGTTTTATTTCTACTCATATCCTATAGCGATTCCAGGTCTGCCACTACAAATGTACTGCCTCCAATAAATATCAAATCATTTTTATCAGCTTTGTCCAAAGCTTTTCTCAGTGCCTTATTCACATCTGGCTCAATTTCTCCCTTTAATCCCAATGCTACACCCTCTTTAAAAAGCCTTTCCGCGGGCATGGATCTGGGGATATTTGCCTGGCAAAAAAAATAATAACCTGAGGAAGGTAAAAGCTTTAGCAACTTTTGAGGATCCTTGTCATTGACCATTCCCAAAAGGCCAAATAAGTGATTGTGATTGATTTTTTGCAGTTGATCGATCAAATAGGGGAAACTGCTTATATTATGCCCGGTATCGCATACCACCATCGGATTGGTTTGGAGTAGATTCCACCGCCCGTTGAATCCTGTCAACCGCTTTACTTCAGCCAATCCTACATGAATATGATCCAGGCTCAGATGATAACCCATTTGATTCAGCATTTCAGCTGATTTAAGCACACCTGGCAGGTTTTTAAGCTGATATTCACCCCTCAATCCAAGCCGTACCTTATCCATTAGGAGCTTTCCTGATTGATAAATTTTTAAAGTCAGAGTTTCCAGGCCATATTCCAGTATTTCTATTTGATATTCTGGTTCAGCATAAAAAATGGATGTCTGTTCCTGCCTGGCTTTTTGTTCAAATACTTCCTGAACTTCCGGCTGCCACTCACTGACTATTACAGGTTTTCCCGATTTAATAATGCCTGCTTTTTCAAACGCAATTTCCGGCAGGGTTTCTCCCAAAAAAACCTGATGGTCATACCCAATATTGGTAATCACCGATAAAATTGGTGTAATTACATTGGTAGAGTCAAACCTGCCGCCCATTCCCACTTCCACCACTGCCAGATCAACTTTTTCCCGGGCAAAATGATCAAAAGCCATGACTACTGTCATTTCAAAGAAAGAAGGCTGCACCTGATCCAGGCCTGACCGGTATTTTTCCACAAAATCAATAACATTTTTTTCTGGAATTTCCTGTCCATTCACCTTGATGCGTTCAGTAAATCTTTTTAAATGTGGTGAAACATATAAACCAACCCTGAAGCCGGCGGCCTGTAAAATGGCGGCCAACATATGGGCTGTACTCCCTTTTCCATTGGTACCTGCTATATGTAAAGATTTGAATTTATCCTGAGGATCTCCTGCCCTCTGACATAGCAGACGGGTATTGGCAAGATCTTTCTTAAAGGCCGCCTGCCCCACCCTTTGGTACATGGGCAGGCTGTTGTACAAATAGTTAATAGTCTGTTCAAAGGTCATTTATCTCACCTGGATATGGTGTATATTTAAGATTTTCAGGCCCCAAAAATAGTTTAGGAAAGCGATATACAAAAAAGTTTGAGGGGCAATATTTTATCTTGATTTGATAATAAAGGTAATAGTACCAGTGGAAATCGGTGCGGGTATGGAATTGTCAGCAGTTCTGCTAAAGGTCAGTTGCTCTACTGCCTGACGGTAAACTTTTTCAACAGTTGGACTTACTGTCTTTTCCAGGGTGATTACAGACAAAATTTCACCCTGATCATCAATCTTTACCTGAAATACAATGCGGCCACTTTCGCTGGATTGATCATTGGGCTTAGGTTTAAAATCCCAGATCCATCCTGCCATATCCAGTGAAGCACCATCACCTCCTCCTTGCGAGCCGTAAAGAGCCCTGGAGTCAATGGTACCCTGTGGATCTCCTTTATCACCTGGTGCATTGGCATTATCTCCCTGGCTATTGGGTTGTGCTGCAGATTCATTAGGTTTTTCTGCTGGTTTTTCTACAGGTTTTTCTTTAGCTTCCTCAGCGTTTACTTGAGGCTTGGTATCTTCTTCTAATACGGGCTTAGGCTTTTCTTTGGGCTTTTCTACTTTTACCTCTTCCACTACCGGGCTTTCATCAGGTTGGGTGACGACCTCTTCCGGTGCTATCTCCTGTACTTTTTCCGGTTGACTTTCTATTTGTTGCTCCACTGCTTCAGTAGTGGTTTCCTCAGGCTGCTCTTCCACCTGCTGTTGAACAGGTTGAGGTGGGGTTTCTTGTTGTATCTCACCTGTACCTGTCTGATCCAGGCCAAAATTTAATTCTATGCCATATTCAGGCTGGGGTGGAAAAGGTTCTTTCCAGGCTAACATAAAGAAAAAAAGTATCAGCAGGCCTAAATGAATCCCTCCGGAAACAATTAAACCTATTTTTTTATGCTTTTTTTCTTCATTGGAAGACATATAGTTTATTTAGGTTTAGTAGCAATACTAACTTTTGCATTCAATGAAGTAGCTATACCAGCCACACTTACCAAATGCTCCACCGGAACAGATTTATCTACATGCAGCACAACCACTCCATTCTCCCTACCCTCCAATTCCTGTGCCAAATCCTGTTCTAAAGCGCTAAGACTACTCAACCGGTCATTAACATAAAAGTTTAGATCAGGAGTGATGGTCACGCTCACTTTTTGCATCACGATATTAGAGCTTTTACTGGAGGGTAAATTTACCGGTAAACCAGATGGCGTAATAAAGGATGAGGTCAGCATAAAAAATATTAACAGCAGAAAAATAACGTCCGTCATTGACGACATGCTAAAGGCTGCTTCTATTTTATGTTTTGATCTTAGATCCATGTTTTGTTATTATTACCTGGGCTCCTGTAACAAATCTATAAAGTCAATTGAAGTATATTCCATCCGGTGAACCAACTTTTGCACCCGGGTTACCAGGTAATTATATCCCAGATAAGCTATAATTCCCACTAAAAGACCAGATGCGGTAGTGATCATGGCCTCATAAATTCCTGAAGACAGTAATTTAGGACTGACAGATCCTTCTTCCTGAGCAATGGCAATAAAAGCCTGGATCATACCGGTAACTGTACCAAGAAATCCAATCATAGGAGCTGCTCCTGAAATAGTGGCCAGAATGGATAAGTTTTTTTCCAGGTTATATACTTCTATTTTGCCTACATTTTCTATAGATACTTCAATATTTTTCAGGGGGCTTCCAATTCTGGAAATACCTTTCTCGATCATTTTAGCTATAGGTGTATCTTCCTGGGCACAAAGCAATTTAGCTCCATTGATGTCTCCTGCCACCACCATCTTTTTTATTTTATCCATGAATTGCAGTGGAGTTTGAGAAGCTTTTTTAATAGTAAGCATTCTTTCCACAAAAATATAAATAGCCAGGATCGATAAAATAATAATGGGGATCATCATATAACCCCCTTTAAATAGTAATTCGATCATGGAAACCGTCTGTTCTCCTTCACTCACTGCCGCCGTATCCAAAGGAGTGGTGGTCGTAATCTGTAATAAATTCATATTAAAATTTCAATACCCAAATTTCGTTATCAAAGGTTGTTTTTAAATCCTCCAATCGATTCAGCGCCTGATTCCAACTATCAAAGTTGCCTAGTCCCAGCCGATAAAACTTATTATCACCGGATGGCTCGATCAAATAGCTGTTCATACCCTTAGCAGCCAATTGATTGCCCAGATCCATGGCCAAATCATCATCAATAAAGCTTCCAACCACAATGTAGTAACGACCAGTTGGGGATGAAATTGTAGTCATTTCACCGGTTTCAGGTGTTGCCGGTGTGGTTTCTTCCACTGGCTCTTCCACTGGTTCAGTGTTTTGCACCTGCGGCTCCGGTTCCTGTATAACAGGTTGCTCCACCGGCTCCTGAACTACTTCAGTTGTTGTGCTTTCCACCGGCTCAGTAGTATCCCTGAATAAAAACCAGTAAACAGCAAATAAAACCCCCAGGAACACCAGCAAAAAAGCTATAATAGCCCCTGCTTTTGAACCACCTTTATTTTCATTATAGCTTGGGTTAGAGAAATATCTTTCTTCCTTATAATTTTCATTTTCGTTTTTGAAATCATCCTCTGACTGATCTTTTTCCATTGGATCATAGGATACATCCGGCAAACCAAAATCATCCGCATCATTTTCTTCCTTATTTCTGTTATAATCAGAATCCCATCCACCTTCTTGCTCTGAATTATAATCTTTTTCTTCCATAGTTTATATATAATTAATTAGTATAGAATCCATTAATACTGTAATTGACTGCAAATCAACGTAAAAGTAAGAGTTTTTTTTTGCAGCTTCAAAGCATATTTTACAATTTTAGCAAGATATGTAATTTTTTTTATTTTATTGCTAAAATTCTGATTTAGAAGGAATAAGAAACACCACCCATAACCAGAATACCCCGGGAAGGATAGTTTAAATAGCGTTGGTAATTATTACCAATTATATTATTAAATGACAGGAATACTGAGAACCGGTCCGAAAACAAATAATCGATTTTAAAATTGATATCGGCAATATTATCCAATTCAGATATCTGATCGCTATGGGTCATATAGGCTTTTATGCCGCCTAAAAAGTACATATTGGTAGATAACAGGATTTTTTCATAAAGATTATAAAATGCTGAAGCTGAAAATTTATAACGAGGTTTATGCCAGGCATCCTGCACTTCATCAGTATTGTATCCAAACAAGTCTCCCTTCAGGGTCAGTCGAAATATTTCTGACTTGACCAGACTGGCCTCTGCGAAAAAGTTAAATACCTGGGTGTTACCCTGATCATAAATAATTGAAAATTCGGTGGTATCTGTTAAATTATTAACAAAAAAGTACATGTTTTTATAGTTAGCCAGGGAGAAACCCGTATTAAAGCTGAGGTTCTGGATTACATTTCCTTTTAGCCCTCCATAAAATTCAAAGTTTTTATTGGTATTGAATATCGGTACATTTGGAGTCAACCAGGGATTTTCATCTACCATGCCTGAAAAGGTATTGGCCAGCATATTTCCATCTATGCCCCCATATACTGAAATACCTTCAGTAAAATTCAGTTCAGCCCGGGCAAACGGATAAAAGTTCATCTTGGATAGATTTGAAAGGGTATCATTTTGATAAACCACATTAAATCCGGCCTGAATCTTAAGCTGGTCCAATTGATAGGTAAAGCCTGGACGCACTCTGAACAAGGAGCGATTAATGGTGCCCAGATCTTTCCTGCGGGTTAAAAGCAAATCACTTTGTAATTGGGCTGATAATTCATCGCTTAAATAGTAATCCAAAGCCAGATCGGTGGAAAATGCAAATTCCTGGGCCTGAAAACGATCACGGATGTAGTTAAATCCGGTGTTTAAGCTATAGGAAATATCAGCATCTTCTAAATTATCTTCCAGTCCTGCAGATATATTAATACTATTAAAAACCTGCCTTAAAGTATCTCTGTCTGTCTCAGAACCTGGCTGATAACCGTAAAAGTAATACTTATCCCGATTGTAGGTAATATCACCGGATAAAACCAGCGGTTTGGTAAAGTATTTGCCATCAGCCGAAATTGATGTCTGACTGGTTCCAGAATTCCGGCCGTCTACTGGTCCCAGGATGGAGGACAAATGGTTAAAATGAGCTCCGAGCAAATATTCATCGCTACGTTTATTATAAGTATAAATTTCCAGGTATGGAGTAATATAGTTGCCTAAACCTGCCTTTATATAATTGCCATAAAACTTTGGCAGCGGATCCTCCTTGATCGTGAATACCCTGATATCAGGTGCTTCTCCCTGTAATTTAAGCTGATAATTCTGAAACTCATAATTCAGGTTATCCATGCCTGCACCTTGCACGGGTAAAGGAGGAATTCGTTCAAAGTTACGGTTGATCTGGGGCAGTTCAATTTTCCGGTCTTTTTCAATGATCACCTGAGCATCCTCTATTTCCCCATCATCCTGCCATTGCCCCTGATCCTGATCCTGGGCCTGTATCAGGCTATAAGTAAAAAATAAGTATCCCAGAATGGCTATAAATCTCATAACGTTTTAAAAATCTAATTAATTAACACTGCTTTCAGGTTGTTCAAATACCGATGTATCATTTTCAGCTGGTTGATTTAGCTTTTCCTGCTCTTCCAGCTCTGCCAGCTGCTGGCGGGCTTGTTGCTTGATGTCTTCCAGGGGAGATTTTTCAATCAGTGAATTTAATGTGGCTTTAGCCTGAAAATATTCTTCCAAACCAACATAGCTATCAGCAATTAACAAAAATGATTTCCCTATCCATTCTTCATAAACAGAAAAATTTTGATTAAGGTCATATAAAGTTTCAATGGCCTGCTTGTATTTCTCCTGCTTATAAAAAATTTGAGCCATTAAATACTGTGCCTCAGCCCCACTTATATCTTTAGCTGAATTTAATGTATTTAAAAAAGCATCTACCGCCTGATCATAGTTTTCCCGGGCATAAGCTGCTTTACCTAAAAACAACAACGCCTTATTTTCTGCCTGAGCAGATACAGCGCCTTTTTCCAGGATCAGGTTAGCATAATAATCCACAGAATCATAGGTTGTTTTTTCATAATAGGATTCCATCAATCCTGACCAGGCATTATATTGCTCCTTCTTATTTCTGGAAATGCGGGCCAATTGTTGGAAATGGTCAATAGCCCGGTCGTAATTTCCCTGGCTATATTCCAGTTCAGCGATCCTTTGCACCGATCTATTGGTATAATTGGTCTGGTTTTCTTCTACCACCTGGTAAAAATAGGCCAAAGCCTGATCGATCTGGTTAGAACGATAATAATTTTCAGCTAAGTAATACCTGGCTTCATAGGCCAGTTCGGTAGCAGGATATTCTTCAATATATTTTTGAAATGCTTCAATGGCTTTTTCATATTTCTGATTGAAATACAAAGTTTTAGCGGCCTCAAATTCAATGGCTTTTAAATTTTCATTTTCCGGATTTGCTTGCTTGTAGCTGGTCAGGTAGGGATCCAGATCGTCTGAATTGCCAGTCAAAGTTAAGGCTTCCTGAAGTCCCAGCAAGGCGCTGTTGGCAATATCATGGGTGATGAACTTGTCTAATACGGCCTTATAATCTGCAATGGACTGCTCATAGTTTTTCAGGTTGTAGTTGGCTATAGCTCTGCGCAAATACGCATAAGGCGCGTATTCACTGGTAGGATATTGCCGGATCAGGCTGGTAAATTCACTGATAGCTACTTCATAATTTCCCTGTTCAAAATCAAGCTGGGCCAACTCAAAAATGGCATCATCACGATACCGGGAACGTTTGTACTGGTTAATGACCCGGTTCAGATTTTCTTTGGCCGTAGCATATTTGCTCTGAATACTCATGATCACTCCTTTTTGATAAAAGGCATAATCTGACTCCGGATGATCCTGTTGTATGGCCTGATCATAAATATTCAAGGCACTGTTATACACTTTATTTACATAATAGCAATCAGCCAGACGCATCAGGGCATCATTGTAGAACATTTTATTCTGGCTGCTTTGAAGTCGATTTGTATATTCCCTGAAATGCGGCAGGGCTTTATCATACTGACGGGTATTGAAATAAGCATATCCAATGCCGTACCTGGAACGTAAATGAAATTCATTGGAAGGCTCAGCCTGTCTGAATACGGCAGCATAGGCATTGATTGCCTCTTCATATTTTTTACCTACAGAGTATGTCTCTCCTGCCCAATAGTGAGCCTGAATCAGCAAGTCTTTATCATAAGGAAACTGAACAGACTTGTTAAACATTTGCACTGCGTCATAAAATTTTTCGCTGTTGAACAGTTGAGTGGCTTTGTAAAATGTAACTTTTTGATATACCCTGCTGATGCTTTCACTCTTTCGCTCAAGGGATTCAATATACTCAATAGCCAAGTCATAATTGGTAGTTTTCAAATAGGCCTGGCTAATCAACTGCCGGGCTTCATCCAAATGATCACTGCCGGGATATAAACTGGTAAAATCTTTTAGAGAGGCAATGGCTTCAGCATATTTTCCCAGGTCATAGCTTACTTTGGCATGATTATACATAGCTTCCTGTTTAATCATGGGATCAAAGTCATCTGCTTTGGCCCGTTCAAAAGCAGTAGCAGCATATAGCTTATTATCCTGATTCAGGTATAAAACCCCCAGGTAATAAGAAGCGTATTGCCCCACGGTATCAGGAACCATAGCCACTTTTTTGAAGTTATCCACAGCAGCTTCATAGCTTTGGGTTTTATATTGGGAATAAGCCAATTTGTAAGAAATATCGGGCGATATGGATTTACTGATGTCATCAGCATATCGCTGAAGAAAGTCAGCTGCATTTTGATAGTCTCCTTTCATATAAAAAGCCTCCCCTACCAGTAAAGATATACCTTCCTTGTTTTTTACATCATTCCGGTTTAAAACCTGCTGGGCGTACTGCAGCAGTTCATCATATCTTTGTTGTTTATAATAAACATTGGCCTTCAGGTAGGGAATCATAGTCGCATAAGCCTGATTTTTCTCCGCACGTTCCAGATCATATAAGGCTTTATCATAATCTGCCTGAATATATTCGATATAGCCGGCATAATAGCTGGCAGCTGCAGAATACTGGTTTTCCTGTCTTTTGATCAGGTCAAAATAAGGTAAAGCCTGGTCAAATTCCTTAAAGGCAAAATGGCTGTAAGCCAGCTTGAATTGGGCCTCCAGTTTTTGATTTTTGGTAAGCTTATCCAGGTTTGATTTTTCAAAGTACTGAATGGCCTTTTTGTAATTCTTCTCTCTAAAATAAAAATTACCAAGCTCATAATAAGCCAGAATAGCTTTGGGGTGACTTTCATTACTTTCAACAAAGGTATTCAATAACTTTTCTCCATCTGTATTATATAACCTTAAGGCGCTGTAAGCTACATAATATTGGGCATCTACCGTCTTCAACTGATCATCGCTTTGGCTAATATATTCTTCGAATGCCTCTCTGGCAGCGGCATACTTTTCTTTCTGGAACAACTCCAACCCTAATTCATAATAATGATCCTCATTGTTTAATACCAAAGTGTGTTGTGCCTGTAGAAAAAATGAAAAAAAGGTGAAAAAGGCCGCTAAAGCAAATATTTTGTACATATTTTAAGGCTTCTGTTTTTGATAACTAACTTGAATTTTCAGCAAATATTGCAAAATTCTTAATGTAAAAGTTTATATACCAACTCTTTTAAAATCTGGATTTCCGGCATATTTGCTGCTCCCACTCCTTTGGCCTGAAGATCTGCATTTTTTAAATGTCTGATGCTGGAAACCACTTTGGCCAAAGGGTAATTCCGGGCTGCCAATAAATATTCCTTGACAAAATAAGGACTCAGCCCGATTTTCCTGGCCAGACTGGATTCTGATTTATCTTTGGCATGGTGGATCATCAGTATTTTGCTGTAGAAGGAATATAAGATGGCTATAACGCCCATAATAGAATTATTTTTGGGATTAGCCCCGAAATAGTTGATGATCCGATTGGCTTTCACCACATCTTTCACCCCCAGTGCCCGCTGCAGTTCAAATACATTGTATTCCTTGCTGATGCCTACATACTTCTGGATCATACCTGCATCCACTTCCAATTTTTCTTCAAAATTGATCAGCATTTTATCTATTTCATTGGTCAATCTTTCCAGATTATTACCAATGTTATCAGCCAGCATCTGGGTGGCTTTTACTGTAATACCATAACCTTTTTCCGTAAAGTAACCTCTGATCCATTCGGGAAGCTGATTATCATACAGCTTTTTAGAATTCACCAGTACAGCCAATTTATCCAGCTGTCTTCCCAGTGATTTACGACCATCCATAGTCTTATATTTATAACCTAAAACCAGAATGGTGGAGGGCAATGGATTTACAATATAGCTTTCCAGCAGCTTTTGCCCTTCAGCTTTATTTATATCCTGAATATCCTGGGCCTCTTTAACAATTACTACCTGTCTATCCGACATCATGGGGTACCTTTTGGCCTGGTTGAGCACCTGGCTAATGGTAACATCTTTACCATACATCACCACCTGATTAAACCCTTTGGCAGATTCATCCAAGGCATTCTTTTCAATGAAGCTGGTAATATGATCTATATAATAAGGCTCATCTCCCTGTAAAAAATATACCGGGGAGTATTTTCCCTGCTTCAAAGACTTAATTACTTCTTCCGGGGCAAAAGCCATAACATCTATTTGGTTAGGGTGACAAATATAAGGAACCAGATAAAATTCAGGAGCAAAAATAAGACTGTTTGGACAAATATCTTTAGTGTTTGAATATTTTAAGCTGAATTGATCATAGTCTCCTGTCATCTGAACAAAAGATTGAACACAAAATAGCGTTAAAATTCGTTATTCTCTGAAAATGATGTTCTGATGAGAAAATTGATATTTATAATTACCTTACTGGGTGTATTTTTTATGCTTAAAGCTGAACAAAAGTCTGAATCTAAAGATTATAAGGAACAAATTAATGACTTAAATCTGCAAAAAATGGAATTAGCTACATTTGGTTCAGGCTGCTTCTGGTGTACAGAAGCCGTATTTCAAAGATTAAAAGGGGTAGAAAAGGTAATTTCAGGTTATTCCGGAGGTAAAATTAAAAATCCTACTTACAGAGAAGTTTGTTCGGGAAAAACAGGACATGCAGAAGTAGTTCAGATTAGCTTTGATCCGGCTGCAGTCAGCTATAAGGAACTGCTGGAGGTATTCTGGCAAACCCATGATCCTACTACCCTAAACCGGCAGGGCAATGATGTAGGAACACAATACAGATCTGTGATTTTCTATCATAATGATGCCCAAAAGCAGGCTGCTGAACATTTCAAGCAGGAGTTGAATAAAGCTGGCATTTTCAGGGATCCCATTGTAACTGAAATTGCCCCACTTGAAAAATTTTATGAAGCGGAAGTTTATCATCAGGATTATTATGATAATAACCTGTCACAACCTTATTGTTCCTATGTAATTACCCCTAAAATCGAAAAATTACGGAAAGTATTCAGGGAAAAACTTAAAGTGCAGCCATAATTTTGAACCTCAGCTGTTTCAGGTAGAATTCATTTGAAAATTCCATAAAACAAGCTAAAATTTTTGCTCCTGATTTATCATTTGCATAATTTGGAACTAAACAATCACCAAATTATGAAAAAGATCAAATTTCAAATGAGCAGCCTTATTGTTTTATGCTTTGTATGGAGCTGTTCATCAAACTCCTCCTCTATTCAGGAACAGAATGAAACAGTATTATTAACTGACCAGGAAAAGTCCGAAGGTTGGGAAATGTTGTTTGATGGTGCCACAGCTAATGGGTGGCGTGGTTTTAAAAAAGATGGATTCCCTGCCCGGGGATGGAAAATCAAAGATGGCATGCTGATATCTACCGGTGAAAGTGGCGGGGACATTATCACCGAACAACAATATGAAAATTTTGATTTAAGCCTGGAATGGAAAATAGAAGCAGAAGGAAACAGCGGTGTGGTATTTCATGTAGTAGAAAGTGACCAATATAAAGGTTCCTGGAATACTGCCCCGGAGGTACAGATTATTGATGATGAAGGTTATCCGGGAAATTTGAAAAACGTGCAAAAAACCGGGGCGAATTATGACTTACATGAACCTGCTGATTTGGCGGCTAATCCTCCCGGTGCATGGAATCAATTTCGCATTATCGTTAATCAGGGTCATGTGACCCATTTTTTAAATGGCCAAAAAGTGGTGGAGTATCAACTGGGCAGTCCGGACTGGAAAGCCCGGGTGGAAAAGTCCAAATTCAAACAGTACCCAGACTACGGGTATAATAAAAAGGGCCATATTGGTTTACAGGATCATGGTCATACGGTCTATTTCCGCAATATCAAGATCAGGAAACCAGCATATCAACACCCTTTTGCCCTGCAATTATACAGTCTGAGGAACCAAATGAACCAGGATCCGGAAAAAACCCTGCAAATGGTAGCTGATATGGGTTTCACAGAGGTGGAAACAGCTGGATTTCATGGCATGACTGCAGAAGCTTACAGTAAAAAACTGAAAGAACTAGGTCTTAAATGCAGTGGCATGCATGTAGGATATGAAAAATTAAAAAATAACATGCCACAGGTAATTCAGGAAGCCAAATTATTCGGAGCCAAATACATAGTTTGTCCCTGGCTACCTCATGATGAAACGCCAACTCTGGAAAATATCAACCAATGGGCATCAGATCTTAATATTTTTGGTCAACAGCTACAACAGGAGCAGCTTATTATGGTATATCATAATCATGGCTATGAATTCCAACCTTATCAACAAGGTACCTTATTTGATGTGCTGATGGAAAAGACCAACCCGGAACAAGTAAAATACCAGATGGATGTATTCTGGACAATACACCCAGGCCAGGACCCAATAAAGTTGATGAAACAATATCCGGGCCGGTTTATATCCCTGCACCTTAAAGACATGGCCAAAGGTACTGAAACCGGCAATCTCACTGGACATGCCCCTGAAGAAGCCATAGCATTATTCGGAGAGGGCATGATTGATCTTCAAGGAATTCTTAAAGAAGCCCGTTTGCAGGGTATCAAACATTACTATATGGAGGATGAATCCCCCCAGGTAGAAAATAATTTACCCTTAAATATCAATTATTTAAATGATGTTATCCTCTAAAAACCCGGAGATAATTAGCTTGATAATAGCTTTGTGTTTGTGTTTGTTGCCATTAAGTGTGAAATCTCAAGATATGGATAATAAAATTGATGAGATCGTCAGTCAGATGACGCTGGAAGAAAAAGCCAGCTTATGTTCCGGTAAGGATTTCTGGACCACCAAAGCCCTTGAAAGATTGGATGTACCCTCGATCTGGCTTAGTGACGGACCTCACGGGCTACGCAAAGCCAAAAATAGCAATGATATTGGTTTAGCCGGAAGTGTACCTGCTACCTGCTTCCCTACCGCTTCTGCTCTGGCTTCCTCCTGGGATCGGGAATTACTGCAAACTTTGGGCCAGGCACTGGCTGATGAAGCCTTGGCGCAGGGTGTACAGATCGTTCTTGGCCCGGGTATCAATATCAAGCGTACACCTTTGGGAGGCCGGAATTTTGAGTATTATTCTGAAGACCCCCTATTGTCCGGTGAACTGGCCGCTGCATTTATCAATGGAATGCAGCGTAAAAACATAGGAACTTCCCTCAAACATTTTGCCGTAAACAACCAGGAAGATGGACGCATGTACAAGAGCGCTGAATTGGACCAGCGCACCCTGCATGAAATATACCTCAAAGGCTTCGAAATAGCAGTGAAAAAATCTCAGCCCTGGACTATTATGGCTGCTTATAACAAAGTAAACGGCACCTACGCCACCGAACATCCCTACCTGCTGGATACCCTGCTGGACAAATGGAACTACCAGGGCATCGTGATCAGCGATTGGGGTGCTGTCAATGAAAGGGTGGATGCGTTGCAGGCGGGTATGCACCTGGAAATGCCCGGAGGCAACCCCAGTTCTGATCAAAAGATCATTTCAGCAGTTAAAGACGGTACGCTTAGTGAAGATGTTTTGGATCAACGGGTTAAAAAGATCCTCAGGATCACATTTGCCGCCGATGCAGCCAAAAAGGAAAATCATAATTTTGACCAGGTCCGGCATCATCAATTGGCAGCTGAAATAGCAGCTGAAAGTATGGTCCTGTTAAAAAATGAAAATAACATCCTTCCCCTGGATCAAAATGAAATCAAATCAGTGGCAGTGATTGGTGATTTTGCCAAAAATCCCCGATTTCAGGGAGCCGGAAGTTCTCAGGTTACCCCTACGCAATTGGATAATGCTTTTCAACAGCTGGAGACTTTTTTGGGTAATCAAGTTGCACTGAATTATGCCCGGGGATACAGTGACCAGGATGAAGTAGACCAGGAGCTGATCGAACAGGCCAAACAACAAGCGTCTAGCTCAGATGTAGCCCTGATCTTTGCCGGTCTACCCCCGGCTTATGAATCTGAAGGATTTGATCGCAGCCATATTCAGATGCCACCAAGCCATAACCAACTAATATCAGCTGTATCACAGGTAAACGAAAACGTAGTAGTGATCCTAAGCAACGGATCAGCTATAGCGATGCCCTGGCTGAATCAGGTAGATGGCGTGCTGGAAAGCTGGCTGGCCGGACAAGCGGGGGCCAAAGCAGTAGTAGAAGTGTTGTTTGGGCAGGTAAATCCTTCGGGAAAACTTTCTGAAACATTTCCCCTGAATCTGGAAGATAATCCGGCTCACCTGAACTACCCTGGCGAAAATGGCAAGATTCATTATGGGGAAAACCTGTATGTAGGATACCGATACTATGACAGTAAGTCTATTCCTACCCTGTTTCCTTTTGGTTATGGTTTGTCATACACCACCTTTGACTATGACGATTTAAATGTAAGTAATTCGAATCTAAAAGATAATGAATCGCTAACAGTAACTTTTAAACTTCGCAACAGCGGTACCAGGGCAGGAAAGGAAGTTGTTCAGCTTTATTTACATGACAGGGAAAGCAGGCTTCATCGTCCTTACAAGGAATTAAAGGGTTTTGCCAAAGTCGAATTGACCCCGGACCAGACCCAAATTGTATCTTTTACTCTGGATAAAGAAGATTTCAGTTATTATGATGATGCTGCCCGGCAATGGATTGTTGAAAGCGGGGAATTTGATGTATTGATCGGTTCCTCAGCTGAAAACATCCGGCTGGTTAAAACCATAACCATAGAAGCCACAGAACCTTTTTATCCCCCACTGACCAAATACAGCCCACTCAAAGACTGGCTTAGTCACCCCAAAGGGAAACCCATTGCAGATAATATTCTGAACAGCTTTAAACAAATGATGGGAGGGGCAAACCAGGAATCCGGAGATAATTTTGATATGATGATGGTATTCTTCCTGGATATGCCCATGATAAAGATCGCTAACATGAGTGGAGGAGCCTTTTCGGAGCAAATGTTGAACAACCTGGTTCGGCAGGTGAATCAATAAAACAGTCTGTTCAGTCATCCAATGGCTGAACAGATATCCGTCCATCGAGCTATTGCTTTTTAAACTCCAGCATGATGAGGGCATAAGGTTTCATATTCAGTACAAGTTCCTGTTGACCCAAACTGGTCAATTGGATATCCAGGTTGAAATTTCCTTTCCACAAATCAAAAAAGGTATCTTCATCCAGGGAAATCCAGCCGGCTTTTTCATAGGTTTCCTGTCTATTGATTCTCACCTGTTGAAACTGATCGGTGAAGTTGGCCAGGAATACCCTCATACGATCACCTCTGATCATGGCCATACCATCAAAAACCAGATCCTGATTACTCTGCCCCGAAACTAATTGCCAATCCTGCCCATCCAGTAATTTTTTAAACAAATAATACAAGGGAAACAGGGAATAGGCATCAGCCGGAAACTTTTGGGGAACTTCAGAATCTTTTTCTCCCATAAATAATCCCCGGGGGCCTACAGTTTCAAAATAAGTAATTGAGGAGGCTCCGGAACGGATCAGGTACTTGAGGCTACCCATAGTCCATCCGGCCCCAAATAATGACATTTGCCTGGAATCTACCTGCCGGGGCAACTCCCCCTCAGGTGTAACCGGTTCCGGACCGGTGGCATTGGGATTCCATCGCATTTTAAAAGTTAAAGGTGATACATGGATGTTGGCATTTCCGGCAAACTGGCGGGCAGACTCCACCGTATATTCCTGGGCTTTGAGAGTCTCCACCAAAGATGCATCATCAAAATGATGCACCTGTGGATTAATGGAATAGGCAAGGTAATCAATTTGGTCAGTCGGTGTACGGCTACGATTAAGTTCAGTGAAAAATGCATCTGTGCCTGCTCCAATCAAGGTGTGTGGAAAAGCCTCTTTTAAAGGGGCCAGGCATTGATCTAATAAGGACTGGCTGGCCGCTTTTTCCTTGACCGGATATATAGAAATGAAACGGATCTCAGGTGCAGCTTTATGACAAAAGGCAATAAAATCCTGCACTTGTTGATTGACCGGATCAGACAAAAACAGCCCAATTTCCAAAGGGTAAAATAAATCACCAGCTTCTTTGATGGCTGTTGAAAAATAATGCTGCCAGCCTGGCTGATCCATTTTTACATCAACCCGGTAATGGGAAAATTTTATGTCTTGGAGCAGTTCAATTTCTCTGGCAGAATAATTTTCAGACCAGGTAGACTTCCCCACTCCAATAGCAGGGATTGGGGTAGTTTTAGTTGTGTCCAGTTCAAATATCAGGCCCTGCGTCTCTTTTTTAATCTTCTGCAGCATTCCGGAAAATTTCAATTTGATGACTTGGCTAAACTTCTCTCCTTTTTTAACCTGAGCCGGGAATGGAATATCCAGAGGGGTGCAATAAGTCTTAAAGGAATCATCCGTCCAGTTACGCTGATCTTCCATTTCAAAAACATCTCCTTCAAATTCCACTATGGCCTTTAAATCATTATTGATCTGCCACTTGATCGCTTTCATGTCCTGTAAAGGTTGATCAGGGCTGATATATCGGGGAAATTCACCTGAAATAGTCTTGTTGGCAGTATTTACCACCTGGCAGGGTTTGCCAGCACATTCGAACACGGGATGCAACAAACAAAACCCCAGACGGTTCTTTTCAAAATCTGATAATGCTTCTCCCTCTAAAGAAAAAACAATATTCCCTTTTTCATCCCCTGAAATATGATACTGGGCCCTGAAATTAATATCTCCTTGCTTATAATCAGCCTTATAAGTAATGTCAAATCCAGCTTTCCCCTGGTTTATTCGTTCCCCCGAAATCTGGGCAGGAATTGTACCCCAATTAGCATCTCTTAGGGCTGAATAAATCATCCTTATTATCTCAAAATCGCCTAATTTGATATACCGCAGGCTACCCTGTTCATATAATAATTCCAAAGGTCCGGCAGTCAATTGAATTGGCTTTGCCTGGGATTGTTGGCTGCCATGATAGATAATTTCCCTGGTCAAAGGTTGTTTTTGAGTCATTTGGAAAGTGTTTTTCAGTAAAATAAATAAGACTGGGAGGAAATTAATCCCAACCTGATAAGATGCTAAGGTCTAGGTGATGGCCTTAATCTGCTCCATCACATGATCCCATTCAAATACTTTTTTCCAATCCTCCTTAAATATCAGAGGCATGCCCATATTGATGGCCTTTTTGGCTGCATCTGAAAATTGGCCTCCCGGTAATTGTCCGAACAACAAAGCTAGTTCAATGTTGATATGGCCCAGGAAAAAGTCATAAGCCGCTTCTTTAGGCACGCCTTTGGCTACCACCAGATCCACTGCTTCTTTCATCACCGTAATCACTGCTGCCGCGAAAGTTTCGGACAATGCCGGCTCCAGGATTCCCATTTGTTCCAGGGTGATTTTGTGGGAAACTGTTACCGGAGCATACATAGCCCGGGCCAGCTTTTCACCACGGGAATAATGCTGCTCAGGCCCGTTGAACAGGGCGCAAACTATGGTTTGCTTAGCCGCTATACCGCCAAAATAATCAAAATGAGCTTTTTCATCCGGTTCCCAATTGAATACAGATGGATGGGATGGATGGGTGGCAAAGAAACTTACATCTTCACGGTCTGGCAAGGCTCCGGCTAAAGGTGCTGCCGGATCCAGACAAACAGCCATGGCACCTTTTTTAAGCATTGGCACCAACTCTGCTGCAATTTTTTGCACCAGCACATCTGGCACAGCCAGGATCAAAAAATCAGTCTGCGGTACAGCTTCTTCTGGCTTGGACACATTTATGCCTTTATCTTTAAGCCACTGAATACCCTTATCATTGACTTCAAGGTAGGTCATCTCATAATCTGGAGATTGGTATAAATTGTTGGTAATACGCATTCCCATTTTTCCGCCAGCCCCCACAAGAGTTACTTTGTTCATAATTTTTAGTTTTTTGGTTATTAATTCACTTTTTTTAAAATTAATACATGATCTGAAGCAGAAGGAGGGGTAGTACTGACTATTCCCTGGCTGTTTACCAGGGTTGCCTCCAGGTAAACATTATTTACCGGATCAAACCATTGTCCTTCATAATTTAAATGATCAGGGTTATATATTTTTATCTCCTGCAATACCGGAAGATAGGCCATAATCAGGCTGGAATCATCGTTCTTGACCACCGATATGAAATGATTAAATTGCTGATCACCAGGCTGTTCTACTAGAATCTCCTGGGATGGAGTAAGCTTCCACCATTCATATTGATTGATAAACTCAGACAGGTAGCCTATTTGCAAACTACCGGGAAAATTGATGCTTTCCCGCCATGAACTGGTACCGGGATCATGCCGGTGGTTTAAAATAGTTTCTCCCGGTCGGATCCAGGGCCAGATCCCATTAGCCCCATAGGTGATACCAGCCGGAGGTGTAGCAAAAATGCTCCAGTAGGAGGCATTTCTCACATCTTCGGCATCTATTTTAAAATGTATCTCTTCATAATTGGGCTCCATATTTATGAGGGGCCGGGGTGGTAGTTGGTTCCATTGCTGAGACATGGGGCCTTTATTGATCCAATTTACGACCCTGGCTTGATTGTTATGGCTGGATTGATACCCGATCAGGTCAATCCAGGGTTCATCAGCATAAATATCACCATACCAGGAGCTCCCCATAGGGTGGGTGGTTACTACATACTGATTTCCCTTACCAAAAACACTGCGCCCGATGTATTTCCAGCGATCTTCCAGTTCATCTGTGTATTTACCATCTCCTCCTAAAATCCAGACCACCTGGTTTCCTCCGTACCGGGCCACAATATAATTAGCCAAAACGATGGCCTCATTATCAGGCAGAGCATAACCCGGACTGAGTTCTCTTCCATCACCAAAAGGGAGGGCCCAAAGCAATACCGGGGCAGCTATTAATCCAAATTCATTGATCCGGTCTATTTTTTGATCAATTCGTTTAAAAAACTCAGGATTGATCCTGATCCTGCCGGTCCCTTCATAGGCTACCTGCCCCTCTGCATTTTGGTCGGCACCACGCCATTGGGTAGTGACAAATTGAATGACATTATAGTGATGATCTTTTCTATGCTGCAGGTAGGTATCCCATTCTTCGTCGGTCGACTTCAAGGCACCATTCCAGGCTGTGCAGGCTACCCAGAAAAAGGGCGTACCATCCTGATAGCTCAAATGGTAGGATCCTTTTGGATGTTTCACCGGCCCGCGTTTATAGATCTCCAGGTTACTTTGGTTGGGTACACATTCAAAAGAACCTTCTTTTTGGTGTAATCCATCATTATCTTCATCAGAAAAATCGGTCTGGAAGGTCCAGGTACCGATCTCATCCGGGGAAAATCGAATTTTCCATAATTTTCCTCCATCCCAGAAACCTAATATTTCGATTTCCCGGCCTGAAGGCGCAGTAAGTGTGGCTCTAAGCTGGAAACAAACAGGATTATCGTATAATTCACTGCTGGTCAGCTCATGTTCAAACTTCATCCATTTTCCCACTTGTGGCTGTGCTACCAGGGGAAAGGTTAGGATCATGAAAAATATAAATATACTGTTCTTCATGCTATCTTATTCTATTTTATGACCTTCCATAATGGCTTCAAAATACTTTTCATTGCCATTCTGACCACCTTTAAGGGAGATTTCCAGTCCATCAAAATCGGGATCATGGGAATGGGCGGTACAAAGAGGAGCCCCTGGTGCAATCGGCATTAAAGTTTCTAGTGCATAAATTCCTAAAGACCGTGCTACATAGCCGGATGTATCTCCGCCAGCTACCACCACCCTTTTCACTTTCGATAATTTTAAAATATTCTTCAGCAGTTCACCTTGTACCCGGGCTATAAGTTCTCCTGTGCCTCCGGATAGGTTTAGTTCCAGGATCTTATTTTTGGTTTGCTCAATCACAGGATCATCAGGCCCCAAGGCAGCAAAAATAATGACACTTTGGTTTCTGGACAATGCATTCAAGGCAGCTTTTTCTAGCCGGCTGAATTCTGCATTTTTTGTTTGGGGATCTACTAATGCTTCCGTATCAACCCGGAGTGCTTCAAAACCCAGAGATATCACCCATTCGATCTGGGATTTGGTGGTGGGGGCTGCGCTTCCTGCCATAATCACGGTTTTCTTGGCTTTGCCGGGAGACCCTGTTGGACCGGGATCAAAGATCTTGCCTTTGCTCTGCAGGTAGTCTATAATAGCGTAATTAATCCCGGAAGAACCCACTAAAAGCTGGGTGGGCTCATAACGATTTTCATAGATCAACTTTCCGGCCTGTCGCAGATGGTGTCTTTCCAGAATATCAAATAATACAAAATCCCCGTTTCGAAAGGTGATGGGCAATTGATAGGTATCCAGTTCTTCTGCTTCTTCCAGGGCAAATATATCCAGCAGGTGAACCGGGCGGTGGGTTTGATGGGATAAATGAATGCGTAAATCACTTTCATTCATTGGCGTAACAGGATGTTTAGACATAGTAGGATGTCTGTCCAAACGATAAGTGACCCCTCCTACCCTGGCAAAAAGATTGCCAAATACACAAAATCGATTCAAGGATGGTGCTCCGATTAGCAATGGAATAAATCGGGAAGGAAAAAACTTAGCTGCCAGTTCGGTGGCATGTCCTATACTTCCTACCTCGGCCGAAGAATCAAAGGTGCTGCAAACCTTGTACTGGAAAAACTGGCTGGGTATTTTACTGATGGCTTCAAAAATGGGAGGCAACTCCTGGTCCATTTGGGATGGACTGAGGGAACGGCTGATCCCTGCTACTCCAAAAGCCTTCAGCGTTTTTGACCCTGATACTTTGTTTTTTAAACTAAATGAAGTTATTTCTTCCGGTAAGGGCGGCTCCAAAAACAATGCAGTGGGAACACCATTCAGAGCCAACGATTCCATCACATCGGTAGAACCGGTGAAATCATCACCATAATAGGTCATTAAAAGCTTGTCCATAAAATTAACTTACTTTAAAAAATTAATCTTTTTGATTAAATGAATTAATCTATTTCTTATAAAAATTAATGGCTTGCTGAATTTCTGGATACTGATCAGCTATTTGATAAAGATTATTCCCTTTAATAGCCTCATCCCAGGCTATTTGAATGCTTTTCACCCCAGCTGCCATACCTCCCGGATGGGCCGTAATTCCTCCACCGCAAAGATACATCAGGTCATTACTTTGAATGGCTTTATAAGTGTCAAAGGCCTGATCAGCCCATTGCCCGGAAGAAATTACCGGCACCACAGGATAGCCTCCTCCTACAGGGTTAAGGCAGGTTTTAATGGATTTAATTACCGATTCATCACTTTCACAGAATTTATTTCTGATCCCATTGGTATGGATATGATCTATTCCGGCCAGGCTGAAAATTTTTTGAAATACATTGAATTCATAGCCAAGCACCTCTGACCGGGATAAGGCTCCCCAAAAGTTCCGGTGCCCATGAATAGGTACCTGGGTATAACGGCTGATCCTTTCTGCTGCCGGGATACCGACCCAATTTAAATTAAGCATGATACAGGTACCTCCTTTTTGTACCACATAATCGTGCCTTCGTAGCATATCCTCCCAGTCCCCGCTGATATTGAAGGCAAACATAGGCTTCTTTCCGGATTTGTCAGAAAATCGATTGATCACTGCCATAATTTTATCTACCCGCTTTTCAAAAAGAGCATGGGGCGGATCTCCCATTAATTCGTCATCCTTGATAAAATCCAGCCCTGCCTCGATCAAAACCCTTACCTGCTCAGCCGTAGCTTCCGGACTTAATCCCACACTGGGTTTGATGATGGTTCCTATAACAGGCCTCTGGTAAACGCCCGTTAATTTCCTGGTACCGTCTATTCCAAACCCGGGCCCTTTATATTTTTGTTTAAACACTTCCGGAATAGTCAGGTCAAGAAGTTTAAGGCCGGAAAACTGGCCAAGTTCATACAGATTTCCAGCTACAGTGGCCATCAATTGGGCTAAATTTAAACCTATGTTTTCTATGGGCCAGGAAATTTTTACCAGGGCTCTCTTATAAACCGGGGATTCTCCTTTTGGTGTGGCAGCGCCGGAAAGGCTGGGTTTTTCCACAGTTCCCAGCAGTTGGATCTCATCGACCCAGGCGGCATGCTGCTGCCTCAGTTCTTCAGTTTCGCCCGGAGTTTTAACAAAAGTGCCACTGGATTGCTCACCGGCCATTACTTCAGCTGCTTTCTCCAGGGGAAAGGCCGTTTCGATCAGGTATTGGGCTTTTATTTTTCGTTCATTCATGCCTATTCAAAGTAATTTTTGAGGTATTGAATACTTTGCCTGAGCCAGTCCAATTCCTTTTGCTGGGTCTTTTTTACATTATCTTCAGGCTCTGGCCAAAGCTCCACAATACCGCTTTGACATCTTCCATATTCACCCAATTTCTTCACAAGATCTTCAATGGGCAGCATACCCTGTCCTGCTGGAGTACCGGTAATATGAAAACCCATATTGTGGGATAGCCGCTGAATACTAAAATCTTTGATATGCAGGTTAATTGTAAAGGGTGCCAAGGCATTGATGACAGTTTCCAATCCTTCTCCCCGGCCAAAAGAATTTACCGTATCCAGGCAGATTCCCACCTGATCAGAATCTACCGCATGGAGGATCTGAACAAACTCCGCAGCCTTTAAACGGTCATGATTTTCTATGGCCAATTGCACCTTTTTTTCTTTCAGGATAGGCACATAATCTTTGATTATAGCTATTATTTCCGGCAAGTTGGGCCTGTATCCGGGTGCATCAATCACTACTCTTAGCAAGTCAGAGGAAAAATAATGGGCTAATTTTATATGTTTGATCAGGTTTTCCTGGTTCATTCCCCTGGCTCCTATTTCAAGCTTGATCTTGGCTTTCTCAGCGGCCAGCTTAAGCGCCTCTAACTGAGATGGATCAAATTTATGTAAAGGAATATTGTCAGCTATCTGTACTACCCCAAGACCATACTCACTGGCTAACCGGACCACATCCAGCGCATTCAATTTTTCAGGTGTTTCATACCCTGACACTCCAATTGACCAGGCCAGGGAATAAGTGCCTAATCCTAAGTTCATAATTTATCTTATTTATTTCTTTGACAGTACATTTCAATCCTTTTAGAATAAAATTTTTAGCCTGTCAGGGCTAATTCCCGCATCTGTTATTTGAATAGCTTAAGTTATAAATTTTCAGAATACCCTGCAATACAAATCATTAACGCTTTGAATAATATTTTACTGAAATTTCAACAATTAAATATTGACCTGAAAGCGGTATGGTTCGGTCAAAGGGATTGCTTTTTGAAGATAGCTTTATCTTAAATTTTAACCCTTTTATCAGGCCTGAATTTGAAGGCTAAAACAACTACTAACCTAATAAAAGGAGTGAATGTGCATGTAACAAAAATGGATGTGGGGTTAGCTTAATGGGCAACCTGACTTTTCCGCAATAATTTCCCGGCTTTCTCCGGTAAAAAAATGCCTTCTTGCCTCACCAGGATTCCATTGACAATGATATGATCAAACCCCTCAGCCAATTGAAATGGTTCTTCATATGTTGCAGTGGCTTGAATTGCTTCCGGATCAAATATCAACAGATCCGCCATATATCCTTTTTTAATTAAACCTCTGTTGCCCAATCCAAGGGTTTGAGCAGGCAAACCTGTCATTTTAAATACGGCATACTCCAGATCCAGGGCTTTATCTTTGACTACATAATCGGCAATGATCCTGGCAAAAGTGCCATGCCCCCGGGGGTGACGGGCTGTAGGGCTACCATCAGAACAGATCATCACCAAAGAATCTTTGATAAAGGTATCCTGCAATTCCTGATCCATCACAAAATATGCCCCACTGGCACCATCAGGACCAATATCCTCTACCAATAAGAGTTCAAATGGTTTCCCTGCTTCTGCAGCAGCTTCCTTTAAAGTCTTTCCTTTAAACTTTCCGGATCCCAGTAAGGTAGCTTCCGGACCGTTCCTTTGCATCACCCGGTTTTTTACAAATTGTAAAAGCTTTTGCTTGTTTTGCAGTACCACCTGCTCATAGTTATTGGGTGGCTTGGCCCACTCCGGAAAAACGATGCCTATTCCTGTATAACTGGCCGTATAGGGATATACATCAGCTGTAACAACAATTCCCTTTTGCCTGCCTTCTTTCAAAATCTGAAGTATCTGATCAGCTCTTGAACTCCCTTTGCCGTACACCACTTTTAAATGAGAAATATGGATGGGACAAAATGCCCCCTGGATAAAAAATTCTGACAGGGAAGCTTCCATGGCATCATTGTCCTCATTACGCAAATGACTCATTATCAAGCCTTGGTAACTGTTTACAATTTTAGACAGATAGATAAGCTCTGATTTGCCGGCAAAATAGCCTGGATTATATTCTAACCCGGTTGACAAACCAAAACATCCATGTTCTAAGTATTTTTTCAACAAATCTCCCATGGATTTGAGATCCTGTTCAGTGGGTAGTGTATCATAGGCAACGCCTGTTTCCATCCTGATAGCACCATGTCCGGCAAAATAAATCAGGTTTGGTCCTATATCAATAGCCTCTACCTGATCCAGGTATGAATCAAGATTCGGAGGGCTGTCACCATCCTGACCTAAACAAATGGTGGTAGCTCCCATAGAAAGAAAATTAGAGAAATCAGGGGTTTCCAGGGGATCACCATGAGCATGGGTATCAATAAAACCGGGGGTAACTATCATACCGGATCCATCAATTACTTTTCTGACAGGGATCAAACTAGTATCTATTTGGCCTATATACACGATCTTTTGCTGATTGATCAAAAGGTCAGCCATAAAGGGCGGTTGTCCGGTTCCGTCGATAATTTTTCCGTTAATGATAGCTAAGTCTACCGTATCCGCACCGGTATAAGCATATTCAATGGTTTTTTGCTGATTACAACCAAACAGGTTGGAAATGAGCATTAAAATGATTATGAAATTTTTATCTGCCACTGTTCTGATTTTAATTTTTTGGGTTTAATCCTTACATATCATCTTTTATCTTGCCGTTTTCTTTTAAAAGCAGATGCATCATGGCTTCAGCAGCTGATTCGGCTATTTGCTGAATACGCTTTCTGGAAGAATCGTCCCCTACTTCATAAGTGACAGCTTCCGCTTTAAAACGGGTGAAAAACCAATAGGTAGAAACAGGAGAATCACCTTGCGAAAGAATTCGTTGAGCTTGATATCCTGGAACTTTAGATTCTATTTGGTTCAGCCATCTATGGGTAAATCCGGTGAGGTTGGTTTCTTTTTGGGGAGGAAAAACATAAAAAAGGTCTTCCTGAGTGGAATGAAAATCTACCTGAAATAAAATTTGGCGGTGATCTTTAATAAAATCATTGAAATAATCCCTGATGGCAGCAGTTTCAGGCTGATAGAAGTTGTACCAATCCCGGTTCAGGTCAACACCTCCGGCATTATGTCGCCAATGGCCCTGATCAATGCCATCAGGATTCACCATGGGTACCAGCATAACCAGGAATTGACTTCTGAAACGGGTGGCCAATGAATCCTGGCTGACCAGGGCAGCCATAAATTTCTGTAAAGCAAAAAACCCGGTAGCTTCAGGCGGATGTTGCCGGCCTAATACCACCACTATCTTTTTACTGTTTTGATTTCCTATTTTTAAAAGGGGCAAGGGTTTACCCAAAGAACTGTAGCCAATGATTTCGTGGGATATAAATGGCTTTTTAGATAAGGTTTCAGCATACTTGTAAGCAAATGCACTGGTCATAATTTCCTGGGCCGCTACATATAAAGGTTTTGGCCCCACTTCCAAGAGCAAAGTAGTCGTTTGATCAACAGTATCCTGGATCAGACGGGTTGAATCCAACCTGGTCCAGGTTTTAAGATCGTAGCTGATATCAGGATAATATCGATGACGGTATCCCTCTCCATATTCCATTTCAATGGCCACTGTTTGAATATTTTCAGCCCATATTTTAAAGGCATACCAGGGACTTTCATTGATGGGTGCATTCTCTGGATTGATGGTAGCCAGATACAGGCTGTCTTTTATTTGCCGAAAATCATTCAGGCGAGCCCCCTCAAATTCATTACTAACATTGACAGCCCCCTGACCTAAACGCCAGGTTCGTTTTACCTGATAATTCACTGGTTTGGTACGGGTATCAGTTGCTCCTTCCGGATCATAATCGGCAGGATGGAGCTTATTGGACTTACAACCAACTAACCACCAGGCCAGCCATAGAAATAAAAGCAAAAATTTGAATGATACCTTCAAGACATCTGGGTTTATACAGTTCTCAGTTTTAAGATCCTGTCAATTATAATTTATATATTTGTAATTACCTAAAAACAATTTGATTTAAAAGTAAAATTATTCTACCAGTTACCAATAATCTTTGGTTATTTTTGACAAAAAAGAGATTACATGAACCCTAACGATAGAAATGAATACCGGATGAGCCAGTTTATGATGCTTTTAAGCAAGGGCTCAGACCTGGAAATTGCACCGGACCAAAAATACATACTGAAGTGGGAACTGGACGCTGCCACTCATCGGGCAGTGATGAGTTTTATCCAGTTGGTGATGGAAGATGAATATATTAACCTGGTAGTAGGTGATGTCATTGTATTTTATGATCAGTTAAAGGATTCTCATATTATTCATCAGCATATTTCAGAAGATGTAGAATGTTCGGGTTTAGCCCTTACTGCATTAACCATGGTTTTGTTTGAAATTTGGAGTGATGAGGAATATATAAAAGATAAAACCAACTTCAATAAGTTTGTTGAGGGGCTTTATACCAGAGTTGAAGAACTGGCTTAAGTTTTTTATTTCAGATTTTGGTGATTCTGGTTGATTTAAAATGATAATTCAGATCTTTATAGTGAAGACGATAAAGATCCCTGGATAATTTGTTTTCCACTTCAGGCAAAGACGGAGCATAGTAAAATGTACCTCCTGGTTTAAGTGCCTGGAGAATCCTATGGAAGATAAAGTCATACTTTTCCAGGCTGTCCAGATCTTTCCTGGCCCAATGATGAGAAAAATGGTTTGAAAAACCCAAATGACTGATCACAGAACCCCAGGTGCCAGATTTCAGCGGATAAGAAAACCAATCCAGATCGCTTAGGTAAGGATTGGATGGCACCATTCGGTCTGCTCCGAAAGCTTCCACGCCCTGGTTCCTTAAATGATGTACCAGAAGGGCATCTCTGCCACAGCCCAGGTCCAGCACAGGAGATTTTAACTGGTTTAGATCAATATTTAAAACTTCCATTTGAAGATCTGCCTGATATTGTTGACAAATCACAAACTGATTTATCTGAGCTGGCTGCTTCTGATAATACTGCCAGGTATTAAAATCATTTGATTTGATCCATTCGATCAGATTATTCTGATGATACATGGCCAGCAACCGAAGCTTTTCTTTAGTAGGATCTTTAGCGACCTTTTTAAAACCGGCCATTAAAAAAAGGTAAATTTTTTTGAGCTCCTCTACCTGATCAGCCGAAAAATGATAATATTGATTGATCCTGTAAAATTGATTAATTATCTTTTTGAGTGTATAATTCAACAGTAAATCCTGGTCTTTCTGATCCAGGGAAATGATTTCAACACAGTTATCCAGGATAAAATTCAGGGCAATTTCACCCAGCCATTCAGGTTGATCAAGGTCAGTAGCAAAAATATTACGATGGCTATTTTTCTTCAATTGTACATTGATAAACTCGTAATACTTTTTTAGCTGTATGGCAGACATAAAATGTTATAGGAAATTCTAAGTAAAAATAAGAAAATGACCCGGAAATACAGCATCTCCTGTTCATATTAGTTTTTAAAATTTGGCCTCTGGTAAGCCGGTTTAATTCCATATTTCAGTGGTAAGGTGCCGGGTATTCCCTTTTGTTTCCTCCGTAACTGATAATTATTATTGATATAATATTTCTCTTAACACCTTTTCCACCTGAAAAGCATTTAAACCTGTAGTCATGTCAGGATGGTATAATAATTTAATTACTTGCTGGTCAAGATCTGTGTAACTGGTAGTGCGGGTCCAGTTTTCCTGAAATATACTGTCAGAATAACGGGGGGAGTCATTGCCTAAGCCTAATGATTGTGTCAATTCTTCCCTCAGAAGATGTTTTCTGATGTCAGGATCAGTGGCCCGTTCCAGGTCTATGTACATAGAACCCCGGTTGATTTGCTGACTAGCATCCCAATAAATATAAAACAAACCCCAGTTATGTTCCAGGCTACTGGCTACCACCGGAACATACTGCTGAAACTCAGGGGCAGGTCCTAAAAATAAAAAATAGTTAAAATCAGTACTGTCAGTGGCCAGGCTTATCTTAAACCCATCTGTGGCCAATTGATTAATTTCTGATATGATCAGATCCAATTCGGACATTAAATCCGGATCTTTTTCCCCATACACCAATATTCTCATTTCCTGCTGCCATTTTCGGGTGATTCTTGAGGCATCACCTATTTCAAAACCCAGGGCGATCTCCTGAAAATATGCAATGATCTTTTCTTTTTCCGGCTCTAGTTCTTCCGCCGGGGACATCTCCTCATCATTACAGGCAGTAAGTAAAGAAATTGAAAAAATCAAAATACCGAATTTTAGTTTATTCCAATACATCTTTTTCCGATTTCGAATGGTTCAGCAATAATCTTTTCTTTTAACGGATGCATTTTTTGGGTTATTGTGAATCAGTCCATTTAACCGGAATTTTTATTCGATCTGTCAATATTTTGATGAGCATTTACAAATTGGCCCACTTAAAAACTGAGAAGGCAAAAGCTACATAGCACCTTGACGTATCCCGGTTCAGACTCAGCATATTTTTATGAATCATATCTGGTTTATCCATTAAATGTTCCCATTCAACACCTATGGTTCCGGAACTGGGGCTGCGTCTAATGTGTTAATTACTAAATTCACTCACTCTTTTCACCCCTCTTTTTACTTTATACTATGTTAAAATTTTCGACCGTAGCTTTGGCTATGCTCTCAAATTTTTCCTTGTCTAAAGAAAAAATATGAGCAAAAATTTAGTAAGCCAATTTAATAATTACCACACTAGGGTTCAGATTACAGATCCTGAGCCAGTAAGTTAATTGTTCAAATCCTGATAACTGATTAATTGGATTCCCCTTTCTTCAATTACCGCCTTTACTGCCGGACTGGTAAATGTTTGGGTTACACCTTCCCGATCCAGGGCCACCTGGGTATATCCCACATGATGCATGGCCTTCATTTCCTCCCGGTAATAACCGGGATGATCTACAAAAAGATAAGTTCCTGGTTTCAGCTCATTTAACATATTGATGAAGCTTTGAATCTTCTGTTCCGGAGTATTCCTGGGGCCCTGATAAGTTACTTTTTGCACCTGATGCTTTTCCAGATCGATTTCTAACTGGTATTCCCGGGCCAACTTTTTCACCAAAGCATCTACTTCCGGTGACAGGTTGTTGCAGCCCATATGACAGGAAATGTGGCTGATTTGAGGGATTTTTTTTCGGGCTAAATCCAGTTGAGTTCTGAGTTCCTGCTCAATCTGATCGATTTGCCAGTTTTGTTCTTTCAAAGCCTGTTCTGGCCCATAACTATCATTGGGCCAGATCATTGGGAAAAAGTAACCATCCTGATCAGTCAGGCTGGGAGCCCAGGTCAAGGGTCTCCATTTGAGGTTTTCCCATTCACTGGTCAGGGTTAAATGCACCCCAACATCCAGCCCCGGATGCTGATTCAACAGATCAACTGCATGTTCAAACCAGGGGGTGGGAACCATCACTTCTACTGATTTCATAATGCCATTCTGGTAGGAATTGATACATGCCATATTCACGGTATGGCTGCAACCTATATCATCTCCCCGTACGATCAGACGGATATCTTTCTCGGGTTGGGCCAATAACCAACCAGAGTAAAATAAAAATAATAAGATCCATTTCAAGCTTCCCATGTAATTAATTACTTTCATAAAATCCATTTTTTCCTCCTCATGAAAAAAGTTTAAAATATTAATGAAATCAGTCTTTCCTGCTTCATCTCCATCCAGAAACCTGATGGAATCCGGACTTCTGCCATGGCTACATTTTGTTTGATCCTTTCTGGCTTACTGGTATTAAGGGCAATGCTGCTTATTCCCGGTGGGGCTAAGGCATATTGTACACAAGCCTCAGCCGGAGTAATCCCGAATTTATGACATATCCTGTAAAAAGACTGGCGCCAGTTGATCAGCTCCTGGTGGTCAGCCCGACCGGGATCAATGATCTGGTAGTCAAAGAAATCGCCACCAGTCAAAAAGCCTGAATGAAATACTGCAGAATTAATGACAGTAACCTTTTTATGGTGCAGATGCTTTAAAAATGTTAAAAGATCGGTGGGATGATGTAAAATAGTAAAGCTGGTAGCCAGCATTACCCAATCAAAATCTACCAACTGATCCAGTTCACGAATCACCTTCCAGTCCTTTGCCCCAATTCCTACCGCTTTCACTTTACCCTCTTTTTTAAGCTGCAGCAATACCTGATAAGCCTGCACTATATCTTCCAGCCTATCAAGACGGTCATCCTCAGATTTGGCCCCGGCCAGGTACTCATCCGGGTCATGTACGGAAACCAGCTGAGTCTGATAGCCATTTAGTAATTTCAATCCCTGCTGATAGCAATCCAGGATACCAGGGCCATCAATTTTTTGTACCGCATCATGATCCAGATCCTTCCATACACCTGGCTCAAAGGTAGGCTCAGATCCTGATAATGGTTTCCTGATCCAGCCTAATTTATTACTGATAATGATATCAGAAGGGTCAATTTTTAGTTCTCTCAGGATTTTTCCAACTATCTGCAGGGCCATTCCGGCGCCATATTTACCGGCAGTATCAATTATAACAGGCGGTTCAACTTGTTCAAACCAGGCTTGAACCAGGGCTTTTTTAGTGGAATAGTCCAGGCTCTGATAAAGGTTACCCAGGCAACTGGTACCAAAAATGATCTTTTTTAAAGGAATCAATGATCAGTCAAAATTTAGAATAATCTTTAAATGATTATCAGGATATTGATTTAATTGCTCAAAAGCCAGACTGGCCTCACTGGCCGGCATTACCTGAGAGATCACTGCTTCCGGCTTGAGTGTACCCTGGCTAAGATGTTCAATGGCCTGCTTCATTTCTCCATGGCTAACCCGGGAAGCAATGATCCTGGCTTCCTTCCAGATCAGCTCTTTCATATTCAGGGGGGCAGGATCATCAGCCAATCCCAATACACAAACAACCCCAGCTCCACGAATGCTTTGGATACAAGCCCTTACCGGATGAACCCTATCAGGTACGGGATGAGCATGACCTACCACTTCAAAAGCCACATCAACTCCGGCTCCGTCAGTGTGTTGTTTAATCACCTGCACCGGATCATCCTGGCGGGCATTAATGGTCACAATATTGTGATAGTTTTGTTGAGCCACCTGTAATCTTTCTTCTGAAATATCTACCAAAAAAATGGTATTATCAGTAATGGTGCGGGCGGCCTGGTAAACACAATGACCCACTTTACCAGTCCCGTATATCAATGCACTATCGCCTTTTTTCAACCCTGACCGTTGACAGGAATGGAAAGCAACCCCATAAAGCTCGACCAGGGCGGCATGATGATCGGACACATCATCCGGTAACTTAAATACCATGTGTGCAGCTACATTCACATACTGACCAAAGCCTCCGTCCCGATCCACTCCAACCAGTTTAAGGGAGGTACAGGCAGGATAATGTCCTATTTTACAAGCCGGACAACGACCACACCAGATAATTGGATCCACCACTACACGGTCACCTATAGTCAAACCGGATACTTGCTTACCTTTTTCAGCAATGACTCCCATAAATTCATGCCCCTGAACCAGGGGAACAGAGGTACGGGGATGAAAATCTCCTTTAAATATATGTTCGTCACTGCCACAAATACTGGCAGCTCCTACCTTAACCAATACTTCATTGTCTGAAATTACAGGTGTTTTGACCTGCTGCCATTTAATTTTGTTATATTCTGTTGTTACTGCTGCATACATAATTACGGGGTTTTGATAACCGGTTAAATTTACTAAAAATAATCAAAGCCGGGAGCATTTTTAGTTTAATATAAATGCAACAGTATAACAAAAAGCAGCTTTAAAAGAAGCTGCTTCTAATTAAAAAAAACATAGTACTTAGGTAAAAAAGATTATTATTATTCTATATGCACTTCAGCTTTCAGGATCTTGACATTACCTGCAACATCTTCTGCCTTGATCCTGAGTATATAGTGTCCTGTTTCTGCATTGGCCGGGATTGTCACCTGTTCATCAAATGATGCTTCCAAAGCACCTTCCAACAACCATTCTTTCTCCCATAATACCTCTTCACTGATCCTGCCATGGGAATGGTCATCCTCTTCTTCATGCATTAACATCATATGTAATTCTTCCAGGCCATCAGGGTCGGAAACAGCACCGGTAATGGCAAAACTTCCACCTGGGGCAACTTCAGTCTCAGTGTCAGGATCAGGCGTCGTAATGGTTATAGTGGGCTGTTCAGCTTCGTCCACAATCTCAAATTCGATCGTCATCAACTCCCCTTCATTACCTGCCGCATCAAAGAATTGGATATTAAAATGATAGGGACCGGTGGCAGCGTCGGCCGGCACCTCTACGTCTTCATGAATTGTCTGGGTACGGCCAATCAGATCAATAATACGTTCCAAACTAAAAGGTGTAGCGGCTACTCTTCCATGCTGGTGCCCATCAAAATTATCATGAATATCAATTTTAAGTTGCCCCAGCAGCTGATCATCGGCCAATTCTGCATCAAAGTGAATATCATCACCAGGATTGACCTGAATATTTTCTGTTTGCTCATTCAGAGTTACATTCTGAATAGTAGGTGCCGTTAAATCGATGGGGTCGTCATCCTCATCACAATTGGTCAGGAATAGCATAGCACTGACAGATAAAACAAATAAAAAAAGCTTTTTAAGAAGGTTGATTGATTTCATAGCTTTAAATAATTACTTTTGAACTAAGAGTTTGCATTTCAGTTGCAAAAATACACAAAAAATAATTTATAATTGCAACTATGTTGCAATTAAATTTTAATGAATAAAATGTATGCAGCCCGAAAAATTTATTAAGGCACATAAATTATCTGCCACAGCTATCAGGAAGGACATTCTCACGATCTTTTTTGAAAAAGATTATGCCTTGTCTCATCATGATATTATGATTTTGCTGGGAGATGATTACGATAGGGTAACTGTTTACCGCACTTTACATAAATTTGAAGATGTGGGCATTTTACACAAGATCAATGATGAAAATGGTGTTTCCCGGTTTGCTCTATGCCATGACTGCGGCGAAGAAGGACACAACGACCAGCATATTCACTTTCATTGTCAACAATGTGGTAAAATATTTTGCCTGGATGATCCCACAGTAACCAGCTTTCATTTACCCAAAGGGTTCAAATTGCAGGAATTCTCCATTGATCTCAAAGGCATATGCAATAATTGTTCCCCCGAAGCCAATTAATACTCCAATCAAGTTCAAAAAAACCATTCCATACCTAAGTTTTTTTGTGTTAAAATTTAAATTTTGGGCTTTAAATTATGTAATTTGGATTTTTAACTGATAAATTCATTTTTAAATAAATGTATAAAACTGGATTATTGTTCTATATTTTTCTGCTATTAGCTGCGGGATGCCAGGAGCCTGATGATCAACTTTCTCCTCAGGAAGCCCTGAGCTTTCATGCAGACAAAACAGTGATCCAAGCAGGTGAAGGTGTAAATTTTTTCGCTTCAACTCATCTTACAGCCGATCAATGGCTCTGGGAGTTTCCCGGGGGCAATCCAGCCACCTCAAACCTTCAAAACCCAACTAACATCAGTTATCCTATTACAGGTCGTTTCCCGGTGACCGTACAAATCATCAGTCAGCAGAAGACTTATCGGCACCAGGTTGAAGATTATATTACGGTCAGACCCCATAAAGGCACTTTAATCTTTTCCAGTCTGTTAGCAGAAAAGGACAGCCTGGGACCAGCAGATCAAATCTGGATCAAGACTCAATATCGAGGAGCAAAAGCAATTGCTTTCCATTGGAAAACCAACAAAGGGAGTATTACCGGAAGTGGGGAGCAAATTCTTTTCAGTCGTAAATTTTGCGATCAGGGAATTGCAGAAGTGTCATGTACCATTGAAGCGGACCACCAACCTTCTGTAACCCGCAAAATAAACCTGGTACTGCTATAACTGAATAATTAAATTTTTGTCTGGTTTGCCTGTTTATCCTTTGAATAAGCCATTAAAACAACCATTTTCGGCAAAATACGTTTACCAGAATTCAATCACATGTTTTAATTTCGATTATCTTATCCAAAAACAAAAAACAACCATGAACAGCAAATTGATAATTTTCAGTCTATTTTTCGCTGCTTTGCATTTAATGTCATTTACCAATGCGCCTGTAGAACCAGGTGATAACGCTCCCGGATTTTCAGCTCTGGATGACCAGGGTAATCAGTGGGAACTTGAAGATCATATTGGAAAAAAATTTATTGTAATGTACTTCTATCCTGCTGCAATGACTGGTGGTTGTACCAAACAAGCCTGTAGTTATCGCGATCAAAAGGAAGACCTTGAACAACTGGATGCTACCGTGATAGGGATCAGTGGTGATGAAGTCAAAAACCTGGATTACTTTAAACAGGCTCATGATCTGAATTTCACCTTATTATCTGATCCTGAAGGTAAGATTGCGCAAAAATATGGTGTGCCGGTCAGAGATGGAGGAGAGATCACCCGCACCATAGGAGGCAAGGATATAGTTTTGAACCGAGGGATTACCACTTCCCGCTGGACCTTCGTAATTGATAAAAACGGAAAAATCATTTACAAAAATAATGATGTAAATCCGGAACAGGACAGCCAGCAGGTAATGGCTGCCATTAAAGAAGCTAAAAGCTGAAAAACCCACACATTTATACTGTCAAAAGCCGAAAAAATCCTTTTTAAAAAGCTGTTTTCGGCTTTTACTTTTTACTAACATTAATAACGGATGATTTCACCGCTTGCGGCAGATTTATAGGAGTCGTAAACCAGCTGAACCGTTTTAAAATTATCTTCTCCGGTAGTTTCGGCCTGACCTCCCCGAATGCCAGACAAAATGTTTCTTTGAGCATCTACAATGCTGGAATGGACCACAGCGTAATCGGGATCTATCCAGGGATACATCTGAGGAGAAATTTTCTCCGTTTTTGTGCCTTCCCTGGTAGTAACTTTCAAAACAAAATCACCTTCCAGTTTAATAGAGCCTTTTTCCCCCTCAATCAATACCAGGGTTTGGGGAAAAAATTCCTTTTCTAGGATGGAAGCATAGGACATTTCGGCATAGCAATGCACTCCGTTTTGCATTTCCATAAATACATTGGCTACGTCTTCCCCATTGATCCCGGGGTTTACCCGCTGTATTTTACAATGCAGATTCCTGGCTTCTCCCCCTAAAAAACGGCAAACATCCAGAATATGAGAACCCACATCCGTCAGTATAAATTGATCCAATTCGGCTAAAAATGGCTGATTCTCGAAAACCGGGAAAGCCGAACAAAAAGACACACTAAGTTTGAAGGATTTTCCAATTTGGCCTGAATCCAGCACTTCTTTGCATCTTCTGAGCGGAAGTTGCCAACGAAAGTTTTCATTGATAAAGAGATTCACCTGATGTTCCTGGCAAACTTTTACCAGTTGCCTGGCATCTTCAAAACTGGGAGCCATAGGTTTTTGACAGACTACATGCAAACCCTTTTCTGCCCCCATTCGGGTAAATTTTAGATGGGTATCCACATCAGTCAGTACATCAATGAAATCCAGGTCCTTTTCCTGAGCCAACAACTCCTCCGGATCATCATATACCCGTGGAATACCAAACTTTCGAGCCACTTGCTCTGCCTTTTCCCTGGTACGATTGTAAATAGCTACACATTCAACATTATCAAGTTCCTGCCAGCCCGGAATCTGGTAATTGGCCCAAAATCCGGCACCAAAAGCGGCAAATTGTGTTTTTTTCATAATTATGAGTTTATTGCTTTAAAAAATTGCAGATCTGTTGATATTGGTCAAAATAGCAAAATGCCGTTGATTTAGATATCAATTAGCTTGCACTGGACATGGTAATCAAGACCAGGCCTATGATATAACTCAAAAACATCAGGCTAAGCAGCATATTGGTTCCCCTGGGAGCACCCTGAAATTCTTTCCACACGAATACTCCCCATAAAATAGCTACCACCGGGGCTGCATTACTTAATGCATAAGAGATAGCCGGGTTTGCCGCACCCGCCGCCATAAAACTGAAAATCATGCCAATCATCCATATGGCCCCACCTAAAACTCCAGTCATGTGGGTAGCCAAACTTCCCTTAAAGTAGGTGCTTATTTTAACCGGTTCACCCTGCACCGGCTTTTTCATAAAAAATGGGTTAAATATAAATGTACTGATAAACACCCCCACAGCAAAGAAAAAAACAGCCGAGAATGGGGTTAAGGTTCCGGTACCGCCCTGTACGAAAGAATTATCCAGGGAATTTACCACCAATCCATAGAAAAAGGCAATGAGTAAGCCGGCAAATACGGAAAGGAGTATTCCTTTCAGGGTAGGCTTTTCTGTTTTACTGGCCAGTCTTTTATAGGACAACATGCTCAGATAGATCGCTATACAAATGATTACAACTCCGGCCCAAAGAAAAGGCTGATTGCCTTCATAGCTCCCTTTATCCATGATGACCAATACATAATTCACCACTATTCCCAGGATCCAGGCTATTCCACCACCAATAGGGAACCCTACTGACATGCCCGCTACGGCAATAGCCGCCACCAGCAGAATATTGCCCAAATTCCATACCACCCCACCCATCATGGCTGAAAAAATACTCTTCCCATCGGCCTGGGCCAGGTCCTGGAAAAAAGTCCGGCCCATATCACCCATACTGCCTAAAGTAATGGCGGCTAAAAATGCCGTTACCAGGATACCAATGATCAGGTCCCAGTAAAACAATTCGAAGCGCCAGTTTTTTTGAGCCATTTTTTGGGTATTGGCCCAGGAACCCCAGCAAATCATGGCTATGACAAAAAACATAATAGCCAGGGTATAATTTTGTACTAATATCATGGATTCAGAAGGTTAGCTTTATTAGACTTATATAGTCAAATATATTAATATATTTTAAAGGTCGACCGGTACAGCCCAATCATTTTTTTATTATTTATAGTTTATATCCATAATGGATATAATAATCAGAAAAAATAAGGCCGCTGCCACACCCTTGTATGAACAAATAAAACAGCAAATTATGCAAGGCATTAAAAAAGGTGATCTTAAATTAGGGCAAAAGCTTCCCAGTATTAATACCATCTGCCAACAAAATCAATTGGCGGCCGGTACGGTGGTAAAAGCTTATGAAGATTTGCGCAAGATAGGTCTGATTAAATCAAAGCAAGGTAAGGGATATTATATCAGTGGCACCAATACTGAAGTACAAAAAAGGATTTTTTTATTGTTTGACCGGCTAAATGCCTATAAAGAAGTGCTTTATTATTCATTTATACAAGCTTTGCAGCAGCAAGCTGTGACCGAAGTCTTTTTTCATCATTATGACCTGAACCTGCTGCACCGGTTGATCTGCGATAACCTGGGCCAGTACACCCATTATGTAGTAATGCCTCATTTTGATGAGGATGTTTCAATAATTCTGCAAAAAATACCCTCCGATCAGCTTTATCTTCTGGACAAAATGCATACTGGTCTGCCAGTGAAAGCTGCAGTCTATCAAGATTTTTACCTTGATATTAAACTGGCCCTGCAACAAATGAATCCTTTTATCACCAAGTATGCCGCAATAAATCTGATCAAATCCACCAGCCAGTTTCAATATATACCGGGTGAGATCACCAGGGGATTCATTGAGTTTTGCCAGGACAAAAAGCTGCAATATGAAATAATTGATGGATATGATCCAGATAAAATCATAAAAGAAAAAGCTTACCTGGTTTTTCCTGATAATGAATTGGTAGATTTATTGAAACTGATCCGGCATAGAGGATGGCAACTGGGTGGGGAGATTGGTGTGGTTTCTTATGATGATACCCCCATGAAGGAAATTCTGGCTGGAGGCATATCAGTGATCTCTACGGATTTTTACCAGATGGGACAATCTATGGCCCAATTGATCCTGAATGATCAAAATATTCTCATCCCCAATCCATCAAAATTTATTCAAAGAAATTCATTGTGAGATCTATTGAGTGTAAAACTTAAACAGTTGGAATAAAGAGTAAGCCTCTGCTATTCAACCAACTACTATCAATAAAAATTGCAAATTGAATGGGTAAGGCAAAATATTAATATAAATTTAAACTGAATCTTTGCTTAAATTTATTTAATTTTCACAAATTCAAACCCAATAAATTTTTAGTTGATATAGAGACTTAAACCATTTATGCCTGTTAAGAAAAAAGAAGAAAAAGAAAAGAAAATCTTTGTATTGGACACTTCTGTGATCTTATATGCTCATGATGCCATTATGAATTTTGCCGAACATGATGTGGGAATTCCCATTACTGTACTGGAAGAGTTGGATAATTTTAAAAAAGGAAATGACACCAAAAACTTTGAAGCCCGCGAATTTATACGTTTTATAGATGGTATTTCTTCCAATAACATGTTGCAAAGCTGGATCCCCATCAATGGAAAAAACAAAGGTCTGTTCAAGGTATTGATGTCTACTGATAGTGATGTAGATGCTGAAAAAATATTTGATGATTCCAAAGCAGATCACAAAATATTAAATGCAGCCCTGAAACTTAAGCAGGAGGTAAATGATCGTAAGGTGATCCTGGTTACCAAAGACATCAACCTGAGATTGAAAGCCAAATCCCTCAACCTGCAGGCAGAGGACTATGAAACCGGTAAAATCAAGAATGTCAACACATTATATACTGGCAAAACTATTCTGGATGATGTGGATGCTGAAAGTATCAATCAAATTTATGACAATGGCTTTTGCCAGCCGGCAGATATCCTGAAAAAGAAAAAACCGGAAAACAATAATTACTTTATTCTTAAAGGAATGCGAAAATCCGGACTTGCTTTTTACAATCCCATTTCCAAAAATGTGGAAAAAGTAGAAAAAAGGCCGGTCTATGGTATCAAGCCCAAGAATGCGGAACAAACCTTTGCCATTCATGCCATGCTTAACCCTGAAGTGAGGCTGGTATCTGTAAGCGGAGTGGCCGGAACCGGTAAAACCTTGCTGGCCCTGGCCAGCGCCCTGGAACAACGACGGAACCATAAGCAGGTTTACCTGGCCAGACCTATTGTTCCCCTCAGCAATAAAGATATTGGCTATTTGCCCGGAGATATCAAATCAAAACTGAACCCCTACATGGAACCTTTGTGGGATAATCTTAAATTTATACAAAACCAGTTCAATGAATCAGATAAAGAATATACCCGCATCACTGACATGGTGAACAAGGAAAAGCTGGTGATCACACCGTTGGCTTACATCCGGGGAAGAAGCCTTTCCAATATCTTTTTTATTGTGGATGAAGCCCAGAACCTGACACCTCATGAAGTAAAAACCATCATTACCAGGGCTGGAGAAAATACCAAGATCGTATTTACAGGAGATATCTATCAAATAGATACTCCTTACCTGGACTCTCAGAGCAATGGACTTTCATACCTGATAGACAGGATCAAAGGACATCCTTTGTATGCCCATATTACCCTGGAAAAGGGAGAAAGGTCGGAACTGGCCAATATAGCCAATGAGTTATTATAATAACGGAATATGTTTGGAGTGATATTTGATATGGACGGAGTCATGGTTGACAGCTTTCGTCCCCATCTTAAGGCCACCAGAATATTTGCTCAAAAACATGGTTTTGAGCTTTCTGAAGAAACTATTAGGGTTAAATATTTCGGCCGGAGAAACCAGGATTGGATGCCGGATTTGTTTCAGGCTTCTCTGTCCAGACAGGAAATTGATCAGTTGGCACAGGAAAAGGAAGCTGTATACCGGGAGATCTATGCCCCTGATATACAACCGGTAGATGGGTTGCTTGATTTTTTAAAATTGCTCAAAAGCCATCATATTCCTACTGCTGTTGGTACTTCAGCCCCCAGGGAGAACCTGGATTTTGTTTTGGAAGCAACCAATACCCGTGCTCTTTTTGACGCATTACTGGATGATTCCATGGTGAATAATGGCAAACCCAATCCGGAAATTTATCTGAAAGCTGCCAAGGCTTTGAACCTGCCACCAACCCAATGCATCGTAATTGAAGATTCTCATTCAGGAATTGAAGCCGGTAAGAGGGCTGGCGCCAGGGTGATCGGCATCACCACTACCCATTGCGCCGGGGAACTTCCTCCAGCTGACCTCATTATTGGTAACTTTTTTGAATTAGATTATCAGAAATTATTAGATTTGTTTCACAATAGCATTTTTTAATTAAACCTGTTGCATTATGCCCAATCCATTTTGGGGTATTGATCTGGGAGGCACTAAAATTGAAGGTGTAGTCCTGGAGTCAATTGAACAACCCGATCCTGTTAGCCGTAGACGAGTACCCACCGAAGCCGGTAAGGGGTATCAGCATATCCTTGATCAGGTCAGCAAGCTAATCGGTCAATTATCAGAGGAGGCAGGCTACCGACCTGACATACTGGGTATTGGTACACCCGGAACTCTGGATCCCAATACTGGCTTGCTGAAAAACAGTAATACCACCTGCCTGAATGGTATGCCCTTTAGAGATGATCTGGAAAAAATATTGGGTATTCCAATCCGTATGGCTAATGATGCCAATTGTTTTGCACTGGCCGAAACAAGATTGGGAACAGTAGCACAAAATCAGCCTCAGGCAGAAGTAGTTTTTGGAGTAATAATGGGAACCGGTGTGGGAGGAGGCCTAATTGTCAATACCAAACCCATAGGAGGGAAACAGGGAATTGGAGGTGAATGGGGGCACAATTTTCTGGATGAATCAGGGGGAAAATGCTATTGTGGCAAGACTGGATGTGTTGAAACCGTCATATCAGGTCCAGGTCTGCAACGATATTATGAAAAACTGACCACCCATAAGCTTACTCTGCCGGAGATCCTGGAAAAGCATCAGCATAAGAATGATCAGAATGCCGATCTGGTAGTAGACCGACTGTTGGAAATGTTCGGTCTGGCTATTTCAGTGGTAATTAACATTGTCGATCCTGATGTGGTTGTATTGGGTGGAGGGTTGGGCAATATTGACCTGCTTTATACCAGAGGAGTGGACCAAGTTAAAAAGCATGTGTTTAATAACAGGCTGGATACTGTATTTTTAAAACCTGCCCTGGGCGATAGTGCTGGCGTGTTTGGTGCCGCCATGCTGGTAGCTGATTAATTTTCTTACCTGGTCAGTTTTCCCATCTTTTTCAGATAATGAAACATTAAATTTTAATACTTTTTAATCCAGTTTTTTAAATTAATTTGAAATGAGCAAAGTTTTGATAATCGGAGCCGGGGGCGTGGGTAATGTAGTGGCCCATAAATGCGCCATGGTTCCAGAAGTTTTTTCTGATATTATGCTGGCCAGCCGTACCTTATCCAAATGCGAAAAAATTGCCAGCGATGTAGAACAGATGCATCAGGTGAAAATTAAAACAGCCCGGGTAGATGCAGATCATGTGCCTGAACTGGTAAAGTTGATCAGGGAATTTGGACCGGAGATGGTGATCAATGTAGCCCTGCCTTATCAGGATCTGACCATCATGGAAGCCTGCCTGGAAACAGGGGTTCATTACCTGGACACCGCCAATTATGAACCCAAAGAGGTGGCCAAATTTGAATATAAATGGCAATGGGCTTATCAGGATAAATTCAAGCATGCCGGTTTGATGGCTTTGCTGGGCTGTGGATTTGATCCCGGAGTAACCGGCGTATTCACCGCCCATGCTCAAAAGCATCATTTCGATGAGATCCACTACCTGGACATAGTGGATTGTAACGCCGGAGATCATGGCAAATCTTTTGCCACCAACTTCAATCCGGAAATCAATATCCGTGAAATCACCCAAAAAGGAAAATACTGGGAAAACGGTCAGTGGATTGAAACTGAACCACTGGAAATCCATAAGCCGATCGAATATCCCGAAATCGGGCCCCGGGAATCTTACCTGCTTTATCATGAAGAACTTGAATCACTGACTAAAAACATCCCTCACCTGAAAAGAGCCAGGTTCTGGATGACTTTCGGGCAACAGTACATTACCCATCTCAATGTATTACAAAATGTGGGTATGACTTCTATTGAGCCGATTAAATATAAAGGAACAGATATCGTCCCCCTGGAATTTCTCAAAGCTGTCCTACCGGAACCTTCTTCCCTGGGTGAAAATTACAAAGGAAAAACGTCCATTGGCTGCCAGATCAAAGGCATAAAGGATGGCCAGGATAAGACTTATTACATCTACAACAATTGCGATCATGCTGAATCCTGGAAAGAAGTAAGAGCCCAGGCAGTTTCCTATACTACCGGGGTACCGGCCATGATCGGGTCCATGATGATGATTACAGGCAAGTGGAAACAACCCGGAGTATTTAATGTAGAGGAATTTGATCCTGATCCCTTCATGGAAGCCCTGAATAAACACGGCTTGCCCTGGCATGAACAGGTCAATCAGCCACTGCCTCACCAATACTAATAATAAGCAAACAGCAGGTTAAGGATAGTACCTGACCGTACACAGAAAGTTAACCTGCTGTTTGTCCTAACATAAATCTAACACATCCATGATCGATCCGCAAAAAATACCTACCCCTTGTTTTGTGGTAGAAGCGTCATTACTGCAGAAAAACTGCCAAACCCTGAAATATGTGATGGACCAAAGTGGGGCCAGCATCATCCTGGCCCTGAAAGGTTTTGCCATGTTCAGTACTTTTGATCTGGTCAGTCAGTATCTACAGGGCACCACGGCCAGTTCATTGCATGAAGCGCGCCTGGGTTTCGAAGAATTCGGTCAGGAAGTCCATGCCTACAGCCCGGCTTACCTGGATCATGAATTCGATGAATTGATGCAATATTGCAATCACATCACCTTTAATTCATTGCAACAATGGAAGCATTTTAAACCCAGGATCCAAAACAACAGCAAAAAAATTTCCTGCGGCCTGAGGATCAACCCGGAATATTCCGAAGTAGGCACGGACCTCTATAACCCAGCCGCACCTGGCTCCCGCCTGGGTATCCCGGTGGAGGAAATTGGCCCTGAATTGCCAGATGGCATCGAGGGCATTCATTTTCACACCTTGTTTGAAAGCGGGGCAGATATACTGGAACGGACTTTGCAACATATCGAAGGAAAAGCCGGTCACCTTTTACACCAAGCCCGGTGGTTTAACCTGGGTGGTGGTCATGGGATCACCAAAAAGGATTACGACCTGGAATTGTTGATCTACCTGGTAAGCCACCTACGAGAAAACTATCAGGTAGAAGTGATCATAGAACCTGGCAGCGCAGTAGCCTGGGAAACCGGCTCCCTGGTAGCTTCCATCCTGGATATCGTGGAATACCATGGCCGCAAAACCGCCATCCTGGATGTTTCTTTTGCGGCCCATATGCCGGATTGTATCGAAATGCCCTATAAACCCCGGATCCAAGGTGCCCATGACAGCCAGCCGGGCGACCAGTTTGTATATTACATGGGCGGAATGACCTGCCTGGCCGGTGACGTGATGGGAGCATACACTTTTAACCGCCCTTTAAAACCAGGTGATAAGGTACTTTTTGAAGATATGATCCATTATACCATGGTAAAAACCACCACCTTTAATGGGGTCAATCACCCTTCTATTGGCATCTGGACCAGTGAAGGCCTGTTTAAAATGGTCAGGAAGTTTGGCTACCAGGATTACCGGAACAGGTTGTCCTGAACCAGCTGTAGAAATTTCATGTTATTTGTTGGTAAACAAGCCTTACCTGCCAAAATGCTATTGTATGTTATATTCTTTTAGCCTAACTTAAATAAAAAATATGAAAAAAGTCAGCATCATAGGATCGGGAAATATTGGGGGCAACCTGGGCTTACATTTAACCAAGGCAGGTTATGAGGTGCTTTTTAGCTCAAGGCATCCTCACAAGCTGAATGAGCTTTCGCAGCAAGCAGGGCCTCTGGCCCGAACCGGATCTATTATTGAAGCAGCCCAATTTTCCGACATGGTGGTTTTTGCCGTTCCTTTTAAAGCCCTGCCTGAATTGGCGGATCAGATTGGCGACCAACTTAAGGGAAAAACCATTGTGGATACCAGTAACCCTTATCCAAAAAGAGATGGTGAGATAGCGACTAAGTTAAAAAAGGATAAAAGCCGGCGTGAAACACAGCTCACAGTAGATCTTTTCCCTCAGTCCAGTGTGGTAAAGGTCCTGAATACCATATATTATCTGCACCTGAGGGATTTTGCCTTTCTACCCCAGGGACAGCGCTATGCTCTACCCATGGCAGGCACTGATGCATCGGCCAAGGTGAGGGTTACAAAAATACTGCATGATATTGGATTTGAAGTGGTAGATATAGGAGGTATTAAGGATTCCAGGATCATGGAAGTAGATCAACCGCTATATAACAACCCCCTCACCAAAAAAGAAATAGAGGCATTACTGGCTCACTAAGGCATACAACTGTCACTAAGGATCATTAAAGCTGTTTTTAGTCTTAATTACAGGTCTCTTTACAGAAACCGGTATAAAACCTGGATTATCTGTTATGCAGAATTACCATAAAGCTATATTGCCTGAAAATGCTGTAATACTGTCAAAGCCCTTAAGGTATTCGAACGGCTGGGTTTTCCCGCCTGCTCCATGTCAAAATGAGTATGGCCCGGATGCCGGGCAGCCAGATTCCAGCTACCTTCTTTTCTGCGCTTTTTGAGCAAATGGTCAAGGGCTGGCTCCATTCGGCTATCCCATCTGGCCCCGGCTTTGGTGAAATAACACAAGGCACTTAAGATATTATATTTCCAGCGGGCCGGATAGGTATAGCGCAGAAAATCTTTACGAATAATATCACCAGTCCGGTCGGAAAGAAAAAGCCGGTGGGTTAATATGAATTCCTGCCCCACCAGGGTCGTGTGTTTAAGCTCTTCCTGGCGGTATTGATATCCCCGATGGCTGTACTGCCAGATGCCTTCCAGTACTGACAGGGTACTGTGCAAAGAACTGTGCCTGGCTCCGGAACGATTCAGCCGGCAATTAAACCCGCCATCCGGCATCTTTTGAGAAAGGATGAAATCCACGACTGATTGGAGTTGGGCTTCAGCCATGCCAAAATAACTGGCATAATTCAAAAACATCCCATTGATACACACATCACTTTGCTGTACCGATCCGGCAGGGTTGATCCCCCCGTCTGAGCCCTTTTCCCGGGTAATGATAAGCTCCAGACTTTGTTTTACCTGTTCCTGATCCGGACTTAGGCCCAGTTGACAAAGGTCCAGCAGCGTGTAATGGGTAGAGGTCCATTTAGGCTGATAAAATCCTTGTCCCCAATGTCCTTCATAATGCCGGGCTTGCAGGAATTTTTTTCCCCATCCTTCCTCCGCTATCCTGCCCTGCAGATCCGGACGGAATTGGCCCATCAAGTCCCGATGTACCTGGAATTGGATGGCTGCATCGCCTTGCAACAGCCATTTTATGAGTGATTCCCGCGTATAATTCATGAATGAATGTGGTGCATGATCCTTCCATCTTTATCTGCTAAAGTTAGTGGTTATTCCTGAAATTTCCAGGCTACCAGATTTAAATCTGGCCTCAAAAGCAACGATGAAAATACAGGTCCAGATCAAATGGCCCGGGGGTATAGATGTTTAAAAACCAGCCATTGGACAAGGGAAACCTGACAGCTGGCCAAATACTATTTTATATAGAAAAGCAAAAAGGCCCGATAGCCAGGCCTTATGCAAGCAATTATTAGTATAGCTGAATGGATTTAAAAAGGATCCGCTTAATCTGTTTCCGGAAACTCCAGGTTTTCTGACAACACTGGCGGCTCCATGGTTGGATTTTGCTTTCTCCGTTCTCTCAACTGGTTAAAGTGTTCAATATTTTCATTCATATGCCGGATCAGGGAATTAAATTGTTCAGAAGGACTCAGTGTAGCATGGGCAGAAATATGCTTTACCAGCTTCTGATAAGCTTCTGAAATGATCTCATGATGCTGCTTATAACTTTTAGGCGCAACCTGGCTGGATTCTTTCAACCTTTTTATGAACATCTTTTCAAACTTCAAATTGGCCTGGTTCATCTCATTCAGCACGTCTTCCAGGTGCATTAATTCAATGGCGTGTTTTAAATCCGGCTGTGTTTGCAAGTCTCTGGCCAGGTTTTTAAGGGCGGCTGTCTCAGCGTTATAATTGAGGCGGTAAAGCTGACTGCCGTATTTATCAATACAATCTACCAATATCTGGCCTGCCTCTTTCAGTTTATCCTGATGGTGGTAGGTATACCCCTGGCCGATCTGCCTCAGACAAATAATGGCCTGGTCCCTCTGTGCATCAATCCGGGACAATTGAGGGGTTATGCCACTATGGTTATCATACTTATAATACTCCTGAAGTTCCGATTGATACTGCAACAGTTCTTCATATATTCCCCGGATTTGTAATTTCTCAGGATTATGCTGTTTCACAATCATCAGCATGTTACTTATAAACTGTATAAAATCGTTTACCCGATAACTTGATAAAGAAGCTGGATGAATCATAATGACTTTTTTAAAATTTTTCACCTTTTGTTTTTTTAGGCATAAAGTAAATCACTTAGCCTGTCAAAAAAAATTTATTAATCTTTAAAAAATTACCTGACTAAGGAATTTCGTTTAGGCAGACAAAATTTGCAGGATGTTAAACTTCAATTAGCTAAAAGCAGGTAAAGATTACCAGCCAGACTGGCCGCAAAAGCGTTGTATCAAGATGGTGGTACACCGTACAGGTTATCCCCAAAAAAACTCAAAGGATGAGTGGTTCCTGCCAGATCCTGTGAAAATCCAACACCAACAGGTTGTATCCAAGACTTTTTCAGGAGCAGATTTTTTGTTGCAGCCTACAGGAAAGCGTCAGCAGCTTATGATTGTTTGATGTCAGCTGCATTGACCTTTCGATTAGCCATGAAAGGCTGATTCCAGTGGCAGGAAGCAAAAAACCATCTCCGGTTCCTTGATGCAGGCCGCAGGAGGGAAAAATCCTTGTCCGGTTCCTTGATGCAAGCCGCAGGAGGGAAAATTCCTTGTCCGGTTCAGTGATGCAAGCCGCAGGAGGGAAAAAAATGATCTGAGGCGAAGAATCCGCTGGCTGCAGGAGTCGCGGCCCTGCCTGAACTTGGCAGGCGGCTTACCACGCCCTTTCCTTAGTTATGGAATAGGTGAAGGTATTTACAGCAGTATGTTCCTTCAACAAATGATTTATAATCAGGCAGATTGGCAGAATGATCTGGACGTTTATGCCTGGTATCTATCTGCTTTTAAGTACTTTAAAAGATAACAAACCGAACATTGTAGTAGACAGGAAACATGTTAAGTTGATATGGTTCCAATAATTTATTCATGTTTTTTAAGTTTTATAATTATAATGTAATTTAGTTGCCGAATAAAAGAGATTACACAATATTGATATGGATTACAGGATCATCACTACAATTCTTTGCTTATTATTGACAATTTATCTGCCTGCCCATAGCCAGGATCAGATACTAAGGCACCCATCCATCAGCAATGACGGAAAAATGATTGCATTCAGCTACCAGGGTGACATTTGGACCAGTGACCTGGAAGGAAGTAATATTCAACGCCTCACGGTTCACCCGGGGTATGAGGGATGGCCGGTCTGGAGCAGCGACAACCAACACATTGCATTTTCCGGTTACCGGTTTGGCCACAAAGACGTATTCACCATCCCCGTTCAGGGAGGATTATCTCAGCGCCTTACTTTTCATAGCAGCAGTGATGAGGTGCATGACTGGAATCAGTCAGGCCAGGTTGTGTTTACCACTATGCGAAACTTCAAACACGTGGAACGGGAGGATGAGATCTATGCAGTAAGTCAGGAGGGTGGCACTCCGGTTCGTATTTTAGATGCCCTGGGTGAAATGCCGGCCGTTTCTCCCAATGGCAGGCTGATAGCATTTGTAATGGGTTCTTGCCGTACTGAAAGAGAAAATTATCAGGGCCCGGCCAATAAGGATATATGGATCTATAACAAAGAGGATCAAAGCTATATCAAAATTACAGAAAGTAATGGTAATGACTTCCTGCCCAGATTTTCCGGGAACAACACCTTATATTATATTGGCTTGGATCAGGGTTTTTACCGGATAAACATGCTAAGTCTGGATGAAACCGGCAATCCTGTGGAAAGCCCTGCTGCTGTCACTAAGAATGATGATTTTGGTATTTTTCATTTTGATGTGGATCCTGATTCTGAACATATCGTGTATGAAAAGATGGGCAGGCTTTATCACTTAAATAGCGCCACCGGGGAAACCAACCCTATCCGGTTCAACTTCAGAGCAGATTACCGGTTTGATCCGGTGGAATATAAATCATACACCAGCAATATTTCGGAATATGTTTTATCACCCAACGGCAAGCTCAATGCATTTAAGGTACGGGGGGAAGTATTTGTCAAACAAAATGATAAGGAAAGGTCCCGTAGTGTCAACCTTTCTGAACATCCCAATCACGATAAGGATATCACCTGGCTGAATGATTCCAGCCTGATCTTTGCCTCAGATCGTAAGGGACAATATGATCTGTTCCTGGTCCGATCTACTGATCCAAAGGTAACCGGTATTTACAAAACCCTGAAAAAGCAACTGATCAACCTGACCAGTTCAGCTGAAGATGAAGTGAGCCCTAAGGTATCTCCGGACGGAAAAAAGATCGCTTTTGTTAAGGATAATACCCGGTTGATTGTGGCTGACATAGATCCGGAGGGAAAGTTAAGCAATATCAAAACCCTGATTGACAGTTGGTCAGTTCCCAATAGCATAGAATGGAGTCCGGACAGCCGCTGGCTGGCTTATGCTCAACCCAACCTGGATTTTAACTATGAAGTGTATATACATGCGGCTGACAACAGCCAGGGGCCGGTAAACATCAGTATGCATCCACGCTCTGATCGCAGTCCTTTGTGGAGCCCGGATGGTTCCAAACTGGCTTTTATTTCAGACCGCAACAATGGGGATTATGATGTATGGTTTGCCTGGTTGCAAAAAGAAGAATGGCAGAAAACCAAAGAAGACCGGCTGGAAGGATTATACCAGGAAGAACCGGAACTTGAGAAAGACACCACCGCTGAAGAAAAGGAAACGGAACCCATTACTATTGACTTTGAAGATATTCACTACCGGCTCAGTCAGGTAACTTCTCTGGCCGGTGATGAAGCTAATTTTGCCATCGATGATGAAGGCGAGACTTTTTTTTACAGCACAGAAAACCCTGCCGCCAAAGGCAGCGATCTGTACAGCATCAAATTTGACGGTAGTGAAGTGAAGCAGGTCACATCGGGAGGTGTCAACCCTCATGATCTGGCCTTGTCTGATGATGGAAATCACCTGTATTTCCTGAAAAAAGGCGGTGCCCTCACCAGGTTGGATATTGGTTTGGATAAGCAGGAAGTCATGCCCTTTAAGGCAGACATGAAAATAAACCATGTGGCAGAGCGGGAACAAATATTTGAAGAAGCCTGGCGGCAGCTTAACCTAAACTTTTATGACCCGGATTTCCATGGACAGAATTTTGATCAGCTCAAGTCCAAATACCAGGATGCTACCTTAAATGCATCTACCAGGCGGGATTTCCGGGAAATGTTTAATCGAATGCTGGGGCAGCTCAATGCCAGCCATATGGGATTATATGGATCTGACCGGGCCGAAACAGCAGATGAGAACACTGGCTTGCTGGGACTGGAAGTGGAACCTGTAACGGCCGGATTAAAGATAACGCATGTCATTCCAGACTCACCGGCAGACCGGAATCAAAGCAAGCTGAATGAAGGAGAGGTCATTACCAGTGTAAACGGACAGGCAATTGCAACAGATCAGAATTTCTATGAGTTGCTGACCAATAAAGCCTCGGAACAATTGATTCTGACCATTCAAAACCAACAGGGCAAATCACGGGAGGTTGTGATCAGACCAACCTCCAGCCTAAGCCAGGTCCAATACCAAGAGTGGGTGAACCAGCGGAAGGCCCTTACTGAGCAGTATTCACAGGGAAGATTAGGCTATATACATATACAAGGGATGAACTGGACCAGCTTCGAAAGATTCGAGCGGGAACTGACGGCCAGTGGCCTGGGCAAGGAAGGCATCGTGATCGATGTAAGATATAACGGAGGAGGCTGGACCACCGATTACCTGATGGCGGTATTAAATGTACGGCAACATGCCTATACCATACCCAGGGGAGCAGCCCGCAACCTGGAAAAAGAAAATGAGCAATTCACTCAGCATTATCCCTTCGGAGAACGATTGCCCCTGGCCGCCTGGACCAGGCCCTCTATTGCCTTATGCAATTCCAGCAGTTATTCCAACGCCGAGATCTTTTCTCATGCCTACAAAACCCTGGACCTGGGCACCCTGGTAGGTGAGCCTACCTTTGGTGCGGTAATCAGTACCGGAGGGTATTCATTAATGGACGATTCATTTGTTCGGTTACCTTTCCGGGCCTGGTATGTTAAAGCCACTGGTGAAAATATGGAAACCACCCCTGCCACACCAGATATCATTGTGCATAATGATCCTGACTACAAGGCCAAACAGGAAGATGCTCAGTTGAGGAAGGCGGTGGAGCAATTGTTGAAGGAGATTGATGGGAATTAGTTGGTTGTTGGTGATCACACCAACAACTGGGAAAGAAAGGGAAATTCGGGAAATACCAAACCTGACAGGTTTCAGATTAAAAAAGGCAGTATCATTGAATCATAAGAGTCCCCTGGCAAGAGAATCTGATGGGAAATAAAAATCAAACCTGTCAGGTTTTTCGATCATCATTTATTCAAGAAATCCCGTAACACATAATGCAATATGCCGCCATGCTGGTAATAGGCAATTTCAATTTCGGAATCCAGCCGGCATTTTGCCTGGAAGGAGATCTTTTCACCATCAGGTTTTTCAGCCTCCACCTGCAACACCTTTCCTGGAGTAAGTCCTTCAGAAATACCGCTAATAGTAAATATTTCTTTACCCTCCAGTCCCAATTTGTCGGCATTTTCACCCTCTACATGCTCCAGGGGTAGCACCCCCATTCCCACCAGATTGCTGCGGTGTATTCTTTCATAGGTTTCTGCTATTACTGCCTTTACGCCCAGTAAGGTAGTTCCTTTGGCGGCCCAGTCCCGGGAGGAGCCACTGCCATATTCCTTACCAGCCAAAACCACCAGGGGCACATTTTCCTGCTGGTATTTCATGGAGGCATCATAAACCGTCATTTCTTTTTCAGAAGGATAATGGGTGGTAAAGCCACCTTCCTTTGAAGCCAGCAGGTTTTTGATCCGGACATTGGCAAAGGTTCCCCGCATCATTACCTCATGGTTTCCCCTCCGTGATCCGTAGGAATTAAACATCCTCCTTTCCACTCCGTTTTCCATGAGGTATTTACCAGCCGGTGATTCGGTGGTAAAAGAACCTGCCGGAGAGATGTGGTCTGTTGTGACAGAATCTCCTAATTTGAGCAGAACTCTGGCTGAATCAATATCTTGCAATTCACCTGGTTGTTCAGAAATATCAATAAAGAACGGCGCTTCTTTAATATAAGTGGAATTTTGATCCCATTTATAGTCATTCCCCCGGGGAGCTTCCAGATTTTGCCACTGATCTTCACCTTCAAAGATCACCTGATAGGTTTCTTCAAAATCTTTCAGTGCCACTGCCTTTTCAATGGTCTGATTGATCTCTTCCTGGCTGGGCCAGATGTCCTTCAGATAAACCGGATTGCCTTCCTGGTCATATCCCAGGGGATCTTCCATCAAATTGACATCTACCCGCCCCACCAATGCATAAGCCACTACCAGCATAGGAGAGGCCAGGAAATTCATTTTAATCTGGGGATGAATTCGTGCTTCAAAGTTTCTATTACCTGATAAAACCGATGACAGTACCAGCTTACCTTTTTCCACGGCTTCAGCTATATGAGCAGGTAAAGGTCCGCTGTTGCCTATACAGGTGGTACAGCCATAACCCACTGTATGAAATTTCAGCTTTTCCAGGTCTTTGATCAGCCCCGAGCGGTTCAGGTATTCAGTCACTACTTTAGACCCCGGTGCCAGGCTGGTTTTTACCCAGGGTTTTACATCCAGTCCTTTTCTGACAGCATTGCGAGCCACCAATCCGGCACCTATCATTACAGAAGGATTTGAAGTATTGGTGCAACTGGTTATGGCTGCGATGGCAATGGCCCCATCGCTTAGCATGTATTCCTTTCCATCAAGCTTAACATGTATTGATTTCAAATGATCATCTTCCACCAACACATCATCTCCCACAGGTTTTTCCTTATAAACGAACTGCGCCTGTGAGCCTCCTTCGGTTAACCAGGCCACCTGTTCCCGCTTTTCATATCCTACATAAGATCTCTGGTACTCTTCCATAAGCAGGTTCTGGAATTTTTCATGCAGATCCTTTACCAGTATTTTATCCTGAGGCCTTTTGGGACCAGCCACTGTAGGCTCAAGTTGAGAAAGATCCAATTCCAGTACATCAGTGTAGGTAATTTGATCCTCATCCTGCCGCCACAGCATATTTTCCTTACAGTAAGTTTCCACCAATTCAATCTGTTCCGGGGGACGATTGGTTTGCTTCATGTAGTTGATGGTCTGGTCATCAATGGGGAAATAAGTCACCGTACAACCAAATTCAGGCGACATATTGGATATGGTTGCCCGATCCGGAACGGTCAGATGATCCAGTCCGTCTCCAAACACCTCAACAAATTTATTTACGACCCCATACTTCCGCAACAGTTCAGTAATTGCCAGCACCATATCGGTTGCGGTAGTTCCTTTTGGCATTCTGCCGGATAATCTTAACCCTACCACCTGGGGGCAGGTAAAATAGATGGGTTGCCCCAGTAAAGCAGCTTCTGCTTCAATTCCTCCGACTCCCCAACCCAGTACACCAATTCCATTCACCATAGGGGTGTGTGAATCAGTACCTACCAGGGTGTCAGGAAAGGCCCATCCTCCCCTTTCAATCACTCCTTTGGCCAAATACTCCAGGTTCACCTGGTGGCAGATGCCCATACCAGGAGGTACCACGGTGAAATTTTTAAAATTTTGCTGAGCCCACTTCAGCAATTGATATCTTTCTTTATTGCGTTCATATTCAAAATCTACATTTTTGCGATAAGCGTCTTCCGTACCAAAAAAATCCACCTGGACAGAATGGTCAACCACCAGGTCTACCGGGATGGCGGGATTTATCTTTGATCCATCTTTGCCTTTGCGGATCACTTCAGAACGAATGGAGGCGATATCCACTACTGCAGGCACACCGGTAAAATCCTGCATCAGCACCCGGGCTGGTTTGTAGGGCACTTCTTTATCCGTTCCTTTAGGAGACCAACCGGTGAGGGTTTGGATGTGTTCATCGGTAATACTGAATCCATCTTTATTCCGCAGGGCATTCTCCAGCAGTATCCTGATGGAAAATGGCAGTTTTTGGATATTGATATGATCTTTTTGCAGAGATTTGAGTGAGGCTATTTGATGTTTCATAATTTAATTTAATCGATTTCAGGTATATGTTACACAACTAAAGAATAGATTGGCATGTTTTCCTTATTGTTAAAATTCTTGTCAGCAGGAATTAAACACTAACTTATTATGCTTCTTTTTAACTATGTAACTGAATAAGAAGCTAATTTTGCCGGGGCAGACCAATGAAATCATTGAAAAACATCCATATATATTTAATAAGAACATTGGCCATAGTAATCATTGTGGCCACGTTGATCCCATTACTAACCAGTGAATATTGGATTGTACGAATATTTGACTTTCCCCGGGTTCAGATAGTCATTCTGACACTTATCATTTTTATCGTCTTCTTAATATTTGATTACCGCCACAGAAAACGGGGAAAAATTCTTCTGATAATTCTTGTAGCAATTATCATTTATCAATTGATAAACATCTGGCCTTATACTTTTCTGGCAAAAAAGGATGCGCTTGCAGCTACCTCTCAACCAGAAGCAGGTGCGGAGCTGAAAATTCTGGTATCCAATGTACTGATGAAAAATACAGCTTATAATCAATTCATAGATATGGTCAATAAAAATGATCCCGACCTGCTTTTAACCCTGGAGACAGATAAAAACTGGGGTGAAGCATTGGCGGTGATCCATAATTCATATCCTTACCAGGTCCAAATTCCAAAAGATAATACGTATGGCATGCACCTTTACAGTAAATTTCCTTTGTCTGATTCACAGGTGAAATACTGGCTGGACCAGGATATCCCTTCTATTCGCACCTTATTCAGGCTTCCTTCGGGACAGATGATAGATTTTTTTGCGGTACACCCCAAACCTCCGGTGCCTGGTGAGGATGAGGATTCCCGAAAAAGAGACGGTGAGATCATGATCGTGGCCAATCGTGTGGCCGATGCGGAAAACCCGGTGATTGTAGCGGGAGATTTTAATGATGTGGCCTGGTCAGCTACCACCCGTTTGTTCCTGAAGGTAAGCGGATTGCTTGACCCCAGGATAGGAAGGGGTTTTTATAACACATATCATGCAGAAATACCTTTTCTAAGATGGCCTCTGGACCATGTTTTTTATTCGGCTCATTTTCGTTTGGTACAATTAAGCCGTTTGCCTTCCATTGGATCCGATCATTTTCCTATCATGATCCATTTAAGCTTTGATCCTGATTTAATGAAAGAGCAGGATATCAAGCCGGCAGATTCATCCACCAAAGCAGCGGAAACCCAAACCATAGAGGAGGGAATAGAGGATGCTAAAAAGGAATAAATTAATTTGTTTAATTTTTCCTCATTTTGGGGAAAAATTACAACAGCGCGATTTCAAAAAGTATTTCCCTGGCTATTTTAAACATATTGGCACGATCTTTTTGTTATAAAGGAAAAAGCGCTGATAAAGTGCTTTATCAATTTTTTCAACTAAATGTATAAATCATGAAGTTAAGCAGATTAAAAAAGAACAATAAATATAAGATCCATCGGGATGATCCTGATATTTTGGGCTGGAAACTGGTGATGAAAGGCGCAACCCTGGGAAGAGTAAAGGATTTAATTTTTCAACCGGGTCAACCCAAGGCAAAATATGTAGATTTCCAACTGTATGAAAATGACAAGCCTCACAAGGATTCATTTTTTTTACCAATGGACCAATTCAGTCTGGACCAAACCCAACAATTGGTGATTGCAGAGTTTTCCGACCGGGAATTTTATTATCATTATCCCCGGTATTCCAAATTTGTACCGAATGATTACGAGTTCAATCTGAATCTCTATTTTCATGAATTGGGCAAACGGAAAAAACCCAGCAGGCCTCAGATTGACAAAGGTCCAAGAGATATATTGGATCAGGCCGGCAATCAAATTCCTGCCAAAACCCAGTCTAACCAACAAATGGATCGCACTGCGGTAATAAAAAAGATAGAATACCTGGAATCAGAGAAAGAAATCAGGAGGAAAGAGGCAGAAAGAGATCTGATTTTGATAGATCAGGAAATAGAGATCTTGAGGCTTAAACTGGAACGGGAAAATGCAAAGAGAAAAGATAACAGAGTCAGGGAGTTTTAAAATTGTATTAAAGCACAAAGTCTGATGTATAAAAATGTGACAGCAGTGAATTAGCTGCTGTTATGTTTTTTTGTTGATAGAGTATTTGCATAATATGATTACGACATTGTAATTATTTCTTCAATTTGACATAATAAAATGCTTCCCGGATTGGTACAGGCCATATTTGGCTTTGAGCAATATGATGGACATTATGATATAACTATCAGGAATGAAATACCTACCATTTACTGATTATTCATAGCCTGCTCCCAAATAGCCTGTCTCTCTTCCTGCGTCATCCGGCCAAAGCTAAAATGAGGAAAAAACCCGGCCTGATAGCTATCATCCTGCCGGAATCTTACTGCATTATAGTAAGCCAAACCCCGATAGATGTCTTCTTCCCAATCATATTGTCCGGAAGGGCCTTTATACGGGTATTGTTTCATCATTTGACAAATATCAAAAGTTTGCTGCAGGCCTTGTTCCACAGTTCTTTGAACATTTTCATTGTTATATTCTCCGCCCCGGGCCAGGACCCGGTATCCGAAAAATAATTTAGCTGTAGCTTCATATAATTGGGTGGTCAGGGCAGTTCTTTCCAACACATGTAAAAGGGTATCATAAAGTGGTTCTCCCCGCAAGTTGACCTGGTTAATCAAATAAACAGCCTCACTGGCTTGGCGTACTGAGTAGGCTTTTTCAGTTAAAATATAGTCCAGGTATTCCTCATCCATCAATTCCACCGGCTCCAGCCAACTACTATCCAGCACCCACTGGCTTTCACGGGCTAACTGCGTACCATTTTGCCTTTTATAAGATGCCGGGGCCAGGTGATTGACTATATCTTTCCAGTAGTGAAAAGACTTGTTTACATCATGCTCAATATTAATTACAGGCTGATCCATCCACTTTCCTGAAACATGTCGTTGATAGCCTGAATGATCATTATATTGTAAGCGGGAATGAGAATTTAAATTTAATCCCAGAGTATAAAAAGAAGTCTTTACTGCTTCGGCTGACTTCTGGAAGGCATTTTTGATTTGTTCAATATGTTCCATGCCATATTGATGCTGTATAAACTGGTTGAAAACAGCATCTGGTTCAGGTGGGCTGGCCTGGTTAACCACCTGGTCAATAGCATACAGGTTGATCTCAGCTGGATTATCAATAATAGTGGTATTATTAAACCGGTCAGTCCTGGCTACATATCCTATGATATTGGGCAGGTTTTTGTAATAATTCCAGCGTTCCATATGTACTTCCGGAAACATACTGGCTATGATGCCCTGACCATTATATTCATGCGCCGCATCAAATTCAATGATAGTGGGAAATTTAATCTGACCTACAAATTCTGACACCGGGTGGGTCAAAAAGAAGTCGTGGGGGGCTTCTTTGGTCATTACCTTCAGCTTTGGATTTTTCACCAGGTTAATGCACTTCAGCATGGATGAAAGCTCAGCCTGATTATACACAAAGGTTCGCACATAAAGCTCCAAATCTCTTTCATCTATTATGACGGAAGCCAGTGTATCTACCATAGCTGCCAGCTTTTCTTCTTCAGTCTGATAAATAGCAGAAAACTGATCTTCTACATGGGCTCCCGTTTCAATAAAGGTGAGAATGATCCCATCAATATCCGGTAACAGATCCAGCATTTGCCGGTAATCCTGCTTGATCCACTGCCAGAATTCAGGATTATCCAGATTAAGCAAACTATCGGGGCCGGAACGGAATTCGGCAGGGTAATAATCCAGGTGATACAAAGCATGATCCCAAACATAAACCTGTTCTATCCCATGCTGATGGGCTGATGCAGTTAGATCATTGACCCTTTGCGCTACTTCCGGATTTTTAGCCTGCCTCAGGTCCATAATGACCTGATGAGATAGTTGGAGATGGTTAATTTCATATTCCCCGGCCCGGTCTATCACCTTATGGGCCAGGGAATCATTACGGGAAAGTATGTTCCAGCCTCTTACCTGGTTATATTGGATATCACTAGTTCTTCTCTGATCTCTGGTCTCCTGACAGGCAGTGACTGCCACAACCAAAAAAGAGAGCCCAAAGATAAGCTTTGACAATTTCATTATTGAATTATTCATCATTTTCACTGAATTCATACTATTTTAAAATAATTTTCTGACCTGACTCGGCTGAACGTTTGGCTGCATCCAGTATTTTCATAACGATCAGGTTATTTTCAGGACCGGATAATCCATGATTGGTAATTTTCCCCCTCACTACATCCCATAAGTAGGTCACCGGATCCTGATATTGCAGCTCATTCAGGGCTAACCTTCCATTGACTTGTTCACCCCTGGAAGGTTTATGACGGTATTCAAACCGGTTATCAGCCATGTAATAACCATTTTTGTAATAAATCTCCATATCCTTTCGGTTGACAGGCCAGTTCCAGGAAGCCTGAATGATGCCCTGAGCCTGGGGATAAGTTAAAATAATGGTAGCTTCATCATCCACTTCAGGATATACATCCGGCTTGAACTGCTGGGTTACTGCTAAAACCGCCTCAGGTTCCTGGTTATTCATCAACCAGGTAATCAGGTTGGCCCCATAGCAACCGAAATCCATGATGGCTCCTCCCCCATTCAAGACGGGATCAGTCAGCCACTCCAGAAAATCCGGACCTACTCCAATTTCTTTAGGTCCCTGATGGCCTGAGTGCACCACAATTTTATTTACTGGTCCATATGTTTTCTCTTCTGTCACTTTCCGGGCATCAAAATTAGTAGGATACCAGGTAGTTTCATAATTCACTACCAACTCAATATCTGATTGATCAGCCAATTTCACCATTTGCTGAGCCTGGTCCAGGTTTACAGCCATAGGTTTTTCCATCATTACATCCACCTTTTGTCGGGCACAGGCCTCCACAATCTCCAGGTGATCAAATGTGCTGGAAAAGATGGCTACTGCCTCCGGCTTATTTCGGTTGAGTAGCTGGTTAAGGTCAGTATAAAAGATATCCGGAGACAATTCAAACCTTTGGGCAATTCTTTGGGCCAGATCCTTATCCTTTTCATAAATTCCTACCAGATCCACGTCCTGGCGATTGACAAGTTGGTTAAGAAAACCATTGACATGTCCATGCTTTAATCCAGCAATGGCCAATTTAAATGTATCGTTTTGCTGGGCCATTATATTTGAAATTGTCATTAAAGACACTAATAATAAGGTAATACTTTTCATATTTATAAAGATTGATCAGATATTTTTTCCACATATACATAAAAAGCCGGTATTTCCTTACCATTTCCATCTACAAACCAGGTTTTGAGTTGGTGATCACCTGCGGCAAGATCTATTTCAAAATCTAATCCGGCTGTGTTCTCCTTTATGTCTTTTTCCAGGGTTAATCCCTGAATGGAAATATGTCCCTGACTGATATTCAGTACCTTACCGGCTGAATAAGCGGTGCCACCAGGCACCTCCTGCCCGGGAGGAACTGCCTGATTCAGAGAAACTCCGGCTTCACGGGGCCAGCGGTGGAGTGAAATTTTGTAGGTTCCCGGTTTTTTCACCCGAAGTGCCCAGAATCCGTTGGCTCCCTGACCTAACCGTACCATTTCCTGATTCCAGGCCGGATATCCTGCTTCTGTATGTACATCATGCACCGTCAGGTCTGCCGGATTGGCGGCAGAATCACCAACTACGATCCGGATATACTGATCGGCTGAGACCGATATTTTTTCCCACCATTCCTGGTAGGCCTGGTTCAGGCTTTCCACTACTTCAGGATGTTGTTGTGCCACATTCCTGGTTTGCCCCGGATCATTTTCCATATCATACAGTTCCATTCCTTTTATCAATCGCCATTGCTGAGTCATCACCGCCGAATTTTTACCTTTTTCCAGGAATTCCTTGCGCTGGGTATCCGTGATGATCACCCGGTCAGGCCATTGTTCGGTTTTTCCCCGGATCAGGGGTAATAAACTTTGACCGTCAAAATCCAGAGTGGAATTCCTATTCAGCTGACATAAATCCATCAAGGTTGGCATCAGGTCGGTATAACTGGTCAGGGTGGTAATATCCACGCCTCCATCTATACCTGTTTCAGGCCATCGAATGAATAAAGGCACCCGGTGACCACCTTCATACTCTGATCCCTTTTTACCCCGCATACCTGCATTAAATCCCTTCTTTACATAACCCTGCTGATCCAGATCAGCCCCGGAAGAAGTACCGTTATCTGTAGCAAAGACCAGGATGGTATTTTCTTTCAAACCTAATCGTTCCAGTTGTTGCTCCAGGTCTCCTATTCTCTGATCCAGATGGGTGATCATACCGTAGAAATTAGGATTGGGAATGCTGTCATGATCTTTATACAGATCGATATATTCCTGCATGATATGGTAGGGGCCATGTGGTGCATTGGTGGAAATATAACAGAAAAAAGGCTGTTCCTGGTTTTCCTGAATAAACTGTTGGGCCTGATCAAACCACACATCAGTGCAATACCCTTCAAACTTCCGGGGCTGCCCATTGTGAAAGTAAGTATCATCAAAATAATCGTTGTTCCAGTAATCCGGGGTTTGCCCTACTCCACCTCCCCCATGGATCAGCACTTCCTCAAACCCCTGGTCCTGGGGCCGGAAAGGATAATTATCTCCCAGGTGCCACTTACCAAAAATAGCTGTCCTGTAGCCATTATTTTTAAAGACTTCTGCCAGGGTAACTTCTTCATTGGGAAGCAAGGAGCGGCCATTGATGGTATGCCATACCCCTACCCTGTTACAGTTTTTTCCGGTAAGCAACCCGGAACGGGTGGGGGCACAGGTAGTTCCCACATGAAAATCAGTAAAACGAACCGATTGGCTGTACAGGCGGTCCAGGTGAGGAGTTTGGATCCAGGGATTACCATGGGCACCGATATCTCCATAGCCCTGATCGTCGGTCAGGATCAGGATGACATTGGGGGGGCTGAAATTGTTACCAGAAGTACATCCGATAAATACCAGGAAAATGAAAATTATATACCTCATAAGTGTCTGAAAAACGTACAGGATAAATATATAAAAAACGGTATAAAGGTTCAGGGAAAGGGGCTAAAATGTTTCTGATTCTTTACCTTATCTTCCAAACGGGCTAAGGATACACCTTTATGAATTAATGCCAAAATTAATATCGTATTATGATTGAAAAACCCGATGGTAGGAATTGCTCACCTCACCTTCATCATAAAATCAGCTCCAAAAGTAATTATAAACTATGTTTATCCTGTAAACCCGCATTACAATAGTTATTATTTAGCTTTTTTGGGGTGTGAAAAGCCAGCTGCAGGATTTATTCGGAAAACTGATTTTTTACCAAAATCTTGCTATAAATAATCGACTTGGTCTCATTCATTTGTATATTTGGACCTTTTAACCCAAACTCATCCTCAAATGCCGGAATTTTCGCACCTTCACGTTCATACCCAGTTTTCTCTGTTGGACGGAGCAGCCAACATCGCCCAACTTATGAAAAAGGCTCAGGCAGATAATATGAAGGCAGTGGCCTTAACCGACCATGGCAACATGTTCGGGGCTTTTAAGTTTGTGGCAGAGGCTAATAAAACGGGGGTAAAACCCATTGTGGGTTGTGAATTCTATGTGGTAAAAGACCGGCACCGCAAAACCTTCAACAAAGAAAATAAAGATGTACGATATCATCAGCTGATGCTGGCTAAAAATGAGCAGGGTTACAAGAACCTGTCCAAGCTTTGTTCCCTGGGCTATATTGAAGGACTTTACAGCAAATGGCCCCGGATCGATAAGGAATTAGTGCTAAAATACCATGAAGGGTTGATTGCTACTACCTGTTGCATAGGGGCAGAAGTCCCGCAGGCCATACTTTCACAGGGGGAAGAAAAGGCGGAAGAGCTGTTCAAATGGTGGCTCGACCTGTTTGGAGAAGATTATTATGTGGAACTGCAGCGGCATAACATGGAAGAACAGGAGCTGGTGAACCAGGTCTTACTAAAGTTTGCCAAAAAATACAATGTAAAGATCATTGCCTCCAATGACTCCCATTACGTGGACCAGGAAGATTACAATGCTCACGACATATTGCTATGTGTGAATACCGGTGAGTATCAAAGTACAGAGATTGGAGAAGGCAAAGGTAAAAGATTTGGTTTTCACAATGATCAGTTTTACTTCAAGAATACCCGGGAAATGAGTCAGCTTTTCCATGACCTGCCCCAAGCCATTGATTACACAGGTGAGATCGTAGACAAGATCAATACACCTCAGCTGAAAAGGGATATCCTGTTACCTAACTTCCCCATTCCACCCGAGTTTAAAGATGCCGATGATTACCTCACCCACCTGACTTTTGCCGGGGCTAAAAAGAAATACAAGGTACTGACCCTGGAAATCGAAGAAAGGATAAATCATGAGCTGAAGATCATCAAGGATATGGGATTTGCCGGCTACTTCCTGATTACCGCTGATTTTATCAACGCCGGTAAAGATATGGGGGTATTGGTGGGACCGGGGCGTGGCTCTGCTGCCGGCTCAGTGGTGGCTTTTTGTATCAATATTACCAACATTGATCCGATTAAATACAACCTGCTGTTTGAGCGTTTCCTTAATCCGGAGAGGATCTCCATGCCTGATATTGATACAGATTTTGATGATGAAGGCAGACAAAAAGTAATTGATTATGTAGTAGACAAGTATGGCTATAACCAGGTGGCGCAGATCATTACCTACGGTACTATGGCCGCTAAAATGGCCATAAAAGACGTAGCCCGGGTGACCGAATTGCCCCTATCCGAAGCAAATTTGCTAGCCAAACTGGTGCCTGACAAACCAGGCACCACGCTGACCAAAGCCTACCAGGAAGTAAAAGAACTGAATGACATCCGAAAAGGTAATGACAAAAGAGCCCAGGTACTTCAAATGGCTGAAAAGCTGGAAGGATCAGTCCGTAATTCCGGGATTCATGCAGCCGGTGTAATTATCGCCCCGGATGACCTGACCGAATACATCCCGGTATCCACCTCCAAGGATTCCAACCTGTTGGTAACCCAGTTTGATGGCAAGGTAATCGAAGATGCAGGGATGCTCAAAATGGATTTCCTGGGTCTGAAAACACTCACCATCATCAAGGATGCCCTCAAGATGATCAAGAAAAATAAAAATGTGGATATTGACATGGATAATATCCCCCTG
>JBPRGG010000024.1:0-63193 GCA_051418075.1 Candidatus Cyclobacteriaceae bacterium M3_2C_046 | reverse complement strand
TGGTCAGACTTACCAGGTTTTAGCCCAAAAACCTGGTTATCAGGATACAAAAATGACTCTGCATTACAAAAACCCGGTGAATACCAGTGAAAAACAGACTCTGGGATTGGTGCAGGAACGAGAAGAGCTGGAATTGCGAGGATATGTATTTAATGGAGCCACCGGAGCGCCTTTGCCCGAAGCCAGCATCGCTGTGACCAGCCTGGGCCTGCCAGATCAGGAAGTGATAAGTGATGATGATGGGAATTTTACATTTAAAGGTATAGTGGGAGATTATTTATTACTGATAGCGGAAAAAGATGGAACAATGGGGGATTTTAATGATAAAATTTCAGAAGAACTGGCTCAGGGGCAGATCAATATTGCTATTTATCCTTTGACCGAGCAAAATGAAACCAAAGCTTTTGTTATCAGGGATAAACAATCCGGTCAACTTTTGGATCAGGCCCTGGTACAGGTTTTTTATAAAGATGGTCATTCCATTAAACTGAATAAAAAAGGTTTATCCACCATCCAAGTAAATCAAACCAACATTGAGGAAATACAAATTTCCAAACCAGGCTATGCCCCTTTTTCATTATATGGCCACAAACTGGATCAATCTAAGCTTGAGGTGACTTTAGAAGCTGTGTCTGATCAGCAAATTATCTATGGGCAGGTGATAGATGGGGACACTGGTAATCCTTTGGAACAGGTGAATTTAGATGTCGTTTTTATGCAACAAGAAGATCTGAAATTAAAAAGCCGACAGAATGGCAAATTCAGTTTTAAAGTGGCGGACCAGGATGTTTTTATAATAAATGGCTGGCATGGAACATTAGCTGGTACCTATTATGGAAAGACTTCCACGCTGGCTGATGGCAGGATACTGCTACCCTTATATCGGCAGGATCAGGATTCCGTAAACCTGAATGTTTTTGTAAAAAGGAAACAAAGGGACTCAGGGCCACTTCAGGCTAAAATTATACTGGAAGATCTTACCGATCACCATCGTCAAGTTATTAGCACCACTGAAGCTTCTAAATTCCGACTGGCAAAGGACAACAAATATAAAATTGCAGTGGAAGCAGGCAATTTTCACACTGATGCACAAATAATTGATTTGACCGGGGTGAAGGAGCATAGTCTGTTCAGGACCATGAACTTTTACCTGATACCTTCACCCGAAATTCAAAAATATACTGTTCAGGTACTTAATTCTGCCAAACAGAAAAAACCAGTTCCTGATTTGGATATATACATTTTCAATGAAGGAACCGGTGAGGAAATCTATGCATCTACCAATAAACAGGGCCAATTTGAAATAGAGGCAAGTAAGGAAGATGATTTGATCATCATAGGTAGAAATGGACATAAACGCTTTACTTACTACGGATATTCCTGGAAAAATCTGACCCGGAAATCCCAATTACATCATTCAAAGCTGTTTTTGAATGATAAAAGCTATCAAAATATTGATTTTAGTGCACAGGCCTTGATCGTAATGAACAATATCAGTGGCAACAATCAGATATTTTTAAGTAAAAATAAGCAACTGCACTTTGTAAATGAAAATGATCCGGCCTACAGGACCTTTATGTCTCATAACCAAGGCAATCATAATAATGAGCTGGTAATTAATAACGTTTTCTTTGATTTCGACAAATTCAAGATCTCTTCTGAAGCCAGTATTGAGCTGGAAAAAATAGCCTTTACCTTACAAAATTTTCCCGGGATCAATCTGGAAATTGCTGCCCACACAGATTGTCGGGGAAAAGCAGATTATAACAAGGTCCTTTCAATCAAGAGATCCAAAGCTGTTAAAGCATACCTGGTTAATCAGGGCATTGATCCTGAAAGGATTTTGTGCCAGGGTTTTGGGGAGGAAAACTTGCATGTCTGCCCCGATACTGAAGTTTGTCTGGAAGAATTACACCGTATGAATCGCAGAGCGGAGTACCTTTTACTTAATTATTCCTTTAATACAACAAATTACCTGGTCAATCAATAAACTCCAGGGTTAGCTGAACCTATTTGAAACCAGGGATGAGATGAGTACCTGGTTTTTCTCTTTAATCGCTCTTCATATTCATTTTCTATTTGCATAAAAAGCAGCTTTCCTCTGTTTTTTTAATCTGACCCTTACTTAATGCTCAATGTTGACATTGCAATAAATAATTATACTATACCTATATTTATCTATTTTAAGTACAAAATAAAACTGGTATAGTATAAAAACACCCGGGCTGCTTTTCTTTTTGTCGAATTATTGTCCATCTTCACCGATTAAGGTAACCTCCTGGTCGTTTTTTGGATTATTTTAATTAAAAATGACATATTTTTGATATAAATAAACGTATAATAATTAGGATATAATTTATAAAAAAGCACACAATTATGAAAAATAAAATAAAAAACATACTTATAATAATTTTCACATTGTTTGCTTTACCTATTTTTGGCCAGCATCACGCACTTTATTCACAGTACATGTTCAATGGTTTGGCCATCAATCCAGCCTATGCAGGAAGTAGTGAATCGACTCAACTTACTGCCCTGAGTAAATGGCAATGGGTTGGAATGGAAAATGCTCCGGCTACCTTTACTTTCTCTGCCCATACGCCTCTCAAGCAAAAAAATGTGGGCATTGGATTAACCGTTGTTCATGACCAGGTGGCAGTTTTTAAGCAATCAGGCATTTATGGCAGTTATGCTTATAAGATACCTTTCGGACAGGGTGTATTATCCCTGGGTCTTCAGGCAGGATTCTCCAGCAACAATTTCAACCTAAGCCAATTAAGTATCCGGGATTTCAATGATCCTAATTTTGTCAATCAGGATATAAAAACCATATCTCCTAATTTTGGTACCGGTATTTATTATCAGTCTGAGCGTTATTATGTGGGTTTGTCTATGCCACAGATCATAAACCATAGCTATACCATGGAAAAGGACCAACTGGAATACAACCACCAGGTACAAACTTATTTTTTGAGTGGTGGTTTTCTGATCGATCTTAATCAGGATCTTAAGTTAAAACCCAACTTCCTGGTAAATGTAACTGAAGGCGCTCCTTTGGAATATGACCTGAATGTGAATACCCTGATCAAGGATATTTTATGGGTAGGAGCCTCGGTGCAATCATTAAATTCTCTAAATGGAATTATTGAACTTCAAATGACTGATCAGTTAAGGTTTGGTTATGCCCACAATTTTATGATCAATGAGCTGAACGTGATGAATTACAGCAGTCATGAGATCATGATCAATTATGATCTGACCTTCTTTAAGAATAGTTACTCCAGCCCCCGGTATTTTTAATAACTGTTCCTATCCTTTTTTATTCCCTTGTCTATTATTTGTCTATAGCCTATTCTTGGGCAATTGGGTCTGATTTGGTTTATTTGTTCACTGATAATTGAACAAATAAACCATTTTATCATGCTGAAACATTTTTTAAAAATCGCCCTGCGAAATGCTTTCAAAAACAAATCCCTAAACCTTATTAATCTAGTTGGTATGGCTATCAGCTTTGCTGTAGGATTTTACATACTGCTTTATGTTAATTTTGAAACCAGTTATGATCATTTCCATCCTGCCAAAGACCGTATATTCCGGGTAGTAACAGATCGGTACCAGGACAACAACCTGGCCATGAAAGATGCATTTACGGTGCCTGCACTGGGTCCTGCCTTAAAAGATGAAATACCTTCAGTGCAGGATTATTTTCGGGTGGTACAATGGGCCAACAACTATACTTTTCTTTCTGAGAGCAAAGCCACGCTTGATGTGTCTTTTAAGGCCAAAGAGGTGGCATTTGTAGATCCTGCTTTTTTAAAATACTTTCAATTGGATTTCATCTCCGGCTCAAAATCTCAGGCTCTGAATCAACCAAATCAATTTATTATTTCAAGCTCCCTGGCCAGCAGGATATTTGGGGTGGAATGGGCAGCACAGGCTCCGGTAGGTAAAATCTTTTCGGTATATAACTCTAATCAGGACCAGGTTATCTCTGTAACCTTAGCCGGGATTTATCAGGATTTTCCGCAAAATACACACCTTAAATATGAAGTATTGTTTTCTCACAGTACCTTACCAGGCTTTTTACCCAAAGAAATTCCGGAACCTCAGCGATTATCTATGTTTGAAACTTCCTGGGGACCACCTTCCTGGTATACTTATATTGTCATGAATGAGTCAGCCAAACCATTAAATGTAGCTGAAAAGATCACTCAGACCATTAACCATAGGAATAAAATTGATCAGGCCAATAAAGTCGTCTATCACTTACAACCTATCCGGGAGATTTACCTGCATTCAGATCTTAGCAATGAGGCTAACATCAATGGAAATATTCAACAGTTATACCTCTTAATCGGTGTGGCAGCGATCATCATGATCATTGCCAGCATTAACTTCATAAACCTGACCACTTCGATCGGGTTCAACCGCATAAAAGAAATATCGATTAGAAAAGTGGCAGGAGCCGGGAAAAAATCTATTTTTTATCAATTTATCACTGAATCAGGTTTTTTGATTGGTTTGAGTTTGCTTTTAGCCCTGCTGATTATTTCATTTAGCCATTTGGTCGTACCCTGGAACTGGCATTTTATCGCCTATTTTAGCCATTTTTCCTGGATTGGGCTGGGTTTATTCTTTTTCATTCTACTGCTCCTGCTGGGTTCAGTTTTTCTGATTGTTCAAATATTTGGATCCTTGCCTCACAAAACAGAAAAGCAGGCCCCGAATAGGAATTCCATGCTACAAAAAGGACTGGTGGTGACCCAATTTGTAATTGCCCTTCTGCTCATCTCCGGTTCTTATACCATTTACAAACAGGTGAATTTTATGAAGAATCAGCAACTGGGTCTGGACCTGGAACAAGTGCTGGTGGTGGAAAACCCCAACCTTATTGATGATGATTTCGGCCAGATGATCCAAACCTTAAGAAACAATTTAAACGATTATAATACAATTGAGGCTGTAACAGCTGTCAATATTTTGCCTGGTAATCTGGCAGTTAATTTTATCAAAATGATCAGAAAGGGGCAGGATCCCTCATCAGCCCATTCCATTAAGGATATCCGCATGGATCCTGTATATTTACAAACCATGGAGGCGCAGTTATTGGCTGGTAAGTACCTGGATGATCAAAACTACCAGGGCAAGGTGATCCTGAATAAAGCTGCCATGGATGCCTTGGGTTTCAGTAACCCGGAGAAAGCCATTAATAAAAAAATAAGCATACTTAATGCCTGGGGTACAGAAGATTATGAAGTGGCCGGAGTAGTGGCGAATTTTCATCAGAGATCCCTAAAGCAGCAATATGAACCGATGGCATTTTTCCCCGGAATTGCTACAGGCAATGTGCTGATCAAGTTTAACTTAAATAAGGAAGCCCTTTGGTCCGATCAACTTGAAATCGTGAAACAGGAGTGGAAAGAGGTATTTGGCGGCAATCCATTTGCTTACTATTTTTTGGATCAGCATTTCAACCAGCAATACCAGCAAGACCAACAGTTTGGTTATATATTTAATTTATTTTCCATAATTGCCATCATTATTTCAGGAATGGGATTGTTAGGTCTTACCATTAATGCACTCCACCACAGGATGAAAGAGATCAGTATCCGTAAAGTATTAGGGGCCAGCTTATTTCAGCTGTTCAGTTTAATGATTAAACAGTATATATTCATGGTACTTTTAGCCGCTGTTATCTTTGTTCCGTTGGCTTACTACTTCATAGGGGTCTGGCTTAATAACTTTGCCTTTAGAATAGCATTGAATGTGTCATTCTTTCTGTTGCCTGCCCTTATACTACTTTTTACCGGGCTCCTGTTTATTTTTGGACAAATCTATAAAGCTTCAGTAGTAAATCCGGTAGAAACCCTGAAAAATGAATGATTGATGAGATTAATGGTTGAGCCGGTAAAATATGAGCAGCCAGGGTCATTAAAATTTATGTAAATAGGTGGTCAGGTCCTGGTCTTTTTTCAAATGTAATTTTCTCCTGATTCTGTAACGAGATGTATTTACACTGGAAGGCATGATATTCAGTTCATTGGCAATTTCCTTGGAGGTGCGTTTGTCTTTCAGAAGCTGACATATCCTGATATCATTGGGTGTAAGTTTCGGATGCTTATCCAGCAACCGGGCTTCAAAGTTATTCATGCTTATAATCGGCTTAGGGGTAGTTTTGAGGTTGATTTTCATCCTGCTTTTCAATCGAATCCGAATATTACTGTTTTGAAACATCATGAACAAAAGAGGAATAAACAGCACCAGTAAAGCAGTTCCTGTTTGTTGAAATAGGAGCAGGTTAACATACCCATGCTCCTCTTGTTGATGTTTGGAAATGGAATGGTTGTTTTCCAGTTTATACTGGATGTCAGCACTGATTTGAGGTTGCTTTTTCAGGAAAATAAATAGCAACAAAACAAATGCAATAACTAATCCGATATATAAAATATACTTGGGGTGCATATTTTTTCAACGTACCAATACTATGGATGGTTTAAAACACGTAAATTTAGCTATTTATACGAATTTTAATATGTTTTATTATAAACAACAGGCAGATGGATTTTAAATCTACTTTTTTAATCACATTTTTCTCATTATTTTCTTTTTTAGCCCATTCTGAAATACGCTTGCCCCAAGTCATTGGTGATCAAATGGTACTACAGCGGAACCAGGTGGTACCTTTATGGGGCTGGGCCGATGTACGGGAAAGAATAAAAGTATCTTTTAATGGACAGGAATTAAAAACCAGGGCTGACCGGGAAGGCAAATGGCGGGTAGAACTGGAGCCTATGTCAGCCGGAGGACCCTACAACCTGATCATATCCGGTAAAAACACCATTACCCTATCCGATATCCTGATCGGTGATGTGTGGGTGGCTTCCGGACAATCCAATATGGAGTGGCCCATGTCCCGGGTAGATGGGGCTGAAGAAGCTATTGCCCGGGCATCGTATCCCAAGATCCGTTTGTTTACCGTTCCAAGGTCAGTGAGCAAAGATCCCAAGGCCGATATAGAACAGCGGGAGTGGCAAGAAACTACTCCAGGAACAATACAATCATTTTCAGCAGTGGCTTATTTTTTTGGAAAACACCTGCAGCAGCATTTAGATATACCGATAGGTCTGATCCATACCTCCTGGGGCGGTACCGAAGTGGAAGCCTGGACCAGCACCCAAGCTATCAATTCGGTTGAAGATTTCAAACAGGAAATGGAAGAACTGGAAAATATGGATCTGATGCAGCGCAAGCAGGAGATGGAGATGGCCCTGCAAAAGTACATGCCAGATCCGGATGATCTGCCCTACCTGGGTGGAACAGCCGTCTGGTCCGGAACTGAATATGATGATTCCGGTTGGGCCACCATGGAAATTCCTGGATTATGGGAAGCCTCCAAGTTGCCAGGCCTGAATGGAGTAGTTTGGTTTAGAAAGGAAGTCGATATTCCTAAAGAAATTGCCGATCAGGAGTTTATCCTGCATCTGGGACCGATTGATGACCAGGATATCACCTGGGTAAATGGCATTAAAGTGGGTGAAACTAATCAGTATGACCAGGTAAGGAATTATCAAACTGAAAGAGGGGTATTTAAACCGGGAAAAAATGTAATTACCATCAGAGTAAATGATACTGGTGGGGGAGGAGGTATCTGGGGACAACCTGATCAAATATATTTGCAGGCTCGCGATGTGAAGCAGGATTTGTCTGGGCCATGGAAATTTAGGGTGAGTGAAGCTGATGTAAATTCTGCCATCAGTCCCAATGAATATCCTACCATGCTTTTCAATGCCATGATTAATCCTCTGATTCCATTTGCCATTAAGGGTGTTATCTGGTACCAGGGTGAGGCCAATGCTTCCAGGGCTAACCAATACCGGAAATTATTTCCACTGATGATCACCGACTGGAGAAACCACTGGCAGCAAGGGGATTTTCCTTTTCTTTTTGTTCAATTGGCAAATTTTATTCCCCAACCAACTCAGCCGGGCCAGACTTCCTGGGCTGAACTGAGAGAAGCTCAGACTAAAACCTTGGCTTTGCCTAATACAGCAATGGCTGTTACCATTGATATTGGCAATCCTGACGACATTCATCCCACCAATAAGCAGGATGTAGGTCACAGGTTGGCTTTAGCCGCCCGTAAAATAGCATATGGAGAAGACCTGGTTTATTCCGGTCCTCAGTATAACCGAATGGAGATTGATGGCGACCAGGTGACCATCACTTTTGATCATGTGGGTTCTGGTTTAAAGGCCAAAAGCAAATATGGTTATGTCAGGGGCTTTCAACTGGCTGGAAAAGATCAGCAATTTCATTGGGCCAAAGCAGAACTGACAGGTGATAGTCAGGTGAAAGTATATGCCGCCGAGGTCAATGATCCTACGGCAGTAAGGTACAATTGGGGTGATAGTCCCGATGGTAACTTGTATAATAAGGAAGGACTACCAGCCATACCATTTCGCACGGATGACTGGCAGAATTTGATCTCCAGGGAAAAATAATACCTGGAAATTATGCCAGTAAATACCCTTGGCTTCTCCGATTATCTATGCTTCAGGTTTCACATCAAAGTTTGTTGAACAAGGGTGCAGTATCAAAACAATTAGTAAACTGAGAACCTCGGAGAGGTTCGTTTATTTTAGAATAGTAAAGAAATTTATTTAACCAACCTTGAAGAGGTTGATTTCGGCGAACATCAATTTAGTGAAAACTCGAAACAGGTATCTGGTTTCTGGTTTTTTGATCATGCCTTGCAGAGGCTATATTTAAGTGAACGTCATTGTAATCTTATTTGGTTCTTCCCGGTTTATCTTCAATTTTATGATTTTTCGAATAGAATATTTGTAAATCACAACCAAAGTGTTAATCATTGTGTCTGAAATTTAACGTCTAATTATGAGGTTATTAGGTCTGACCATTTTTTTTGTCTTACTATTATTAGATGCCTCGGCCCAGGTACTGAATGGGTACATTATTGATATAAATACTGGTCAGGGCATTGAAGGGGCACATATTATCAATCTTCAAAAAAGAGCTGGAACAAGTTCTGGTTCAGATGGATTTTTTTCTTTACAAGGGCAGGTAAATGAAATCCTGCAAATTACCATGGTAGGCTATCAACCCGAATTCCTTATTATTCAAGATAGTTTATGGCAGACAACCATTCACATTTCTTTACGGGACAGTTCCAGAAGGCTAAAAGAAATTGAAGTACGGGCACCATTACCTGAACCTGTAGTAGTTAAACCGGAAGAACCAACGATTAAAATGGTGCCGATGGGCTATCAGGGCCCTCCAAAACCTGTTTATCCCATGTCTTTTCATTTTGATCATCCCAATAAAAATACGGTAAAGGAAGGAATGGTCCCTGGTTTTGGACCAGGAGGAACCCTCTATGGGGTTTTTACATACCTGTTCAGTGCCAAAGAAAGGGAAAAGAAGCGGGTGGCCAAAATTAAAAACAATCAGGATCATTTTTCAAATTACCAGGTATTACTTTATGAAAAGATGCCGGATTGGTTGATCAGACAGGCGGTGGATATTGAAAAAGAAGCCATGTCAGATTTCAGACACTATCTTCAGTTTGAAAGGGATTTTTTGATCCGGGCCAATGATTATCATAAGATTGCTGCTATTCAAAAGGCATATAAGGATTATAAAAATGAAGAGGCAAATGCAGAATAATCAGTTTTACTCTGATGATGTTTAAATTAAATTATCATGGATTTTCAAATATATTTCATCAATTTCCGCAGCTTTTCTAATTCAATCTATTTATTTACCTGATGGTGTTGGTATATTTAGTTCAATGGTTAAATTCATTAAATTTCTGTTATTATCTGATTTTAACACACTGATATCCAGGTATATCTGATCATTATTTTCCTGTTGCACATCAATAAGTGGAAATTTTTGGCCAGATCCATCCAAAGATGGGGAGGAATTAAATGCAATATGAAATCCCTGAGCTGTTTCTTCTGTCATTTCCAGGTTATAGGTGGCTTGTGCCTTAATTTTATCACCATTCTTAACCATCATTTCAACAGCCAGGGTTTCTCCTTGCAGAAAACCAAAAACTTGCGGGTCAGTAAAGCCAAATTTGATTTGATCCAGCTGACCATGGCTTTCAATTTGTCCGGAAGTATATTTTTTCTGATCAATTTCGGCCCACAGAAGTGCTTTTTGACGAATTGGGATATTGATGGCAGGTTCGCTAGCGGTATTTTTTAAATTGAACACCAGCCGGCTGCCAGGGGTAAAACTGTGGTTTAAAGCTTGAATGATATTTTCAAAATCCGGACCATCATCTTCAATTAAAGGCCTGGATCCTCTGGCCAGATAACCTTTCACCGTGATCGGATCACCTGTGCTCAATTTCCGGAAATCAGATTCCTGGTATTCCAGTCTTATGTAATTAACAGGCTTCAAAGAATCCCAGGCATACCCATGTTCAGGATCTATGGTTTCTCCATTGATGATCACCTTAACATTAGAAGGCTGTTTAGCAAGGTTTTCTGCGTTATTTACATAAATTTCATCAGAATAAACAGGTATAGCAAAAACCTCTTTGGGCTCATTTTTTCCAGCCTTTTCCATGCGTACTACCAATCGGTCTCCTGGCTTTATTTTATCTTTAGATAGGTTCCAATGGATATCTTTATGGCTTTCAGATTTGATGTATACAAGTGGTCTTGACCCTCTGGCTAAATAAATTTCTGTAGCATACTGAGGGCTTAAATATTGATCATAGGGTTCCGGATAATCATTCGGTTCGGATCCATTTTCCATACTTTCCACTTTGAAGGAAATGGTCTCAATGTCTTGTGGTGTAAAGCCAATACGGCGATCTATTTCTTTTCCATTGATAAACACCTTAATAGTAGTATCCAAACCTGGCTTTCCTGAATTGCCGGTATTTTGATTGTCTGTTTTATCCTTATTTGCTACTATTGGAACACGCAACAACGTGGTATTGGTATCCTGAGGGGTATCCCGGGCAGTAACCAAAAAATAATCACCGGGACGGGCCATAGTTGCAGGCCATTGTTTGATTTCTCCCGCTATCAGACTGGTCCAGTTCAAAGATCTTTCACCCCGGCCTATCCATATTCTTAAATCAGGTGATGCCGCAAATTTTTTACGGGTTTTACGATTCAGTTCAACTGATACTGTTTTAATATCATCCAGTTTAAAGCCTGATTCCGCATCTACATGTTTTCCATTGATGAACAGCCTGACGGGATCCAGATCTTTGGCTAATTCTAATGAATAAGCTAACTGTAGTTTGGGTAATCCTGCTCCCAATATTCCTGGTTTGGTGGAAACTTTGATATGATTGCTGCTGTTTGGAGTTAGCCTGATACCTGGCCGGCTGTTATTGGTAACTTGTCTGAGTCTATTCATTATGGTGTCAAGGTCCTGTGGGGGAGGAGGTAAGAGTAAAACAGGCTCCTGAGACTTATTTTCAAGTTCAATTTGTGGGGGAGCCTCCATTTTCGGATCCTGTCCATTCAAATGGAAGGTGAGGAATGTCATCAATGCAGCTGCAATTACAATCGTCAGTTGCAACCAAATTTTTTCCCGTTGGTTATGAGACTGGTGTAATCGTTCAAAACGTTTTAATAATGTTCGGGGTTGACCCAAGGCTGCCACAGAAAGCGATTCCATTTGTAGACTTTTTTGTACTACCTCTAATAAGGCATTTCTGTAAATTTCTTTATGTGTATATTTCAGGCTCACTTGATCACAGCGACATTCCCGCTCAAACCGGATGCTGTGATTGATCCATATCAGGAAAGGGTTGAAAAAAAACAAGGTCCCGATCATATTTTGAATTAAATTGACCAGGTAGTCCTGGTGTTTGATATGGACTAATTCGTGAAGTAAAATATTTTCCAATTGCTCCGGAGTCAATCCGGTAGAAACGTTGAATGGCATGAGTATGATAGGATGAAAAATGCCGGTGACCCAGGGACTTTTAACCTGGGGGCTTAGTTTCACCTGAACGGGCCGGTTAATCCGGATTCGATTTTTTAAATTGTCCAGCAGTAAGTTCAGGCGAGGATCTACAAGTCTGGATTGATTAAGCTGCCTGATTTTATATAAACCTGAGGTAAGCCGAATGGCCTGCAGGATAAAAAGGACCAGCCAAACCTTAAAAACCCAGGTAATATGCTGATTAAGCCAGGTTTTAATGATATTCCAATGAAATGCGGATTGAACTGATCTGACTTCAGTAGGGGAGGTGACCGGTAAGGGTATTTCAGGATCATTGAAGTCTGATACTGTACTAACCTCCACTGCAGCAGGGATATCTACCATCCTATAATAATGATGTCCCCAGGTGATTGTTGCCCAGCCGGTCATGCTCACTATTCCCAGTAAGGCAGTAAAATAACGGAGATGGGGTAAATTTTCCGGAATTATCCTTAACAGCAAAATCACCAGCAGATAAACCAATCCAAATTGCCATAGAGAATGAAGCAACATCCAGCTGGTGGCGGTTATTAATGCTTCTGACCACCCATTCATTTTTCACCTCCTTTTTTTAGTTGGTTTATATATTTTTCTATTTGTTCCAGCTCTTCCGGAGAAGGCTTTTGATGGCCTAGTGCTTGCATTACCATATCTGGCACAGAACCCTGGAAGAACCTTTGGATGAAGCTGGCCAGAAAATGGGATTGGGTATCTGATTTTGATGCTTTGGCCAAATAAATGTGCTGGCGGCCTTTCTTTTCACGACTCACCAATCCTTTTTCGTGAAGGTTTTGCATTAATTTCAGGGTAGTGGTATAAACCACATCCTTCTTGGCTGAAAGCATATTATGTAAATGTTTTACAGAGCTGGGACCTTCCTGCCAAAGCAATTGAAGGATTTCATATTCTCCTTCAGTAGGTTTCCCCTTTTTATCCATAATTGGTTAATTTTAAAACAAATATACGATGAGCATCGTAAATAAACAAATAATTATACGATTTTTGTCGTATTTAGTATTTGTAAACCTGGCGGTCCGGTAGTTACAATATAGCAGGGGAAAATAATTTACCTGGTTTTAATACCATGAAATCCCGGTACAAAAAACCTGAAGATAATATTACTTGAATGATTTTGATTTTTTTGATCTTGACGTTGTAGAGGTTGGCAGCCGATATTTCATGAATCCCAAACGTAGTACAGGATGATAAGTTTATAACCGGTTGTCATGCCGACACAGGGGATTTCTGATGAAATTATTAAAACATTAGTCCTGGCTTCCGGCATAGATCTCATATTCCAGTAACCGGGAATCAATGCGGGCATTAAAAAATTCCAACCGCCTGCTGGTTTTTAAGCCAATATGTTTGGCCAATTGCAGGTTTCCGGTAAATACATAGCCTGTGTAGCCGTCGCATTCCTGTTTAAAAAAATTGCCAATATCACGATAAACCGACTCCAATTCGTTTTCCTGACCTAGCCGTTCTCCATATTCAGGATTCAACATCACTGTTCCTGACCCAGGAGGGACAGGAGAGGTTTTAAAATCTGTTGTTTTAAATGTAATCAATTTATCCACACTGGCCAGGATTGCATTGGCCTGGGCGGCTTTTACAGCCTGCGGGTCTATATCAGAAGCAATGATTTTAAAGTTTAGATTTCTTTGTACATGCTTACCGGCCTCAGTCAATAAATGATTCCAGTAAGAACGATCAAACCCATTCAAATGCATAAAGCCAAAATTATTTCTGAACATACCGGGATAGAGATTGCAGGCCATCATAGCTGCTTCGATAGCCAGTGTTCCGGTACCACACATTGGATTCAGAAAATGTGACTGCTGATCCCATTGGGATGCATAAATGCAAGCAGCTGCCAGCACTTCGCTCATAGGAGCCTTTAAAGAAGTTTTCCGGTAGTTATGCTTGCTCAGGGTTTCCCCGGAAGTATCCAGGTAAACGGATACCTGATCTTCCAGCCAATGAAAAAATACCACTGTTTTTCCTTTTTCAGGACCTGAGTCAGGACGGGTCCGGAAATTTTGGCTAAAACGGTCTACAATCGCATCTTTGGCTTTTAAATTAGCAAAACGGGTGTCCCGGATAAAACTATTCTTTACCACGGAATGTACATGTATATAGGTCTTTTTATCAAAATACTCCTCCCAGGGTATTTGCCGGAATTGATCATATAGCTCATCCGGATGATTGGCTTTGGCTTGGGCAATTTGAAATAAAACCCGGTTGGCTGTGCGCAAGTAGAGGTTTAGCTGATAAGTATCTGATAGTGTTCCTTCTACCTCTACATTAAAATTTGTTTGGCGGTTCACCTGAAAACCCAGGCTTTGCACTTCCCTGGCTAAGTATGGGGCTAAACTGGGTAAGCAGATAATCAGAATTTTTGACTTATGCATATATGATCCTTATTTATTTACCGTCAAAGGTACTACATTAGTTTATAATGCATAATTAAAGTAAAACCTGTATCAGTATTTAGTGTATAAACGGGCATCTTGTTGAATTTTGAATTAATTCTGAATTTTCATTGAAAAAAAATGAGAAGTATAAGTGGAAATGTTATTTATGCTTATATTTAGCAGTTGATTAGATTACATTTTTCGGAAGCAAAAAGTCATTTTACTGTTCAACTTTTACCTTAGGGTGGTTTTCTGTTTCTTGGTTACATAAGTTATTCATGCACAGGATATTTATTTTATTTTTATTGATTTCAGCGACTTTTAAGACTGGTTTGGCTCAAAAAGCCTCAGCTGACAGTTTGCTTCAGGTTTCTCTAAGAAGCTTATCTGAACAGTATTTTAATCATATGGGCCGGCAGGCTGAATTATATAATGGTACTGAGTATATCAACCTGGACAGATTTATTGTTGGTCATCAGTTTTTTCAAACCATGGATTGGGAAAAAGGCGACATATTTTTTGATGGATTGTTGTACCGGGGTATTGAACTGAGATATGATCTAGTACAGGATGAAGTGATCATACCTCATTTTTCTCAATCAGGTTATGCCTATAGTATCATGCTTAATAAAGAAAATATAAGTTACTTTAAGCTGCTGGATCATGATTTTATCCACATCCGGCCTGACAGCGCCAGGCAGTTAGGTCTCAAACCAGGCTTTTATGATGTGCTTTTTGATGATCAGGTGCAGGTGCTGGCCCGAAGGATAAAGTCCATTGCTGAAAATTCTTATGCAAAAAATAATAAGGAATTCTACCTGAAAAAGAGATATTTTATCAAAAATAAAGGCCGCATTTTTCCTGTCCGGAGTAAAAGAACTTTGTTAAAGGCTTTAGAAGACAGGAAGAAAGAGATTAAAAGATATATGAGACGGAATCATTATTTTTACCGGACCGATCCCGAATTTACTATGCTGATGGCAGCTAAATACTATCTTGAATTAAATAATTTATGAAATATATCTACCTGTTTTTGTGGGTAAGCTTCCTGGGAGGATTTAGTTTAGAATCAGCTGCACAGGAGGTGAAAATACCTGATGTTTCCGGAAATTTTGATCAAGTACCATTCGATCAATTTGTCAAAATTGCTGAAAATCAAACGGCCTTTTATTTCTACTATGACAAAAGCCAGACAGACAGTCTTCAAGTGTCGGCCAGCCTGAATCAGGTACCTCTGGACCAGGCACTCAGGCAAATTCTGCAAGGATCAGATTTTCATTTTGCCCTGAAAGATCATAATGTATTTATCACCTACGAACAGGAGATCCGAACGGAATTGCCGATTGGATTTTTTGATAGTAAGTCAGATAGTGTGCAATTTGATATTTCGCTTTTTGATTATCTGGATGAGCAGGTCACGGTGAGCCAAAAAAATGCCCTTGAAAACAAGTTGTTTGAAATTGGACCTAAATCCAATAACATCAAACAGGGTAATTCCAATCTGGCTGGTTCGGTTACAGATGCTGAATCAGGAGAACCAGTGATTGGAGCCTTGGTATATATTGAAGAACCATGGATTGGTACGGCTACTGATGCATATGGATATTTTTCTATTACCCTGCCCAGGGGCCGGCATGAGTTGAAAGTGAAAAGTATAGGCATGAAAGATACCCGTCGGCAAATAATGCTTTACGGCGATGGGAAAATGAATATTGAATTGCAGCAGGATGTGATTCCACTGAGAGAAGTAGTGATTGAATCTGAAAAGGATGCCAATGTTTCAGGTATGCAGGTGGGGCTGGAAAAAATTGATATTAAATCTATCAAGCAGGTGCCCACTGCTTTAGGTGAACTGGATGTGATGAAAGTAACCTTAACCTTACCAGGCGTACAATCGGTAGGAGAGAGCACCACAGGGCTCAATGTAAGAGGTGGCGCTACTGATCAGAATCTGATCCTGTTTAATGATGCCATCATCTACAATCCGGCTCACTTGTTTGGTTTCTTTTCAGCGTTTAATCCGGATGTTCTGAAAAATGTTACCTTATATAAAAGCGGTATTCCGGCAGAATACGGAGGGCGGTTATCCTCAGTGCTGGAGGTGACTACCAGGGATGGAAATAAAAAGAAATTTACCGGGTCCGGGGGCATAGGACTGATCACTGGCAGGTTAACCCTGGAAGGTCCTTTGATCAAAGATAAATCATCATTTTTAATCGGTGGTCGTTCCACCTATTCGGATTGGCTGCTGAAAAGCTTGCCCAACGATAATCTGAATGATAGTGAGGCTGCCTTTAATGATGTCAACCTGCATTTGACTCATGAATTCAATGAAAAAAATAATTTGTATTTAACCGGTTATATGAGTAATGACCGTTTTAAGCTTAATTCTGATACACTCTACCGGTACAATAATCGTAATGCCGTTCTGAAATGGAAGCACATTTTTAAAAATGAGTTATATGGCGTGTTTACCGGTGGTTTTAACCAGTACAAATATCAGATGTCCAGCGACCGAAATCCGGTAAATGCTTACCAGCTGGATTATAAGATCAACCAATCTAACTTAAAAGCTGATTTCAGTTATTTTCCCAATGCCAAGCATACCATCAAGTTTGGTTTAAATGCATTTCATTATGATCTAACCCCGGGTAATTTTAGTCCTTTGGGAGACTCCTCCCTGATCAATCAGGAGATCATTCAAAAGGAACAGGCAATAGAAAGTGCTTTATATCTTAATGATCAGTTTGATATATCACCACTGCTTTCTCTTTCGGTAGGATTGAGGTATTCATTTTTTCATAACATAGGGCCTAAAGAAGTATTTATCTACGGAGATGAACGTGACCGTAGGGTAAGTAACATGGTGGATACTGTTCGTTACCAATCAGGTGATTTGCTGGCCAACTACCAAGGTCCGGAGTTCAGATTTTCCGCCCGGTATATTCTTAATCCCACTTCTTCAGTCAAATTAAGCTACAATCGCATGCGTCAGTACATCCATATGCTAAGCAACACCACAGCAATAGCTCCCACTGACATATGGAAGTTGAGCGATAATTATATCAGGCCACAGGTGGGTGATCAGTATTCTTTGGGATATTACAAAAACTTTAAAGCCAATACCATTGAAACTTCTGCTGAAGTTTATTACAAAAAAATGAATGATTTTCTGGATTTTAAAAGCGGTGCCCGGTTGATTTTGAATCCTCATATTGAAACTGACATAATTAACGCAGAGGGTATGGCCTATGGTTTGGAAATGATGGTGAAAAAGCTTACCGGCAAATTAAATGGCTGGGTGAGCTATACCTACTCCCGTTCCATGGTTCGTATTGACGCCAGCCGCACTTCAGATGTTGTGAATGATGGAGCGTTTTTTCCCAGCAATTTTGATAAACCCCATGATTTTACCATGGTGGGAAATTACAGGTTTAGTCGCAGATTTTCCATTTCTTTAAACTTCACCTATAGTACCGGACGCCCGATTACCTTGCCCCAGGCCAAGTATGACTATGAAGGAAGCAAACGGATTCTGTATTCTGACCGAAATCAGTTCCGGATACCGGATTTTTACCGGGCCGATTTTTCCATGAATATTGAAGGTAACCATAAAGTGAGAAAACTCAATCATAGTTCCTGGACTATTGCAGTGTATAATCTTACAGGGCGAAAAAATGCCTATTCCATCTTCTTTGACAGTGAAAATGGCAATGTAAAAGGGTATCAACTATCCATTTTTGGCCGCCCTATACCTACGGTAACTTATAACTTTAAATTTTAGCAGCACATGAAGAAAGGGAAAAGTTTGATTTATATGTTGGTTTTGCTGTTTTATGGCAGTTGTATAGACCCTTATCAGCCGCCCGAGATCACATTAACTGAGAGTTATCTGGTAATTGATGGTTTTTTGAATGCCAATGATACCTCTACCGTTTATTTAAGCAGAACCCAGCCGCTTTCAGAAAATGAGAACGCTTCCTTTGAACCAACTTTTCAATCTGGAGAGGATAGAGCCCAGGTATGGGTAGAACAGGAAAATGATACCCGGCTGGTTTTTGAATCTGTTGGAGCTGGACTTTATATTTTACCTCCGGCTGACCTGGATTTTAATCAGAAGGTACGGTTGCACGTAAAGAATTTTGACGGAAAAGAATATGTTTCAGATTATGTACCTATCACACAATCGCCTGCAATTGATAGCATAAGTTGGAAAGTGGAAGATAATGGAGTGCAATTATATGTCACTACTCATGATCCTGCTAATGAATCGAAATATTATCGCTGGCAATTTGAGGAAACCTGGCGGTTTAATTCAGCCTTTAACTCCCAGTTTGTTTATGTTGAAGAGCTTGACACCATTGAATTTCGCTGGGAAAATATATATGTATGCTGGAGAGATGATTATTCCAACGACATTTATGTAGGGTCTTCTGAAAGATTAAGTGAGGATGTTATATTTGAGTACCCGTTGAATCATATTCGGGGAAGTTCACCTCGAATAAAGATAAAATACAGCATCCTGGTGAAACAAAATGTACTAACCAAGGAAGGATTTGACTATTATGAAAACCTGAAATCCAATACAGAAAGCCTGGGCTCCCTGTTTGATCCCCAACCTTTCCAACTAACCGGAAACATTCAAAATATCAATGATTCGGAAGAGCCGGTAATTGGATTTTTCAGCGCCGGGACCGTCGCTGAGAAAAGGATTTTTATCAGTCGTAATGATTTACCCTACTGGCAGGTAAATAATGAATACAGTGCTTGTTTTCCAGACACGGTAGAATTGGCCGATCTGGATGAATATTTATCCTCACGTCTGCTCCTGGATGAGATCATGGACATGACGGGGAATGTGATTGCTTACCGGATGGCTTCTCCTTTTTGCACGGACTGCCGTTTGCGTGGTACTAATGAAGAACCTGATTTTTGGGAATAGCATGATGCGAAAGAATTTAAATTATACCTTCAAATACCTGACTATTACTGTCTTATTGGCTGTAAATAGTTTTTCTGCCTGGTCGCAGGTTGATAGCCTGAACCGGATGGTAGATCTGTTCCAGCAGTATGGCCGGGAAGCCCTGCCTGAAAAAATATATGTCCATACCGATAGGACACTCTATCTTACCGGTGAAACGCTTTGGTATAAAATGTACTATCTGGATGGCATAAGCCATCAGCCTCTGGATTTAAGTAAAGTGGCTTATCTTGAAATAGTAGATCAGGATCAAAAGCCGGTTTTGCAAGCTAAAACCGGATTAGACCAAGGTACAAGCGACGGAAGCTTATTTCTACCCGCCTCTATTAATTCAGGATCCTATATGCTAAGGGCCTATACTGCCTGGATGAAGAATTTTGATGCCTCTTTTTTCTTTCAAACACCTATAACCATCGTTAATTCTTTTAAAACCCTGGGTTTGCAGCAACCCCTGGATACATTAGGGTATGAAGTAGATTTTTTTCCGGAAGGAGGGAATCTGGTTGCTGGCCTTAAGAGCAAAGTAGGGTTCAAGGTGGTAGCCAGATCAGGCAAAGGAGCTGATGTGAGAGGTTTTTTAATGAACCAGTCGGGAGACACCCTACTGACCTATAGACCTTTAAAGATGGGGATCGGACACTTTTATTTCACACCACAGCCGGAACAAACCTATTTCAGTCTGGTCCGGGATGAAGACGGCCAGGTTTCCAGGCATGAACTTCCCCAAGTATACCAGCAGGGATATGTGATGCATGTTAAAGATTCAACCGATCTATTGCACATTCAGGTTCGGACCACTTTTCAGGATTATGAACCACTTTATTTCCTGGCCCACTCCCGCCAGGTGATAAAAAAAGCAGAAGTGAAAATGACCCGTCAGGGGGTGGTAAACTTTGACCTAGATCCTGACATATTAGCTGAAGGGATTTCGCACTTTACCCTCTTCAATGCCCAAAAAGAACCCCTTTGCGAAAGATTATACTTTAAATATCCGGAACAGAAACTTTCAGTCCAGGTTAATACATCCAAAGATCATTTTCAAAACCGGGAAAAGGTAACTTTGGAAATTCAATCCAAACTGGAGGACCTACCAGTCAATGCCAATCTTTCATTATCGGTATTTCGCCAGGATCAGTTGCCGGATCCTGATTTTGTTAATCTTTATGCCTATATCTGGCTCGCATCAGATCTGGCTGGTAAAATTGAACAGCCTTCTTATTATTTTAGTCAGAATAATCCCCTGGCTGGTATTGCTTTGGATAACCTTTTGCTTACCCAGGGCTGGCGTCGATTTGATTGGTCAGAGGTGTGGCAGGGTAAGCAGCAAACCTTTCAATACATACCTGAAGTAAACGGTCATATTATCAGGGGGCAAGTGAGAACCATAGCCTCAAATCGACCTAAAGCAGATGTTTTGACTTACCTGGCTTCCCCCGGGAAATATGTCAGGCTTTATGGATCCAAGAGTGACAGGCAGGGAAATATCATGTTTGAAATGCAGGATTTTTATGGGTCTAATGAAATCATTGTTCAGTCCAATATAATGAGAGACAGCACCGTCAGAGTCTCCATTCACAGCCCATTCTCTGATCAGCCGGTAAATAGGGCCTTCGAGCCATTCAATATTCATGAAAGTCTGACTGAAGATTTGGTCAGCCGCAGCATAAGCATGCAGGTCCAAAATGCTTATTACGAAAAGGAACTCAAAAAATATATATTACCCGTAGTAGATAGTACTGCTTTTTATGGGGCACCGGACCAACAGTTTTACCTGGATGAGTTTACCAGGTTCCCTACTATGGAGGATGTAATGAGGGAGTATGTGGCCGGAGTTTGGTTACGAAAGCGTAAGCAGGATTATTACTTTATTGTTTATGATGAATTGAACAAATCGGTATTTAACAATGAATCCCTGGTCTTACTGGATGGGGTTCCCGTGTTTGATATCAACAAAATTATTGATTATGATCCTCTCAAGGTGGAAAGAATTGATGTGGTGAAAAAGAGGTACTTCCATGGACCCATCACCTGTAATGGCCTGGTAAGTTACATAACCTACGGAGGCAATATGGAGGGCTTTCAACTGGATCCTCGTTCCCTTTTACTAGACTACGATGGTTTGGAAATAAAAAGAGAGTACTACAGTCCAGATTATGGACAAAATGAATCATCATCCCCCCGTAAGCCTGATTTCAGAAACCTGCTTCACTGGGAACCTGAAATTATTACCGGATCTACTGGCCGTGCTGCCATAGAATTCTTTACTTCTGACCAGGCAGGTTCCTATAAGATAGTGGTACAAGGCATGACCCCGGAAGGTAAAATTGGTTATGCTGAAGCCGATTTAACAGTTGATCAAGCCTTGAATCCCTGATATGTTCTTTTTGTCCAGCTTTCCAACAGCTGGGTATTGTACGTATTCGTACATTAAAATCGTACAATACTCTCTGCTTTGAACTTTGCAAGTAGTTGATTTTCAAACACATAATCTAAATGGCACGTTGCTTGAAGGGATTTGGGTAAGCCAGGAGGAGGTGCTTATGAAAATCAAAAGATATTATAAATATGCCATTATTCAGATTGTGGTTTTAATAATATTAATTATTTTAACTATTATATTTTTGTAAAGTTATACATCATAAATGACAGATATTATGAACAATCACTTAAAACGTTCGCGTAATAAGATAATTGCTGGTGTTTGCGGAGGTCTGGCAGACTGGCTGGGTTGGGATCCCACCCTGGTCAGAATACTCTACATCATTGTTTCCATAGCCAGCGCTGCTTTTCCGGGTATTCTGGTTTATATCATCTTGTGGATTGTGATGCCCTCTTATCATGCGGGTTATTAATCCTCATCATACATCAAATTGGTGTAGGCATTGTTAAGTTCCTGCAAGGTATGGTGATCATTTTGTTTTTTAGCCAAAGCTATACCTGCCTGATATATGCTTTCTGCAGTTGATCTTTGATCAAGCTCAGCATAAAGTTCAGCTGCATGATAATAAGCTGGTAAATAATCGGGGTGCTGGTTCAATAATTGTTCCAGGTAGCTCAATGCTTTGGCGGAATTATGGTCTTTATATTCCATTGCTAATCCATATTTCAGAAAAGGATCATTTGGGTTTTCTTCCAAATATTTCAGCAATTGGTCAATTCTTTTCTGGTTCATTTTGTAATATTTGATGAATACTGTAAAATTGATATAATTATGCCATTTATCCCGGTATTACATTGGATAATTTCACCATTATATGCCATACCCATGTTACCTTTTTTTTGATAAAGAATACTAATTCCTAAAAGGTTTAGTGAATATTATGTAACTTCACAACCATTATTAGGTTATCAAATAATAACATTGATTTTTTAATATGAAGATATTGGTTTGTATTACTCATGTGCCTGATACAACTTCCAAAATTGCATTTAAACAGGAAAACACTGCGCTTGATTTATCCAATGTTCAATTCATAATAGGGCCTTATGATGATTTTGCCCTGGCCCGGGCGGTGGAACTTAAGCAAGAACATAATGGATTTGTCTCAGTTGCAAATGTTGGTACTTCTGAATCAGATGCAACCCTGAGAAAAGCACTGGCTATAGGTGCAGATGAAGCCATCAGGGTAGACGGACATCCTGCTGATTCCTGGTTTGTGGCCAAACAATTAGCCCAGATAATTCAAAAGGATGAATATGACCTGATCATGATGGGAAGGGAGTCCGCTGATTTTAATGGAGGTGTAGTACATGCCATGGTGAGTGAACTGACCGGCATACCTGTGGTAACACCAGTTATGAAGTTAGATGTTGACAGAACCAAAGCCTTTATGGAAAGGGAAATAGAAGGTGGAATAGAAAGGGTAGAAGCTGAAATGCCACTGATATTGGGTTGTCAGGAGCCTATTGCCCAATGGAAAATACCAAATATGAGAGGCATTATGACGGCCCGTTCCAAACCATTGAAGGTGATGAAACCGGTGGAAGCCGCAGACCGGGGAAATCATTCCGTTTATTTTAATTTACCGGAAGCCAAGCAAGAGGTTAAATTGATTGACAAAGATCAGGTGGAAGAACTGGTAGAACTACTGAAAAAACAGGCCAAGGTTTTATAATATTTAATGATAAAAATATGGGCATAATTGTCATTCTGGATATAAAAGATCAAAAGATAAAAAAGGCATCACTGGAAGGGATTCTGTATGGAGCAGCATTAGGACAGTCAACAGGTAGTGAAGTCACGGCTTTAATGCCTGGACAGGTTGATGATGATTTGCCTGCATTGGGAAAATACGGAGCAGACAGGGTTTTGCAGGTTCCCATTGCCACTGAACTCAATCAATCTGCGGCACAGCTAAGTGAAGTGTTGGAGAAGGAGGATCCGGATATCATAATTTTTACCAAATCAGGATTTTATGATGCACTGGCAGCTAAGCTTTCAATTCGGCTGGGTGCTGCTGTAGCTACAAATGTAGTAGAACTACCGGATATTCATGCCGGAGAATTCATGGTAAAAAGAAGTATTTTTACCGGAAAGGCATTTGTCACGGAATCATTGCGAAGTGACAAAAAGATCCTTTCAATCAGGAAAAATGCGGTAGACTTCAAGGAGTACCAAAAAGAAGCCAAAGTTGAGGTAATTGAAAAATCTACCTCAGATATACCGGAAACCGTAAAAGTAACCGGACAGGAAAAAGCAGCTGAAGGAATAAGTTTGCCTGAAGCTTCACTGGTGGTATCGGGAGGCCGGGGCTTGAAAGGACCGGAAAACTGGAAAATGCTGGAAGATTTAGCCGGCTCTATGGGAGCCGCATTGGCCTGCAGTAAACCGGTAGCTGACGATGGATGGAGACCCCATCATGAACATGTGGGACAAACCGGGTTGAAAATCAGTCCTGACCTTTATGTGGCTGTGGGTATATCCGGTGCAGTACAGCATCTGGCCGGCGTCAACTCCTCTAAAGTGATTGTAGTGATCAATAAAGATCCTGAAGCTCCCTTCTTTCAGGCAGCAGATTACGGGATTGTAGGGGATGCTTTTGAAGTTGTGCCTAAATTAACCGAAGCTATAAAAAGAATTTCATAAATTTGTGTCGGGAAATAAAAATTTTTTGTAAGTGGATAAAATTAAACTGGAAATTTTAGGTTTATCATCTAGTCAATCTCAGTCGGGATCATTTGCCCTGGTATTGGGTGAAGTGGGGAGCAATCGGCGTTTACCAATCATTATCGGAATGTTTGAAGCCCAGGCTATAGCTATAGAAATAGAGAAAATCATACCTAACAGACCCATGACACATGACCTTTTTAAATCATTTGCCAGCTCCTTTAATTTTACGGTTAAAGAGGTAGTGATTTCCGATTTGAAGGAAGGTGTGTTCTTTGCTAAAATCCTTTGTGATGATGGCATTAATACAGTAGAGATAGATGCCAGACCTTCTGATGCCATAGCCATTGGATTAAGATTTAATGCTCCATTTTATACCTATGAAACCATTCTGTCAGAAGCAGGTATCGTTTTAACTGAAGAAAGCGAGGAAGAAAAAGAACAACCTCCAGCCAAAGCTAAAGCCAAAAAATCAGAAGGATCTAAAAAGCCCTTCAATGAACAATTGAAAGACTTAAGCCATGATAAACTTCAGGAAATGCTATCCAAAGCCATAGAAAAAGAAGATTATGAAAGGGCAGCCAAAATCAGGGATGAAATGAACCGAAGAAATTAGCCCATAATCTTACAAGCCTTTAAAATTCCCAAATTGCCATTGAGTGATATTTCGAAAAATATTATATTTACCTCCTATGGTTAAATAAAATAGGGTAATATGAATAATAAAGTATCTTTAATGGTAATTATTAGTGCAATATTTGCCGGAATATTAGGAGCTTGCCTGGTGAATCAACCCATAGTAAATGGTAAGAAAAAGTTTTCCCAGCGGTTTAACTCAATAAAGTACAGTCTTCAAAAATACAGAGACACCAAAAGAGGTGTGGTCCGGGAAATTTTTGATTGTTTTATTTAAGGCTGATCACTCGGATTGTTTTTTTAATTTTTTGATCAATAAATGAATAAGGTAGGTGGCTCCCCACATGATTAGGGCGTAGATAGTGGCCCGAAAGCCATCCTGATCATTTCTTAAGCTGTAATAAAAAACAATGAAGGTAAGCCCTAACAGGACCCAGTAAACTGTTTGCAGCATTACGATGATGGTTTTATTCCTTTCATTTTTCATGATTCACCTTTAATTTCTAAGGATACGCTGTAAAATTCAATAAAAATCAGCAAATCTACCTTATCATTTTTCTGGTTTTAATACTACACCACCCCGAGCTTTGAGATGAATACTTTTGTCTATAAATTTGCCTGAATCGGATCTTAGTTGCCCTGAATTAGCAATTATAAAGACAAAATATTTGTATTATTATTTTTTTTTGAAACCTATTGACTGAACAAATTTTTTAGCTGATAATCCGTTAAAATGACAATATGAAGAAGCATCGTGTGAATTTTCCTTTAGTAACCTGGTTGTTGTACGGCTGCATCCTGATCTTTGTAATGGTGATTATTGGAGGCATTACCAGGTTAACCCATTCCGGTTTATCCATGGTAGAATGGGATCTTATCATGGGGGCAATACCTCCTTTAAATGAACTGGAATGGCAAACAGCCTTTGATCAGTACAAGCAATTTCCCGAATATCAAAAACTTCATTATCACTTCAACCTGGCCGATTTTAAATCTATTTTCTGGTGGGAATACATCCACCGTTTGATCGGCCGGTTCATAGGGATCGTTTTTATAATTCCATTTCTTTATTTCTGGCTTACCGGAAAGATCTCAAAACGTCTAATGCCCAAATTGCTGCTGATTTTTGCCCTGGGCGCTTTTCAGGGATTTTTAGGTTGGTATATGGTAAAAAGTGGACTGGTAGACCGGCCTTATGTAAGTCATTACCGTTTAGCCATTCATTTAATGGCTGCTTTCATTACATTTGGATTTACTTTCTGGGTAGCTTTGGATGAAATTTATAAATTCAGGCCTGTTACTAACCTGGTCCGGGTTCAACCATTAAAGAAACTTTCGTTATGGTTTTTGGTGGTGCTGGCTATACAAATCATATACGGGGCATTTGTGGCAGGATTGAAAGCAGGTTTTGTTTATAATACCTTTCCCAAGATGGGCGACCGATGGATTGCGGAAGGCGTTACGGCAATGCAACCATTTTATTTGAATTTCCTGGAAGGTTTGGCCGGAGTACAATTTGTTCATCGATACCTGGCTTATATACTGGTGATACTGGCCGCTGTGATCTGGTACAAGGCCCGCCAGGTCAAACTTTCTTCGGGTCAGTCATCCGGAGTGACCATGATGATGGTAATGGTGGCTTTACAGGTGCTGATGGGCATCTATACCCTGGTATGGGCAGTACCCGTATGGCTTGGTGTTTTACATCAGGCTGGCGCTTTTATTTTGCTGGGAATGAATATTTATTTGCTGCACCGGTTATCTACACCTGAGGTACAGGTGCCGGCGCAGCCAAAAGCCAGGGTACTGGAAGTAAGTGGATAAACTTTGCCCCATAAACAAAAGCTTTTGACCAGGTTTATTTGTATAGACCTGACACGAATTTTTCATAACCATTATACATCAGGGTAGGAACTTTTTCCTCATCAGGGATCAATGTTTCGCTGGCCTGAGACCAGCGGGGATGGGGTACATCTGGATTGACATTGCTGATAAATGGATATTCATCCGGCGCCAGGGTATGCCAGAAAGTTTCCGGTTGTTCCGCTACAAATTCAAACCTGACAATCGATTTAATATTTTTATAGCCATATTTCCAGGGTACGATCAGTCGCATGGGAGCCCCATTCTGTTTGGGAAGTGGTTTGCCAAAAATTCCGGTTGTCAGCAGCGTCAGTTCGTTCATGGCTTCATCTATTCTTACACCTTCAAAATAGGGCCAGGGATACCATTCCTGTTGTTTTACCCCTATCATTTGATCAGGGTCACTGTAAGAAACCATCCTGATATACTTTGCCTTGTTTTGAGGGGCAAAATACTTTACCAGTTTATGCATGGGGATCCCGGTCCAGGGTACCACCATAGACCAGGCTTCAACACACCTGAAACGATAAACCCGCTCTTCCAGGTCAAACTTTTTCATTATGTCTTCCAGGCTAAATATTCCGGTGTTATCAGCCAGTCCGCTTACTTCAAATTTCCAGTCAGAGGTATCAAATGGATCTACATTTTTATAGACGTTATAGATGGATTCCAGATCACGGCTGATAAATTCATAAAAATTATTATAATGCGTAGCGGCATACTCTTGGGTCAGTTCACGGCTTACCTGGTATTGTTGGTTTCGTGGAGCAGGATACATTTTGTCCATTCCGGGAAAGCCAAAGACATTATTACCAGAATTTATTCCAGGTTCAGCCTGGTTTTTTTGGGTTTTATTTTGCTTATTTCCTTCACAACCGGCTAAAACAGCAGGAGCAGTGAGCAAGCCTCCGGTCAGGATGCCCAGTTTTTTCAGGATATTTCTGCGGTTATAGTATTCCTGTTCTGAAATCGGTTGAAGCTGTTTTTCCTGCCAGTCTGGGGGGATGATAATGTTTGCCATAATATGAATTTAACCTTGTTAACAAATCATAATGGCACTTGATTTAAGAACCACTGTATTTTACCAGGTATTGTCGTTATTACGACAATGGATAAGGCTTCAAATATACTTTAAACTGGGTGTAATTGTCGATCTCGCTTTCTACTTCGATCCTTCCACCATTTTTTTCCACCATATTCTGCACAATATGCAAGCCTACTCCCAAACCCATAGCCTGATTTTTGTGTATTCTTTTAAAAGGTACAAATAACCGATTACCATACTTATCCAGATCAATGCCTATACCTTCATCTTTAATGGTTAGTACCAGGTAAGGTGACTCCTCAGTAACAGTAATCTCTACCTGAGGTGCCTGATCAGGTTTATGGTATTTCAAAGCATTGCTAAGCAAATTCTTGATAATGCTTACCAGAAACGCCTTGATGTAACTTATTTTCTGATGTTTTATCTGCGAATGTTCAATCCTGGCCCCGCTATTTTGTATTGTATCTGATTGGTTTTCTATTGCTTCATCTAATAAATCCCTGAAGTAAAGATCAGGTTCTACTACATCGGTTATACCTTCAGTTTCTATGATCTTTACCAATCCATTGATGGTATTATCCAGCCGGTCAATTGACTGATCCAATATGGGTAAAAGTTCTTTAATTTCCTGCATTTCAGCAGCCTCATTGAATTGATTAGCCACCATTTTCATATTGCCGATAGGACCTCTGAGATCATGGGCAATGATCCGGACAAAATCATCCAGATATTGATTAGCTTTCTTCAGATCACGATTTCGCCGGGTAATCTCCTCCAGTAGTTTATCCCGCTCATCAATCAATATTTTTTGTTTGGAACTGTCAATAAAACTGATACTTACCTGATTAATTTCCAAAGCGGGATTGTCAGTAAGTACCGGGGAATAATTATATTTTAACCAGATATCCTGTTGACTCTCCTTTTTGACCAAAATTTTACTTTGTACCACTTTTCCTTCCAGGGCTAATTTAAAATTCCGGTGAAATCCTTCAAATTCTTCGGGAGGGATGATATCAATATAGGAATCACCTGCCTCTATATTTTTGCTAAAGGTCTTCTTATAAATTTCTCCGGCTGTTTTATTAAAAGTGATGATATTGTATTTTTTATCAATCAGAATAAAACCCTGCAGGGTATTATTAAAAATTGTGCGAAGATTATTCTCTGATTGAGCCAACTGGTGAGCTTGCTTTTCAATTTCCGAAGTGGCGGTTCTTAATTCATTATAAGCAATTTCTAATTCTTCATTAGTGGATTGTAGCTCTTCGTTGGAAGTTTCAAGTTCTTCGTTAGAAGCTTGTAGTTCTTCATTGGAAGATTGCAGTTCTTCATTGGTGGCCTGTAATTCTTCAGTATATGTCTCCAGCTCTTCTATCAGGGTGTTCATATGTTCTTTGGTGGCTGTCAGTTCATGCTCCAATTCCACTATTCTGGGGCTGTCATTATCTTTCACATAATGGTCTGATTTCAGATAATTTCCATCAGGGTCAATATTTTCAAATATTACCAGGTACAGCGGGTGTTTGGATTTACTGAACAATAAAGGCTTGGCCACGATTTTGACCAATTGAACTTCATCATTGTTTTTCTTTATACGTCTGATATTCCCTTTGATGGTGGTATTTTTCCTAATGGCCTGACCTGCCACCGCCCGAAACTCTACTTGCAGGTCTTTATCAATCAATTTCAAAGCATTAGTGCTGACAGCTCCGGGTTTGATGGTCAATAGGTGTGATACATCTCCATTTACTTCTATCAGGTCCAGGTTTTCATCCACTACTGCATATGGATGTTCAAAAGAATGATAAAAAGTTTCTTTTACCATTTCCGCTACAGATACCGTTTCTTTAGAAGTAGTGGAATAGGTGGCTTCATTGCTTTTATGGTTCCTGGCTGACATTTTAAGGTATGGAAGTTTTACAAAAGGGCGAATATTGCTTTTTTTCTGATAAGTTTTATGCTTTGAATTAATAGAAAAAAACAAGTGATTGAAATCTCCGATGGTCTCACTTTTGCCCAGGAACAGGTAACCATCTGGTTTTAACGAGTAATGAAACAGCGGAATTACATGGTTTTGTAAATTAATGTCAAAATAGATCAACAGATTACGACAACTGATCATATCAGTTCTGAGAAATGGAGGATTAGCAATAAGATCATGGCGAGAAAACAAGACGTTTTTCCTGATTTCTTTGGATAATTCATACTTATCCTTGATTTTGGTGAAATATTGATTCAAAAGCTGATCCGGAACATTTTCCAGGGCTGATTCGGAATAAATACCGTTTCTGGCAAACTTCAGGGCATTTTCATCAATGTCAGTAGCAAATATCTGGATCTTTACTGGGTGTTGTGTTTCCTGCTGAACCTGATCTAAAATAATGGCATAGGTATAAGCTTCTTCACCTGTAGCACAGCCGGGTACCCAGATTCTGATTCCTTCCTTTTTATGATCCGGCTTGTTTTGATCTATGATCCTGAAGATAATCTCTCTGATTGAGTCAAAGACTTCTTTATCCCTGAAAAATTTTGTAACCCCAATCAAAAGGCTTTTAAAAAGGCTATCAAGTTCATCCGGATTATCTTTTATGTAATTCAGGTATGCACTGGAATCATTAAATTTAAGGTCGGCCATTCTTTTTTCCAGGCGCCGGTATATGGAAGAAGTTTTATAACCACTGAAGTTAATACCGATCCGGCTTGATAACATACTGATAATTTGATCCATCAGGTTTGTACTTCCACCCGCCATTTCAGGGGAGGCATTCATAAATTTATGCGGTTCTTTTAATATTTTCACCATGTTTTCACCAATCAAATCAGGAGAAAGAATGATCTGTATGTTTCCTGAGTCAATTGAAGCTGAAGGCATACCATCATATTTAGCTGTATCAGGATCCTGGGCTATGGTAATACCACCTTGTTGGTTTAATGCCCTGATTCCATTTGCTCCATCACTTCCGGTACCAGACAGGATGATACCTACTCGTTTTGTACCATTTTGATACCTTGCCAGCGAATTTAATAAATGATCAATAGATGGTTTGGGGCCCGCATCTTGCTGGTTTTTAAAAAGATATAAACTGTTGTTTTTAACTTCCACATTATTATTCGGCGGCACAATGTAAATGATATTAGGTTTGATCACTTTCCCATTCTTAGCCTCTTCTATGGTGTGCTTGGTTCTGCGCTTCAGCAATTCCAATAATTTGCTATCATAATTAGGGCTCATGTGCTGAGCAATGATCAACGCACTGTTATTCAGGTCATCATCTAAATGGGATAACAATTGCTGGAGCGGGTCTAATCCGCCGGCAGAAGCGCCTATGCCTACGATGGCTGCTAGCTCATTATTTTTATCCACTATATTATTTAAAAAAAGAAGAAATAAAAATTTTTAAAAAAGCAAATATACTGGTATAAACAAATCAGTAGCTACTTTTGTTGATGGCATTTCTGCCCAAATTGTAGAATATCAGTGTGGAAATAATTCCCCACACTGGGAATGACAATCCACAAACTGGCTCAATAGTATTTATTCTTGCTTCTCTTTAAAATTTATAAAATCAGCAAAAATCTAGAATATTACTGAATAAACAGGCGCTTAATATAGCCATCTATTGAGGCAGCAATAAAATTCATTATAGATAGTTGAGCCACTGCTTGTTTTGGCATTAATTTTGAAATATTAAAGATAGTTTCAAGCAATAGATGAAGGTTAAGGGAACAATTTTTGGCTGAATAGTTCATTTTTTAAATTTACTTAGTTCAGTGTTCCTAAAATCTCTAAAATCCTCCTGATTCCCTTTTTAATTTCTTATTTTTTAATTTAATGGTGATTTGATCCCGGTGAAAATGCTTTAGTGTATTGATCAGGCATAGACATGACTTTTCTTTAACAGCATTATGCTTCAGTGATTAATTCTATGGGTAGGTAGATTGGTACTCCTTAATTTATCATCCCACACGTTTAAACTTAACATTCTCCACAATATCGGACAGGATCTCTTTGGTTAATGGTTTATAAATGCAGTTCGTAACTGACTTATAACTAAGACATCTTTCAAAATCCAATTTTCTTTTGGAACTGGTTACCATAAGGATTTTGGTATTGGGAAATTTTTTCCAGAAGTGGTTTTCATATGCTTCTACAAATTCATATCCATTCATCACCGGCATATCAATGTCCACTAGTAGTATTTCAGGAAAGGATTGATAGTTAGATTTTTCCAATTGTTTAAGATATTCGAGAGCGTCGTATCCGTTTTCTTTAGCTTCAAAACTGTCAATGGAATCATTTCCTTTTATAAGTTTACCAATCAGAAAGGAAGTTAAATCGTCATCATCCACCAATAATAATTTTTTCAACATGATACTTAAAAATAAAAATTAACTAAAAAATAAAATCTACTTAACCAATTCAGACCAAAAAAAGTGCCAAAAATTAAAATATTCCAATAAAGAATTTGATATAATAAACATCTAATGCAACATTTAGCCACTCACATCATAAACATACAAAAAGCCAGAACGTTTAAAAAATTTTTGTAATGAAATAATATGAAGATATTTAGGCTGAAGTATAAGCTTTGATATGAAATTCAAATTTATGATAACTTACAAAAATGTGATTCTGTTAAACTAGAAAAGAGATTTTTTAACTTAAAAATGGAGGATTTATGGCATTGAATTTTAATCAATTATGCAACCGAAGCAAATACTTTTATAAAACATTTATCTGAAGAATTAAATCATCCCGATGAAATTAACAGGATAGCTACTTTGTTAAGAAGTATTCTTCACGCTACATGTGATCGCATTACTATCAGTGAATCTTTGGACTTTGTGGCCCAAGTACCTATGTTTCTCAAAGCTGTGTATATAGATGAATGGAAATTTCAGGTAAAGCCGGAAAGGCTAAAGAATATGGAAGAGTTTGCCGCAAAAGTGAAATCCAACCAGGCTAAATTTGGTGAATCGGATTTTGACTGGAACCAATCCACAGAAGAATTAATAGAAAAGACCTTTAATTTCATCAGTTCAAAGTATTTATCAGATGGTGGATTGAGCCACATTAAAGCTCAAATGCCCAAAGAACTGGAACATATAATTTAAATTAGCCAAATGATCAAATATTAATCCTCCCGGTCTTCTGGTCAGGAAGGTTTGTTATAATATTTTCCCTGCCAGGTGTTTTTGCAGGCCAGTTTCTCCTCAATCATTTGGTTCAATACATCGCTTCTGACTGAGCCCCAAACAGGTGCGATTTTATAAGCTGGGGGTACTTCACTAACAAACCGCTGAACCGAAATATCAGGGTTTAGTCTTTCCAAAAAGGAAACTATAAATAAAAGATACCCTTCCAGGCTGAATAAACGAAACAATTCAGGCTGTTCATGGTATTGACGGGCTATGGCAGTGCCCTTAATGACTTGTAATTGATGTAACTTCAAAGATTTTATTGGTAATTCAGACAACATTCCGGCCTGGTCAAGCATCATTTGTTCAGAATCACCAGGTAATCCAAATAACAGATGAACTGCGACCGGAAGATCATGATCAGCTGTAAGAAATATAGCACGACGGGCCTGATCAAAATTATGCTGGCGATTAATCATTTGAAGGGTTAGGTCATAGCAGGATTCTATGCCGTATTCCATCTGAATTATATAATCTTTGGACAAACCCGAAAGATAGGCTAGTTTTTCCTCATCAATACAATCAGGCCGGGTGGAGATCACCAAGCCATGAATCAATGGATGGCTTAATGCAGCCTGGTAAATTTCCTTAAGCTCGGCCAAAGGCGCATAGGTATTTGAAAATGATTGAAAATAAGCTAAATACTTTTTAGTACGTCTGTATCGCCGGGACAAGAACCTGATACCTTTCTCAATCTGACTCTGTATTGATTCAATAGATCTGCAATAGGAAGGGGTGAAGCTGCGATTATTGCAATAGCTGCAGCCGCCTACGGCCAAATGCCCGTCCCGGTTAGGACAGGTGAATCCGGCGTTGACAGATACTTTCTGGATCCTTTCCCCATATTGCTGCCTAAATTGGTCTGCATAGGCATGGTATCTTCGGCTTGTTCCCCACACATGTGTCATTGGATGCTATTGCTTATATCATTAACAACCGACAAATTTCAAAATTATTATCCAAACTTCCTAGGAAGGAAGGTCAGATTTCTTGTCGAAAAAAATACTTGAGCCAGGTGTAGGAGCATATATTTACTTCACTACCTTTAAAGGAAAGTAAGGATGATGAATGCTGGTTTTATTCCGGCCTATCCAGTTTTTGTACCAGCCTGGTTATGATTTGACTAAAATACTGAGCTGATTGGGGACCCAACCAGTTCATTACATTTCCTTCTTCTTTTTGGGTGTTAAAATAACTCTCACTGTCAATAACATAGCCCACATAATCCCCGTTAAATCCAGTGATGATTACATGCATTCCGGTTTGTTCTGATAGCTGCCTGAGCTGATCTGCGTATAATTCACCGGAAAAATCTACCGGTACACCAATCAAAATAACCTGGTTCAGCTTCACCAGGGTGATCTCACCGGATAGTTCTCCCAGGACCAATTCATAAAGCCAGCTTCTTAACCGAAAGTTGCCGGTTAACCTTAATTGAGGTTCAGGGTATTCCAGGGGGATATGACGGCTTGTGATTTTCAAAGGCGCTTGCAACTTTTGCCGGCTGGAATCCTGTAGGATCAATTGACTCAGCTTTTTCCCGGCAAGCTGAACTTTTTCATAATGTCTGGCTTCTATACCGGAAAGGTTGTGGCTTCCCACCATACCAGCCATAAACAGGGCAAACTGATTGCCTGGTGCGGATTCCAGCTGCCGAATCAACTGACCGGGATAATCATTGCTCAGGGCGGTGGATTTCATGGGTAAATTAGTAGCATGGGCACTGTAGGTAACCAGGTAAGCTTTTTCATGATCCTGCTCAAATACAATCTCAATTCCTCTCAAAAAACCATCTATAGCACCATCCGGATTCAGTCTGTTGCGAATGTATTGATCAGCCGGAATCTGGAAATAGGCTAATGCTGCCGGTGCCATTTTTTGAAGGGCCTGATCCAGACTTTCCATTACCTGCCGGGCTAATTGATGGGTAAGTTGCTGGTCATACCGGCCCATACTAAAATTACCCACAATGGTGTTGTCCCAACCTCCCAAACTGTAATGCGTATGAGTGGCTCCCAGATATATAAACACCTCAGGATAAGCTGATTTGATTTTCTGTCTGATCAGGTTGTTCACCATGGGGGGGAATATCAGCAGATCGGCCGAAACAAAAGCAACAGTGGCATTACCGTTAGCAATTACCAGGGTACGAATATAAAGGCTGTCTGTTACCTCAGTAAATGCCGGACGAGGTTTGTAACCGGCCATAGGAGTGGGCCTGGGCGGGGTGATATTGATCCTGGACCAACCCACCCTGATGGTATCCCCAGCATGGCTTTCCAAATCCATGGTGTCCAGCTTTTGCATCATGTTTTGATAATAAGATTGATCAGTCACAGGATCCTGATTGATGAAACCTACCACAAAAACCAGCAGCAGGACCAGTCCCAACAGGAAAAACAAAGTAAATTTAAATATTTTTTTTATCATGGTATACAGTTTAAACCCTTAGTTTAACCGATGTAAAGCTTACTTTATTTCATTCAAAAATAAATAATCATAATAAAATCACCATATAGGAATAAACTTTTAATCAATAAAAAATGAACCTATCATTTTTTATTGATGTTATGCTTGTATATTTGCGTTGCTTTGTATTTTTTATAAACCAATAATTTTTTGAATTGATGGAAACGAACATTTATCACCAGGACAGATTGATCATTAATTATCTTTACATGAAGGTAACAAATCAGATCGATGATATTGAATATCAGGAACTACATGATTTTCTGAATGAAAAAGGATGGCACCTTTATGAAATGAATAAAATGATTAAAGATATAAGGTCCTGGCGTTTGAAAAACAAGGAAGCTGTTTTGGCATAGATCCGGTTTTTTCGGCCAAGGAAACAAGGAAGGACTATTGAATCACCAATAGTCCTTTTTGTATCTTAATTCTTGTCCTTTTCCCGGGCTAATACCCGGGAGTGATAGGAGCAACCGAAGTATCCTTGCGGATTTTTATATAACTCAATTTCTCCCGATTGGGCCGGCAAGTTAGATTTTTCCAGTAATTCGTTGACTGACTCTTCTGTAAGAGGTTTGAAATTACGCCCTACCTCGATATCCGATAGGAGTTCTTCTCTGGTTTGAACTCCGCAAACCAGGGTGCTAATGGGCAGTGATAAAGGATAACTGCGGCACAATTTGGCACTAATATTTAGTTGCCGGGGAATGATCCCATTCTGTGCAGCCAGAGATTTCATTCCGATGGCCCCCATATTATTTTGATTCACCCGGGGCAATACCGTTTTCTGGAAACTTTTGTAATGAGCATCCAGAATATTCAATGGCATCATGACGCTATCCCAGTTAAAATCCTGGTCCAGCATTTTCTGGTGCACAGCCGGATACATATGGCCTGTAAAGCCGATGAATCTGATCTTGCCTGCTTTTTTGGCCTCAATGGCAGCTTTAAGTGCCCCCTGATCCGGATCCATGATGCGTTCTACATCTCCTTCATACTGGAGGGAGTGGAATTGCCACAGATCAATATGATCTGTATTCAGCCGGGAAAGGCTGTCTTCCAACTGCTTTTTGGCCCCATCATAACTACGGGAGCAGGTTTTGGTCATTAAAAAGACCTTATTTCTATGGCTGGATTGGGCCAGCGCTTGACCCATTACACTTTCGGCTCTTCCATCATGGTATTCCCAACAGTTATCCCAAAAGGTGATGCCATTGTCTAAAGCTTCATGCATCAATTTTACCCCTTCCTGGTCTGACTTGTTGGCTACTACATCCCAGCCTCCCAGGCCAATGATGGACACCCTTTCTCCGGTGTTTCCCAGAGGTCTGGTGGGAATACCAGCTACCCCTGGTTTTTGCATACTCATTATGGCAGGACTCATGGCAATACCAGACATTAACGTTTGAATAAATTCTCTTCTTGAAAACTCTTTGGACATAAGATGATTTTAATTTGGAAAATGATTGATCAAACATCAAATTTAACCAAACAGGATAATTTTATAGTTAATGAAATGTTAATTCATTCACCTAATCTGACCAAGGCCTGATTGGTACAGCATCAGTCAGGGTAAAATAATTGTTCGAAATAAATGGTAAGTGAAGATTAGTCGTTGTTTTTCAGATATTTAACACTAATTTTTTCAAACATTAGCCTTAAATAATTGATCTGTCACCGGAGAGCCAATTCTGCCCTGTGGCCGGATATTTTATGTGAGGATTTTCATGTAGTAATAATTACCAGATCTTTAAGGCATGGCATTTTGATAAGGCAGGATGGCGATTGTCTTTTTGTTTCATGCCCCATCCCACTGTATATATAATTTCACTGGTTTTCAAGGGATGATATCTGATTTTTAAAGGGTATAAACACGGATTTTCGGTACTATCAGAAAGATTTGAAGATAATATCACTCATTCCAGGTCTTCATCAGGATCAATATCATCATAATTTATGCCAGGTGGATTAAATAAGCCCCACCTGTCAATGATGTAGTTCCAGGGGTCAAAAGATTTGACCCATTGGGCAAACATTTCCCGGTATTCTTCCAATGCTTCCCTAATCAGATACAGGTAATGGGAATCCTTAAAATCGAAAGCCTCCAGTCCGGAACAATGGGCCATAAGGTCACGACCGGATTTTCTGATGATGGCGGCACATTCCATTCTGATGTCATACAGATCGGCAGCTTCTGCACCGGCTACTTTTACCGATAAATTGACAGCATCTTCCAGCATATACCGTTTTAACTGTACCTGCATTTCTTCATCATCCGGAATCAGTTCGGTTATTTTATAGGTAAGCTCATAGATCTCTTTTCCTTTTCGATACAAGGGCAATTTTTCAGGAAGATGACTTGACTCGGACATATTGAATATTCCTTTTGTTTTACTGGTAGAAACTTAAATAAAACAAAGGGAATCTACAAGATCAAATTAGATTTTACCGGTTAAATTTCTGTAGTGTCATTAGTGATCCCACATATCCCACAGAAAAAACAAAGATAATGACGTTTTACGGGTTCAGTATGTCTGAATTATGATTTTCATGATTAATTGAGGACTATAATTATTAGCTCATCTAAAGAAGTGCTGGCCCGACAGAAAATGCTGGTTCGACTGAACCTGATCCACGAGGTTATTTTTATGAATTACCAGACAAATGGAATTTGAACTTCTATTACCTGTTTATCATGTGATGAAGCCAGGTTTACTTACTGGCAAAGACGCATGTTTTCTAGATCATTTCGTATCTGTTGCCAAGCCTGATTTAACTGATTCAAGACAACCATGTTAATTAATAAAGCAAGGTAACTGAATAATGCAGGAGCGGCCTGAGACCGAAATGGGGCAATTGCTGGGTGGGCCACTAGCAGGCAGGCCAATCTGACGGGCGGCAGGCTCAGGCGCGGCAGGCTTCTGGTGCGGGGGCTGGTGGGATGGATAGTGCGGCCCCAAACTAAGGACCTTATTTTTTCAACTAAAATATTAAATTATGGCACTAAAGGAATATAAAACCAAGAGAGCATTTAATAATACTCCTGAACCCCAGGGAGGCAAACCTTCAGCCAGAAAATTAAAATTTGTGGTGCAAAAACATGCGGCTTCACGGTTGCATTATGATTTCAGGCTGGAAATGGATGGCGTGCTGAAAAGTTGGGCCGTGCCCAAAGGGCCATCGCTGAATCCGGCTGATAAAAGGCTGGCTATGCAAACTGAGGACCATCCTTTTGATTATCTGGATTTTGAAGGGATCATTCCCCGGGATAACTATGGGGCTGGCACCGTGATCGTCTGGGATCAGGGCCATTTTGAGGCGATGGATGGAAAGACCAAGAAGGAGCAGGAAAAATACCTTTTGCAGGGGCTGGAGAAAGGTTCGCTGAAGTTTAAGCTGAACGGGGAAAGAATAAAAGGGGAATATGCCCTGGTCAGAACACCCAAAAGAGCGGAAAATGCCTGGCTGCTGATCAAGCACCGGGATCAGTATGCTGAAGAAGTGGATGTGCTGGAGCAAGATACCTCGGTGATCTCTGGTAAGACCCTGGATCAGATGGAAGTTGATGAGGATGCACCCCACTGGTCAAATAACCGTTCTAAATCTTCGAAATATGTTGGGAGCGGGAATAGGCAGGGGGAAAAATCTGCTGATCCGGTAAACAAGACCAGGGGCAAAGTAGCCAGGAACACCAAAAAGTTGCCAGCGTTTTCTGAAACTGATCTGGAACCGATCCTGAAGGGGTTGGATCAAAAGCACCGATCTGAAATGCCCCTGGATATTGAGCCGATGCTGGCTACTTTGGTGAACAAGCCGGTGGAAGGAGATTATATATTTGAAGTAAAATGGGACGGATTCCGGGCCCTGGGATACAAGGACCGGGATCATGTAGCACTGAGGTCGCGTAACAATAAATCCTTTAATGAAAAATTTTATCCTGTTTTTGATGCATTGAAAGAATGGCCGGTAAATGTGGTGTTTGATGGGGAAATTGTGGTGCTGGATAAACAGGGGTTGCCTGATTTTTCTGCTTTGCAGAATTGGCGCAGCGAAGCAGACGGCAGATTGGTCTATTATGTTTTTGATTTGCTTTGGCTGGAAGGCTACAACCTGATGGATCTGCCCCTGGCGGAACGTAGAAAAATCCTGGTCCAGGTGATCCCGGCCCAGGATATAATTCGGCTCAGTGATCATTTTGAAATCAGTGGGAAGGAGTTTTTCAACCTGATCGATAAGATGGGGCTGGAGGGCATTATTGCCAAAAAATCACAAAGCACTTATCAACCAGGCAAACGCAATAAGACCTGGCTCAAGATCAAAACCGAAAAGCAACAGGAAGTGGTGATTGGCGGCTATACGATTAATGAAAACACCAGCAAAAAGTTCAGTTCCCTGTTAACCGGTGTGTTTGAAGATGGTGAATTGGTATTTACCGGGGCGGTAGGTACCGGATTCAATCAGAAAATGCAGGAAGATATTCTGAAAAGGTTAAAACCGCATCAAATTGATCATTCCCCTTTCAGTCAGGAACCGGAATACAATAAACCTTCCCGCTTTCGACCCAATCCTCCCCGGGCCGAGGTATTCTGGGTGAAACCGGAGGTGGTGGCTGAAATAGCCTACCGTACCGTTACTACGGATGGTTCTTTTCGTCATCCTTCCTTTAGAGGGATCAGAGAAGACAAAGCGGCCAAAGACATAGGTTGGGAACATAGTACGCCAGCTGAAGAGATTAAAGATCAGGAGCAAAAAGCCATGAAGGATCAGCTTTTCAAAGGTGAAAGACAGCCGGAGAGAAAGACCTTGTTGAATCCTTCTGAAGAAATCCAGGTAAAAACCATCGAAAGCCGGGAGTTGAAATTTCCCAATCTGAGCAAGATATTCTGGCCGGAAGAACAGGTCACCAAAAGGGATATGCTCAATTATTATTATCAGATTGCGCCGTTTATTTTACCTTACCTAAAGGACCGGCCCCAGACCCTGAACCGGTTTCCCAATGGTATTCACCAGAAGAGTTTTTACCAGAAAGATGTGACCGGAAAGGTGCCGGACTGGCTGGAAACCTATAAATTTTACAGTGAAGCGGACCAGCGGGAAAAGCAGTTTGCAGTATGCACGGATGAGGCCAGCCTATTGTATCTGGCAGCCCTGGCCTGTATAGAAATGAATCCCTGGAGCAGCCGGCAGCAAAATCCGGATCACCCCGATTGGTGCATTATTGATCTGGATCCTGACCAGAATCCTTTTGAACAGGTGATTGAAGCAGCCCGGGTGACCCACCAGGTGTTGGAAGTGCTGGAACTGCCTGCCTGCTGCAAAACTTCCGGATCCACCGGATTGCATATCTACATTCCGCTGGGAGCAAAGTATACTTATGAAGATTCCAAGGAGTTTGCCCGGGCATTGACCCGGGTGGTGCAAAAGCAGTTACCTGGCTTTACCAGTGTGGAGCGGCTTACCAGTAAGCGAAAAGGTAGAATTTACCTGGATTTTCTGCAAAATCGACCCCAGGCCACGGTGGCGGGGCCTTATTCCCTACGACCGAAGCCAGGCGCTCCGGTTTCTATGCCTTTGCACTGGGACGAAGTGAAACCAGGTTTACAAATCAGTGATTATACTATTTTCAATGCGGTGGAACGGGCCAGAGAGGTTGGAGATATTTTTCAGGGTGTGTTAGGACCGGGTGTTGACCTGGAACAGGCCCGGAAAAGTCTGGACCAGATTTGAGGTTTTTCAGATACCTTATATTTTACCAGGGAGGGATATTGAAAGGTTAACAGGTGCTGTTGCGGGTCTGTAGCAGGTCCTGCTAAACCAGGTTTTAGTTTATGATTAAAAGTTCCTTTTATAATAGGTGACAGTTAATGTCAGAGGTATTGAAACCTGGAATTAGTTAAAAAAAAGACTTTACTGAAATGATATTTACGGTGAATCAGAAACCTGCCTGCCAAGATTTATAGCCGAAAGAATTTTTATAAAATCTGTTTTGACCACAAGCCGTATTCACCATGCAGACAGAAGTATTGATGCTGAATACACAATTCTGTTTTTTGGAAATCCGAACATACCTTATTCCTGGGAAACACTTTCTACTCAATAGGTAGGCCACACCATTTTATAATTCCCCGAAATCGAAACAATCAAGCAGGAGCATTTCTGAAACTACCGTTTCTTGATCATATAATTCTAAGCTTTACAGGTGTTTAGCTTTTCCAAATGAAAGGCTGAATAAGATCTTTTTTTTAAATTATAGCTGCATTATAAGAGCTAAATTATTAAATCTTAATTTATGTGATTTTCGTTAACTTTCTGATTTTCATTAAATATCTCTCATTTTCAAGGTAAAATTTTTGAATATTCTCATAAAATTGACTAACATTGATTTAAATCGAAATTTTAATGTCTCTTGATAAGAAGCATATTACCATACATCTAAGGAAAGGAAATTTGGAAGCCCTAAAGAAAATTCATGATTTCTATTATGATAAGTTTTTATACATTTCTATTGGATTTATTAAATCCAGGCCAGATGCGGAAGAACTTGTACAAGATGTTTTTCTGAAGCTCTGGAGAAATCGACGCAATCTGGATGTGCAATTAACTTATGAAGGATATCTCTATACTTCTTTGAAAAGAGGGATTTATAATAAATTAAGAGATATAGCTAAAATTAATCGATACCAGGTAGACCTTCAAGATATCTATAATGCCACCAATAAAACTGATGATGACCTGATTTATCAGGAATTATGGGCGCTTTATCAAAAAGCTTTGACAGAATTGCCTCCTCAGCGGCAAAAAGTGTTCAAATTGCGAAAAATCGATGGGCTTTCAAATAAACAGGTTGCAGAAAAACTTGGTATATCTGTAAAAATGGTAGAAAAGCAAATGACCCAGACCCTGAGATTTTTAAAGCAGAAACTCATTCTGCATAAAGAAATCCTGATAATACTTTTGACTTCCGCTTCTTTTTAAATTCTCATTTTTTAAATTTTTTTTGGAACCGAGGTAGGGTTGTTTCCTTAGTTGGTGTATATCTGATTATAGTACCTTATTTCAAATGGACAATACTGATAATATAGAACATCTGCTGCATAAATATTTTAAAAATGAGTGTAGCCAACAAGAAATGAAAATAATCTATGATTGGTTAGCCAATTATGAGAATGAGCATAAATTCAATCGGATTTTAGACCAATTCAATGAAAAGGAAGCTGTAGAAGTACCCAATAATATCTCGCGTATCAATTCCTGGAAAAGTATTGCTAATAAAATTGCCCAGGAAGAAAAGGTTGCAGTGAGCCATAAACATCGTAACAGGTGGAGGAATATAGGAAAATTTGCTGCCGTTTTTATTATTCTGGCAATGGGATTTTTGATTTTTATAAATCAAAATGAAATATTTGTTCAACCATCAGAGCCAAATGAACCATTGGCAGCTATTATTAAACAAACAGAAAAAGGTCAAAAAAGGAGAATAGAATTGCCAGATGGTTCCTGGGTAACGTTGAATAGCGCCAGTTCCTTAGAAGTTTCTCCGGATTTTAAGCATGGTAATAGTCGAACGGTTTTATTAAAAGGTGAAGCTTATTTTGAAATTCAGAAAATGCCTGCGAAGCCTTTTATAGTCAAAACTGAACAATTAACTACAAAGGTTTTAGGTACCTCCTTTAATGTTGAAGCTTACCAGGCAAATCAAGTAAAAGTAGCTGTTAGTACTGGTAAAGTTCAGGTTTCCAGTGATGAATTAAGTCTGGATTTAGTGCCAAATGAAATGGCCGTTTATAAAAAACAGCAAGGAATATTGAAAACCAAGTTTGATGCTATGCTGGAACTTGGTTGGAAAGATGGCTACCTGGTATTTAGTCAGGCGGATTTTAACAATCTGGTAAATAAGCTAGAGCTTTGGTATGGAGTAAATGTAATTGTAAAAGGTAAAAAGCCCAGAGATACCTTTACCGCCAGATACCATAATATATCGTTGGAAAATGTTTTGGAAGGTCTAAGCTTTTCTGGTGATTTTAGTTATCAATTGAATGATAATGAATTAATAATTGAATTTAAATAACTAATAGAAGTATGATGGATTTTAACAACTCAGTATAAGTACTAATGAAATGTTTTCGCAATAAAAACAGGAGAACCAGTCAAATGGTCAAAAGTCACTGGTTCTTCCTGTAAATGAATTCTGTTTTTCAACAAAATCTTAACAAAATTATGAAAGTAACAATTACCAGACAAATTGTAAGGATGTCGAAGTATCTATTTTACGGCATAATAATACAATGCCTTATGCTCAACCTATTACTGGCTAGTAATAGTTTAGGGCAAGAAAAAAGCATGGACCAGATTTTTTTGTCCATTGAAGCAGAAAATCTTGATTTGAAAGCTTTGTTTTCCAGGATCGAAAAGGCTACAGGTTTTGAGTTTGCCTACTTTAAGTCGGCTGTGGATGAAAACCTGACAATCAACTTTTCTTTCAAAAGAGAGTCTTTGGGAAATATTTTGCGCCAGTTATCTAGTAAAGCCAATCTTAAATTCAAACGTGTAAATGATAAGATCTATGTGAATAAGAAAAACGGATCGGCACCCGAAGTTCAGGAAGTTTTTGAGACGCAGCCTAGCCAAACCCGCACCATCACTGGTAAAGTCACCTCCAGTGAAGATGGTGAAGGCCTTCCCGGAGTAAATGTGGTTGAAAAAGGGACAACCAATGGAACTGTAACAGATGTTCAGGGAAGTTTTACTTTGGAAGTTTCGGAAATGGCTACTTTAGTTTTTAGTTCCGTGGGTTATACACAGGAAGAAGTAGAAGTTGGTAATCGATCGGTGATTGATTTAACCATGACCACTGATGTTCAACAGTTGAAGGAGTTAGTGGTGGTTGGTTATGGAGTGCAGCAGAGAAGAGATGTTACAGGTTCGGTAGCATCAATTCCTTCTGAATATATTGAAGATATACCAGTGTCTAATTTTAGTGAAGCATTAACGGGACAGGTAGCAGGGGTACAAGTGCAACAAACAACCGGTGCTCCGGGAGGAGGATTGAGTATTAGGGTTCGAGGTACGGGTTCTATTTCGGCCGGAAATGAACCATTGTACGTAATAGATGGATATCCTGTCTCAAATAATGCCGAAATTGGATCTCAAGGATCACCTGATCAAAATATCAATCCTCTCAGTTCTTTAAATCCTAATGATATTGAATCCATAGAAGTTTTAAAAGATGCTTCCGCAGCTGCAATTTATGGTTCAAGGGGTGCCAATGGTGTAGTGCTTATTACTACTAAAGGAGGTAAAAAAGGCACTCCACAGATTCAATTTAATGCATATTATGGCAGTCAGGAAGTTACCAAAACTGTTGATATGTTAGATGCCTACCAGTTTGCTGAATTTGCTAAAGATGCATTTAATAATGCATGGGTGGATAGAGGTGGTAATGCCAATGATCCTAATGACCTAAGGCCAGATGGAGAACGTTTAAGAGTGCCTCCGGAATTTTTAAATCCTGATTTGTTGCAGGCTAATACTGATTTTCAGGATGCTATTTTTACTACTGCACCAGTACAGAATTACCAGGTGTCTGTATCCGGAGGCAGTGATGTAGCTAGATATTTTGTATCAGGTGGATATTTTAACCAAAGTGGTATTGTAAAAAATTCAGGTTTTGAAAGATATTCGGCAAGGGCTAATATTGATGTGGATATTTCCGAAAAATTTAAATTGGGATTAAATCTTACTCCTTCTTTTTCTATCAACGATCTAGCCAGCGCAGAAGGCCATTGGGCAAGTAACGGGGCAATAAATGCTGCACTTGCAATAATGCCAATTTTCCCGTTAAGGACTCCAGATGGTGGATATGGGTCTCAAGTTGACTTTGGTTATGGAATGCCTACCATTTCCAGTCCTTACGGTATCGTAAATGAATATATGGGTGAGTTAGAACAGCTAAGGCTTCTGGGGAATATTTTTTTAGAATATGAAATTTGGAATGGTCTTACATTTAAAACTTCAATAGGAACAGATATTAATAATTATAATACCAACACTTATTCTCCAACAATTATTGACCGAAGGGGCGGGCCTTCAGTGGGTACCTACAATACAGCCAATGAAATTAACTGGCTTAATGAAAATACACTGAATTTTAATAGGGTTATCAATAATGACCACGCTATTGGTGCATTAATTGGGATGACTGTTCAAAAGGAACGGTGGGAATCCTCATTTATAGAAGCTACTAATTTTCCCAATGATAGGATTACTACATTAAATGCCGGTCAGGTAACTGGAGGAAATTCGCAGGTAGAGGCATGGTCATTATTATCATTTTTGGGAAGAACAAATTATGCTTATAAGGACAAATACTTATTAACTGCCACCATTCGTACGGACGGATCTTCTCGCTTTGGCAGCGAAAACCGATGGGGGGTATTTCCATCCGCATCTGTTGGCTGGCGACTTTCTGAAGAAGCTTTTTTACAGGATATTGATCCGGTCAGCGACCTGAAGCTTCGTGTAAGTTACGGAATTACCGGAAATAACTTTATTGCCAACTATGGGGCTATTGGTCTGCTCCAAAGTGAAAATTATGTGTTTGGAAATGGTACCGGTAATTTAAATAATGGATTGGGTCAATCAACCATATCTAATAAGGATCTGGGTTGGGAAACCACGAAACAACTGGATATAGGTCTTGAATTGGGTCTTTTCGACGACAGAATATTCTTTGTCGCAGATTATTATCTTAGTAATACATCAGACTTGCTGCTGAATGTGCCAGTTCCTACCAGCACAGGTTTCAACACTTCACTCCAAAATATAGGAGAAGTTCAAAATAAGGGGTGGGAATTTGCTATAAATACGAAAAATACTACCGGTAATTTCAAGTGGTCTACTAATGCAAATATTTCTTTTAACCGAAATGAAGTGTTAGCTCTGGGACCGGAAAGTGATCCCATTCGGTCAGGATCAGGAATTGGAAATACACACATTACGGTGATCGGCGAACCCATGGGAAACTTTTATGGCTATATTCAGGAGGGTGTTTTCATAGATGCCGAAGATCTGGCTAATAGCCCCTCATTCTCTACATCTATGCCTGGCGATGTTAAATATAAGGATGTGAATGAGGATGGCGCTATTACTCCTGATGACAGGACTATCATAGGTAACAACCGACCTGATTTCGTTTGGGGAATGACCAATACCTTTTTCTACAGAAATTTTGAACTCAATGTGATCATGCAGGGAGTTCAAGGAAATGAAATACTAAATCTTTCTTCCCGTTTCATTTCCAATCTGGAGGGCAATCAAAATCAACGAATTGAAGTGTTAGATCGTTGGAAGTCTCCCCAGGAGCCAGGAAATGGAATAATTCCAAGAGCCAGTTCAAGGACAACCGGAAATAATAATAACGTTTCTACTCGTTGGATCGAAGATGGATCTTTTATTCGCATCCGAAATATCACACTTAATTATAATCTGCCCAATAATCTGCTGGAAAATATCTTCATAAAATCCGGAAGGATTTATTTCGGTGTACAAAACGCACTTACATTTACGGATTACAAAGGTTACAACCCTGAAGTCAATTTACAGGGTGGTGCAGCTTTAACGCCTGGTACAGATTATGGTGGATACCCACTGTCCCGGACCTATATTTTAGGCTTGAATTTTAATTTTTAAATTAAGTAAAATATAAGAAAATGAAAAAAATATTAGTTATATCGTTTTTGATATTAGTATTCACTTCCTGTCAAGACGAATTTCTTAATCTGACACCTGTTTCTCAGTTAAACGTGAATGATTTTTATAAGACGGCCTTGGATATGGAAAATGCAGTAAATGCTGCTTACGCTTCTCTTCATCCCATTTATGAAGATATGTATGTTTTTGCTGAGGTCAGGTCTGATAATGCCACCGTGCCTATATCAGGTTCTGTCACTACACAGGATGAATTTGACAGGTTTTATATTAGTTCTACCAATCCTTTGATTGATGACATGTGGGAAAATTTATACAGAGGAATTGCCCGTACTAATGTAGTTATAGGCAGAATTGAAAATGTGAATATGGAGGAGGGATTAAAATCCCGGTTTGAGGGTGAAATAAAATTCCTCAGGGCATTGATGTATTTTCACCTGGTTAGCATATATGGAGATGTACCCCTGGTTACCAATGAAATTTCTTCCGTAGATGAAGGATATCAGCATGTCCGTGTACCGAAGGAGGAAATTTATGATCTTATTTTACAGGATATTGATTTTGCCAAACAAGTACTACCAGAGAGATATCAGGATGATAAGAATATCGGTCGTGCAACTAAGGGAGCAGCCAAGACTTTATTGGCCAAGGTTTATATGAAACAGGGCGATTATGCTAATGCTTTAACTGAACTAAAGTCAATTATTGACTCCAATCAATATGACCTACTGGATAATTATGAAGATATATTTGATCCGGCACAGGCTAATCATAAAGAATCTATATTTGAAGTTCAATATAAAGGAATGGGAGCAGGCGTTGGAAGTTCGTTTCAAAATAGTTTCGCTCCTCAGTTTTCAGGACAGGAAGTGGTAGAAGTTGGTAGCGGTTTTGGAAATAATGTGCCTACAGAAGATTTAGTGGAAGCTTTTTCTGACGATGATCTTCGGAAGGCAATTTCCGTTCAGCCTGGTTTTACCTTTAATGGTGTATACACAGCTAAACCTTACACAGCAAAATTTCTGGGAGGAGTCCCTTTTCAACCTTCAGACGCAGATAACAATTTTCCTGTTTTTCGTTATGCCGATGTATTGCTTATGTATGCTGAAGCTCTTAATGAACAAGGTTTTGTTCCTGAAGGAGATGCCTTCATGTACCTCAATGAAGTAAGAATCAGGGCTGGATTGCCTCCCATTTCTACCACAAGTACAGATCCTGAATTGAAGGTTGAAAACCAGGAAGATTTTCGCCTGGCACTTGAAGAAGAAAGACGTTTAGAGCTTGCCTTTGAAAACCATAGATGGTTCGATCTGGTTAGGACGGACAGGGCCATTCCTGTAATGACATCAAAAGGTTTCGATGTATCTCCTTATCAATTAATATTTCCTATACCGCAAAGTCAGATAGATGTAAACCCGGATGCCATTTCCCAAAATCCTGGTTATGATCTCTAATTATTGAGAAACAGCCTTAATATTAAGGCTGTTTTTTTTATCTGACTGATTATCATTTAATACACTCTAAAATCATATATATTCTTCTATGTTCAATAGATTCTTTATCCTGATAGTGTTGTTGCTATTGGGTAGTTGTAAAAACAGTAGCATAATAAAAACATCTCATGGAATAATCGCAAACATTTCAACCGGTGATGCAAAGAACAGGAAGATCGAAATAACCATATTATCACCAACTGTTATAAAAGTTGCTACAGGTAAAAACGATTCAATATTAAAAAGCCCCAGTTTAATTGCAGCTGCATCAATAGAAGAAGATGTAAAGTTTAATGTACAGGAAAAAAATGAATATGTTGAAATTGTAACAGATAGTCTTATAGTCAAGTTGAATTTACTCAGTGGAAACATCTGCTACATGGATTTATCAGAAAACCTGTTGTTGAGAGAAAATGGTAAGAAAATCGTTCAATATCATAATGATGTGGTAGGTAATCAAAATAGCATCAAACAGCATTTTGACTGGCCAAAAGAAGAGATGCTGTATGGGCTTGGACAGCATAATCAGCAGGATTTAAGTATCAGGGGTAAGAAAATTACATTAGAACAGCTTAATACAAAGGTTTCAATTCCTGTGATCTTATCAACTGAAGGATATGGTATCTATTGGGACAATTATTCAAAATCTGTTTTCGACGATAGCGTAGACAATTCTTATATAGCTTCTGAAATTGGAGATAAAATACAATATTATTTTGTCAAAGGTACTTGTTTTGATCAAATTATCAATGATTTGCGGAGGCTTACAGGAAAAGCTCCTATGGTACCTAGATGGGTATTGGGATATATTCAAAGCAGGAATAGATATAAGAGCGAAACAGAGCTAATGAATGTTGTAAAAAGGCACCGCCAACTAAAAATTCCTTTGGATGCCATTATTCTGGATTATATGCATTGGGGAGATGCTGGCTTTGGGTCTATGACTTTTGATTCCGTTGATTTTCCAAACCCTAATAACATGATCCACCAGTTACATGAAAATTATAACACCAAACTTATTGTTTCCGTTTGGCCTTCTTTTCAAAAGGATATTCCTAATTGGAAGCTTTTTAACCAGGATAGTTTGTTGTTGGATTTAGATTTGGGACGATTTGGTCAGGTGCATGATGCATTTAATCCGGCAGCAGGAAAATTGTATTTCGACCTGGTAAAAAAAAGCTATATCGACAGGGGAGTAGATGGAATTTGGTTTGATGCTACTGAACCTGAAAAAATTGATAAATATGCAAAAACAAGTTCATACCTGGGCCCCACAGCAAAATATTTGAACTTGTATTCATATTTTGACATGAAAAATATATACGAGCCTTTAAAGGAAGTATCAGAAAACAGGGTTGTGATTTTAACGCGCTCAGCATTTTTAGGGCAACAAAAGTTTGGAACTATTGTATGGTCCGGAGATATTGGTACTGATTTCAATACCCTTAAAAAACAAATACCTACAGGTTTAAACTTTTGTATGACCGGAATTCCATATTGGAATACGGATATTGGTGGTTATACTGGAGGCGATCCGAATGACCCTGATTATCAGGAAGTGTTTGTTCGTTGGTTTCAGTATGGGAGCTTCACACCTTTTTTTAGAGCACACGGTCGCAGACATCCAATGGAAACTAGAAGTGGCGAAAATGAAATATGGTCTTATGGGCCTAAAAACCAGGAAATTCTCACAAGATATGTAAATTTGCGATACAGATTATTACCTTATATTTATACGCTTTCACATAGAGTATCTAATGAAGGTTATACAATGATGCGATCTTTGATTTTCGATTTTATGGCTGATAAAAATACCCACAAAATCAATGACCAGTTTATGTTTGGAGACAATATTCTGGTATGTCCTGTAGTAGAAGCCGGAGCTGAAAAAAGAGATGTTTATTTACCAAAGGGAGTACAGTGGTTTGATTTCTGGACAGGAGAAAAATATGATGGTGGTAAGATAATTGAAGCCAATGCACCTTTAGAAACAATTCCTCTTTATATAAAGGCAGGTTCAATTATTCCAATGGGTGATATAATGCAGTATTCAACTGAGAGATTTAATGATCAAATAGAATTAAGAATATATGGAGATCGGGACGCTGTTTTTAATTTATATGAAGACGAAAACGACAATTATAATTACAAGAATGGCAAATTTTCATTAATTCCAATCAGGTATTCTGCCGATAATAATTCAATTGTTATTGGGCCAACAAAGGGTGAATTTGAAGGGATGCTTCGGGAAAGAGTTATTAATATTGTGAAGGTTAAAGAAAAATATGGAGATGGCATTGAGGCTGCAGATAATTTTGTAAATGTTCCATATAATGGTGAACAAATAAAAATCAACATTGAATAATCCTCTATTTTGAAAATAATGGTGTCAGGAAAGAATTTGTTTTCCTGCAGTTCTTTTTTTAACTCTGCATAATCTTCAAGATAAAATATGGTCAATATTAACTAATAATTTATTCAGGAAAAAAGGTAATAAAAATGCAACATCAAATAAAATCAGGAGCTTTTTGTTTAATATTTTTTTTATTGAATCCTTTCCAGGTTCAGGCACAGGATGTTACATATAAAGACGGTGTTTTTGAAATCAGCCATACTGAGTTTACTAAGCAATTTCAGATTTCAGACCGAGGAAACAGCAGGATTATACCACTTTTAATGGACCAAAAGGGGGAAAATATATTAGCTGAAGCAAATGAAATTCCCTATTTTGAATTTGTGCTTGAAAATACCAAAATATCAGCTCTGGATCCGGTATGGAAATACATTGGATATGATACTCGCAAAATGGGTAATGAGGGTTATGAGGTCATCATAAGGCTGGAAGGTACTAAAGCACCGGTTAAGGATCTGCAAATAAGCATTTATCAACAATTTTTTCCCAATTCGACCTTGATCAGAGAGAAGATCGCATTAATGGCCAAATCTGATGATCAGTTTACACTAAATAAATTAAATGGGCAACTTCATTTTGTATTTCCGCAATATGGCATCAATTCCAATGCCCCAGCCACTTCCACTGAAATACGAATAGCATCCTTTGCTTCTGAAATCATTGAGGTGGACCAAAACGCGGCTTATGATGAAAGATTTCCAGAGGGAAATTATAATGATTTTAATCTGGCTTACAATCATATGTACCACCCCAGGATTATCAACAGAAAGCTGGAGGAAGGAAAGCCAATCACTACCAAGGGACCTTTTAGCATCATTAATAATGGCACATACCAATGGATCACTGCTTATGAACATGCATCTCAAGATGATCTAAGAGGAGTCTTTAAAGAAGAGATAGCTGACGGAGAACTTATTCTGGATGCCGGACAAGGCATTCACGGAGTTTTTAACTTCCCCATATCTGCCAGTGATTTTCATTTTTTGGGATTTTACCAGCAGCAAAATAAAGAAGTGATGCAAGTTGGCCTAAAAGCCTTGAGGGGGGCTTATTTTGATGGAGAAGCCATTGAAGATGAGTATCCATATACTTCAGTATGGACTGCCACTGCATTTAGTAATGATACCTCCACACAGGAAAGCAGGGCCATTATTCATGATTATCTGTGGAAATGGATTTGTGAAAAACCTGCTTCCAGGAAACCTGAATTTTACTATAATACCTGGGGTATGCAACGCAGGGTAGGTAAAGTATTTCCTGATATCAGGGAACTCATGACAGAAGAAAATATTATTGCAGAAATAGGCAGGGCTGCAGAGATGAATGTAGATATATTTGTGCTGGACGATGGCTGGGAACAAGCCCAGGGAAACTGGACTCCCCATAAAGACCGGCTTCCCAATGGGTTGGCACCAATAAAAGCAGAATTAGATAAGTATGGAATCAAAATGGGTATATGGTTATCACCCATGGGTATAGATAGTTCTCAGCAAAGATATAAAGATCATCCGGAATGGGTAATAAAAGATTCGGATGGAAATCCCATACTGGCTCAGTGGAGACATCCAGCTTTCGATTTTGTGTCCGGATTTTATGATGTATTTATTGAAGATTGCAAAAGGTTGATTGATGCCGGAGCCAGATTTTTCAAATGGGATGCCATTAATACATTTTACAGTAGTGTGCCTAACCTCCATCATGGCTCTGATCAGTATTCAGATCAGGAAATCCGGGCCCGCTATGAATACCTTTTACCCATCTATGTCACTGGTGCTATGGAAGAGCTGACTAATTATGAACCCGAACTGATCATAGAAATTGATCTTACTGAAGCAAGAAGAGTGATGACAGGTTTGGCACCACTGAGTCAGGGGAAGTTGTTCTGGATGAATAATGGGGCCAGCGGATATAATGATTATTCCGTGTATCGGGCTAAATCAATGCGCAGTATTCCCAACCGCTATGCTGGTATAATTCCTCTGGAATTGTTTACCTATGCCAATTATCCTCAAAATGCAGATAATGCACAAAGGTATAATGTGAATACATCGCTGATTTCAGGTCATGGTTTTTGGGGATCATTAAAAGAAGTTCCTACTGAAGAAAGAATAAAAATCGGACAGAAAGTAGATAAAAGTAAGGCTGTTTTACCTTATGTAGTAGATTTAATTCCGGAAGTAATCGGTAGGGTAGGGAGCTCACCGGAAATTTACAGCCAGGTTAATCCTGAAGAGGGTGCAGGACAGGTAATAGCTTTCAGTGGATCTGCTTTGGAATATCAGCATCAGGTGAAAATCAAACAATCCAAGGTATTAGGTGTTCTCAACCATGCTTATAATCTCAAAAATGATGCATTGCTGCTCAATTTTCAATTTCCCATGCCTGATGCTTCCAGAGAGGCTTTTATCATTCCCAATGAAGGAACTCCTGTTAGCATGATTGCCTCTACCAGCTGGATTGATGACATGAATTGGCAACCTAACCGCCTCATATATATGAATGGTGCACCAGGCAAACAAATTATTGAATGGGCTAAATCTTTGGGTAAACCTTCCTGGGCAGAGACCCCTGGCTTTAAAGTGGACCTGGAAGAATTATCGGAAACTTATCTTTTAACTATCGAAGTGAATAAAGCTGGTCAGAAAGTCGAAATCAGAGGCGATCTGTAAGCTATATGGCTATTTCCAGTTACTATATCATCAAGCTGGAAAATGATCTTTTAGTTATCCTGACCGGGAAAATTGCCTGTTTTTAATTAATCTTCCCAGGGATGGGGGACACCAAGGGAAGGTATCCAATCACAAATCTTATTTCTCATATCGCAGCCAACGGGCACCATGAGCTGGCAGCTTTATTTTACCATTCAGATCCACGCTTTCGCCACTTACAGCATCACTGGCACCGGAATACTTATAATAATTAAAAGTAAGTTCTGCCTCCTTCTCTGCACCCTCATTCAGCAGGAAGTAATGATCTGCTTTGGGACTGGCCAACCGGTAAACGATGGCATCATCACTTTGAATGGGTGATTGATAATCTCCCAGGGCAAATTTGAGCATCATGCTTTCCATTTCGTCCTGGCCCGGGGTAAAGCAGTTACGGGCAGCTTCATACCCCACTAAAACGGCTTGTCCCTGCCCGTATTGATGAGCTGTCACCGCCGGTTTTCCATTGGAGAAGGTGGCAATCACGTTAGCCTCCAGCGGATTGAAAGAACCAATAGACCCGGTCAAAAGCTGATCCTGCAGGTGCCAGTTCCGGTTAATGCCGGAGTACTGATATTCCCTCAGCACCGTGCCGAAGAGTTGGGCAAATTCACTGCCTTCACCCCGGGGAAACAAAGCGGAGTTTACATCCATCCAGGCTCCGGGCATATCCATGACCAGCCTTCCTCCCTGTTCTACATAATCCATCAGGAAAGGCATTAATTCTTCATTTAAAGCAAGTATGCCTGGCATGAATATTACAGGATATCTTGCTGCCAATCCATCTTTAATATCATCCGGATGTAAATATTCAAAAGGCACATCGGCATTGATCAGTGCCCGGCAAGCACCTACCCGGGCCTGCATGGGCCGAAACATAAGGCTGTCCTGACCTTTGAAGGAAAGGGCGGTCCAGATGGCATCATTGTCCCAATCAAAAAACACACCTACCAATGGCTCTTTATGCGCCTGCCAGAGTTCATCCCGATAGGTTTGCATTGCTTTGCCAATTTTACCAACCTCAATAGCACGTTCTGTGACATTATTCTGATGATCCAGCAGGGCATATTCGCCTACCTCGCCCCCGGCAGTCCGTATGCTCCAACTCCACAGTCCCCAGCCCTTGAAACCGGAAGCCAGCATGCTGAGGGTGAATTGCTGCATTTCGGGAGCATCTACGGTAAAACCCTTATTGGTTTGGCCGAATTTTTCTCCACCAAATTGTTGCGGGCCCCCGGTGGTTTCCCAGCCGCCGGCCCAGCCGCCTTTAAACATGTCATTGATGTAGCTGGCCTGCATGTAAACGGTAGGACCAAGTTCATCCCTCACCTGGTCGAAATGCCAGGTGAAGTGAATGGATGGATAAAACGAACCGTGATCACGCATTACATCAGCGATGCCGGGAAAATCTACCCCAAAATAAGCATGCGGACGGAAAAGGCCCAATTCGCCACCGGCCCGGTAGGGTGCATTTTCATCAAATTCATGGAATTCCTCTGCTTTCTGGCGCAATTCAGTTAAGCCATGCATGGCCTTGAACCGCAATATGTCAGTCCTTACCCGGAATTCCCGGTGGTTGAATTTTTGCCAGCGATTTTCAAAATCCTGCCAATCGGCAAAGGGTTCTGCATTGGCATCATTCAATGCCCCGGCCTGCAGGCCATGGTGATATTGGTTCCAGGCCTGGTTCAGCTTTTCAATATCGCCATAATACTCCCGGGCCCATTTTACAAACAGCCGTTCCCCTTTTTCTGTTAAATCCAGTCCCCGGTTACCCACTGTGGGATCATAGGCACCACTGCTGCTCCGGGGCGCTCTTACACTGCCGGTCTGCTTTTTGTATTCAATAATCTTTTCAATTCGTTTTTTTAAAACCCCATTTTGGTAAGCCACCATTTCAGGATGGAGCCTGATTTCCTGCATGGAAAGCTTCCGGGAAATACCCAGTTTATTCAACAAATCATCATTTATTTCCTCCCATCCGCCTTCACCGTACCACCAGGGTACCAAACCTTCCTCCAGGGCAATCAGTTGCACTTCTTCCAGTTCCCAGCCGGGAATGGTCATGATTTGTTTCAGGTTGGTGAAGCCCAACGCTTTCATGGTACGAAAATGCTGCCTGATTTCTTTTTCCCCTTCACCCGGGCGCATAATGTACACCACTCCGGCTGGCACGGGGGCTATTTTTTTGAATTTTTGCTGCACCGGTGAATCGTGCAACTGGTCGTACTTATCGTGCATGAAATCATGCCCCTGCTGGGCCGACAATTCAGGAAAGATAAAAGCAATTAATAATATAAAAAGAATACAACTTCTATTATTCATACTATTTGGGCTATCAATTGTCAGATAGAAATTTTTAAAAACAAGGTGCTAATTTTTACAAATGTAATGCATCATGGAAGCAACGTGTCTCCTCACCGCAATTTTGGAAAAAACTTTGGAAAGATTCAATAGTAATGATGCAGCCATATGCTTACTTAATTAAAGTCAAATTTTTTTATGATACAATTGCATAAACTATAAACCAAAAGATTAGGCCAGAATAGGTCAGGAAGTGTAGGCGCTTTAAACGAACAATATCATAAACAAATAACGACATCCACAGGATAAGCCATATAACAGGTGCCACAACAGCAGCATCGGTTCCTGTATTCATGCCTACTCTGCTCAGCAAAGGTTCCATCATTAGTAATATGCCGACTATAATAGCATGCTTATGTAATTCAGGTTTGTCCCGTTTGAGGTATCCCACCAGTACCAGTACAATGAAAGCTGCATAAAAAAAACGGTTTGCCTTACCAAAGAAAGGAAGTTCATTATAGGATTGTCCTACAGCAAATAAGTAACCTATAGTGATACTTATCAGAATTGCAAGGATGAAACCAAATATCCCAAGTTTAATATGAGCCTTATAATTCAACTTTTTGATATGATTGGTTTGTACCACAATAATAATAAACCAGGCGTACATCAGAAGGCCATGGATAATAAATCCAGGATCACGATTACTTTCCTGACCAATATCAAAATAAAAATTGTCAGAAAATGCAATTAATCCCAGCATTAAAACAGTTAATGTGAGAAAGAAAAAGTAATTTTTAGTGTAAAAATTATTTCTTTTGCGGGTCAGGACTTTATTCATGCTTAAATATAATTATTGCTGTATCATTGTTAATTTCAACTGCTTGGATAAATGGAGACTTTATATACTTCCATTATTTGAATGCAGGAACTTAAAATTGATTTAAATCATAATACCAAATTAAATATAAGTATAATAAAATAAGCCAGAAACTAATCTGGCTTAAAACATATAAATTAATTGATTAATTTATATGTTTGTTTAGTTGTTGAACCTTATTTAAGCTATTACGCATAACTACCAGCTGATCAGAAACCCATTTACTCTTGTCGAGGTTTTGCATGTTTTTTTCTGCCTGTTCAAATTCTTTGATCATTTCTTTTTGAGTATCTTCTATTTCGGTTAGAAGCTTTTTATCAAAATCATTGCCTGAATATTCCTGCAGCTTATTTACATCATCCTCTACTTCTTTCATTTCAGGATTCTTTTGCTGAGAATGAATTTTCCCGGCAGATTCCTGATTTCGGTTAATTGTATCACTAATATGAGCTAATTCCCGATTGGATTTAGCATAATCATCATATATTAACTTCAGAAACTCCTGATCCATTATGCATATTAGAAACTTCTAAGTTCATCAACAAGAGTGCAATATGCTTCTTTCGGAATTCCTTCATTAGTGATAAAACTCATAGACGATAACCAGTCAGCCACTTCACCAGTAAATAAATTGGCTTCAATATATGATTTGGGAAAATCATGGGTGCTATAGAAAGAATGAAATTCTAAATTGTTCAAACTATTTTTAAAGGCGCTAACTGCAGTTTTTACGAATAATTTCTGATTATCTATTGATCCACCAAAACCTTGGGAACTCCAGGTAGTTTCAGTAATAGCGATAGGCTTACCAATTAAATCAGTTGCAGTTATAAGATCTTGCAAATGGTTTGAATAGTTTTGTGGATTACTGTCAAGAAACTGGGGGTACAAGCTGAACCCTAGAACGTCTGCTTTTGGAAAAGCACTTAAAATAGAAATATTATTGCTAGCAACTGTACCATCATAGGTAAATGTTATTCCGATTTTGATTGAAGGAAAATTCAATTTCACAGAATCATAAACACTTTCAAAAAAAGTTTGGTATTCCTCCAGTTCGTCTGGATTTTCTTCGAAGTATCCATTTATTTCATTACCAATCCAAAGGTAATGTATCTTGTCATTATATCGCTCTAAAGCATCTTTTAGAAAGCTACTATATTGTTCGATTAAAATCGGATCATCAAATGAATTAAAAGGAACAAAGGAAGGAATATCATCTAGATCGTACGTATTAGGAATTGGTGATACCATAGATACCTTCTGACCATTTTGGTGGACTGTCTGAACAACTTGATCTGAAAGTTCCCAATCGAATGAATCATCAGCGAGCTCTATATCTCCCCATAAAAAACCAAAATGAACTACTTCCACGCCCAACTGAGAAGTTATATTTATACTTTGTGTTATATTTTCTTTTGTCCAATTAGTATGTTGACCTGAGTAGGTAGGTGTCATACCTAACTTAGAGATAGTAGATATTGGGTCTGATAAACCAATCGAACATATCTGTGTTTCAGGATTTTCTTCATGTTTTTCGCAACTATTAAGAGTTATCAAACTAATTGCGAGTAATGTGATATCTAAAATTTTTATTTTTTTCATAATACAAATTATTTTTATTCTTACTGATGGCTTTTTAGAATTTGCCCCGATTTTTAAAGTGGTAGCTGAACTCCACTCATACTAATTTTTAGCAATTATTAAGTTTTATATATTTTCCGCATTTAAACTGTTATTTGGTTAAACAATAATTCCAGAGGTTGTCTTGTCTTTTTGTATTGTAATATGTTTTTAGCATTCTGACTAACGATTTATAAAAAGTTGAAAATCAACATTTTGTATTTCAGTGATTTTCTTTAATTCTTTCAATCGTCCCGCCGTTAGCTTGCGAAGTAAATGGCTTAGCTATATGGGGCATTCCGACTAACGTTTTGCAGCATCCTGAAAATCAACAAGTTGAAAAACCCAAATCTTCGCTACTTAATTCAATTTTATTAATTTGTTTTTTTATTCTTTTTACCAGACCCATTTTTCTTTTCTGATCAAGGAACAAATAATTATGTGTATTGTCATATGGGACTCCTTTAACCACCATAATCCATATAATAACAGCTAATTTTCTTGCTGTTGCACTTATAGCAGAGGTCCTACCTTTTCTAAAATTTATTCTTTTAAAGAAATCAGCTAATGGAGTTGGGTCTTTTAAATTTCCAATTGCATTGAGAGCATTCCTTAAAGCAATTTTCAACCTGTTGCTACCCTTCAAAATTTTATGCGAAATACTTTTCCCCCACTTATTTTATTATTAGTAGCAAGTCTAAGCCAGGAAGCAAACTGTTTGGCAGTATCAAACTTTTTGATCCCTTCTAGTCCTACTTCTCTCATAAGGGTAAGCAAAGTAGAATGGCTAAACCCTTCAATGGCCAATAAGTACAAACCTTCAAAATACTGGTAACCAAGCAGGTTAAGGTCGATATTTATAGGGGTATTGTAATACTCCCATAAATGTTCCATCTGTAAGCCCTGAAAGTTGGGATTTAGCTATAAATCAAAAAGTAGCACGAGAACGTCATTTAAACATCATTAGGTTATTAATCTACTGCAGATGCAGACCAGGGGCTGATGTAGCTCCTGGAATAGTTACCTATTTTTATTTTTCAACTTTATATATTAAGCGATCGTACCTTTTCAGGCTGGGTACACCATCGTCCTTTACTTCCAGTATGATGTGTAATGCTCCGTTCTCCATCTCCGGAACGGTAAAAGAAGCATGGGCAGAAGTTTCATGATTGATTTTAATCGGCTGGTTCATGCCCGACGGATCAGGGTAGTGCCACCAGTAATAGTAAATATTGTCACCATCCGGGTCACTTACACTGGCTTTTAGTGCTACTTTATCACCTGGCTTCACTACGCCAGCGGAGACTACTTCATTGATTACCGGGTGATGGTTAGCTTCTTCAAATGACATAACGCTCCAGTCTGTTCTGGCTGCGAAATCATTCTGCAGGTCAGGAATCCATCGCCAAAGCGTTTTATGCGTGTTGTGATCATCATGCGCATCCATCCAATAATTGCCATTGATAGGGGAGTAGCGGCCACCCCATCCTCCCGATGAATAGTCTTCATAAGCTTTTAGCCCATTGTCAATAAAATTGAGGTAAGCAGGTGTGTCGCCTTCGCTGATATTATCCTGGGGATACCATGCAGCCAATGGTCCGTGGTTGGTCTTTATGTTCTCAAAAAGCCATTTTTTACTCATTAGGTTAGGGTACGGATTATGAGGCAATGGCTTATCGAGAGAATGATAATTCCATGTCATGTGAAAAGCATTGTTTCTTAGGACTCTGATTTCCGGCATGTTTTTAACGATCCATTCACCTGCTTCATCCTGAAAGTCAATGGTTATCAATCTTACTTTTGCTGCTTTCTTTTCAAATTCTTCCGGATAGTTTTGCCTGAATTTCCACAGTGCATGTGCCACAGTATTCACACCTCCCCAGCAATTGATATGTAGCAGTTGGCCATCCAGGGCCAGTAGCTCCTCTATGATCAAATCAGCTCCTTTTGAGTCAGCATATGGCGGAGCTCCGGTTAAATGTTGTGGATCTTCATTGCCTGTTACCGTAATTGATTGCAAATAATCTACCGTGGGAAAATCAGGATGATGCAACAACAGGTTTTTTCGTACCTGACCATACAAATCATAGGCATCATTGATCCATCCTAAGCCATGGCCATTTTTTTGCCATTTGCTATTAGTGGCAATAACACCTCTTAAATCAATGTCAGGAGTATACAGTAAAAATCTCATGAACGAGCTTCTGTCATCCACTTCACCATCCTGGGTAATTATTACTTTGGGCTTATCATTTTCCTGCCCAAGGATAAGTGTTGCAGTGGTTAAAATAATTAATCCTGATAATACAAGCTTTTTCATGTTCAGTCCTGTTCTGGGTTTATTGGTTGTTACATTTAATTAATTAAAATTCACAGTAGTATATCAAGCTGACTTAAGGGCAAAACGTGATTAAAAATCCATTATTATTTAAATCTGATTTTTATTATCATTTATTTAAACCCAATAAAAGTAGTTACTGAGTAGCCTGGCGAATCAATCGTTAGTTTTCCATTTTTCAAATTATAAGTTCCTACATGCTCATACTGCTCGCCCTGATAAGATGTGCGGTAAGCCTTGAATTGACGATACGCCGTACCCGGAAGCTCAATCTCCAATCGCTTGTGTTTTAGGTTCGTCTCATCATTTACATTGGCTAGTAAATAAAGGTGGGTATCATTATACATAATTTTTATTTCTCCATTCAACTCAACATTGGCATCTTGTAGTCGTGGGTGATTTACTACAACAGCTTTTGCCTCCGACCACGAAGTTTCTACCTCCCCATCAATCGATATTTTATTATCAGTTTTGTAAGCCCTCATTCCTTTTTCGCTCAACTTTGGCGAGAAAACTACGGCTCCCAAAGTTGCTCCTAATTTTTCTGCACTTTGCCAACCTACTACATTTTCTAAATCCTCCGCACCGGATTGTAGTTGAAAATCCATGGCAATATCTTTAATGTCTTCTGGGGAGCTGCCAAGCGTCTCCCAGGGGAAAGCTGCTTCCAGCACATAACCTGTTTTGGTAGGCTGAGTAGCGAATTTCACTCCTTTCATAGCTTGCTCATTGTTCCTGCCCCTGGTTCCCACCGGTTCTTTGTATCCCAAAAAATAATACTTTTGATCGCCATTGATATTCATTTGAATTTCCAGGGCATCGGTTTGACCGGCAAAGGAATATCCGTTATTTATGAGCACAAACGCATCGGGATTGGTTGTGTTGTTAGCACCAAATCCTAACAAATACACACTGGGATCCATGCTTTCGGTGTACACTACATTCATTCCAGGTTGGCCGGCCTGGGTCATTTGTTTGTAAAAATAATAGCCCCTGGTAGTAGCAAAGGTCGAATCTTCAAACACTGTGAAAGCATTTCCGGGGTTAGGGTCACCTTTTTCCCAAAGCATGGGGCGCTGGATAAATGCCCAGGGAATAATGGCATTTACCCGGGCCAGGTAGATGTGATAATAAATCAAATTAGCAAAGTCAATTTTAGAATCCATCCACGACATAGAGGTGGTCCAGGCATGAAGCTCGGGTCTTAACCGCTGCAGTAGCCAGGTGCCATGGTTGGTTGTACCGGAAAAAAGCCGCCAGAAAGTACCATTGTAAAACCCATGGGAAGTTATTAGCCCCAAATTATTCAATGCCGAGGCATTTTCAGCAATGGCTTTGGCATAACCCATGCTGCTAAATCGATACCAATTGGTGCCTTCTCCCGGAGTAATCTTTATATTATCTAAACCCCTCTTTGTGAGCGCTTCCGGTAAAAGGTTTAAATAATCTACCACCATTTCCGGCGACCAATACAAGTTATAGTCGAGATGTTGATGTGAGATGTTCTCTTTTCTGCCATCAAAAGGCATTCTCCCCCAATCCTCTCCTTCATTATGCAGTGATAAATACTGAACGGGGAGCTTTTCTTCGGTGACTAAATAATCCACCCAATTGATCATGTAATCAGCCAACTCCGTTTTATAGGCAGGGTCAAGGTCTCTACCCCTTAATCTATTAATGGTATTCATAAAAGGTGGTGGACCATATAACGTGGTGATGATTTTCATTTCACTGTCGCGTGCTTCGATTATCTTTTTTCCTTCTTTTGCAAAGTACCTCAGGTTAGTGGTGGTAGTTTGATGATCGAAGGCACCTTTGGGTTGAACCTGATGAAAAGGGTCCAGAAACATTTTGACAATGTTTACTTTTAAACCATCAGCACCAAATACTTTTTGTAGTATCTCTTGTTTATCTTTTTCTGGAAGTATGCTAAATCCTCCATAATCCTGCGGATATTTTTCATAATCGGCGGTTTGACTGGTTTCTACATAATTTACACCAAACCCGTCCCAGGTATGGAGCGGATATGAAAAGTCAACTTTTG
>JBPRGG010000023.1:0-69078 GCA_051418075.1 Candidatus Cyclobacteriaceae bacterium M3_2C_046 | reverse complement strand
CTCTTAAGAAACACCCCTTGTTACTAGCAGAGGTGCCAACGACATTCCCATTTTCAAAGCCTGCTTTTTAAGAAAAGCCAGTTTTTTTTCCTGCAACTTTTGAATATACTGTTCTACCGGGATTGGCTTGAATTCAACCTGATCTTTTACCATGTGATAAAATATTACTGCTATTTTTCTGGCCGTTGCCCTTGTGGCCACCAAAGGTCCCGCCTTCGATTTGATCCTTCGATGGAACATTCCGAGCCAATTGTTGCTTCTTTGCACTGCATAGCCAGCCATCAAAAACGGCTGTGAGGCATGGTTCTTTTTTTTTCTTGTTCCTTTTTTTGAGTTTTTTCCCTCCGGAGATCTGGTTGTTGGGGGCAAGGTTCAGCCAAGCGGTGAAATGGTTATCGGTCGGCCATTTGGTCATATCCAATCCAACTTCCGATACGATTTCCAAAGCATTGATTTCGCTTATCCCAAATATCTTTGTTATGTCCACTCCCATCAGGTCCTTTAAGTAAAGGGTGCCGTTAAAGTTTAACCTGTTTTTGTTGTACACTTTTCGGGGTGCCTTGTTGTATTGGCTAGAGTCGACATCGGGATTGAACTTTTGAATCGTTTTTTCGATTTGCGCATCGCATTCCCTTATTTTTTCCTTGTAGAAATTGTACAGTTCATAGGCTTGCTTCAATTCAAAAAGAGGCTCCTCCTGCCAGATTCCCTCAAGAGATTTTATGATTTCCTCTTCTGTGCTTTTCACCTTTTCATCAGCCAAACTTGCCAGTTTTTTAGGATCTCTTTCCCCGGCCAAAATAGCTTGAATCATCGCTTGCCCGGATTTGCCGGTTATATCAGCCAGCACGTTGTGAAGTTTTATGTTCATTTGTTCAAAGGCTTTTTGCATGTGCAAAACATGTGTCGAGTAGTTTTGGGTAAGGTTCTTGCGGTGCCTCATGTATCCTCTCAATGACCTTGTCAATCCTTCCGGTTGGAAGCTTGCGCTCAACAAACCGTAACTGTGCAACTGTTGTATCCATTGGCAGTCGGAAATGTCTGTTTTCCTTCCGGAAACATTCTTAACATGGTTTGCATTCACCAGAGAAACCTCAAAACCATATCCTTCCAAGATCATGAACAATTGTACCCAGTAAATCCCGGTTGATTCCATGGCCACCGTTTTTATTCTGCATTTCTTCAGCCATTTGCACAGATCGTGCAGGTCACTTGTAAAGCTTTCGAAGCGTCTTATCGGTTTTTCGCACCGATCCTGGGGAACGGCGACATAATGAAACGTACTGCCAATATCAATTCCGGCAGCGTCCGGATTGATCACGCTGATGTCCGACTTTTTACTTTCCTTTTTCATAATTATAAAGTTTTGGGATTAAAGAAAAAGCCATTGCTCAACCGTAAACAGAATTTACTCTCTTAAACGGGGTAAGCCCAAAGCTTCGCCAAAAATGAAAGCGCCAACGGTTGAAACCACACTTGACAGCAGGATTAAATCACTACTAAAAAAATCGGTCTTAACTGCAAAGGCTTCTTTAATAGTTAAACGTAGAATGTATGAAACTGGCCATGTGTTTCCTTCAATTGAAACATTTTCTTAATGCGGGTACTTGTTAAAAACAGTTGGCGAAAAAATCAAGACAGAAAAAATTTCCCTCACCTCTGGCGGCCTTTGCGCTCAGCCATCGTAGCCTGGCAGACCTTCGCTACCCACATTTTTTTCCGGGCCTTCGCGCCAAATTTTTGATATCAATTCAAAATGGACATACATTTAAAACAATTAATTTTCAACTTGTATTTTGAGGGACAGGCAAATTCATTTTTTCCATCAATCTTTGAAAACGCTCATCGTGGTGCAGAAAATCAAATATGGGATCAATTCCAATATAGGGCATATTGGAGTCGTGCGCTTCATAGGCTTTTTCCAACCATTTAATGGCTTCATCCTTTATGCCAGCCCGGGTGAAAAGTGTGGCTATCTGCCATGGTCTTCCGGATCGTTCAATCATAAGTTGGGCCAGCGAATTCAGGGCTCCGGAATACCCTCCGGATGTTTCTCCCCTGTCAAGTGCTTTGACGGCCACAGTATCTTCACGTAAGCTTAATTTCCAAATCTTCAGGGCCTCTGAATGCATGGCTTTTAAATGGTAAGTGGTGCGTAAAGTTGATAAAGCTATGGGATTGTAAGGGTCTTTTTCCAGGGTATTCACCATGATACTCCTTGCCTTGTCATATTGTCCTGTAAAATTTAAATGCATGCCATATAAACTCTTTATCAAGGGATTAAACGGGTCCAGTTCTAAAGCCTTTTCCATTTCGATTATGGCCTCAGCAGGTTGATTCATAATGCTGAGCACATGAGAAAGATAAGCTCTGGCATTAGAAAAATTAGGATTATAGGCTATTGCTTTCCTGAATATTTGTTCAGCACCTTCATAATCCCATTCCACCCAGCATTTGGATGCGCCTGCAGCATAATGTACTTCAGCCAGGGTACTGTCTAATTGCATAGCTTTTTGAGTGGCAGCCTGTAAATGATCAAATACTTCTTTATGCGAGGATAGGCCCATTTGTAAACGACCTGCCCAAACCAGGGAAATACCAGCATAGGCCAGTGCATAGTTGGGGTCAAGTTTCAGGGCCATCTGGAAATATTCCTCACTTAAATCCAGATTTTCCTTATCCAGTTTATCCCAATAAAACATTCCCTTCAGATAAGCTTTATAAGCTTCCGGATTTACAGTGTATGCATTTCTTAATAAACGTTCTTCGAGTGATGTCAAAGAAATATTTAATTTCTTTAGGATGTTTAAGGTTATATCTTTTTCAATGATCATAATTCGGCTCAGGTCCTGTTTATACTTCCTGGACCAAATATGACTTTCTTTGGGAAATACATCAATGAGTTGCAATTGAATGAATTTTTGATCACCTGTTCCAGCCAGTGACCCTTCTATAATGAACTCAACGCCTAACTCTTTAGCTATTTTTTGTAAATGAATGTGCTTTTCCTCATACTGGAGGGTAGATTTCCTGGAGATTACTCTCAGGTTTGAGATTTGGCCTAAGGTCCCGATCAAACCATCGTGAAAACCCCTTACAAAATAATCCTCTTCTGCATCACCCGTAAAATTATGTAAAGGTAAAACAGCCACAGATGCTTTATCAGAAAAAACAAAAGTGGAAAAGTACAACAGACCAATTGTAATTATGATCAGGATGCTCAGAGAAAATAAGGTTTTTTTATTGGCTAATTCATTTAAAATTGGAGGCGGTTTATATGATGGCTGAATGGCAAGGTGTGGTATTATTTCAGAAGCATCTGGGCAATTTACTATTTTACCATTTTTAACATCCCCCGGGGCACATTTAAAATGGGCCTGAAAACATTTGTGAAAATAGGTGGGACTACTAAATCCTACCCGGTACGCTACTTCGGAAACAGTAAGATCTTCCTGTTTGAGCAACTTTAAAGCTTCCATGAGCCTGGTTTGGCGGATAAACTGACTCACCGACTGATTCTTTATTAATTTTATTTTCCGATGTAACTGGGACCGGCTAATGCCCACCTGATGAGATAGCTCAGCTACACCAAATTGATCATTGTCCAGGTTTTGCAGAACAATTTTATGCAGCTTTTGGATAAATGCATGATGGGCTGGTTTTTGATCCGTAGCATTCATCGTTTTTATTTTTTAGCATATTGTTTATATAAAAATAATAAATTTAAATGATTAAAACGGGCAATTATGAATAAACTTGAATTGTATTTCCTGTATTAATTTCTTGTTTAAGGAATGGTGTTATTATAATAATATTTGCCAGGTTTCCTTAAATATGTCTGATCAAAAATGATGTATAGTAGCTGTCCTCAATGAATGCCGTTTGGCACCCATTTTAGTATATGTGTAGCAACTGCCACCAATTTATTGTGCTGATTCCTTATTTCGATCCCGGCATAAGATCTCATTTTTTCCTGTTCATATCTTTGGACTTCGTACTTTACGGTAATGGTATCATCAATCAATACCGGAAGGATAAACCTAACCCGGTCATAACCCAGGGAAACAGGTGTATGATCAGTAATATCAGGAGAAAACTTTTCCAGGATCAGGGTAGAAGCAGTGGACATATATCCCACCATTAAGGCTCCATGAGCAATTCTTTTGCCAAAGCTTGATTGTTTCATATATGCATCGTCTACATGGTTAGGAGAAAAATCACCGGTAAGCTCAGCAAATGTCATGATGTCTTTCTCAATAACTGTTTTAGTAAAGCTGACTGATACACCTACCTGGAAAAGATCTTTTTTTGGTTGGGTTTTCATATTATTCTAAATCAATATTTATTTATTAGCCAATTAATATTAAATGCCCTGCCAAACCTGTGTTTAGCCCATGAAATATACAAATAATGATGCTTAAGAAAATGCTATTAGCTTTGTTTTTTTATATTTTCTTTGGAGAAATCAGGAAATGACCCTAAAAGGATTTTCTTTAATAAATAAATTGCTTTTTTAATTGAAATCCTGAACAAGATTTGGAATATAATTTTGTTTATATACTAGTAAGATCTAAAATCGTTATTTTTATTTTATCAATAGAAGGTAATAAATCATAGAAAATTTAAAATTTGTTTAAGCGATTATTATATTATATCTCTTTGTTGGGGCTGGTAAGCTGTAGCAGTAATCCAGTGGAACAGACCTTTAGAATTGGTTTTTCACAATGTACTGCCAGTGACCAGTGGCGACAGGCTATGCATGAGGAAATGTTTCGGGAAATTGCCTTTCATCCTGAATTAGAACTCCAAATCAAAAATGCAGAAGGCAACAACCAACAGCAAATAGCAGATATAAACGGCTTTATTGACCAGGGTGTGGATCTGTTGATTGTTTCACCCAATGAAGCCGCTCCCATCACCCCGGCCGTAGAAAAAGCCTTTAACCAGGGTATTCCGGTGATTGTAGTGGACCGAAAAACTTCTTCCAGTTTGTATTCAGCTTATGTAGGAGCAGATAACTATGATATTGGCAAAATTGCCGGTTCCTATACCCGCAGTCTGGTAAAGCCCGGGGATAAAATAATTGAAATATGGGGTTTGGAAGGGTCAACTCCAGCTAAAAACCGGCATCAGGGTTTTGTGGCCGGATTAGGAGATTTACCTCTGGAAATAATTCCTGTCTATGCAGACTGGAAAAAAAATACTGCTAAAGATCACCTGGAAAACAAATTGGCCCATCATATGGATGCCACCGTCATTTTTGCTCATAATGATATGATGGCCTTAGGGGCATATGAAGTGGCCCAGCAGTATCAAATTGCTGATCAGATTAAATTCCTCGGTGTAGACGGATTGCCCGGTACCATCGGTGGTATTCAATTTGTCATGGATGACATTTTACAGGCTACATTTTTGTATCCTACCGGTGGAGAGGAAGCCATAAGAATTGCAGCTGATATTTTACAGGGAAAGCCTTATCAAAAAGAAAATATCCTGCCCACTACCGTGATAGATCCCACCAATGTCAGAATATTGAAATTACAAACCGATAAAATCCTGTCACAGCAGCTAAATATCAACCGGCAAAAGGAAATGCTGGATACCCAACTGCAGGTTTACCAGTCCCAAAAGCTCATCCTATATATTGTAATCATCAGTCTGGTCGTTTCCATTTCTCTTGGAGCTTATGCCTTATACTCTTTAAAGGAAAAAAAAGAAGCCAATAAAAACCTGGCTCTGATGAACAATGAGATCCTTCGTCAAAAAAGTGAACTGGAAACCATGGCCAAAAAAGCAGAGGAAGCCACTCAGGCCAAGTTCAGGTTTTTTACCAATATTTCTCATGAATTCCGTACCCCATTGACTTTGATCCTTAATTCAGTGGAAGACCTGGCTGAACTTTTCAGAGGTCACCATAAGAAAGCTTATGGAAATTTGAACCTGATCCAAAAGAATGCCTATCGGTTATTGCGTCTGATCAATCAACTGATGGATTTCAGGAAAATTGAAAATAACAAGATGAAGCTGAAGGTATCAGAGAATGATATGGTTCAATTTATAGAGGAAATAAAAAGTACTTTTGAGCATTGGTCCGTCACAAAAAATATAGATTTTAAGTTTATTACCAAAGAAAAACATTTGCCTGTTTGGTTTGACCTGAACCTGATGGATAAGGTTTTATTCAATCTTTTATCTAATGCATTTAAATTTACCCCTGAAAACGGATTTATTCACATAGTCCTGAGTAAAGGTGATAAACAAGTGCTGCTAAAGGTGGAGGATAATGGCAGTGGGATCAGCCACCGGCAGTTAGTCAACATGTTTGACCGATTCAACCAGGGAGATCAAAATGGTTTTGCCGGAAGCGGGCTGGGATTAGCCTTATCCAAAGAAATCATCCATTTACATGGCGGAGAAATAAAAGTACAAAGCCAAAAAGATCTGGGAACCACTTTTATGATCACCCTGCAGAATGGTTATCAGCATTTTAATCAGGAAGATATTGATCTTGCACCTAACCTGAACAGGGAAGATCATAAATTATATGAAGCAGATATTGAAAATGGATCTGATGAACCCTCTTCAGAATTAACTGATAATTCAAACCAGTTATCTCTTTTAATCATTGAAGATAACAGAGAACTTCTAAATTTCCTTAAATTAAAATTCTCACCTCATTATCAGGTTATAACAGCAGCATATGGACAGGAGGGACTGAAACTGGCCATTGATGAAATTCCCGATCTTATCATTTGTGATGTGATGTTACCGGATAAGGATGGATTAGTCCTGGCAAAAACTTTGAAGACAGATCTGCGAACATCACATATTCCCGTAATCTTATTAACTGCCAAAGCCCTGGAAGAGCACCAACTGGAAGGGGTAAAGGCAGGTGCAGATATGTATATTACCAAACCTTTCAATTTTAGTATACTGGCCGCAAGTATTAAAACCCTTATAAAAAACAGAGAAGCACTTAAAGAGCATTATATGCAGGAGGGATCACCCGTTGTCAAAGGTCAGCCTGCTCATCAGCTTAACCGGGATTTTATTGATCAATTTAAATCAGTAATCCTTCAAAATCTAAAAAATTCCAATCTGAATGTGAATCTGGTAGGAAAGGAGATGGGATTGTCCAGGGTACAGTTATATCGTAAGGTAAAAGCAGTATTGGGTATCAGCGTACATGATTATCTGGTAGACCTGCGACTGAAACAGGCTCAAAAATTATTGGCTGAAACAAACATGACGGTAGCAGAAATAGCTTATGAAACAGGTTTCTCTTCACCGGCCTATTTTTCTACTGCATTTAAAAACAAGTTTGGACTTACACCTTCTGATTATAAGATCACTCATTAAAATCCATGAATAATAGCGACTTGGTTTGATGAACATTTAGGTAAACCTTATTTTTTGCTCTTTTTATTTCTGCTCATGCAGGTTATTTGTAAATGAAACTAAAAGCACCTTGTAACAAAATCAAAAATATGTAACAAAATTAGAAACAGACCGGATGCAAGTAGCAAGATAAACAGGGTTTTGGGTGAAATTTTGCTGGTTTGACAATTGCGAGGCTTAAATGAAATGAAATTTAAAAATATTGAAACATTATTGAATCTATTTTGAAATTAATATAAACATCTTTGATGCAAATTATTTCAATGATGAAAAAGTATCGTGTTGTATTTTGGTCTGTGACAATTGCCCTGGGAGGATTCCTTTTTGGGTTTGATACGGCAGTAATTTCCGGGGCCGAGCAATCCATCGAAAAAGTCTGGAACCTGAATATCTTCCAGCACGGCCTCACTGTTTCCATTGCTTTAATAGGTACAGTGGTGGGGGCGTTATTGGGTGGCATTCCATCTGATAAGTTAGGCAGAAAGAAAACATTATTCTGGATAGCCGTATTTTATTTGATCTCAGCCCTGGGGTCTGCTTTGGCGACAGATTGGTATATTTTTCTGATCTTCAGATTTTTAGGTGGTTTGGGGGTAGGAGCTTCCTCGGTGGCAGCACCCATGTATATTTCCGAGATATCTCCTGCAAACAACCGTGGAAAATTGGTGGCCTTATTTCAGTTTAATGTAGTATTTGGAATTCTAATTGCATATGTGTCCAATTATTTTCTGGCCTCAGCCGGAACAGTCTCCTGGCGCTGGATGCTAGGGGTAGAAGCCATACCTGCCTTTATCTTTCTGGTGCTGGTTTTATTTGTTCCCCGCAGCCCCAGATGGCTCATTGTAAAAAAAGGTTTGATAGATGAAGCCCGGCGGGTACTTCATTTGATCAATCCTGATACAGTGGATGATTCCCTGGCTGCAATCGTTGATTCAAGGCATGAAAATAAACCATCTAACAAGGGGTATTTATTTAAGTCTGCTAAATACCGAAAGCCTGTGATGCTAGCCGTGCTTTTTGCCATGTTTAATCAATTATCTGGGATAAACGCTATCATTTATTATGCTCCCCGGATCTTTGAAATGACGGGTTTGGGTCAAAGTACCTCCTTATTATCCACAGCTGGTATCGGAGTGGTAAATTTTGTATTTACATTGCTGGCCTTAAGCTTTATTGACCGGATTGGTAGAAGAAAGCTGATGCTAATTGGCTCTTATGGACTGATATTAACTCTGGGGCTGGTGACCTGGGCTTTTTATGTGGAAGCATTCTCAGGATTTACCGTACCAGTGCTTTTATTTGTATATATCGCTTTTTTTGCCTTTTCACAAGGAGCAGTGATCTGGGTTTTCATTTCAGAAATATTTCCTAATCAGGTGCGGGCTGCCGGCCAATCCCTGGGAAGTTTTACCCACTGGTTAATGGCAGCTTTAATTGCATTTACCTTTCCGGTGATCACTGAAGCACTGGGTGGAGGCAATACATTTTTGATCTTTACTTTTATGATGGTGCTGCAACTATTATTTGTATGGAAGCTGATGCCTGAGACAAAAGGAAAATCACTGGAGGAAATAGAAGGCTTCGAACAGGTAATTAAAGAAAAGTCTGAAATTCAACAAGTTGAAGTGTAAAAAGAAATAATCTATGGTACAAGTCGTTTGTTTCGGAGAAACATTATGGGATATGTTTGAAGGGGGAAAAGCATTGGGTGGTGCACCACTAAATGTGGCGACTCACCTGACCCAATTAGGTATCAATACTGCTCTGATCAGTAAAACAGGAATGGATCAGCCGGGCATGGCATTGAAAGAAAAACTGCAGGCCAAAGGCGTATCTACAAACTTCCTGCAGGAAGACAAATATCATCCTACCGGGAAGGTCATGGTAACCCTGAATGCGCAATATAATGCTTCCTATGATATCGTATTTCCTTCAGCCTGGGACTTTATTCAAAATGATGGCAGTCTGACTCAATTGGTAAAGCAAGCCCCCTATTTTGTTTATGGCAGTCTGTCTGCCCGCAGCGAGACCAGCCGTCAGACTTTATTTGAATTGTTGGAACTGGCCAGACTTAAAATTTTTGATATAAACCTGAGGTCTCCTCATTTTTCTCGGGATACCATTGAAAAATTAATTGAACAAGCCCATATTTTGAAAATAAATGAAGAAGAACTGGAAAAATTGGGGCAATGGTTTGGCTTCTCGGCTCAAGCAAAAGGGCAGATCATCAGTTATCTTCACCAGTATTATCAACTGCACAGCATAATTGTAACACAGGGAGATAAGGGCGCTTATGTAGCCCTGCCAGAAGGAATGGTAAGTCAGTCAGGACTAAAAGTAGAAGTAGTGGATACGGTTGGTAGTGGCGATGCCTTTCTGGCCGCTTATATCAGCCGGATGATCCAGGATCATGATCCTGCCCATTGTTTGAAATTTGCCTGTGCCACCGGGGCCTTGGTAGCTTCCCGGGCAGGGGCTAATCCTGATTATGATCTATCAGAGATTGATCAGCTTATTGCAAGTAATGTCCATACCGTATAAATAAAAAATCAGTGAATAAGATTTTAATTTTTAAACTAAATGTTAAATCATGAAAAACAATACTAATCTTAAAACCTTCATGGCGGGTCTGCTCATGCTGATAGCCAGCCTGACCTGGGCCCAGGAAAGACCTATATCAGGTGTGGTTTATTCCTATGAAGACAGTACTCCCCTACCAGGAGTTACAGTCTTGAAGAAAGGAACCTCTACTGGAACCACAACAGATGTAGATGGAAAGTTTACCATACAAGCCTCTCCGGATGATGTGCTGAAATTCTCTTTTGTAGGTTATACTGCAGAAGAGGTAAACGTAGGAGATCAAAACTTTATTGAGTTGCATATGAATTACGATCTGCAACAACTTCAGGAGGTAGTGGTAACAGGTTATCAGACTATTAAAAAGTCTGACCTGACTGGAGCTGTTTCCGTAGCTGATGTAGAATCCATCCAGCAGGAATCAAATGTAAATGTTCTGAACTCAATGCAGGGACGTGTACCTGGCCTGCAGGTAAAGTCTGATGGTACTCCGGGAGGAGGAAATACGGCCGTTTATATCCGGGGATTCAGTACCATTAATAACAATGGCCCCTTGTATGTGATTGATGGAGTACCCACCCAGGGAGGCATTAACACTCTCAACCCGGCTGATATTGAATCTATCCAGGTTTTGAAAGATGCTGCCAGTGCTTCTATTTATGGGTCCCGTGCCTCTAATGGGGTGGTTGTGATCACCACCAAACAAGGCACCAAAGAAGATCTGCAATTGTCTTTTGACAGCTATGCCGGTGTACAAATGCTCAGAAACCGCATCAATGTACTAAATGCACATGAATGGGGCGAGATATACTGGCAGGCTAAAAGAAATGCCGGAGAAATCCCAACCCATCCACAATACGGCAATGGAGAAAATCCCATCATGCCTTCCTGGATTGATGCTGACCAAACCATTCCAGCTGCCAATACCGATTGGGTGGATGAAGCCTTTAACCCATCACTCATGCAATATTATAACCTGGGCATTTCCAACAATACTGAGCAAAGCAATGTGTATTTTAGCCTTTCCTATATGGATCAGGATGGTATCATGGAATATACCCAGTTTGATCGTATTTCGGGACGGTTAAATACTACTTTTAACCTGATGGACCGGTTAACCATAGGTGAGAACCTGATGATCACACAAAGTAACCAGGTAAACATGGATGATCCTGCCTTTACCCACCAAATCATATTTCAGCACCCTTTAATTCCTATAAATACAGTTGATGGTGGATGGGGTGGCCCCACTGACGGTTTAGGTGACAAGCGAAATCCCATAGCTGCATTATATCAAAATAAGGATAATGGCGCAAAAACCAATCGTCTTTTTGGTAATGTGTTTGCCGAATTGGAGTTGCTGAATGGCTTAAGTATAAAATCAAATTTCGGGATTGACTATAACAGCTATTTCCGTAAAAGATTTGAGCCTCGCTGGCAGGAAGGTACCCGATCAGTTAATGTGAATTATTTGAACGTGGCTCAGTCTAGTAGTACCACCACGGTGTGGACCAATACGATGAATTATACCCTTGAAAAGGAATTACATAGTCTGAATGCCATTGCCGGAGTTGAAGCCATTGAATCCAGATTTGAAGATCTGGGTGGCCGGGTAAACGGATTCCTGGTAGAAGATCAGGATTACCAGTATGTCAATGCAGCTACAGCAGACCAGGTGAAAACCATTTTCAATGGCGGAAATGACTATGCTTTGTTATCCTATTTTGCCAAAGCTGATTATACTTTTATGGACCGCTACCTATTATCTGCTACTGTCCGTCGTGATGGCTCCTCCCGATTGGGTGCCAACGACCGAACCGGGATTTTTCCTGCCGTATCTGCCGGCTGGCGTATTTCTGAGGAAAGTTTCATGCCTGAAAACAACATCCTATCCGATTTGAAACTTCGGGCCGGATATGGATTGACAGGTAACCAGGAAATTGGAAATTATGCCGGTTACACCGTTTACTTGCTGGACCTGGAAAATTCCAGATATGATTTTGCCGGAAATAACTCTAACCCGGTAGCCGGGTATAAATTAGCCACACACGGCAATCCTGACGTGCGTTGGGAAATTGCCGAACAGCTGAATATAGGCCTGGATGCTTCGTTGTGGCAGGGTAGATTGGACTTGACCGCCGACTATTTTATTAAAAAAACAGAAGATATGCTGGTGAATCCTCCCTTGCTGGGTGTGGCCGGAGAAGGAGCTGCCCCATTTATAAACGGTGGCAGCATGGAAAATAAAGGGCTGGAAATGCTGATCAATTATAAAAGCAACCCATCCAGTGAGTTTACCTACAACATCGGTGTGAATTTTGCCGCAATCAATAATAAAGTCATTGAAATAGGAGCCGGAAGTGACTTTTATCAGGGGGCCATGGCCAACAGAATTGTGCCGGGACAGCCAGTTTCGATTTTCTACGGCTATGTAGCAGATGGTTTGTTTAAAAGTATATCCGAAATCGAAAATCATGCTGATCAGGAAGGAATTACAGCTGATGAAGCAAGCCTGGGCCGGATCAGATATAAAGACCTGAATAAGGATGGGGTGATAAATGATGAAGACCGGACCTTTATCGGGAATCCACATCCGGATTTTACCTACGGTTTGAACCTGGCGGCACAATACAGGAATTTTGATTTTTCAGTATTCTTTGAAGGCGTGCAGGGTAGGGATATCTACAATGTATTCCGTCAAATGACTGATTTTACCTACTGGAACTTCAACTATGGAGATCGGGTGCTGGACGCCTGGACCCCGGAAAACCCGGATTCAAATATTCCTGCTGTTGCTACCAGCAATACCAATAACGAATACAGAAGTTCCAGCTACTTTGTAGAGGATGGATCTTACCTGAAAATGAAAAGTATTGTATTAGGTTATACCATTCCTACCCAGCTTAGCCAAAGATTGTCTATTAGCAATATAAGGGTATATCTGCAGGCTCAGAACTTGTTCACCCTGACCAATTATGGCGGAATGGACTGGGAAGTAGGGGCCAGGGATGCCTTCTCTTTAGGTGTGGACAATCAATTTTATCCTCACACCAGAAATCTTACTTTAGGACTGAATGTAACATTCTAAATTGAATCAAGAATATGAAAAACTTTAAATTAATCTTAGCTTCCCTATTGTTACTTTCCCTGTCCTGGGGCTGTAACGAAGATGAGTTTTTAGAAAGACAACCCAAAGGGAGCCTTAGCGGAGATCAATTGCTGGATCCTAATGGAGCAGAAGCTTTGGTCACAGCTGCGTATGCCGGATTGGCCACCCATTTTAGTGAAATCCAACCCACTTTTTTTCACCCTCCTTCGAATTGGAGCTTTGGCGACATGCGATCGGATGATGCCTACAAAGGTGGAGGCGGTACCGGTGATATTTCAGAATATCATGCCCTGGAAATTGGCAGCATATTTCCGGAAAATGGTACCATTCACAGTAAATGGCTGGCTAACTACTATGGCATTGCCCGAACCAATAAGGCCATCAGCGCCCTTAAGGATATTCCGGAGGGTGATTTTGATCAGAAAGATCAGCGAATTGCTGAAATGAAAGTATTGAGGGGGCATTTTTATTTTGACCTGATCAAGCACTTTCACACTTTTCCCTACCTGGATGAAACCATTGATCAAACTGAGATGACTAATGTTGGTAACGATCTGTCCCGGGAGGAATTATGGACCAGGATCGAACAGGATTTTGCTGAAGCCATTGAGGAATTACCCGAAAATAACAGTCAGCCCGCCCGGGTTAATAAATTTGTGGCCCATGCTTATTTAGCCAAGGCACATTTGTTCCAGCAGGAATGGAACCAGGTGCTGGAGCATACGGATGAAGTTTTATCTTCCGGAAAGTATTTTCTGTTTAATGATTTCACCAACTTGTGGAATGTAGAGTTTGAACATGGCCCCGAGATCATCTTTGGTATTGAATACACCATCAATGATGGTTCATCTAACGGAAACATCAACTGGGGTAATTTATTGAATGCCCCCCGGGGACCTGCCTATAACGGAGATGGTTTCCATCGGCCCAGCCAGAACCTGGTCAATGCCTATAAGGTAGATGAAGACGGATTGCCCCTGTTTGAATCCTTTAATGACCTGGATCTGGTGGAAACCGATCTGATAGATCCCAGGCTGGACCATACCATCGGACGGGTGGGAATTCCCTGGAAGGACTTTGATGAGGTATATACCGAATCATGGGCCAGAAACTTACAGGAATATGGTCCATATGCACCTAAAAAATACCTGGTTTCTCCTAATTCTCCTTTTATGATCCAGGGCTGGCCCTGGGGCGCTTCTGCCTTAAACTGGGCCCTGATCAAGGTGTCAGATGTCATGCTTTGGCGGGCTGAAGCATTAATTGAACTGAACCAGAACCTGGATGAAGCCAGGAGCCTGATCAATGCCATCCGAAGCCGGGCTAAAAACAGTCCCTATGTGCAAACACTGGAAGGTGGCGGACCGGCTGCCAATTATCAAATAGGGTTGTATCCTGCAGATGGATGGACCCAGGATTACGCCAGGAAAGCATTGCGATTTGAAAGAAGACTGGAACTGGCCCTGGAAGGTCATAGGTTCTATGATCTGGTACGATGGGACATTGCAGATGTTGTCCTCAATTCATTCTATGAGGAAGAGGCTTTGAAGAGAAGCTATTACGGCAATGCCAATTTTGTAGAAAACAAGCATGAATACCTGCCAATTCCCCAGGCTGAAATTGACCGGGCTCAGGGGATTTATCAGCAGTATGATCCTTATCAATAAATAAGTGGTGTTTAATGTTTCAAGCAAAATAATATGATCATTCATATTCAATTTATTTTAAGCATACTGGCTGCCTGGGCATTTGGATTCAATGAACCGGAGCAAATAGTACAATGGAGTTTTAACCGACAGGATGCCCTGGTAACCAGGGAGTCTGTATCAGGTCAGTTGTTTACCATATTCAGCAATTTTGAAAATCCTGAATACGTCAGGGGCATCGATGGTACCGGGCTGAGACTGGATGGTTATTCTTCCTATGTCAAAGGAGAACTTCCGGTTCGATTACCGGAATCTTTTAGCCTTGGTGGCTGGTATGCGCTTGAAACTTATCCCACCGATACAGCCGGCTTTTTCACTCTGGCCGATCAGTCGGGGAACCAATGGATCTCGGCAGAGGTGGATTTGTTTGGCCGGATTCTGATCGGTCAGACTGATCAGGGAATAGAAAACTATCAGCCGGGACAGGAAATCATAGAAAAATTTGAATGGAACCAGGTACTGCTTACGGTTGATCAGGATAAAGCAATACTTTACCTTAATGGCAACCGGTTGGCTACATTATCACTTGGAAATAACTTTTCCAGCCAACTGTCTGAAGTCATTCTGGGAAGATCTTACCGGGATAAACATCTTTACAATTACTTTCCGGTATCCCATTTAAATGGGATAATGGATGAGGTGAGCCTTTGGAACCAAGCTTTAACAGCTGAACAGGTAAAAAACTTGTATAAGACCAGGGGGCCAGGGCAAAAACCTGATTTAGCCATACCTGCAGTGCGATTCCAGGACGACTTCAACCGTCCCAAATACCATCTTTTGCCGGCGGCCAACTGGACCAATGAAACCCATGGCCTGATCCATTATCAGGATAGATATCATATTTTTAATCAGAAAAATGGCACCAACCTGTATCTGGGCCAGATCAACTGGGGCCATTTTAGTAGTCCTGATCTGATCCACTGGACTGAACACCAGCCGGTTTTGACTCCGGAACCTGAATATGACCGGATGGGGATCTGGTCTGGGCACGCCTTCATGGATGAGCAGGGCCAACCGGTAATTATGTATACCGGCAATGATGGACAGACCTTTGGCATGAACCTGGCTTTCCCCCGGGATGAGAATTTGATCAATTGGCAGAAATATGAAGGCAATCCTGTGGTTAAAGGTCCCCCTGCTCATTTTGAACGCATAGATTTCAGGGATCCGATTGTCTGGCAGGAGGATGACACCTGGTATATGATCATCGGCTTTGGACTGGTAGAGGAAGGCATAGAGAAAGGCACGGTGCTGCTTTACCGCTCAGATAATTTGAAAGACTGGAAATACCTGCATCCACTTTTCACCGGAGACCCGGAGCAGGATGATTCCGGCGTATTTTGGGAAATGCCTGTTTTCCGGAAAATGGGCGACAAATATATTCTGTTGGTGAATAAAGTACCTCATCAGGGAAATCCCGCTGTGGCATTATACTGGACAGGAGATTTTAAGGAAGAAAAATTTGTGCCGGATGATCTTCAGCCGAAACGTCTGGAAGTGATCAATCGGTTTTTGTCTCCTTCTGTTACGAAAGATGCCTCTGGACAGACAGTGGCCATAGGAATTATTCCTGATGAAACCCATCCCCAGGCACAGTTGAACCAGGGTTGGACCCATCTTTACAGCATTCCACGGGTCTGGCAGCTGAAAGGAAATAAGATTACGCAACAACCCTTGCCAGCTTTAACCAGCCTCAGGTATGCTGAAAATAATATTCAACCCCAGGAGGTAAAACCAGGGAAATCAATTTCATTAGCCCGGGGAGATCATCAACTGGAGATCTATCTGGAACTTATTCCGGAAGGAAATCAGTTTGGTCTCATACTCGGTATGAGCCCGGATCGTCGGGAAATGACCAGATTGTACTACAATTTTGATCAGGAAGAATGGACCGTTGACAGGACACAGTCCAGCCAAAGGCCATTTATTCCCCTCGATACCAGGTCAGGAAAGTATAAGCTGAAGAAAAATGAAAAGGTCAGTCTTCGTCTTTTTATCGATGGTTCAGTCATTGAAGGATTTATCAATGATGAAGATGCCTTTACTACCCGGATCTTTCCCCAAAGCCCCCTTAGTAATCAGGTGGAGTTATTTAGCCAGGAAGGATCTGTTCAACTGCTGGAAGCCAAAGTATGGAAAATGAAGTCCAGCAATAATCAAGTTGTTTGGTGAAAATATATGCAATTACTACTATTTAAATTAATAAAATCATGAAAAGAATATTCACTAGTTTTTGGATAGTGCTTGTGATAAGCATTTTTAGTTCTGCCTGCGATGAAAGTGGTATGAATGAATTACCTGTCATAGCACCGGAATTAATTGAATTTAAAGTGGTTAACCCGGAAGCCAAAGGAGTAGTTGACCGGGCTAACGGAACCATCGATCTGGAAGTGCCTGTTTATGCTGATCTGACTGCTTTGATCCCTCAGGTACATGCCTCTTATGGCTCACAAATTAGTCCACCATCGGGTGAGCCGGTAGATTTTACCTCGCCGGTAGAATTTACCATTTCCAATGGTGGCGAAAGTAAATCTTACCTGGTAACTGTGGAACTGGGAGCCATGGATACCAAATCTACCCGTTTGTTGGTGTTAGGTACAGGAGATGCGGTAAACAGCATTGCCAATGAAGATGAAAAAGCTGCCGCTTTATGGGCAATCAATACTTTTGACCTGGGTCAGTATATGGGTTTTAATCAATTGGCGGCCAATCCATCAGTGCTGGAAGAAATTGACGTAGTATGGTGGCATTATGATACTTCCTATGATCTGGCTGATGGAGATTTTGCCCTGCCCCCAGTAGCCCTGGATCCGGCTGTGACAGAAGCTCTGGCTAATTTCAGGAATAATGGAGGCGGTATCTATCTGAGTGGTTTTGCCACTCAATACCTGGAGCCATTAGGTGTTGTGGAGCCGGGAGATGGTCCTAATGAAACTGGTGGGGCACCGGCTGAATTTGAAAATCCGGATAACTGGGGCATCAGCTTTAAGGGACATACCGATCATCCTATTTTTCAGGATTTGCGTAAGGCTGAAGAAGATGTAGCCTTCCTGATCAGTGGAGGAGCCTGGAGAAAAGATAATAAAGCCTGGTGGGCCGTGTGGATGGAGGATTTTGATTTTCCCACTTATGGTGTGGATCTGGCTTCTACTGAATGGGATAAAGATCACAACGTCCTGGTGCTGATGGCTGAATTTCCTGGTAATGAACAGCAGGGTAAAGTAGTGGCTTTTAGCGCTGGTGCCTATGATTTCTTATCTACCCAGGGGGAAAATACTTTTATGGATAATGTGTATCAGATCACCGAAAATATTCTGATCTATTTAGCTACCAAAGAAAAATAATCATCATTTTACCGGAACCTGTTTTTGATATACAGGTTCCTCTTTTTATAGCCTTATGTTCAGGACGATATTCATATTCTGCTTTTTTACATGTTTAGAAGGTTGGGGAAAGCCTCCTGAATTGGTGGGATATTGGCCCCTGGATGAAACCAATGGACAAGTTACATGGGAAAAGATCAGTGGAAATGAATATGCAGTAACCAATAATTATGATCAACCTGAATGGGTGCCGGGAGTGGAGGGCAATGCTTTGCGGCTGGATGGATTTTCTACCTGGGCCAGCGGCGATTTTACTATGCCAGCAGACACCAACAGCCTCACTATCACCGCCTGGATAGCCACCGAAGCCTATCCAACTGAAACGGCAGTGATCATTAATCAGCAACAGGGAAAACAGGGATTCGGCCTGGAAATCGGGAAATATGGTCATCTTGCTTTGGTTTTACGAACGCCTGATCAAATATATAGTGCCTGGTTGCCGGTGGTGATGCCCAAGTATCAATGGAACCTGATCAGTGCCCGTATTGACCGACAGAAAGATCAAATAAGCGTGGGCTTAAATGGCCGGCATTTTCATTATGAGTCGATACCCAAAGACTTTGAATTGTTACCGGCCGAAGTGCCACTAAAGATAGGATTGCATAACGAAACAAATTACTATGCCGACTTATGGCCTACCGGTGCCTTTAACGGGATCATTGATGAAGTAAAAATTTACACAGGGATTTATAATGAGTCTGAGTTGCTTCAACGGTACCTGGATCATTTACCCGGTCAGGCTCCCCAACTTCAAGTTCATGATACTCGTCATGCAGATGACCCCCACCGACCTGTGTATCATGCCATGCCTCCCAGCCATTGGACCAATGAACCTTATGGACTGATTTATCAGCAGGGCTATTATCATTTATTTTACCAAAAAAACCCAAACGGCCCTTATCATACGCATATGCATTGGGGCCACCTCAGAAGCCGGGATTTGGTTACCTGGGAAGAAATGCCCATTGCCCTGGCCCCGGAGCCAGGCTGGGATCAGCAAGGTATCTGGTCCGGTCATACGGTGAAAAACGATACAGGAGGCGTAGTGGCTTTTTATACCGGTGTAGATGGGGTAAAAGCCGGTATTGGCCTGGCTTATCCGGTAGATAATGAATTAAAAAAATGGGAAAAGCATCCGGACAATCCTGTAATTGCCAGTCCTCCAGATCAATACAATCATATGGACTTCAGGGATCCATTTGTATGGAAGCATCAGGATACCTGGTATATGATCGTTGGGTCAGGTATTCATCATGTGGGTGGCATCCTGATGACCTATAAATCCACAAACCTGGTGGATTGGGAACTGGCTACTCCACTTTATTTCGGTAAATTAGAAACTTCCGGTCGTTTTTGGGAAATGCCTGCCTTCATCAAACTGGAAGAAGGCAGATTCCTTTTGCTGATCAATACGGTTCCCTGGGAAGGTAGTCCGGCTGAAACATTATACTGGACAGGCAATTGGGAGGGTGGCCGTTTTGAACCAGATCATGAAATGCCTCACCGCCTCGATTTGATAAACGGCCCTTTTCTGGCCCCATCGATTCAATACGATCAGGAGGGCAGACTTACTGCTATAGGCATCATTCCCGAAACCCGAAGTTCTAAGGCCCAGGATGAGGCCGGATGGACCCACCTTTACAGTCTTCCCCGGGTCTGGCGTATCCTGGAGGATGGAAGGATTGGACAAATTCCGCATCCCCATTTATGCCGGCTCAGAGGTGAACAGGTAGCTCAAATAGAAAACCAGGTGATTGAACCAGACCGAATGCAGAATTTACCGGGAATATCCGGGAATACCCTTGAATTACAATTTAAAATCATACCGGATCAGGCAGATAGTTTTGAGATTCAGTTATATGGTTCAGACCGGGAAGTAACCAGGATCGTTTTTGACCCGGATAAGCATCAGATTGGTCTTGACCGGCGGAATTCGTCTCTTTCGCCCGAGGTAACCAAAAATTACCAGCAAGGCAACTATTTTTTTCCCAGAAATGACACCCTGGAGGTACGGATCTTTCTGGATAAATCTGTAGTTGAAGTCTTTGTGGATCAACTTTCCACTTTTGCCAGCAGAGTTTATCCGACCCTGCCTGATAGCAGGCAGGTGGATATAGTTGCCCAGGGTGGTGATATAAACCTGGTGCAACTAAATGCCTGGCAATTGAAAGATCAGGATATGGTCAGTAACACCTCGGTATGCGCGCCTGAAGACCTTCCCAATAAATTTAAAGATGAAAATGTATTGGGATGGTACGATCAGACAAATACACCAGTAAAATTATTTCCTAATCCGGTCAGTGAGCAGCTCACAATACAGGGTTTGAGTTTATCTGCCAGAAAGGTACAGGTTTATGTGTCTGATTTAGCCGGCAGGAAGATCATTCCATCCTTTACCATATCAAATTATGCCAATCCTGACTTGAGGTTGGATGTTTCTGGTCTGCATTCCGGCATGTATTTATTGTATCTGGAAACGGCCAATCAAAAATATCATAAGAAATTTTATAAACACTAAATGGTTTCACCATCTATATTTGAAAAGATAAAAAGTAATAACATTATGAAGAAGATCCAGCTGGTTTTTACCGCAATTTGGTTTGTTTTAATGATGGCCGGATGCTCCTCTCCCGGCCCGGACAATAAGGACGAACAAGATGGAGCATACAGGGAACCACATCGTCTGCAATTTCATTTCTCGCCTCCCGAACAATGGATGAACGATCCCAATGGCATGGTATACCTGGATGGTGAATACCATCTTTTTTACCAGCATTACCCCGATGACAATGTGTGGGGGCCTATGCATTGGGGACATGCCATCAGTAAAGATCTGGTGCATTGGGAAAACATGCCCATCGCCCTTTATCCGGATACGCTGGGCTATATTTTTTCCGGTAGTGCGGTAGCTGATATGGAAAATACCTCTGGCTTTGGTTCTGAGGGGGAAACACCTCTGGTAGCTGTTTTTACCTATCATGATCCTAAAAAAGAACAAGCTGGCAGCGACAAATTTCAAACCCAGGGAATTGCCTACAGCCTTGATAAAGGCAGGTCCTGGACTAAATATGAGGAAAACCCGGTACTGGATAATCCCGGCATCAGGGACTATCGGGATCCCAAGGTTTTCTGGTATGAAGAAGACCAGAAATGGGTGATGGTGCTGGCCGTAAAGGACCGGGTACATCTGTATTCTTCTCCTGATTTAAAAGAATGGAAGATGGAAAGCGAATTTGGCACTGATCTGGGAGCGCATGGTGGGGTTTGGGAATGTCCGGATCTGTTTCCCTTATCTGATGGAAATACCACCAAATGGATCATGCTGGTCAGTATAAATCCGGGAGGACCCAATGGTGGTTCTGCCACCCAGTATTTCGTGGGAGATTTTGATGGACAAACCTTTACGGCCGATCATGAGGATATACGCTGGCTGGATTACGGTCCGGATAATTACGCCGGAGTAAGCTGGTCTAATGTAACCGATCGCCGATTGTTTATTGGCTGGATGAGTAACTGGGCCTATGCCACTGTGGTGCCTACTTATCGCTGGCGTAGCGCTATGACCATATCCAGGGAACTGAACCTGGAACAGGTGAATCAGCAATATTACGTTATATCCAAACCGGTACAGGAATTTGAATCGATTGTGAATGAATATAAAAATTTGGATGAGGTCACGATAGACAACAATTATTCGCTGACCCGGCAGCTGGATTTTTCCTCTTCTACCTTCAAACTGCAACTGGAGGCAGAGCCCAAAGATTTTACCATTCGTCTGAGCAATTCGCTGGATGAATACTTGCTGATTGGTTTCAATGCGGAAAAGAACCAGTTTTTCATTGACCGTAATCAATCTGGCAAACGATCATTTAACCAGCAGTTTCCTCAGAAAAATGAAGCCCCCAGACTTTCTGCGGATGGCCCCATAGACTTGGTTCTGTTAGTGGATGTAGGTTCAGTGGAGCTTTTTGCTGATGGTGGTCAGGTGGTGATGTCTTCTTTGTTCTTTCCCAATGAAGTTTATAATGAAATTTCGTTGGAAGCAGAAAATATAAGCATGCAAAATATCAGGATAGGTGAAGTGGAAAGGATTTGGTAAAGTGCAGATCAATAACTTTCAGGTCATTACCTAACCGACTAGCGGATCCTAACAAGTACGACTAGTGGTCCGCTAGTCCTGTGCTTCATAGTCATAAACGCATGATGATTTCAGTCATGCTGAATGGATCTGATTTATCTGCCTAATAAAAAAAAGGCTGCCCAAAAAGGCAGCCTCATTTAATTTATAACCAATGCTCATTATACATAATCAGGGATAATGTATGGAGCACGATAGTTCCTGGTCAACATCTTATCGGCTTCAGGATCATTCACAAATCTTTCAGCACTTGGATCAAAAGTCAGCACCTTATTCAGACGATAAGCGATGTTTCCTAAATGTGCTAACCCTGAGGATAAATGTGCGGTTTCTACCGGACCGTTCAGAATTGTTTTATCTCTTTTACGAACAGCCTCGATAAAATTGGCAAAGTGACCGTCAGTTCCTCCGGCACCGCGATCCATTCCTGAAGCTTCTCTGGCTCCATCATCACCAGATTGTCCTGGTTCCCTATCTCTTCCAAGGTAGGTTTTGTATTTACTATAGCCATCAACTACCAGTATTCCTTTTTCTCCGTAGAAGATATTTCCTACTGTAACATCTTGTTCTGTATTGGTACACCAGGGTCTAACCTCAAATTGAATGATTTTACCTTCTTCAGGATAGTGATATACGGATGTTAATACTTCAGGCACCTCTTTAGCGTCATCCCAAAGAAATTTTCCGCCCATAGATGTAATTTGAGTAGGTAATCCCACATCAAGGCCCCACATACACAAGTCTGTCTCATGAATTCCCTGGTTACCTACATCGCCATTACCATAATCCCAATGCCAGTGCCAGTTATAATGTACCAAATTACGGCTAAATGGTCTCATGGAAGCAGGGCCAGTCCAAAGATCATAATCAATGCCTTCCGGAACCGGAGAAAAACCCTTATCTCCAATATCACCTCTCCATCTGAATACCAGGCCACGGGACATATAAACCCGTCCAATGTATCCGTCACGTAATAATTGCACAGCTTCCTGAATGGCAGGAGAGCTTCTTAACTGTACACCATGCTGAACGATGCGATTGTACTTGTTGGCGGCTTCCACCATTTTTCTTCCTTCCCAGATATTGTGGGAACCCGGTTTTTCTACGTAAGTATCTTTTCCGGCCTGACAGGCCCAGATCACAGATAACGCATGCCAATGGTTTGGTGAAGCAATACTGACCACATCAATGTCCTTGTTATCCATTATGTTACGTAAATCCTGTTCTAAAGCCACATCTTTTTTATATGTATCTTTAAAGGATTTTTGACGTTCTTTCAAGATGTTCATATCAGGGTCGCATAAATGGGTGATCACCACATTTTCCTGATTCATCAGCCCGCTGATATGATTTTTTCCTCTGCCATTCACACCTAAAACAGCTGCATTTATCCGGTCATTAGCTCCCAAAACACTGGATGGGAAAATATTCGGGATTGTCACGGCAGCTGCCGCAGTCGTGGCTGTGTTTTTGATAAACTTGCGACGAGACTTGTTTGTATTCATTTTAGTTTTGATTAAATGGAAATTTATTTTTTGAACTCACATATTCCTAAAGTATTGTCCTAATTTAATAATATTATTAATAAGGATACAAATGATAATAAATGAATTTTTGGTTAAAGTGCCTCTGTTTATGATTAAAAAATGAATTTTTGATTTAAAAAGTTCATTATATTGGTGATTTTGTTAAAGGTACTACAATTAATTTTTGGTGAAAATATGATTCAGTTTTGCGATTATTTTTGTTCTGCTTATAAAAATTATTTTCCTTTAATTTCTTTGCAGGGTCTTGTTAAGCCAAAGTAAGGGGATTTCATACTTCAATAAAGATGTCAGCCAGTTTATGAAGTTCGGGTATTTTTAGCCAAATTTTTTAAAGAAATGATGTTGCTCAGGATGAGGAATGAAGGATAGGGGAAAAAAAATAAAAAAACATTCTACCATAATCGAGATTTTGTCAGCCAGCGGCGGGTGATACTTTTTGTTATGACACAAAGGATCGGAAATCATTAAAAAGCTATATAACTCCCTAAATATATCAAATATCTCAAGGAACAATTTCTTATATTTGCTACCTGAATTATCTTTTGTAAACCTTATGGATCACGTAGTATATCTTGATCATAAAGCCGGAGAATTAAAAAACCTGATCGCTGGATCTAAAAAAATGATTATCCGGGGAGCCATGGGAAGAAAGATCCCTTACAACAAAGTAAAACAGGGAGATATGCTTTACTTTATAGAAAATAAAGGGGACGGAATGATCAAAGCCAGGGCCAAAGCTGCTCAAATTATTCAAACTGATAAACTATCTCCGGAAGACTCCAGAAAATTGGTGGAAAAAAATCAGGAAAAACTACAATTGAATGCTGGTCTAATGAAAAGGTTTGCCGGTAAAAGATATCTGGTACTTATAGAAACAACACAATTTGAGCAAATTGACCCCTTCAAGGTAGATCGTTCGGCCTATGGGAATATGGACGATTGGTTACCAGTGGGAATTATTGATCAGGTTAAGGTAGTCTGACCTACGTTCTGCTTCCTCATCTAATCCTTTCTGTCAAGGAACAATTCCTGGGTGGACCTGTTCTACAATTAAATCATGATTATATTAATCTATTTTTTAAACTCATAACATGATGCCCAGAATCATAAATATTCTCACTCATCCGCCCTCCTATGAAAATTATAAAGAAGGAGAAAGAATGGCGGTCAATTGGGATTTGCCCGATAATCAGTGGATTGGAATGGATGGCACGGAATTTCCTGATTTACTTGGCATTGAAATATTGAAATTAACCGATGAATTTATCTATGAAGTCTGGCAGCCGGATTATAAAGCGGACAAGATCTATACCCACCGCTTTCCCAATGGTTTGATCCACCGGCTTTTTCCTGCCGAAGAGGTAACTAAACAAGTAGGATTGAAAAAAGTAAAGGAAACCTATTCATCCAATCTGGTTGATTTTTTGAAAAACCTTCAGCTTGAGGAACAGGTTATCATCAACCTCAATGGGAACTTTAATTATTTCAATTTTCAACTATTAGAATTATTTCAACATTTACCCCTGGTGCAAACTTTCAGAGGGATCATGTATTTGCCTCAAACCCAGATCTTCAAATGGCGAAAAAATTTACCGGCTTCCTGGACTTATTATAATGATCATAAAAGATTGTCTCATTTGATCAAAAAGGTTGATTACATCACTTATATGAATGAGACCAACCTGGACAAGCTGGAATCCATTTATACAGGATCTAAAGAAAAGCTGACTTCAGGGGTGGATTTTTCATTTTGGCATGCCCTGCCAAAACAATCTTGCCGGGATGAATTAGACCTGCCAAAGGATCGGTTTATCATTTTTTCCTCATCCAGACTAATTCCTATCAAGCAAATTGATAAAATGCTGGATATTTTGCTGGAACTGGATAAAAGCCATGACTTTTTACTGGTCATTTCCGGTAGTGGGGATGTCATTTATCAGGATTACCTGAAAAAAGTTGCCGCTCCATTACTCAAAAAAGATAAAGTACGGTTTGTAGGTTACCTGTTTGATCAGGAGCTCAGAAAATACTACTCAGCTTCAGATCTGTTTATCAGCACTTCCATTTCTGAAGGAGGTCCTGTGTCGGTGATGAAAGCAATGGCTTGTGAATTGCCGGTGGTAAATACAGATGTGGGTAACACCCACGAAATTATGGAACAGTACGAAGCCGGTATCATCCTGGAAAGAAAAAATTATTACCAGTGGAAGCTGATCCTGGAAGAAATTATGAACGGGAAAAAAATACCTGCTTTACCCCGAAAAATAGTGCAGAATCATTATGCCTGGAGCAAAATTGCCCAGCATTTTATTGAGATCTATCAGCAGGTCCAAAACAAATATGCTCCTGCATCAAAGAAGAAATCGGTGAAACAGGATCTATGAGAACAGCAGTTGTAAGTTTCGGTCACGTGGATGTTTCTTTACCACTGGTAAAGCATCTCAATCAGGAGGGTCAGCTTACTGACCTAATACTGGTATTCTCTCAAAATAAAAAAAGGGAAAGTTTGCTAAACTTCAGTGATGTTCCGGTAAACCACGGATTCTTAAGTAAATCGCTAAAAGATCAGATTCTGGGCCAGCCAATCAGCCGCTATATAGACCAATCCTATGACATACAAATATTTATATATCATGATCTGAAGATTTACTCCTGGCATAATATAAGGTTGTCTTATCAGCTCTCAAAGGCCCTGAAACATTATGATGTTATCCATATCAACGGTCAAAACGGGATCATTCCTCACCTTTTGTTTTTTTTGCCCCGGAAAAAATTTGTTTTTACCATACATGATTTTGTGCCTCATTCAGGGGAAATGAACAGTAAATACCCGGTCATATTCAATACCTGGGTGATCAAATCAAAACATCAGGTAATACTGCAAAATCACCGTGATTACCAACAGGTGATACAGCAGTTTCCCCATAAAAAACAAAAGGTACACTTTATACCATTCGGCAAACTGGAAATTTACCGGAATTATCTTGATCAACAGGATGAGCTCAGAACACCAAATATCCTTTTCTTTGGCAGAATATCACCTTACAAAGGAGTGGAATATTTATTGGAAGCCAGTATGAAACTCAGGGAGGTGCTTCCTGAACTCAGGATCATCATTGCGGGCAGAAGTAATTATGATTTAAAGCTAAATGGGTCAAGTTCCAATGTAGAACTGATCAACAGGTATATTCCTAATGAGGAAATGGCCCGATTGATGCATAATTGTGACCTGGTGGTTTGTCCTTATACAGATGCTACTCAAAGCGCGGTGATTATGACGGCTTATGCTTTTAATAAGCCTGTGGTTGCGACCCGGGTGGGGGGGATACCGGAAGTGGTGGATAATCATAAAACCGGCGTTTTAATTCCTGCCAAAGATGCATCAGCCTTGGCAGAAACCATTATCGACCTTTATCAACATCCTCAGAAGATAAATCAGATGGCTCAGAATATCAGGAATAATGCTGTCAACCAGGAGCTTTCCTGGTCCAGTATAGCTCAAAAAACCAAACAATTATATCAACAAAAATAGAATTCTTTATTTATGCATATATTAATTCTGGTAAGCTCATTAAATTTTGGAGGGGCCGAAAAACAGGCCGTGTTGGATGCCAACATGCTTTCTCAAAAACATCAGGTCACATTTGCTGTATTTGAAACAGGTAAATTGGCTGAATCCCTGAATCCCGGGGTGAAACTGGTAGAACTTAAAAAAGATAATTATCTAAAAACGGCACTTCGTCTGACCCGGTTGATCAGGCATAATCATATTGACATTATTCATAACCATCTTTTTGCACCCATGGTCATCTCAGCCTTATCCAGCCTGAAAGTACAAGTTCCGGTGATTTGGCATTTCCATGGTCATCATTTTGAGGTTAATAAACCAACCCTTTCCATTTTGTCCCGTTTGCCCCAGGTAAAGAAGTTGCTGTTTGTATGTGATCCACTGCGACAATATTTTATGGAGCATTTTCATTTTCCTGCCCGGAAAACTGATATAGTGTACAACTCCACCCAGTCAGGGAAATTTTCTATGAATGGTACCCTGGATATGAACCGCTTCAATATTGGTTTCATCGGTCGCCTGGTGGGCTTAAAAAGAGTGGAATATTTACTGGAATTAGCAGGGGTTCTTAAAAATGAGCAGATCAGTGATTTTAATATACATATTCTGGGTGATGGTCCGGAGAGAGCCTCTCTGGAAGAAAAAGCCAGTCAGCTAAATGTGACCAGAGAAGTCCGGTTCTGGGGCTTTCAAACCGATCTGGTCAGGTTTTACAATCAATTTGACCTGTTTATTTTGCCCTCTCAGGAGGAGGCCTTATCGCTGTCATTGATAGATGCAGGCAGCACAGGCTTGCCTTCTATTGCTTTTGATGTAGGAGGGAACAAAGAAATTATTCAGGATCAACAGACCGGATATATTGTAGATTCGAAGCAGGAATTATTTACCAGGACCCTGCAACTTTACCATGATCAGGCCTTGCGGCAAAAGATGGGTGATGCAGCACTTTCCTATTCCAAAGTCTTCAGTGAGGAAGCACACCTGGAAAAGCTGGAGAGCATCTATTATGAATTTGTTTAAAACCGAATCACGGCGTTCCGGTTATTCAAGTAGAAGCCTGAATTAAATGTAGTGAGGAGCCCCTCATGCAATTTTTTTTTTAAGATATAGCTATTTTTTGTTGCAATGAATACCCAATTAAAGTCATACCTGAGTAAGATAAATTTTGCCCTGGGAAGAAATCCCAGGATAGAGAAAGTCGATCATTTCTGGGACTATATTCCGGATGGTTACCAGGCTGTGATAACCATTTCCGCTGATTTTGAATTAGCCTGGGCCTGGCGATATGGAAAAAATCAGCATCCGGATGCCATTTCAGCGGCCCTGCAGAAGGCCAGACGGGAAAGAGAACATGTGCCTAAGATCCTGGATCTTTGTGACGCTTTTGACATTCCCATCACCTGGGCTACTGTAGGTCATCTGTTCCTATCTGAATGTGATGGCAGGCATTCAGGTTTGGCCCAACCCAGGCATTTTGAGAATAATTACTGGAAGTTCGATCAGGGCGATTGGTATCAACATGATCCTGGCAGCAATCTTGAAGAAGCTCCTGAATGGTATTGTCCAGACCTGATAAAACGGATCCAGGAAGCCCGGGTAGAACATGAAATTGGGTGTCATACTTTTTCCCATATTGATTGCCGGGATGAGGTATGCTCAGCTGATCTGTTCAGGGCTGAATTAAAAGCCTGCCAGCAGGTGGCCAAAAAATATGGAATTGATCTGAAAACCTTTATTTATCCGGCCCATACTGTGGGAAACCTGGAACAGCTGAAAAAAATGGGTTTCAGCAATTACCGCAGCAATGAATATAATACCCTGGGTTATCCTCAAAAACATCCGGATGGACTTTGGGAAATTAAAACCTCGCTGGAACTTAGACTTCGTCGTTCCTGGTCGCTTAAATATCATGTAGCCCGGGTGACCAAAGTGATACAAAGGGCTATCATGAATAATTCAGTTTGTCATTTCTGGTTTCATCCTTCTTTTGCCCCGGAATACCTGGACCAGGTACTGCCGGAAATATTTGATTTCCTGGATTTCAACCGGGACAGAATCTGGATCACTACCATGGAAAAGTATGTTAACTGGCTGAATCACAAACATGCACTGGATTCAGTCTGAATAAATTAATAATGCGATGTCAACAATATCAGATATAAAAAAAAGATCAAAGAAAGTACCCTTTAAACTTTATCAGGGATACAAAAAGGCTTACCAAATGTTTAATGCCAGTCATCCTGTGCATAAACAGATTCTGTTTATTACCGGCTGTCAAAGATCAGGTACAACCATGATGACCCGTTTGTTTGAAAGGGATATCCACTCCATGGTCTATGGAGAGTTTAGTGAAATTTCCAGTGTAGACCGTAACAACATCCGGCTGGATCCGCTGGATAAGGTAAAGGCTCATTTTATCAGGGAAAAAGCCAATTTCATCGTAGCCAAACCCCTGGTAGAAAGTCAGAATATAAAAGAAATTCTGGATTATTTCCCTGGCTCCAGGGCCATCTGGATGTATCGGCATTTTCAGGATGTGGCCAGTTCCAACCTTATCAATTTTGGTGAATCAAATGGTGTCAGGGATATCAATTTTATTGTGGAAAATAATCCGGCCAACTGGCGGGCAGAAAAGAATTCAAAAGAGGCACTTCAAGTGATCAACCGGCTGTATGATCCGGCCATGGGTCATTATGATGCCGCTGCCTTGTTCTGGTTTGCCCGAAACAGATTGTATTTCGATCTGCATCTGGATCAGGATGAAAGGATCATGCCCGTTAAATATGAAGCATTGGTAAAATCTCCAGAAAAGATTATGCGTGAAATCTATGAATTTGTACAGGTGAAATATCCTGGGGATAAGATACTGAGTGAAGTTTCATCCCGCTCTGTAGGTAAGGGCGAAACCATTTCAATATCCCCCCAAATCCAGCAGGTGTGTGATCAGCTATATCATAAACTGGAGCATCATTATCAGGATTATCAGGCTATAAATAACCAGCAAAATGGATAAACCTATTCCCGTCATTATTCTGGATACCAATATCCGGGCTACGGAAGGCGTAATTTATTCGTTTGGGTCCCGGAACATCCCGGTGATTGCATTGAGTTCGGAGAAAAATCCTCCTGCTTTTCATTCAAGGTATGTTAAGAAGAAATATATAAGTCCTAAAGTGCAGGATGAAAAGGCATTGCTGGATTTCCTGATTAATTTGCCCCATAAAGGTGTGCTGCTTTACTCTGATGATGCCTCCACGGCCTTCACCAGTAAATATAAGGAAAAACTTTTGAAGGCCGGTTATCTGATCAATGTGCCTGATTATGATAAATTGTTACAAGGTTTTGACAAAGCACAGTTATACCTGGCAGCCCGGCAATGTCAGGTGCCAGCCATACCTACAGTCATTATTGAAAAGGAAGAAGACCTGGAAAAAGCCTGGCAGGAACTGGACAAACCTGTTATTATTAAACCAACCCGCCTGGCCGGAGGAAAATTTATCATGGTCAGGCATAAAAATGACTTATTACAGGCTTATCAGCAAATCAAGCGACTTACAGAAAATCCAAAGTTCAGGCACCTGCAATCAGGTATCATTGCCCAGGAGTTTATAGAATATGGCTATGACGATATTTATTGTTGTGAATCTTATTATACCAAATCCCATCAGCCGGTAGGATTTTTAAGTATTCATAAGATCAGGCCCAACATCAATCCAGATGGCACCTCCGGAGGCAGATTGTATGCGGGAGAAACCATACGCAACCAGGACCTGGAAACTTATACCCACACCATTCTTGATCACTTGAATTGGAATGGTTTTGCCCACCTGGATTGGTTCTATTCTAAAAAATATCAGCAATACCAGTTATGTGAGATCAATCCCAGGTTACCCGGGTTCTCCAACCTGATCACTAAAGTAAATTTTGAAATGGCCTATTATTATTATGCAGATTTGTGTGACTTGCCTATTCCGGAATTTCATTACCGGGATGCCCTTTATTTTGAAGCCCTCCGCATGCCGGGGGACTTTACCGGTGGGCTTTTCTCTATTTTCAAAGGCCATATTTCTGTTAAGTCATTTGTAGGATCCTATTTAAAGATTTTTCAGAAGAATAAAAAAGTGTATTTTGATGTGCTGTACAAAAATGACCTGAAGTTTAACCTGGCTTCCTGGCTGGGCTTTTTATTTCATTTTTTAAAACGACCCTTCCGATTTTTAAATAAATAAACATGCTGGTAGATTTTTTTGGTCATATAAACCTGAAGCAAGATAGCAAAATTGCCTTTTCTTTTGATGAATTACTTTTTTATAAACAGTGGGGGCTGAATGAACAGAAATTTGTGAGCCCCGGCATGAAACTGGTAAGTCTGCATAAGAATAATCCGCATTATGACCATTTCTCCCGGGATCAGGAACATGTTTATGTGCTGGGATTTATCTTTCCCCGGCAGGATTTTGCCTCCAAACTACCCAAAGCCCGTCTGAAGGCATCTGAAATATATCAGGCCATCAAAACCTGGGGTGATCAATGGGTGGAAAAAGTAAAAGGGTCCTTTGCTGTAATCAGTATTAAAGGCGATACCAGACAGGTGAAAGTGTATACTGATCCATTAAATATCAGGCAGGTTTTCTACTATCAGTCAGGACCTGTGTTTATGTTTTCCTCCTCAATAAATGCACTGGTGCATTTTCTGCAAAAGAACCGTCAACCGGTAGAAATCAATGAAAAGAGCCTGATCCAATATTATCTGTTTGATTACATTCTGGATAATACTTCTTTCATCAAAGGAATATCTCCTGTTCCGAATGGGGCTGTGCTAAGTTACCGGGATCAACAGGTAAATGTGAAGCCCTATTTTGATCCTCACCGGGACTTGATACCGGCTGTAAATTATGATGAATCCACTGCCTTGAAACATTTAGGCCACTTGCTTGAACATAATATGGCTTTGTATCTGCAGGATCATGAGAAAGTAGCCGTGGCATTAACCGGAGGCTATGATTCCCGCTTAAACCTGGCCCTTCTGTCAGATAAAAAAGCCTATAATTATTATAGCTATGGGGTCAGGGAAAGCTATGATATCCGTATTCCTGAGCAAATTGCTGCCAGTCTGGATCTCCCCTACCAGGCGTTTTATATCAATGGGGCTTACCATCAAAAATATGATCATTTTGCTCAGCAGGCTGTTTACCTGGGAGATGGTATAGCTGAAATGAGCCGGGCTAACTTTATTTATCCATTTTCTCAACTCTCCAGGCAGTATGATCAGATACTTACCGGCCTGTTTGGTAGCGAACTGATCAAGCAGCCCACCAGTACCGGATTGTTTATTGACCGCAATACCAAAAGATTATTAACTTCCAATGATACTGATCAAACCCTTGATCATATTTTCGGGGAAGCCTATCAACAAAATTATCTTTCAAAAGAACTTTTAAAAACCTATGAAGATGAGATACGGCAGGATATTCACAGGGATAAATTTTTCAATGCTGCCCTGCCTTTAGCCCACAAACTATTTTATTTCATACTGATGCAGGGCACCAGAAAATACTTTATGAAAGAAATAAAGATAGAAAAACCCTTTGTGGAAAACCTGCATCCTTTTTTTGATCTGGAGTTTATACAATTGCTGATACAAACCCCCTTTGCCTGGGTGAATAACCTTAGTCTAAAAAAGAATTTAATCAAAAGTTTGCAGAATCACCGGTTTTATACCAACCTGCTGGAAAAATATAATACACAATTAGCTAAAATTATCTCAACTCATGCTTACAGTCCCCGTTTATTAAATTATAAACTTTTATATCCCTTAGTAGGATTGCAATATTTGTTTTATAAGAAAAAATTCAGGTCTGTAAAAAGCTTTAATGACTATGATCTCTACAAGAATTTTTATCATAGTCGCAAAGCCAGCCTGGATCATAAATATCATCAATTCAATAATGAGGAGATGGAAAATAATTTTCCAAATGATGTCAAGAACTTTAACAAATTAGTTTCCTTCCAGCAATGGGCATTTTTTAATAAAATTTCATAATATGAAAAAAGTCGTACATTTTGCCAGAAAGCTGCTTCCACCCACTGCTTCCTTTATATACAATCAGGTTTCTCAGCATCAAAATTATAAACCTTATTTTGTGTATTGTGAATCGGTTGAATCCGCTTTTCTGCCCCAGATGGAAGAAAGTGTGCCCACTTTTAAATCTACCAATGGATTAGCTGGTAAAATGGTGTACAAGTACTTGCGTAAACTCACTGCTAAAGAGGAAGCTGAAACCATCGATTATGTCCGGAGAAAGCAGGCAGATGTATTACATTTTCATTATGGCGTGGATGCACTGGTATACCATGGGGTTATCCGTCAGCTGAAGTTGCCTGTGGTAGTATCTTTTTATGGTTATGACTGCACCTCCTTTCCCAAGAGGTTGTTTAGATATGGGCACTATATGCTAAAAAAGTATATTTTTTTTAATCCCCATATTACTTATGTAACGGCCATGAGCCCTGATATGGCTCTTGATTTACAAAACCTGGGATGCCCGCCTGAAAAAATTATCACCCATTACCATGGCATTAATACAAAGCCATTTATTCAAAAAAGGGAATACCCCAATAAGGAAACTATAAATTTTTTGATAATCAGTGGTTTGTCTGAAAAAAAGGGTCATTTGTTCCTGTTGAAGGCCCTTCAGGTGGCTCAGGAGACTACTGATAAAAAACTAAGACTTACCATAGTAGGGCAGGGCAGTATGGAAGATAAGATCAAGTCATCCATTTCAGAACTGGGTTTAAACAATGTGGAATTAAAAGAAGCCGTAAAATTTGGTTCTGTTGACCACCTCAACTATCTGAAAGCTGCAGATGTATTCGTTCATCCCAGCATTACCCCGGAAAACGGAGATAAAGAAGGCATACCCGGAGCATTGGTGGAGGCTATGGCTGCAGGGCTGCCTGTCATTGCAACATATCATGCCGGGATACCCTATATCATCAACCATCAAAAAACCGGCTTACTGGCCCGTGAGTGGGATATTGAACAGTTGGCTCAATTGATCAAGGAGGTGGCTGAGCATTCCTATTTAAGAGCTAAAATCGGCCGTGAAGCTCAAAAATATGCCCTGGATGCTTTGGATATTAATCAAAAAGAGAAGGACCTGGAAGAAATTTATGATAAGGCCATTAACGGAAAGCTAAACCTTAAAAGGGATAAAGTGGAGGGATGAATTGGGGCAGGTTCATAAAAAATTATATCAGCTCTTTTCCGGTTAGCCATATACATTTTTTGCCGGTTATGAGTTTTTACCTGTCATTATTGGCCTTCGGCAGCATATTCCCGGAATGAAGTTCAGTCCCACTGTTTTTGCTCCGAACAATTATTCTGATGACCTGTTATTTGAATGTTCTACTATTTTTTCAGAGAAACTGAATTTTTTTGACTTACACAATGAAAAGAGATTTCACATTAAAACTCTATTATGAGTTTTTGGAAACCGCCTTGTCTGCAGATTATTATTTAACGTCTTTTGAGGACTTTATCACCAATGGTCATGAAGCGGAAAAAATAATGATCCTGCGACATGATGTAGATAAATTACCTCAAAATGCTTTGGCTACTGCCCGGATACAGGCTGAACTGGGCGTAAAGGGTTCCTATTATTTTAGGATTGTACCGGCCAGTTATAAGCCTCACTATATAGAAAAAATCAGAGATCTCGGTCATGAAATAGGCTATCATTATGAGGATGTAGCTTTAAACCAGGGTAATCTGCAACAAGCTGCCCGGCATTTTGAGCTAAACCTGGAACTGTTCAGGAAGTTTTATCCGGTGAAAACAATCTGCATGCATGGAAGCCCCATGTCTAAATGGGATAACCGTATGCTTTGGCAGCAATATGATTATAAATCCTATGGAGTAATAGCCGAACCCTATTTCGATGTAGATTTTAATCAAACGTTTTATATTACTGATACCGGTAGAAGCTGGAATAATACCAAAGCAAGCATTCGTGATAGTATCGACTCGACATTTGACTATAAGTTTTCTTCCACCCATGAATTGATCAAGGCATTAAAAAATGATCATTTACCTAACCGGATCATGCAAAATATCCATCCCCAAAGATGGCATGACAACTGGTGGGGTTGGGGCTATGAATTGTTAAGCCAAACCGCTAAAAATCAAGTAAAGAAAGTGCTAAAAAAGATCAGAAAGTGATATCAAAAGCCATCATATTAGGAAATCATATTCAGGGATTGGGTGTATCCAGGATCTGCAAGCGACTAGGTTTGGAAGTCTTCCTTTACAATGATTCTCCTGTTTGTCTGACCCGTTTTTCAAATACCTGTGATCATTTCTATCAGTTCAGGCAGGAATTTGACTTATTGGAAAAATTAATGCAACTGCCGGTGGAGGCGGAAAATGCCATATTAATGCCTACCAATGATAAAATGGTAGGTTTTATGGCCGATCATTACGATCAACTGGCTAAAAAGTTCTTCATGTCCATACCCAAGCCTGAGATTACGGATATTTGTTTTGATAAAATCAAGACCTATAAAACTGCTAAAAGTCTGGGTATTCCAATTCCTGAAAGTCATTTTCCGGAAAACCTGAACCAGGTGCAGGAGCTGGCTTCCAAGCTCAAATACCCTGTTATCATTAAGCCAGCGGTGATGTTTCGTTTTTATCACCAGGTAGGCAAAAAGGTGTTTTTATGTGAGGATCCGGAGCAGCTGGTTTATTATTATCAGGAGGCTATACGGGTAATAGATCCCTCCGAAATTATTATTCAGGAATTTCTGGATGGTGGGGCCCGAAACCTTTTTTCCTATGGCTCATTCTGTTCAGGAGAAAAAGTATGGGGAAGTTTTGTAGCAAACCGGATCAGGCAAAAACCTATGAATTTTGGGATTTCTACCACTTTTGCCAAAACCGTTAAAAATAAAGAGATTGAGGCTTACGCCCATAAAATGCTGACCGGGATCAAATATTTTGGTTTATCGGAAGTGGAATTTATGTATGATCATAAATCCGGTGATTTCAAGTTGATAGAAATCAATCCCAGGACCTGGAAGTGGCATACTATTACCAATAAACTGGGTATTAACCTGATTGGGATGCTGATCAGCTATGCCAATCAACAGCCAATCAAAGAACAACATAATCAACAGGAAGATCAGGCCTGGATAGAACGATTAACTGACACCTATATAGTAGCCAATGAGATCCTGAAAGGCAGGATGTCTTTAGCCGATTATTTACAGTCTTTGAAATATCCGAAGGAAGCCGCCTGTTTCTCCTGGAAAGATCCCCTGCCCGGAATCATGTATCTTGTTTTAACTCCTTATTTGTATTATAAAAGATAAATATATGTTCATTATACTGCTTATAGAAAGTATTATTACCAGTACCTTGCTGTATTATTATTTGCATTTTAAAACCAGGATCAGTAAAAAGTACCTGTATATTGATAATGTGGGGGTGATACTACTATCATTTCTGCTGTCTTATCTGATTTATTTAGCTTTGCCCTATTCAATCAACTGGCTGGCTTATTTCATCAATGTTTTCCTGATATTTGCGGTTGCTTTTAGCTTCACCATGATCAGATTTTGGCGAACTCCCAAAAGGATTACTGCGGCCAAGGATTCAGAAATATTATCCCCGGCTGATGGAAACGTGATTTACATTAAAAAGATTGATCCGGGAGAAACCCCGATCTCGATTAAAAAAAGGCGGATCAGCAAACTGGATGAATTGACAAAAACCGAGCTTTTGCAAACTCCATGCTGGTTGATTGGGATTAATATGACTCCATTCGATGTACATAAGAATTGTGCTCCCATTCAGGGCATGGTTATCCTGCAAAAATATTTTGCTGGCAAATTTCTTTCGCTGAAAGAAAACACCGCCCTGGCTGAAAATGAAAGAAATACTTTTGTTTTCAAAAACAACAACATTGTGGTGGGGATTGTACAAATCGCATCACGCCTGGTGAGGAAAATTGATGTCTATGTAAATCAGGGTCAACTGGTACAAAGAGGGGATTGGGTAGGCATGATCCGGTTTGGATCGCAGGTAGACGTGATCATACCCTCTCGTTGTAAAGTTCTGGTGAAGGAAAAAGATCAAATATTTGCCGGTCAAACCGTAATAGCTGAATTAGAGTATGAAGGTATTAGTTGATATAGCCCATCCGGCTCATGTGAATTTTTTAAAGCATGCCATGAACATCCTGAAAAATGAGGGGCATGAGATCATGATCACCGGATTAAAACGGGGGAAATTACCCAAAATTCTGGAGAAAGAAATGAGCCAGTACCCCATTTCTTATGTAGGATCACACAATGGTTCAACATATTCAATCATTGTAGAGGCGAATTTAAAAAAAGCCTTTAACCTGGCCGCTTATGTAATTAGGCACAAAGTAGATATTGGAGTAAGTGTTGGCAGCTTCAATCTGGGTGCCGTATTAAAGCTGATTGGAAAGCCTAATCTGCAATTCGACGATGACCCGGAACGGAAGACCAATGTTTTTTTGGAAAAAATGACCAGTACAGCATTGTTCTTTCCCCCGATCATTTCAGCCGACGGCAATGTTAAAGTAATGAATGCCCTGAAAGAGTGGGCTTACCTCACACCCAAATATTTTAAACCTTCAGTCACTGCTTTAATGGATTACCCGGTCAAAACCAAGGAATATATCTTTGTAAGGGAAGTTTCAACCGGTAGTTTAAATTATCAGGACCAGCAATCGAACCTGGTGGCTAGTATATCTGGTCAATTCCCTGAAAACTACCAGGTTTTGCTTTCTCTGGAAGATAAAAAAACCAAGGATCAGTATCCTTCTGATTGGATCATACTGGAGGAGCCCGTGGGTGATATACATTCATTAATGTACTTTAGTAAGATCATTGTATCATCGGGGGATAGTATGGCCAGGGAGGGGGCAATGTTGGGAGTTCCCAGTATTTATTGCGGATCCAGAGAAATGAAGGCCAACCAATTATTAATCGATCGGAAAATGTTGTTTAAATCAGATCCGGCCAAAGTGCCGGCCCTGATGGAAAACCTGGTAAATCAGGATATAATGATCATGCCCCAGGAGTCATTCCGGGAACGGTTAATGGAAGAATGGGTGGATGTGACTGAGTTTATTGTAAATAATATTAAATATTACAGCCTTCCCGCTAACACTTAACCGGAGGGCAGGTTAATTCTTAAAAAGAAGCATGATGATGTTTAGATTGAGGTAGATGGTATCTGTTAAGATCTGAAGGTGATCTGCGCATTTAGTTCAATTAAATTTTTTAGACTGGTATGAATATTAGCATTTTTGGATTAGGATATGTAGGATGTGTAAGTTTGGGTTGTCTGGCTCAAAATGGTCATCAGGTTACGGGAGTGGAAGTGAGCCAGGAAAAGATAGATTTGATCAACCAGGGTCGTCCTACAATTATAGAAAAGGATATTGATGAGATTATACATACGCAATGGAAACTGGGAAGGATCTCAGCCACTGAAAATTATAAGGAAGCTGTACAAAATTCTGATGTTTCCATTATTTGTGTGGGAACACCTTCCACCAACAACGGACACCTGACCCTGCAATATATTTACAAGACAGCTGAAAACATTGGGGAAGCCCTGAAAGACAAAGATGAATTTCATGTAGTAGCCATCAGAAGTACAGTGTTGGTTGGATCAAATAAGAAATTTGGTGAAATTGTGGAAGAAGTTTCCGGTAAAAAAAGAAATGTAGATTTTGCCCTGGTATCTAACCCGGAGTTCATGCGGGAAGGGTCTGCTGTGAAAGACTTTTATAATCCTGCCGTAACAGTGTTAGGTTGTGAAAACAGCCGGGCCATCAAAATCATGAAAGAAGTTTACCGGGATATTAATGCGCCGGTAGAAGAAACGGCCATTGAAGTGGCAGAGGTTATTAAATATGTCAATAATTCATTTCATGCCCTTAAGATCACCTTTGCCAATGAAGTGGGCAATATCTGTAAAAATATGGATATAGATTCTCATCAGGTAATGGATATATTCTGCATGGATACTCAACTAAACCTTTCACCCTATTATCTAAAGCCGGGTTTTGCCTATGGTGGTTCATGCCTGCCCAAAGATCTGAAGGCCTTGAATACGATTGCACATGATGCTTATTTGAGTACGCCAGTGATTTCATCTATAGAATCTTCTAATCAATATCAAAAAAAGATGGCACTGGACCTTATTAAAAGTAAAGGCATTAAAAAAATAGGGATCCTGGGTCTGAGTTTTAAACAGGGGACCGATGACCTGAGGTACAGCCCCATCGTTGAAATCACAGAAAATCTGTTGGGCCGAGGTTTTGATATTATGATCTATGATGAAAAGGTTAACCTGTCAAGGATTACTGGTACTAACAAGACCTATATTGATACCCACATTCCTCATTTATCCAAATTATTAACCAATGATCTGAACCAGATAGCCCGTCATGCTGAGCTGATGGTGATCACCCAAAAGATCCCTGAAGTAGATCATTTAATGCAGCAATACCCCCAAAAACAATTCATAGACCTGGTTCGGATCAATAAAGAAGCCAGAACAGATGGGAATTACGAAGGTATCTGCTGGTGATCAAATCAAAAAAAAATCCGAATTTATTCTCTCATAACATAACCTAAATGCATTCTGTCTGTTAATAGAGTGAATGTGATCCAGATTACAGCAAGTGATATTTTTTATAACTGGATAGAATAAGTTAAAATTTTTTAAACTGAATTTTATGGATGCTAAACAAAGCACTTTTGAAAAAGTACATAAAAAAGGTACGTCTGTTGAGGTAAAAGCACCGGTAAAAGTTCCGGTAGCTAAATTTGAAAGGTTAAAAGAGTTAGATCTGGAAAATCCGGCAGTGGATCTTTTGTCCCGGAATGTCGAGAAGGATACCCTGGCTTTTATTTCAGAACATGTACAGGTAAACCGTAAACATACTGCTATATTAAGTACCACTACTAAGTTTAATGTAGAAAATATCAAGCAGAAGATCAATGGCGTAGTGTATCCTACCAACCTGATCAACCTTAAAAAAATAAATAATATACAGGACATCAACGAATTTCTCGGCTCTGTTAACAGTAAATTACCTAGCCACGGCCATTTTATAGGTTGTTTTGAATCTAAAAACCAGCGGAAACAAAGAATATTGAAAAAATATCCTTTGGCCATTAATTGGATCTATTATTTGTTTGATTTTATTTTTAAGCGTGTTTTTCCGAAAATTCCAGTGTTGCGAAAATTGTATTTTTTCGTTACTGCCGGACGAAACCAGGTATTAACTCAGGTAGAAACTTTTGGCAGGTTATATTATGCAGGTTTTAAGTTGGTTGACCATAGAAGAATTAATAACAAGATCTATTTTGTAGCCAAAAAGAAGAAGGACCCTTCATGGGATGTCAAACCCACTTATGGTCCATTGTGTGCATTACAACGTAATGGTCAAAATGGGAAACCCATTCAGGTTTATAAAATCCGTACCATGCATGCCTATTCGGAATTTCTGCAAGAATATGTTTATGAAAAAAATAGTCTTCAGGATGGCGGAAAATTCAAGAATGATTTCAGGATCAGTAATATAGGTAAATTCCTGCGGGTTTATTGGCTGGATGAATTGCCCATGTTGTTCAATTTACTGAAAGGAGAAATGAAACTGGTTGGGGTTCGACCCTTAAGTAATCATTACCTTAGTTTGTATTCTGAAGAACTTCGGGAGATCAGAAAAAACCATAAACCAGGACTTATTCCACCATTTTATGCAGACCTGCCAAAAACCCTGGAAGAAATCATGGCTTCTGAGATGAAATATTTAAGATCCTATGAAAAAAACCCGGCATTAACTGATATAAAGTATCTGTTTAAAATTTTAACTAATATTCTTATAAAGAAGGCCAGAAGTAACTAAATCAATTAGTTAGCTCCGGAATGCCTGCGGGATTCCGGAGTTTTTTGTTTTTAAACAAAATGAAAACCTTAGCTGTTAGTTAATTTATACTACAACAGAAAGCAATTTTTTAATCTGAGCGTAATGAAATACATTTTTTGGGCTGTAGGCCTGATTTTTCTGATAGCTGGATGTGTGCCGGCCAAAAAGCAAACGTATCTTCAACTGGAGAAAAAAGCGAGTAAATATCCTAAATATGAACCGGTGCGAAGCTATGTGGCCAAAGACTATGTGTATATTTTAAGACCTGATGATATCATCTCCATTAAGATATCCAGTGCCACACCCTCTGAGCAAAACTTTTTTACTGTGGCTGAAGAGCGTTCGATCAGGCGTTTCCCCAATTCAGAACCCTTGTTATCAGGGTTCCAGATTGATGAAGAAGGAAATATTGAATTGCCGGTAGTAGGAGAAGTGAAACTGGCTGGCTTGTCAGTAAATCAAGCCGGAGATAGGATCAAAGATAAAGTAGAGGAGTATCTTGAATTGCCTTCGGTAAATGTTCAGTTACTTAATTTTGATTATACCGTAGTAGGGGAGGTAAATGACCAGGGAAAGTTTCAGAATTATGATACCAAAATAACCATTTTGGAAGCTTTGGGTAATGCAGGAGGATTCACCGAATTTGCTGACCGGCAAAATGTGAAAGTTGTCAGAAGTGTAAATGACACCACTACCATTGCCTATGTGAATGTGTTGGAAGATAACTTGCTTGGATCACCTTATTATTATCTCAGGCCCAATGATATCATTACAGTATCTCCTTTAAATTCTAAAAACTGGAGAAATAATAATGTGGCTAACATAGGCCTTATCTTTTCCGGTCTGGCTGCGCTTAGCCTTTTATTGTTGAGAGTAAATTAAAGTATCATGAAAGATCAATATTATAGCAATAACGATAAATTCCAAAATAATGAAGAAGAAAGCTTTGCCGGTATCAAAAAGATATTGCATACCCTCTGGCGAAAATGGTATATTGTAGCTATTTCAATTATACTGGCTTTAATAGGAGCTTATGTTTATACCCATAATACCCAGCCGGTATACCAGGTGCAATCTTCTATTCTGGTAAAGGATCCCCAAAAGGTCAATAATACCATCTCTGATTTATTATATGGAGATAAACTTGGTAATCCCCGTAAATCAGGCAATAATTTACAGAACACTGCTTTTATGTTGAAGAAGTATTCGCTGGTAAAAAACACCCTGCACGATTTGGGATTGAATGTTTTTTATTTTGTGGATGATGACTTTCAGATGGAGCCTATCCATGAAAGCCGCCCTATAAATGTAGAAGTGGATACTTCTGCTACAAATGTACCGGAGGGTATGTTTAAATGTTTTATCCGAAATAGTCAGTATTTCAGGTTAACCACAGAAAATGAAGAACTTAATACAGTAATTCAGGATACAGTTTTCCGCTTCGGCCAGAATATCAATATTAATGGTTATACTTTCAGGGTAAATCTGGTGAATAATTATTTTGATCTGAAATATAAGGAAGTTTATTTTTTGTTCAATGATATCAACAAACTGGCTGATTTTTATGTGGCTTCCATGAATGTTTCGCCTATTGAAGAGTCCTCCATCATTCAAATTTCCCTGGAAGGCAGTAATCCAACCCAGGAAGTAGAATTCCTGAATCAGCTTATGAAAAATTATCTTCAGTATGGTATGCAGGAAAAAACGTTCAATGCTGCCAAAACAATAGAGTTCATTGATAATCAGCTCAACCATATTTCTGACTCCCTTGGTACCATTGAATCGCGATTGGAAAATTTTAAAACCCGCAATACCATTGACTTGAGTAACGAGGCCAGGGATCTTTATGATCAGATCCAGCAACTGGAAAAAGATAAATCTACTATTTCAATAAAAAACAAGTACCTGAATCATCTCCAGGCTGATCTTCAAAAGGAAAATATCAGGCTGGAAGAAATAGTAGTACCGTCATCCATGGGTGTAAATGATAATGTCATTAACTCCCTGGTGCAAAAACTGATTGACCTGCAATTAGAAAAGAAGACCATAAAAAACAGCGATAATCCAAACAATCCTGTGGCCCGCAAGATCAACATCAAGATTGAGAGCCTGAAGGATAACATTGTTCAGAATGTAAAATCAATCCAAAGTGCTAATAATATCCGGTTGAGAGATATCAACCGAAATATTGGGCAACATAGCGCTAACCTGGAAACTTTGCCGGTAGCTGAACGGGAATTTGTAAACATTCAGCGGCAGCATAATCTTAGTGAAACACTTTACCTGTTTTTACAACAGAAAAGAGCAGAAGCAGGAATAGCCAAAGCTTCTACCAATTCAGATATCAAGATTGTTAATGAAGCCCGGGTAAAGAATGGAGGCCATCCAATAAAGCCCAATCCTATGATCAATTATGCCACTGCTTTTTTATTGGGGTTATTGATTCCCACCGCCTTTTTCTATGTTTCGGACCAATTCAATAATAAAATTCAGAATGAAGATGAATTGATTAATCAGACTTCTATCCCTATATTAGGGCTGGTAGGTCATGAAAAACAACATAGGCTATTGATCCACCAGGATCCTTATTCTCCCCAGGCTGAATCTTTCAGAACCATCAGAACCAATCTCAGGTATTTAACCGAATCTGAACAGGAGGGCGGGTGCCAAACCTATATGATCACCTCTTCTATCAGTGGTGAGGGGAAAACATTTTGTGCCAAAAACCTGGCTTTTATATTTGCTATCTCAGGTAAGAAAACCCTCTATATCAATACGGATATGCGTAAACAGAATACCTATGATGAATTCGAATTGAGGGACAATACTGGCTTAAGTAGTTATATGGCGGGTATGGTGGAGGAAGAAGTGATCATTCACCCAACCAATACCGATAATCTTTACCTGCTTCCTTCAGGAAATATACCGCCCAATCCTTCTGAACTATTATTGAAAGATCAATTCAGAATATTGATCAATCGGTTGAAAAAAGAGTTTGATTACATCATCATGGATACACCACCAATCGGGATTATATCTGATGCCATGGAAATCAGTAAGTATTCTGATGTAGATATATTGATTGTAAGGCAGAATTATACCTTGAAACAAGACCTTACCTATGGTAATCAGATCTACAAAAATCGCAAGCACAATAAAATGGCGATCATTTTTAATGATGTCAAAAACGACAAACTAAGCTATCGGTATAAAGGGTATTATGGCTATTCTAAAAGCTATGACCAGGAAATGGTTTAAATATTTATAGCAAGATATTTTGTTTTTCGGGATTTTTGAAAAACAATCTTCAGGCAGAGCTTTTATTATATAGGTAGAGCCTATTTTTTAAATTTTAATGGAATAATTTCCGGACAGGGAATTCAAATTTTTTCTATGAGCACAATTGCTGAACCTTTACAAAAATCCAAAAGGTTTACCAGGTCAGATAAGATAACCCCTACAGATTTTGATAAATCTGAACTGGCTCAGGACTTCTGGCAGATTGTAGTATTATTTGCCGGGTCTGTATTTGCGGTTTATTTTGCTCCACCTGTGGTTAATTATTTGTTTTTTCTGATCCCATTGGTGTTATTCTGGATTTCCAGGAAAGATTATTTTTGGTTCGGGTTTTATTTTGTCATCATTAATTCTCCGGCCCATTTTTTTAGTGAAACTTCCGGGGCAGCAGTTAACAGGTTACCTTTATATTCCGTTCTTCCAGGGGTAAGTTTTTCTGTTTTTGATCTGTTTGTGCTGCTTTCCATTGCCAAAGTTTTGAAATACAATATCAACAAGTCATTTACTTTGGCCGAACCACTAAAACTGCTGCTTTTCTATTTGTTGGTGATCAGCTTACCCATGACATTCATACTGGGCATGGGAGAGAGCAGCTTTTTTAATAATTTTCGTCCTTTTGCTTATTATCTGATATTGATCAGTTTTTATTTTTTAATTAACCGGGTAGAAGATTTGTATAAATTAGGATACCTGGTTTTGCCATTCCTGTTTTTCATTGTTTTTGATCAGATATTTCTGATAGGTACAGGAGACCTGCTGGTTGGTTTGGTGGATCCTCATACCAGCCGGGATGTGGTGGAGGATACTATTACCGGAGGCACCAGAGCCGTATTTGGTGGCGAGTTACTGGTTTTTTATTCCCTGTTAGTGGGATTGCAATTAAGCTCAGCCAAAAAATACGAATTATTCAATGGGTTTGCTTTTGTTGTGATATTTCTGGCATTTTCTGCTATTCTATTATCTGCAACCCGGTCATGGCTTATTATGTCCGGCCTGGTATTAATTACTTTTTATATTGGGAACAGTAAAGCCATAACCAATTTTTTAAAACTCATACTTATTTCAGCTGGCGTGGCAATTACTTTATTTATGACCGGTATTATCAGTGTTGATTATTTTGTCAACAACATATGGCCTCGGTTCGGCGCATTTTTCCAGGCCCTGGAATCAGGCAACCTGGCTCAATTTGATACAGCTGGAGCAAGACTGGAATCTGACTGGCCTTTTTCCATGGAAGGTGTTATGCATAGTCCCATCCTGGGAACCGGGTTTTCCGGCATCTTCAGGTACTATGTGAACAATGACCTTGGTTTTATAAATACAATCTTGATGCTGGGAATAGTAGGTTTTTTAATTTTTATCTATTTCTTGATTATTTTATTCAAGAAAATCCAGGTGTATATTCATAATCGATTCCAGGATCACGATACCAGGGTGATCCTGATTTCCATTAAAGCGTTATTAATTGGTATGCTTGCCGGTTATGCCACTACCTGGGACTTTTTTACCGTGAGGCAGATTGAAAGGATCTTTTTTGTATCGTTCATCATTGCATCAGTAGAAATTTCCATTAGGCATATTAAGAACAATCAAAGAAATTTTTTAAATAAACTTCCAAAATACAAATAACTATGAAAGTGATCATATTAGCCGGCGGCTTTGGCACCCGGCTGGGACACATAACCGAAATCATTCCCAAGCCCATGATAGAAGTGGGAGGAAAACCTATTATATGGCATATCATGAAAATTTGTGCCAGCTATGGATACAAAGAATTTATTGTTTGTCTGGGTTATAAAGGTAATGTCATCAAGGATTATTTCTATAATTTCTATAGTAATAACAGTGACTTCACAGTAGACCTGGATAACAGTGACATAGAATATCACAACAGCTGTGATGAGGACTGGAAGGTAACCCTGGTAAATACCGGACTTTACAACCTGAAAGGCAGCCGTATAAAACAAATAGAAAAATACCTGGATGATGATACCAATATGGTGACTTATGGCGATGGTGTGGCCAATTTAGACATTCCCAAATTGTTGGAATTTCATAAAAATCACAACCGGATAGTGACAGTAACTGGGGTTAGACCTCCTTCTATGTTTGGAGAGATCCTGCAAAAAGAAGGCAAAGTGATTTCATTTGAAGAAAAACCACAAACCAGTAAAGGTTATATCAATGGAGGGTTCATTGTATTCAATAAAAAAATGATGGATTACCTTTCTTTGGATCCCAAATGTGATTTCGAAGTGGGTCCACTGGAAAAACTGGCTGAAGAAGAGCAGGTAATGACTTATTTGCACCGGGAATTCTGGGAATGTGCCGATACCATCAGAGATATAGATCATTTAAACAAACTATGGGAAAACAAGGAGGCAGAATGGAAGGTATGGTAAATCAAATATCAACAAACAAAATTGTACAGGAGGATAATCTGAATATTATCCGGAATCTGGGGACGCTGGTTGACAAATTTTCTGAAAAAGAAATTCTTATCACAGGCTATCAGGGATTTTTAGGAAGCAACTTCCTGGCTTTTTTTGACAGTTTAAAGCAAGAGAGACCGGATTTGAACTTCAGGGTTACTTTAATGGACAACAATATCGTGAACCTGGAGAGTGTAATAGGTGAATATGTAGGAGATTTTAAAGTGATAAATGGCGATGTGGCTAAGGACTTACCAGACACAGCCTTTGACTATATAATTCATGGGGCAGGAATAGCCTCACCTACATTTTACAGAAAGTTTCCATTGGAAACCATTTATGTAAATGCCATTGGCTACTGGGAAATGCTGCAGAAATTGAAGGCTGATAAGTTAAAAGGGTTTTTGTATTTCAGTACCAGTGAAATATATGGTGATCCTGATCCTAAATTTATTCCCACTAGTGAGGATTACCGTGGTAATGTATCCTGTACCGGACCCAGGGCCTGTTATGATGAATCCAAAAGATTGGGTGAGACTATTTCTATTTCTTTCCATCAGGAAAAAGATATGCCCATTAAAATTGTACGGCCCTTTAATGTATATGGGACTTTTATGCGTCTCAATGATAAGCGGGTTATACCGGATTTTGCCAAAGATGCATTATCTGATGGTGTTATTAAAATACTAAGTGACGGAACACCCACCCGGGCTTTTTGCTATACCTCAGATGCCATAGAGGGATTTTTAAGGGCTCTTTTAATAGGAAAGCCGGCCCAACCCTATAATATTGGCAATGATGCAACCGAAACTTCCATGAAAGAACTGGCAGAGATACTGGCAGAAATCATTGGCGGTGTGGAAATTCAATTGGCCAAAAGTCCGGATCAGAATTACCTTACAGATAATCCCCAAAGAAGATTGCCTGTAATTGATAAAGCCAGGAAAGAATTGGAATATGATCCCAAAGTAAACGTAATAACTGGTTTAAAAAGAATAATATCTTGGTATAAAGCAGTGTATAATAATTAAAAAAGGACAAATGAAAATTTCAATAATAGGAACCGGTTATGTAGGACTAGTCAGTGGAGTTTGCCTGGCAGATACCGGAAAAGACGTTTTTTGTATAGATATTGATGAAGATAAAATCAACCAGATCAGAAAAGGCATTACTCCAATCTATGAACCTGGTTTGGCCGAATTGCTTCAATCCAACAAAGATAGCATAACTCCAACCACTGATGCCAGAGAGGCAGTATTAGCTTCTGATGTTGTATTTATTGCGGTGGGAACGCCTTTTGATGGATCTGAAATAGATCTGACCTACATCAGGAATGCAGCTACAGAAATTGGCGGTTACCTGAAAGAAAAACCTGATCAGGAATTTACAACAGTAGTCGTGAAGAGTACGGTGATACCTGGCACTACCATGGATGTGGTGCGGCCGTTGGTTTTGAAGGCTTCAGGAAAATCAGAAAAGCAGGTTGGGTTTTGTATGAATCCGGAATTTCTGCGGGAAGGGAATGCAGTGGAAGATTTCCAGAACCCTGACCGCATTGTTTTAGGTGTCACTTCAGAAAAGGTGGAAGATGTTATGCGTCAGGTGTATGCAGGCTTTCCCCATACGGATATTATGATCACTAATCCCACCACTGCTGAAATGATCAAGTATACAGCCAATGCTTACCTGGCCTTAACCATTTCCTACGCCAATGAAATTGCCCGGATATGTGAAACATTGCAACAGGTAGATTCTGAGGAGGTTTTTAAAGGGGTGATGTTAGATAAAAGAATATCACCCATCGATGAAAATAATCAACGGATCATACCAAAATTAACTACATATATGCGGGCTGGATGTGGATTTGGTGGCAGTTGCTTTCCCAAAGATGTAAAAGCATTGGCATCATTTGCTCAAAGTAAAAAAGTTGATGGTCATCTTTTGAATGGATTGCTGGAAATTAACCGAAGTCAGATTTCCCATATTTTTCATCGAGGTATTCAACATCAGGGAAACATCAATAAAGTTGCGGTATTAGGTACAGCATTTAAGCCGGACACGGATGATATCAGGGAGTCACCCGGAATAAAAATTATAGATATGGCCCTGGAAAAAGGCTTTGAAGTAAATGTACATGATTACATTGCCCTGGAAAACACTCAGTCCAATTATCAAAATCAGATCAATTATTTTGATAACCCTATAGAAGCAGTACAAGATGCCGACCTGATCTATGTTACTACTATCTGGCCTGAATATTTAAAAATAACTGATGAGGTGTGGGCAAATATGTTGAAGGAAAATGCGCTCATGGTGGACTGTCGCTCATTATTTAAAGAAAGAGCAGAAAAACCATGGAGAATCAGAGTCGGCTTGAGTAATGACAATATATCCAATCCCAAAGTGCAATATGAATATTGAAAAAACTAAAATTGACGGTGTTTATTTTTTTACCCTTCAACCACGTGAAGATGAAAGAGGGTTTTTCATGAGGGTATATGATCAGACGCTTATGCAGGATCATGGTCTGGATATGAATTGGGTACAGGAAAATCAGGCTAAATCAATTCAGATGCATACCCTGAGAGGTTTACATCTTCAAATGCCTCCCCAGGCTGAAACCAAATTAGTCAGGTGTATAAAAGGAAAAATCCAGGACGTTTGGGTAGACCTGAGAAAAAAATCTTCCACCTTTGGGCAGTGGGATTCCATCATTTTGTCAGAGGAAAACAAGAAAATGGTATTTATTCCCAAAGGTTTTGCCCATGGATATCTCTCTCTGGAAGATAACAGTGAGGTTATTTATAAAGTTGACCAGGCCTATGCTCCCCAGGCAGAAGCCGGGATCCTGTGGAATGATCCTGAACTAGGCATAGGCTGGGAGGTAGATAAACCAATCCTGTCTCCGAAAGATCAAAAGCAACCTACTTTTTCAGATTTCAAAAACACACACGAAGCAATACAATTATGACAGATAAAAAGAGAAATGTTAGATTATTTGTCCCCAATGTAGGACAAGAGGAATTAGATAACATCAAAGATTCATTTGATAAATCCTGGATAGGATTGGGTCGGAAAGTGACCGAATTTGAAGACCAATGGAGTCAATATTTGGGGGCCAAATCCTCTGTAGCTTTAAACTCTGCCACATCGGCACTGCATTTGTCTTTATCGGCCTTTAAGTTTCCGGCTGGTAAGAAAGTGATGGTGCCTAATATTACTTTTGCCTCAACTGCCCTGGCGCCTGTTTATAATCAACTGGAGCCGGTATTTGTTGATGTAGACCCTGAAACCGTTCAAATATCTGTGGAGGATATGGAGCAAAAATATACTCCTGATTGCGTGGCTGTTATACCAGTGCATATGGGTGGACATCCCGCTCCTATGAATGCCATTACAGATTTTGCTCAGGCCAAAAACCTTAAAGTGGTGGAGGATTGTGCCCATACAGTGGGTGCTTCTTATAAAGGCACTAAACTGGGTTTATGGGGGGATATTGGTTGCTTTAGTTTTGAAGAAAAAAAGGCCATGACCACCGGTGACGGAGGAATGATGACCAGCAATGATCCTGACTTACTGCTACCTATGAAAGCCAAGCGTTGGGTGGGCATTGATAAAGATACCTGGAAAAGGGTAGGTGGTTATACTGACAAAACCATAAACGCCAGCCATTGGTATTATGAAATTGCGGTAGAAGGATACAAATTTAATATGAATGACCTGGCAGCCTCTATAGGTCTGGCCCAGCTGAAAAAACTGGATGACTTCAATCAGCGCAGGAAAGATATCGTAAAAAGATATATGGCAGGAATAAAAAGCCTGGACCAGATTGAACCCATGTTTCCTTATGAGCCAGATAAATATAATTACTGGATATTCGGGATCAGGCATTCTCGCCGTGATGATTTAATTATTCATCTAAAGTCCCGTGGTATTGCCACCAGTGTGCATTACATGCCTTTAAGTTTACACCCCTATTTCAGCCAATGGGATAGTTCCACACCGGTAGCAAAAAATATTTGGGAAACTTTTATTACCCTGCCTCTGCATACCAAGCTAACAGATGAAGATGTGGATTATGTATTAGAAGCTTTACATGAATTTAAAAATGAACATGCCAGTATCTCCTAAGGTAATTGTATTAATATTAAGTTATGATGGTAAATACTTGCTGGATGATGCCTTAACCAGCTATCTGGATAATGACTACGCAAATTTTGAAGTGGTAGTTATTGACAATGGTTCTTCAGATGGTACAGATGAGTATGTAAAGCACCACTTTCCTCAGGTAGATCTGATCAGGCTGGAGCAAAACCGGGGTTATTCCGGAGGATTCAATTTTGGTCTGGAGTATGCCTTTAAGCAGAAAAATGCCGATTATGTACTGATCACCAATAATGATGTAAAAGCAGACCAAAAAGTCATTTCTGAATTGGTAAAGGTGGCTGAAACTGATCCTGATATTGGATTTGTAACTGGAAAGGCCTATTATTTTGATTATCCCGATACCTTGCAGTCAGTGGGTAAATACGAAGATAAGATACGTTGGAATGGAGAACATATTGGTTCCAAAGAAATCGACCGGGGACAATATGACCAAGTAGCTGAAAGAGCATTTATAGATGATATATTTATGCTGGCTTCTTCCCGTGTCTATCAGGAATTGGGCGGATATGATACCAATTTCTTTTTTGAGGCAGAAGAATACGACTGGCTGGCCCGGGCCAAAAAAGCGGGGTATAAGATTATGTATACGCCCGGAGCCAAAATTTGGCATAAAGAAAGTATGACCATTGGTAAACAATCTGCATTTAAAGCGTATTATGATTCCCGCAACCCGATGCTGGTAATTTTACTTCATCAGTCTGCCGGGTATTTCAGAAAATATTTCTGGCATCAGCTGAAAAGAAAGATGAGGAGTGCCCTGGTTAGCTGTAAGCAAATGAAGTTTAAAGTAGCCTGGAATAAGATTGTTGGTATCTTTGCTGCTGTTGGATGGGGAATTAAGCATCGGAAATTTACCTTCAGGCATTTTGTTTGAAAAGGAGGGTGTTATAATGTTTAGTATTATTGGATGACTGTATTTTAAAAAACATTCTGCCTTAGTCCAGCTTTTTTAAGCCAGTGGCCATCGACCTACTTCTTGATAAAAAAGTAAGCAAAATAAATAAAGACAGAAAAAAGATTTCCACACCTTTCGGCACCCTCATACCAGTGGCCATCGGGACCTGTTCACCGTTAGGCCAATCCTATTCAGAGTTTTCCTAAATGCTAATAAATATCCGGATTGGCTGTGATCATCAACCAGGCCCAATCCTGATTAATACCTGCTTCTCCTCCTCCCTTTAAAACTTCCATAGACTCCGTAGCCAGCATCTGGGAGTAGCCTCCGGTCAGTTTAATCATTTCATTGATGGTCCAGGCAAAGGAAAGATCTAGTTCGGTACCTAAATAAGTGTCCATTTCTTCAGCCAGGGCTGAAGGTTGAACTGAACTGGCTGCGTCAAATGCATGCCCCACCAATCGAAAAGTCAGATTTTCTTCCAGGTTTAGGATAAAACCCAAATATTTATCCCACAATCCCACTCCTCCATGTGGCTGACCCACGTAGAAATAATCCATATAGCCATAAAATTTGTGATGGGTGCCATAAAGCGGGTCAAAGGCAGTAAATGTATCATCATCCGGATCAAAAGGCTCTTCTCCGGAAACATAATCGGTGCCGGCCAACAACCAGAATTTCTCCGTCAAAACCAAATTGCCATAAATTGATGCCAAAAATGCATTTACTTTTTGATCAGCCGCATTATAGCCGGTCTGGTAATAGAATGTGCCGGTAAGTTTCAGGGGAGATCCGGTTTTATAAATATTGCCTCCCATGGTTTGCATAAAGTTTTGTCCTGAGTTATTACCCTGGAAGCCAGTATTTAAAAACAAAAAGGAAAAATTATAAAATGGAGTCAAATCATGGCCTAGCCAAAACATTTGTAACGATTTGTAGTGCCCGCCAGGTGCTTCATAAAAATTATTGATAATCCTTTCCGAGTTTTGATTATAACCAAAACCGGCATGGATCTTCCAGTTATCCGGTTCATACCTCAATAATGCCACATCATGCCAGCGTCCGGCCTGATGCCAGTCTAGACTGCCTAAAATCCGGTCATCATCATATACCAGGCTTTGCCTGCCAATTTTCAGATTGATGTTTTCATTAAAATAATAAGTCAGCCAGGCCTGGTTGATCATGGTATTGCTGCCTTCACTGGGAGCAACTTGTGGGGATGCGCCCCATACCCTGATATTCTGCAGGGAAAACCCTACGGATAAAGCATCATGGGCATAGTTAATATTTAACCGGCTTCTCTGAGAGATAAAAAAAGCCGGATCATCCTGTCTGGTTCTTAAGTTAAAGGCACCATTCCGGAATTCAGCCCGTGGTCTGATTTCCAGGTCCAGATCCAGTCTTTTTTCTTCTAATTCCTGGGTCCATCCAGGAGACAGAAATAAGACTGAAAGCATAAAAATGAGAGGAAAATGTAAGTTGTTGAAATTTCTCATCAAATATTTTTTTAGATCCATTTTCCGACACCACCCTGATCAATAATCCATTTGTTCAGCCTCAGTGGATACGCCTTCATATTGTACCCATTGGCTTTCCCGCTGCTGTGCTGTTTCGATCCACTCCGGTACTACCTCATGCAGAAATTGCAATTTTTCATCGATCATTTCATCCATTGGCAGTCCGATAAAAGCTTGCGCCTTTTCCTTGGTAGAAATATCCGGCATCGGAACCGGTTCTGTGTATCCCATAGTAGCTAACAACCGGGACAATTTCAGACGGGCTTCCTGAGCCAGGTTGATGGAAGTACTGAGCAATTGTAAACATTCAGTGGGTGCATGAGCTGCTGCTCCATGACTGGCCACCGAAAAATCCCAGCGCCACTGGGCATGGCGAATGTCCATCAAAATGTCTTCCATCTGCTCCTCTGTAGCACCCGATTCCCAGGCAAAAGCCGCTTCTATATGGGCCTTGGCCAAGAGATCTTCAGCAATGCGACGGGCAGAATTTACCTTGTCCTGGTTACTATATACATTGCTGATTAATTCCTCCTCACTTTCCCGGTGACAAACCTGACAGGAGGTGGATACATTGTTCAGGGGACTTTGAATATGGTGATCTGTGAATTTTACCCCGCCTTCACTACGGTAAGGCATGTGACAATCAGCACAGGTCACCCCTCGTTTGGCATGTATCCCGGTTAAAAACAATTCGTAATCAGGATGCTGGGCTTTAAGCATGGGAGCCTGACTTAGCTTATGGGTCCAGTCGGCAAATTCCAGTTCATCGTAATATTCTTCCATAGCCACCAGGTCTAAGCCATTATCCCAGGGAAAAGTAAGGTAAGGTACACCTTCATAGGGGGTTTCCTTGTTGAAATAATACTCCACGTGACATTGGGCACAAACCAAATTACGCATTTGCTGATGGGATGCTTCTGTGACATCCAGCCCACGACGGGCAAAAGCTTCAATCAGGGCAGGGCGGGTTATTGTCAGGTTCATAGTTTCTTCGTCATGACAATCGGCACAACCAATGTAATTAACTATTTCAGGCCCATGATCGGCCCATTTAGGCGCATAAAATTCTTTAATCCCGATTTCTGCCATTAATCGGGGTACATCAGGGCTTTTACAGGTCCAGCAGGTCGCCGGCTGGGGACCCTGATCGGGAGCCATGGGAGCCCCGGTACGTAAGGTCCTTCTTACATCCTGTACGGCATAATAATGACCTCTGGCAGTAGTATAATCGGCTGCAAACAAATAGCCGGCCCAAAGTACAACCATTTCAGGATGTGTTTCCAGCACATCTTCATCGTTGCTGCCATTATATTTGCTGTCGAATGTAGTGTCGGCAGTTTCCAGGTAAGACTGATATTGCCTGGGATAATTAATCCCCCAAACGCTGTTGCGGGGTTCCAGTGGTTTGATCTCAATCTGACGTTGATCCAGGTATAAAGCTTCCGTGCGTCTTTCCATGATGGATGAAGCCAGTAAACCTAAAAAGAAAATGATTACAGCTGTAAAAATAAACAATACCCATCCTATCCAGGGTTTGCGTCGAATGATTTCTCTGAGTGTGGCCATAATAAAAAGTTATCTATTCTTGTCGTCGGTGTAATTGCTTCAACCATCCGGGTACCGGACTTTCCGGTAAAGGCACCAGGGTAGCCGGTGTAGATGACAAACTACGCACTTTACCATGAGGTGTTTCCCGATGGCACTCCCAGCATAATTTACCTTCTCCATGCTCGCTGTTTTCCAGGGTAACCTGCAGAATACCCACTTTTTCATTCAACTGTGTATGGCACCTTTTGCAATTTTCCTGAACCACTTTGATCCCGGCTTCCTTTATTTTTATAACCTGAGGTTCATTTCTTAAGGTAAAAATGGTGGCATGGCGTAATCCATCCTTGGCTTTGAAATAATAATGTGAAAATACATTGTCATGAGGAACATGACAATCATTACAGGTGGCAGTTAGCCGATGTACATTGTGTTGCCAGGTAGCATATTGAGGGGCCATGATATGACAATTGACACAGGTTTCAGGGTCATCGGAAAGATAGGACCAGGCTTTGGAAACATAAAAAAGATAAGCCACCACGCCTAAACTTACAGCCAATAGACCGTTAACGAAAAAAAACCAGGGTTTGGGTGGCCTGAGATAATCAAAAAATCTTTTTAGTTTCATAGTAGAGACTGCCTGGCAGTACTAAAAAAATATAGTAATGTTAAACCATTTACAAAAGCAACATTAAGGCAGGCTGTTTGTTAAATTGAAAATTGGATTTTTTATGAAGAAGTTCCACCTCCTTTTGATCATCAGTATGGCCCTGATGGTTAGTATTTTTTTCAGTACCACCCAATCCACCAGCCAATATGCTGATTTTAGTCAGGCTGTACGTGATCAACAGCAGGAATATACGGTGGTGGGGCAGCTTAACCGGCAAAAGGCCATTCAATATAATCCACAAATCAATCCCAACCTGGTCACCTTTTATATGAAAGATAAAAGCGGAAAAGAACTGAAAGTAGTTTTGAACCAGTCAAAACCACAGGATATGGAACGTTCTGAGGATATTGTGGTAAAAGGAAAATATAAAAACGATGCATTTTACGCCAATACTATTCTGTTGAAATGCCCGTCTAAATATGTAGAACAAAATAATTTTAAATCTACTTCGTGAATTTTTTGATCTGATAGGATGAAATACCTGCATGAACATACCTGGCTCAGTCATTATGGCCATCTGCTTTTGATTTCAGCGTTTATTTTCAGCCTGATGGCAGCGCTTAGTTATGCGATGGGAATTAAAAAAAGCAACCAGGCAGTGCAACAGTCCTGGCGAATGACCGGAAAGATCTTTTTCCTTAGCACAGGAGTCTGCACATTTGCAGCTATTGCATTGTTGTATTTCATCATGTTCAACCGGTATTTTGAGTTTCATTATGTCTGGAAATATACCAATCAAGCCATGTCTCCGGTTTACTTGCTGGCCAGCTTCTGGAGCGGTCAGGAGGGTAGCCTGTTGCTTTGGTCGGGCTGGATTTTACTTTTCTCTTTTATTTTTATACAAAAATTTAAAAAATGGGAAAAATTTGTACTTCCTGTAAACAGCCTGGTGTTGGTGGCCATCTTTTCCATGTTGCTTGGCCTGTATATTGGTGATGTTAAGATTGGCAACAGTCCATTCATTTTAATCAGGCAGCTTCCTGAAAATATCACAGCCGCCTGGACTCAAATGCCAGACTACCTGAACAAAGTCATAGCTCTGCAGGATGGTAACGGGTTGAATCCTTTACTGCAAAATTACTGGATGGTGATACATCCCCCGGTGCTTTTTGCTGGATTTGCCCTGACCTTATTTCCCTTTGCCCTGGCCCTGGGTGGTATTTTTAAGAATGACCTTTACAGCTGGATCAAACCAGCCCAAACCTGGACCGTAGCCGGAGTGATGGTATTGGGAGCTGGCATCCTGATGGGAGGTGCCTGGGCCTACGAAGCGCTTAGCTTTGGTGGTTTCTGGGCCTGGGACCCGGTGGAAAATGCCTCTTTGGTGCCATGGCTGATCCTACTGGCTGCCCTCCACCAGTTGGTGATCAGCCGGAAAAAGAAGAAAGGCTATTTTATGGCAGTCTTATTAAGTGTTGCCGCCTTTCTCATGGTGATTTATGCCAGTTTTTTAACCAGAAGCGGTATTTTGGGAGACAGTTCTGTACATTCCTTTACTGAAAACGGGCTATTGTGGCATCTATGGCTGTTTTTGATGATATTCAGTATGTTGGCTGCAGGCTTAATGTTAAGAAAAACCAGATTACAGTGGTACTATGTAGCCGGTAATATAATGATCATATTACTTTTTGGGTTAGGGCAACCATTTAATCTGTTACTCATTGGATGGCTGATAATGAACGGAGGTTTTTTATTGTGGGCTTATCACCACTACTATCCCCGGAGCGATCAGGATGACAGCTTCAGCAGCCGGGAATTCTGGATGATGACTGGAATTTTTATTCTGCTACTTTCGGCTGGTCAGGTGATTTTATCTACCTCTATTCCGGTGATCAACCGATTATTCGACACCCAATTTGACGCTTTTACCAATCTGGATCAGCGAAATTTATATTACGGTCAGTGGCAGGTTCCTTTTGCCATCGTCTTTACCGCATTAATGGCTTTTACGCCTATACTCAAGTTTGGCCAAACCAGCACCTGGAGAATCCGGATAAACAGATTAAGGATTCCCTTGCTGTTGGCAGGTATTCTGACGCTGATCATTTTTTGGCTGCTTTCCTACCAATGGGAGGATTGGAAGTATATGCTGCTGCTGTTTACCACTTTGTTGGCTTTAGCTGCCAATGGCCAATGGATGTGGCGGGTATTTTCTAAGAATAAACTGGCAGCCGGTTCTGCCCTGGCTCATTTTGGGTTTGCTTTGCTGCTGGCCGGAGCACTCATTTCATCCACCGGGAAGAAACCCATATCACAGGATATGCATTACAACCTGCAGGTGTTGGATGAAAGCTTTCTTAACAATGAAAACGTGCTGATCAAAAAAGGCGATACGGTAAAGATGGATAAATATTTTATCACTTACCAGGGAAAACATCGGGAAGGTGTGAATATCCATTACAATATTAATTACTTTAAAGCTGAATGGAATCATCAGCTCCGGAGATGGCAACCAGGAGATGCTTTATTCAATTTGTCCCCTTATATTCAGCAAAACGAGAAATTTGGCAATGTGTCTGAGCCAGATACCCGGCATTACCTGGGGCACGATATTTTTACCCATGTAAAATGGGCCGATACTGAGTTGAACGATCATGGCCATCCGGATGACGATTTTATGAACATGGTAGTGGAGAAAGTGAAACGGGGGAAAACTTTCCAGCATGAAAACCTGAGGATTGAATTTAAGGATATTTATTTACTTAATGATCCCGATCAGAAAGCCAAAATGGGGTTGAATCAGTCAGATATAGTGGTAAAAACCATATTCCAGGTTCAAGATCTGAATGATTCTAGCAGGCATGATCTGCTGCAACCTTTGTTTCTGGTAAAAGATTCTTTGGAAATCTCCTCCCTACCGGATTACTCGGAAATATTGCAGGTAGAGTTTGATCTGGCGGAGCTGGATAAGGAACCTGAAACTGTGCATCTTTTACTACGAGAAAAGGAGTATCTGGTGATGCAGGCCATTATGTTTCCCGGTATGAACCTTCTTTGGACTGGTTGTATCATTATGGTATTGGGTTGTGGATTGGTTTTTTATCAGCGTTGGCAGGAGAAGCAAAAGGTAAAATCTTCTGGAGAAAAAGTTATAAAAGCATTTTCAGTGGAGGAAAAGGTTGTTTGAGAAGTTATAAGCCTGCAGCAGCGAAGGCATTTTGAATGCCATTTTTGGCTTTATTTTTATGGGATATTTACTTAATTTATTTTTTTTCCGGGAAAGTGGGCGGGTATTTTAAGTTAAATTGACTATCTATATCATAAAAGACATCCTATCTTCCTCCATCTTTTGTCCTGTCCGGACGGAACCTGCTTTTTCGGGGCCATCTTGGCTTGGCACACCAGCCTACCAGCATTTTGTGTCGGGCCAGCACCGTTTTTTCATATAATCATAGGTCTTATGAAATCATAATATAGAGACCTTCAATAAAAAATAAATTATTGTGGTTAAATAAAATAATTCCTAACTTAAATAGGAAGTTCAGCTGATCCTATAATTATGGAAAATATTAATCTGTGCACCCGAAGGAAATTTATAAAGCAAAGCTCCCTGGTCACTGCCAGTCTTGCCCTGGGCATTGAGAGAAAACCTGAATACGAGGTTGCAATTGAGGTATTGAATCCCAGAAATCAGGTTCCCCTTAGCTTTATCATTGATGATTCAACTCCTCTGGTAAATATGGCCTATTTCGGTATCCCTCAGTTTCATCAGGTTTTTCCTGAACGATATCCTCAGGACTGGCGTAAGCTACCTCGTGAAATACCGGATGATTTTGTCAGGGAATTTGGAGACTATTGTAAACAACATAAGATTAAGGGTAAATATAGCGTTGTGCCTTACCCTGCCTGTACCGGCTGGGTAGACAGGTTTATTCCTGGTTGGTCCCACCAGGAACTCAAGGAAAGCATCAAACTAATCAGGGATTTTATGCAACCTGATTGGGATATTCACCCTGAAATGATCAGTCATACCCGTGTGATTGATATAAAAACCGGCCGCCCTTATCCTGAAGCATCTCCCGATTATATGGAGAACTGGGACTGGAGCCAGAATAAAAGTGCCGATGAGTTGGGAGAGTATCTGGCATATGCTTTGAAAGTGCTGAAAAATAGTGATCTTTTTTGTGAAGGAGTCACTACTCCGGGAGGATTTTGCAGTCAGAATAAAGAAAACCTGGCCTTAGCCACCCAGGCAGCAGTAGATGAAGTATATGGAGTAAAGCTATCTCATTATTTCAGGGATTTATATACTGACCCGGATCAAAGTGTAGCACCCCAGGTAAAATATCCAAATACTATTCAAGGTGCCAATCCCAGTTGTGTGGTATCCATTATTGGTTGTACCGGTGACTGGTTTGGTGGATGGGATGGTCTTACAGTTGGATCTGTTGATAAATTCATAAGCCAGGATCTGACTTCCGGCAGAATGGTAGAAGTTATTGAAAAGGGAGAACCTGCCATCATGGTGTGCCATTGGCCCGGCATTTATTTCAATGGTGAAAAAACAGGCTTCCATATTTTTCAGGAAGTGGTAGACCGGCTTGAAAAAAGATATGGCCAACTTAACTGGATGAAAAACAGTGATATTGCCCGTTATTGGGCGGCTAAGGAACTAACTACTTTTTCATTTCATGATAATAAGTTAAGTATCAACGCCCCTTTTGCTACATCTGACTTCACCATTAAATTACCAGTTCGTGATAAACCTGAACCGGTAATGCATGAGCCGGGACATACAAAATCATTTAGACCCAGTAAACGATTGATCGATTTAAAAGCATACACTTATTTCAAACAGGGCCAGGAGCTGATTTTATGTTTTCCGCTTAAAGCAGGCAGATTGGAAATTCATCTCTAACCCTGGTGTACATTGACTTTAATAAAGAAAAACCCTAAATGAATAAAATACGTAACAAAACAATATATTATACGTAACGATTTTTATGGACACAAAATTAACCTTGAATTTTGACCGGGAAGTAATTGAAAAAGCCAAAGCTTTTGCTGCTTCTCAGAATATCAGCTTATCCCGGCTCACTGAGTTTTTATATCGGCAAATCACTTCCGGTCAATATAAAAGCCTGGAGGAGTTGCCCATTTCAGATTGGGTGCATGAGTTGGCTGAAGGGGAGGCAGTATACCATAAAAGATCCAGAAAGAACCTCAAAGATGAATATCACAAGCATAAGCCATGAAAATTTTTCTGGATGCTAATGTAATTGTGGCTGTGATAAATAAAGAATTTCCCCTGTTCAATCAGGCAGCAAGAATTTTATCTTTGTCGCAGCATTCAGATTATCAGATATTTACTTCCCCATTATGTTTGGCCATTGCTTTTTATTTTGCTTCTAAAAAGAGCGGTGAAGATTTAGCAAAAAAGAAGATCAAAAAGCTGACCGAAAATATTCAAATCACCAGTATTAATCAGCAAATCTGCCATTTAGCTGGTCAAAATCCACAAATCCATGATTTTGAAGATGGAATGGAATATTATTCCGCTTTGGAAGCAGCCTGCGATCTGATCATCACAGAAAATAAGGAAGATTTTTATTTTAGCCAAATTGCCCTGTGCAATTGTGAAGAATTTATAAGCCAGTATTTTTAACTAACCTTCCTTCATAAACAATCATATTTAACGGATTACTGTTTTTTTTGTATGTTTAGGTTTTCAGAATTCATTTGATTTATGATGGCAAAATTCCCGGTTCACCTACATATATTTTTCTTAGTTCTGATGCTATCCTGCTATTCGGTAAAAGGGCAATCAGATAATGGTTTACCCAATATCATTATCATTTTTACTGATGACATGGGATATGGCGATCTCAGTTGCTATGGTCAGAATAATTATCAGACACCTCACCTGGACAGGCTGGCTGACCAGGGAATGAAATTCACTAATTTTTATGTCTCTCAACCTGTATGTTCTGCTTCAAGGGCTTCTTTGTTAACCGGTTGTTATGCCAACCGGGTAGGAATTCATGGAGCCCTTTTTCCTGATGCTAAGGTAGGTTTAAATCCTTCTGAAATTACCCTGGCCGAACTGTGTCAGCAAAAGGGATATGCTACAACTATGATCGGAAAATGGCATTTAGGCGATCAAACCCAATTTTTACCCACCCGCCAGGGATTCGATCAGTATTATGGCATTCCCTACTCCAATGACATGTGGCCAATGCATCCGAACAACGAGCAGTTTGATTTCCCCCGGTTGCCAGTCATGAAAGATGAGCAGGTGATCTACTACCTGGATGAAGATCAGGACATGCTTACTACCAATTATACCAGGGAGGCTTTAAAATTTATTCATTCACACCAAAATGAACCTTTTTTCCTTTACCTGGCCCATAGTATGCCTCACGTTCCCCTTTACGTTTCGGATAAATTCAGGGGAAAGTCAGGTGCCGGAATATATGGAGATGTAATGATGGAAATTGATTGGTCCGTGGGAGAAGTCATAAAGACTCTGAAGGAGCTGAATTTAAATAATACCCTGGTCATCTTTACCTCTGACAATGGTCCTTGGCTTTCCTATGGAACACATTCTGGTGTAACAGGCCCTTTGCGGGAGGGAAAAGGCACTGTTTGGGAAGGCGGCATCCGGGTGCCTTCCATTATGTACTGGCCTGATCAAATCCCTTCAGGTATGGTTCAGAAACAGCCCGCCACTACCATGGATATTTTTCCCACCATTGCGGATATTTTAGGAACGGATCTTCCGGAAAAACGGATTGATGGAAAAAGCATTTTGCCAGTGATCTTGAATAAACCCTGGAAAATCACCGGGCCGGAAGCTTATTTTTTTTATTATAAAAACAATGAACTACAAGCCCTGCTGAGTGGTGATGGCCGCTGGAAATTATACTTTCCCCATGAATATCGCTCCCTGGAAGGAAGAAAAGGCAGAAGTGATGGATTGCCTATTCCTTACAACAACCGGGTAAAGGCAGGACTGGAATTGTATGACCTGGAAAATGATATCAGCGAGACCACAGATGTCATCTCTCAATATCCTGAGGTAGCCCGGGAATTGCAGGAACTGGCTCAGCAAATGCGTCTGGAATTAGGCGATAGATTAAATGGAAAAACCGGATCAGGCAACAGGGATGTGGGTATGGCCAACTGAAAAAGTAGTACTTTCAGGAAATGCCTTAAAACAAGATTTTTTATCGAATGATCAAAACTATTCAGGGTTTTTAATACGACATTTTCTATAAAACACGATCTTAAATTTCTAAGAACAAGCTAAAAAATTATGAAAAAATATACTCTATTATCCACCATCATGTTGATGGCCTGGACTATCCAGGCCCAGGTAACAAATATTTATTTTATAGAACAAAATGGCTTTCCTTACCTGGAAACCGAGCCTCTCAGGTATGAGCAGGTAGTTCAGCTATGGCAAAATGAATCAGTACCAGTGAGTAAGGTTAATTTTAAGCAGTTTGAACAAACACCTCTTGATGCCAGTAAAGCCCTGGTGATATGGCCCTATGGATCTGCCATGAGCGATGAAATCTGGCCCGCTATTTATGATTACCTGGATAAAGGAGGCAATATTCTGGTGACCGGCGGACGGATGTTTAGCCGTAACGTTACTTCTGAACAAGGTCAGTATCAGGCTGGTGCGTTTACCAACCGGTTTATGGAGCAGCTTAGGATTATTGATGCCGAGATCCTGCCCTATGAGGGAATTCAGAGAACGGAAGTAGATCAAAGATTTCAATTTCTTAATCCTCAATTATCTCCGGCTAATATTGACAGCGCTTATTCGGTACTGGTGATGATGTCGTCTTATTCCTATACAGACCGGAATGGATCCTTAAGTTCCAAAGATGGTACCTGGTACAATATGTTAGCCGGGGTAGATCAAAATGGATTGAAAACCATCCCCTTGATCAGTGAGATCAACCGGGAAAAGGAGCAATTTGCCGGGGGGCGATGGCTTTTATTCAACTTTAAGCCGGTAGCAGGTTTCTGGGAAGGTCAGGAAGGGCAGCAATTATTGCAGACCTATATCAAATACGGCCTGAATAAGCCGATGTTAGTGGACATTGTACCGGAGTATGCTTTTTATGGGGCCAAAGATAAACCCAGGGTAACTGTGACATTTGACTGGCTGCAAAATAATCAACCACTTTCAGCTCAGGTAGAGGTGATTTATAATGAAAAAGTGATCCAGCGGGAAAAAACCAATATTTCTTCCGGTCAGGAAGCCTATACTTTCGACCTGAAAAGAGGTGTGAAAGATGGTCTGTACCGGATCAATTTAACTCTTGAAGCAGAACAGCCTGTTTTATACACCTGGAATGGCTTTTTAGTGGGTGACCTGGCCCAAATGAACAGTGGTGAACCATTTGGCACCAATTCTCATTTCATCACCCGGGGAGGCGAGACCTTTCCCGTGGCTGGTATGACTTATATGTCCAGTGAAAACCACCGTTTCTATTTTATTGATCCAAATCCTGTAATCTGGGACCAGGATTTTAAATATATGAAGGAATCGGGTATCAACATGATCCGCACTGGCATTTGGACCGGGCATGAATACATCCTCGATGAGCAAGGCGAAGTCAATGAAAAAACCATGAAAGCCTGGGATGCTTTTTTTATGATTGCCAAAAAATATGATATTCCGGTGCAACTGAATTTCTATCACATGATGCCTTCTGTAAAAGGTATTGATGATCCCTATACAAATCCGGAGGCTTATGAATACCAAAAGAAGTATATCCTGGCTTTTGCTGAAAGGTATAAAAATAACTCTGATATCATCTGGGACCTGATCAACGAGCCAACCTATGGCCGGGAAGGGTTTCATTTTACATCGGCGGTACCTACTGGTACCATTACCGAACAGGAAGACTGGGACCAGTGGTTGAGAGACAGATATAATGATGACCTGGAAATGATTGCCACTAACTGGAATACTACTTTACCACAAATCATTGATGAAAACAACCTGATCAAGTTGCCGGAAAGTGACATGTTGTCTAACCGCGGATTATATACAGTGGAGCAAAAACCTACCATGGCTTTCGATTACAATCTTTTTTCTCAGTTTGCTTATAACAACTGGGCCCGGGCTATGAAAGAGATCATTCGCAATACCGGGAGTTCTCAACTGGTTGTGACCGGCATGGATGAAGGAGGTGTGATGAACCGGGTTTTTCATGATTTTATTGCGGAAGAAAGTGATTTCAGCAATCTGCATAACTGGTGGCAACTGGATGACCTGCTTTGGGACAATATCATGGCCAAATCAAAAGGAATACCATTACTGTTACAGGAGGTGGGGAATATGCGATTTGAAGATCTTCGTGGCCATCGGCGTTTGTCTGAGACTGCCCTGGCTCATAGTCTGGAAAGAAAACTAGGTTACAGTATTGGCGTAGAAGCAGCCGGATATATTCCCTGGATCTGGAATACCAATATATATCTGTTTAATCAGAATGAGGCTTATATAGGTTTGCATCGGGGGGATGGTACTGCAAAGAAGGAGGTAGAAATATTTATTAACCTGAATAATTTTATACATAAAGCCTGGGATTATTTTTCTCCGGCCAATGATCCGGAAGTGGCAGTTGTGGTTCCTTATTCCCTGCAAATGACGGCCTATAATGGACAGGCTATCCGGGCTACCCGTAATGCCATTCGTACGCTGCATTACCACAACCGGATACCCGCTATTTCTGCCAGTGAATACCACTTGTTCAGATTTCAGGAAAATCCGAAGCTGGCTGTTTTGCCCAGTGCCCAGGTTATAACAGAAGAAGCCTGGCAGGAGTTGCTGGAGTGGGTGGAGGATGGCACTACTTTACTGGTGACCGGCCCTATCGATCGTGATCCTTTTTTTCTGCCTGCTCCCCGGATCAAGCAATTGGATCTGGATTTTGATATTGAACCCATGCTACAACACCAGTCTTATGTAGAACTTGATGGCCAAAAGCACCATCTCAGCTTCTATGATCGGTCCGCTATGCAGAACCTGGATCAAATGATTTGGGCAGAAAATCAGGAGGAAATCAAAGTAATAAAGCACGGCCAGGGGAAAGTGATCATCTGTGCTTATCCCATGGAGATGAACAACAATTTTGAAGCATTGGCAGCTTTATATGCATTTGCGGCTGAGCAGGCCGGTATAGAGAAAAGCTTTAGTTTAAGCACAGAAGATCCTGGCATTTTGGTCAGGCCGATGGATTATCAAGAGGGACGATATTATTTCATATTATCAGAAACAGACCAAACCCAGACCTTTAGTATCAATGATCATACCCTGAGCCAGGAGTACAAAGTAAAGGTGGAGCCGGGAAGGGTGAAGATGCTGATGATTGATAAGCAAAATGGGGAGGTTGTGGCTGAATATTAGTTTGGTTACCTTTTATACTTTGAGAAAGATATGGTATAATCTTGAATTTTTTCAGGTAAACGAGATGTCTGGAATTGACAGGTTAAACAGAGGTGAGGTTTAAAATGCCATAAGGTAAATATAATCAATGAATTTATTGAGGTGTTGGGCATCAGCATTGGAATGAAGACCTAATACTTCAAATATTTGCTTATCTTTAAATCATGAAACCACGCTTATACTTTGACACATCTGTTTTTGGAGGCCTATTTGACGAAGAATTTAAAGATATAACTGAGAGACTCTTTCAAATGATGCTCAATGATGAGATAATATGTGTCTATTCTGATTTAACAGAAGCTGAACTATAAAAAGCACCAGATAGGGTAAAAAATCATTTTAATGGTCTTCCAAAGGAAGATATGGAGTTTGTAGAGGTGTCTGAAGATGGTTTTAAACTTGCCAAAGAATACATTCAAGAAAAAGTTGTCGGAGAAACAAGTTTTGATGATTGTGTACATATTGCTACAGCTACCATTAATAAGGTTGATTATTTGGTTAGTTGGAATTTTAGACATATTGTAAATGTTTTTCGTATTAGGGGATATAACTCAGTAAATATTAAAAATGGATATATTCAGTTAGATATTCGATCACCAAAAGAAATAGTAAAAGATGAAGACTAAAGAAAAAGAGTTTGATACGGTTAAGTACTTTCGAGAAATTAAAAAGAAGATTTCTCGGGATACTAAGGATATGAAATATCAGGAATATAAAGAGTATCTTAACAAAAATAGATTAAAGAAATAATGCCGAATGGCCAACATTGCACATATGCCATAGCCGCTCAAAGGCCAACACACAGCCAAAGCTACAGCACATGTGCTGACCGTTATGGGGCATTAAATAACCTGCACATAAATAACAATATTTCAAATATTAAAGAAAATGTCTGCGGTACAAGAAAAAATTAAGTCCAAATTCAGGCAACAAGTACAAAAGGATAAAAAAGTAAAGAATGCTTATCTGCTTGTTAATTCCGAGAAATTAGGAATTGACATCAATATTGCCGAAGGAAAAACTGGAGAAATTCAGGCCAACCCGAAACAAGCTAATCATCTTGCTTCCGTAGGAAAATTGTTTACGGCTACCCTCGTAAGTATATTGTACGTCAAAGGACTGCTGTCCTTTGACGATAAAATTATTAAATACCTTGACGAAGACTTAATACGTGGTTTTGCATATCTATAAGGGCAATGATTATACGGGCGATATCAGCATCAAGCATTTGCTGAAGCAAACATCCGGGTTAAATGATGTATTTTTTCCATTGCTTAACATTATGATGAATGACCCCACCCTTGAAATGACGGTAAGGGAAGCACTGGAATGGGGGAAAGCCAATCTTAAGCCCGTTGGTAAACCGGGTCAAAAACATTTTTATAACGATACAAATTATTATCTGCTGGGGTTAATCATAGAAAACATCACCCGAAAACCTTTTCACGAAGCTGTTCATGAAATGATCCTAGAGCCTTTGAAAATGGATAATGCTTATATAAACGGCTATTCCGAACCCAAAAACGAACCCCAATATCCTCCGGCAGATATCTATCTTCTCAACACCAATTTTATTGAGAATAAAAGAATAGCACAGATTGATTATGCCTGGGGAGGCATTGTGGCAACTTTGAGTGAATACCTGGTTTTTATGAAAGCCTTGGTTAACGGCCAATTGGTAAAGGAAGCTACCTTAAATCAAATGATTTATGATGATGTGAATATGGGATTTCCGGCAATAGATTTTAGGTATGGTTATGCCGTATGGAAGCTTAGAGTCATTCCGTTGATATTGCCCAAAAAGTATTTTTGCTGGGGATGTGTAGGTGTTACCGGAGCCTTTATGTTCTTTCATCCGCATACCGAGACTTATGCGATTGGTGCATTTAATGACGATTCTTATAAATCTAAAGCACTAAGGTTTATGCTTTTGAAAATTATAAAACCTTTACTGAAAATTAAAAAATAAAACACTTAAATATGAAGGACTATATCTTTTTTAGTTTGCTGTTTTTCGTAATACATATTGTATGTTACGTAATTGCGGGAGTTATTGACCTTCAATTGGCCAAAAAAGTGTATTCAGGAAAAAACCGGTTATTTAAGTCCTTTTTCAGAAATATGGAAGATGAAAATGAAAGCAAGCGTATTGCAAAACTATTATTGCCTTCACAGCTTATCAGAGCAGTACTTATGTCTGTAGTGTTGTATCCGGTTCTGCCTTTTCTGAGAGACATGAGTTTCGGATTGCAATTTGTTTTTATGGCCTCCCTAATGTTTGTGTATGCGGATTTTGCAAGTGCAATTCCATTTTCCAATACCATTGAGGGAATTGTATATTTAAAAAAGGAATTTGTAAAGAAAAGGGTGTTTTGGACTATTCAACTTGAAGCGATTATATATAGTTTAACGTTTGGATTATTATCAGCTTGGATTTTAATATAATACAGATGTTTAAAAACGAAAGAAAATATAACGCCCTGTAATAATAAGGAATCAAATCCAGGTGGGTCCGGGGGATTCCACTGAGTTTTTCCTGGTGTTGAACCAATCCGGTGATGTTTAACTTAAAGTTTTTTCTGTGTAGTTTTAATCAGGACCTTTTCATGGTTGTAATTCGAGTGAAAGTTGAAAAGTTGGATATCATTGGTGAATTTTATAGCAAAAGTCTCCCTCAAAGCAGTATCAACTTTAAATTCTGCTATAGTTTTCTTCAAAATTACCGCCTTTAGACATACTGAT
>JBPRGG010000022.1:0-1269 GCA_051418075.1 Candidatus Cyclobacteriaceae bacterium M3_2C_046 | reverse complement strand
GGTATATTTTGGATTTTTATTGTTCGGAAGCTAAAGTAGGAATTGAATTAGATGGATATTATCATCAGGACAAAAATCAAAAAGCATATGATTTTGCCAGGGAAAATTTAATAAAGGAAAAGTATGGAATTCGAATATTGCGTTTTTGGAATAGTGAAGTGGAAAATAGTCTTGAGATGGTGCTTGAAAATATTGTAAAGTTTATTAAAAACAGCGATTAGTTCCTCACCCCCAGTCTGCTTTGCAGACTTCCCCCTCTCCAAGGCTTGTCCGACTACTGGCGGATGGAGAGGGGGCCAGGGGGTGAGGCAAAGTAAGGGAATACCAACTATAAGGGAAAAAAAATGACTTAAGAATAAAATTGTAATCAAGGATAAAACCAGAGCAAAATATGATGATAACATGATTATCGATTAACTCCTCACCCCTTGTCTGCTTTGCAGACTTCCCCCTCTCTCCCGAAATTTCGGGAAAGAGGGGGCCAGGCGGTGAGGTAAAGAAAATATTTCAATTGTGAATTACCAATTGACCAATTAAACAAATAAAAAAAATGAAAACAAAGCTACTGATCTTAATATTTATAATCACAGCTACTCTGGCAAACGCCCAGCAATCGTGGCCATTTCAATACAATCTGGAAGGAACACACTCTATCATTCTGCTCGGGGATAATAACTTTCAATTTCGAGAGCAACCTGAAAAGGCATTTCAGTACCTGATGCCCACGCTGGAGGCTGCCGATTTTCGCTTTTGCAATCAGGAAGGCCCTTTTGCCGGAGGTATTGACGATCCGGAAAAATCAGATATTCCCCACAAAAATTGGCGCCATTCAAATCCTGATCAGGTAGCTGCTCTTGTAGCCGCCAATATTGATGCGGTAGGTGTCGCCAATAATGTAACTTATCCCTGGCAGGCATTGATGAAAAGCCTGAATGTATTGGAAAAAGCCGGGATAAAATATGCAGGAGGTGGTAAAAATTTAGCCGAGGCCCACCAACCGGTAATCATTGAGAAAAATGGCCTGAAGGTAGGTTTCATGCAATACGCTGCTACAGTTTTTCCCACCAATCATGCCGCTACTGAAAATCAACCCGGCATTGCTGAAATAAAAGTTCACACGGCTTATCAGCCACCAAAAAACCTGGACAAGCCAGGGCAGCCTCCGTATGTGATCACCTGGCTGGATGAAGAATCAAAAGCATTAATGGTACAGGATATCAAGCAATTAAAACAACAAGTAGATATTGTAATAGTATCTTACCATTGGGG
>JBPRGG010000021.1:0-10632 GCA_051418075.1 Candidatus Cyclobacteriaceae bacterium M3_2C_046 | reverse complement strand
CTTTAAGGTTCGGTAAACCCTGGTTTTGTTGATGTTGACCTTAGCCCGGTTGTCAATATGGCTGTCAAACAACTTCCTGATTTCCTTTGATGAAAAGTCGTTGATTTTAACTGCATAGGCTCTTTTAATGCCTGCTTTCCCGGCTTTTTCAATTGCTATGGTCAATTTTTTCACTTTTTCAGTGCCATTTTTGATATTTTCTGCTGATTTACCTGGCAGAATCAGGTTTTCCACTTCACAGGAGCCTGTGAGAGGATGAGTCTGGTGACTGGCCATGGCTTTCCTGACCTTACTCATAAACAGCCAAGCAGATTTTTGATTGATTTCATAACGGGTTGACATTACGGTAGATGAACAACTTTTGGTAGTAGCGGTCATCTCAAAAATGATCATAAAAGCCTTTCTCAGGTCAAATTTCAGCTTGTGAAAGATGGTTTGGGAGGTGACCGATTCAATGAACCTGCAGTTTTTGCATACCTTGGTATAAGGTTTCACTCCATTCCAACACTGCTGATGGCCACAGGAAGGGCATTTAAAGCCATTGTTCCACTTGATTTGGGCCAGGTAATCTTTGCATTTTTCCGTGGTGGAAAAAGTTTGGGTAAATTTAAACAGACTACGTCCTTGAAAATGTTCAAACATGATGCTAATAATTTTAAGTATTAGCAAATATACTAAAAAAAATGGTAATATTTAAATGGTTAGTTCTAAATTGGATCGGTAGACCGGGTACCAAATAGCAGACGGAATTTCTTAAATTAAGCAATCATAAAAAAATCTACCAGAATAGACAACTTATTAGTCGGTAGCAAATAATTCATTTTTTTTCATTACCTGCATAGTATTTCATGATCACGACCAAATCTTCAGCTTGCCCTGTATCAAGATCATTCTCTTTGATAAATTTTTTAAGAAGTCCCTTATCATTCAGATCTTTTAATAAAGACCTGGTAGAACGGATCTTGTGAACAGATTGATCATTCAGCTGAAGATAAAAATTATCCAGGTACCTGAATTCATCGAAAGCACGTCCGGCGCTATATGCACCTTTATAGTCAGCTTTGACAAAGATCTTCTGGGGATATCTTAAAAGTTTGACCTGGTTATTGTCAAATAGTACTTCCAGATATTGATCAGGCTCCAAACCTTTGGCATTGTTGGTAAAGCTGATTTTTTCATAAAGATGTTTTTGACTGGTTTGGGGGTCTATAATGCTGAAATGGTCCACCTGTGAACGATTCAGATAAATCGCCTGCTTGGTCCTTGATTTAGAAATCAATTCGTTTTGGTAAAGATCAAGCTTCAGGTCTACATTTTCATAAAGCTTGCCGGTGACGAGGGTAACATCACCTTTTTGCCATTCCTCAAAAAGTAATGGAGAGCCCTTTACGCCTTCGTAAGCATGGTTGAAGGTTCTGACCACTCCAATATGACCATCATGTCCTACATCATTCAAATTACTTTGGGCATCATATCCATCAGAAACCTGCGACCACAAGATACCAGGGCTAATCAGAAAACTGGCAATGAAAACCAAATAATGTCGTTTCATAATAATTGTATGAGGTTATGATCCATACAAAAAACGTAATATGGCACCAATAAATTTCAGATATACCCTAAAAATAATGATCTTGAATTTACTTAGTTCAAAATGTATAGCACCTTTTATTCATGTCAGAGAAGGTTTTTTATTGCTAGATCAAACAAATCATTTACGTATTTTTTAAGAAAGGAAAACAACTATTGATTTGAGAATTACAACTATATTTGAGCGGATAAAATCTATGATTGATGAAGCTATATAATGTATGGTTTATCTTATTGGCTGTAGGGCTGTTCATGTCTTGCCAGGAAGGTAAAAAATCAACCAAAAGATCCAAGGAAGAGATGGTTTTTTATAACCCCAAAAGCAAAATCACTTCTCCTGATAAAAATCGGTTTTCTGCCGGTGATACCATTACTATCACAGTAGAATCCACTGATACAGCAACTGAAATAGATTCAGTACAGATCTATGTGAACAGCCAATATCTTACCACCATCAGCCAGTCTCCATTTTCTTATGATTTAAATACCAATGAATTAGCTGTTGGTAATTTGCACATAAGAACTGTTACTTTCAACCAGGACCAATCTCAGGATATTAGCCGGTCTTCGGTGGTGCTTACTTCAGATATTGAACCGGTGCAATATACCTATCGTGTTGTGCAATCATTTCCTCACGATCCGGAAGCGTTTACCCAGGGCCTGGTATTTGACGGTTCCTATCTTTATGAAGGTACCGGACAGAAAGGAGAATCCAGTTTACGTCAAATAGATTTGCCTTCCGGAGAAATTGTAAAAATAGAATACCTGGATACTGATTTTTTTGGGGAAGGTATTACTATTTATCAGAATAAGATCATTCAGCTGACCTGGAAGTCCAGGGTAGGTTTTGTGTATGACCTCACCACCTTTGATCTTCAGAAGAAATTTAATTATCCCACTGAAGGCTGGGGCATCACGACAGTAGAGGATCATTTGATTATGAGTGATGGAACCGCCACCTTATACAGGCTTGATCCTCAATCCTATAATGAAATTGGCCGGTTTGAAGTTTATGATCAGAATGGACCCGTTTCCGATTTAAATGAACTGGAATTCATAGATGGAATGATCTATGCCAATGTTTTCCAAACCGACCAGATAGCCATTATAGATCCCGTTACTGGTAAAGTTACTGGAATGATCAATTTGGAAGGGTTGCTGGAAGAGCAGCTAGTGAACAACCGAACAGATGTTTTAAATGGCATCGCTTATGATCAGAGGCAAAACAGGATCCTGGTAACAGGAAAATGGTGGCCCAGGATATATCATATCCAGTTAGTTCCCCTGGAAACTTCCCCATTTGCTTATCAGCAATTTTGACTGGTTTATATCTGTAATATTTCGATATTTTATTGATTCATAATAAGTTCTTTTGAAAATTTTGCTAATTTTGAAAAATAATCTATGTATTTATTATGATTTCAAGAAAATTAGATGCCAACTTACTGGTTACACAATGGATTGAGTATTGGAATAAGCATGATGCACTGGCTGCTTTTAATTCATTTGATGATGATTTCGAATTCTATTCATCATTATTGGAAAATAACAAGGCCCATCCCGATGGAGTGATCAAAAATAAATCAGCCTTAAAAACCTACTTCAATAAAATTGTACAGGATATTCCTGAATTAAAGCTAACAATCAAGGAAATCAGCACCAGGGGTGATACAGTAAATGTAATCTATCAAAGTAAATCTGAAGCGCTGACGGCTCAGGCATCTATTACTTTTAGTGATAAGGGAAAAATCAAGAAATCTCACTTTAATTTCAGGAAAAACACCATTTTTGCCAACCGCATTCATAAAATTCCCAAATCTTTTATTCGTGAAATCTTGAAAGTCACCTCCCAGCCGGATGTTATTTCCTTTGCCGGAGGATTGCCAAATCCCGAATACTTTCCCATTGAACCAATTCAGGAGGCTACCCTGAAAGTGTTGAAAGATGGAAAAAACGTACTGCAATACGCTGTTTCAGAAGGTTATTATCCTTTGCGGCAGTTTATATCTCAGCGATATCAGCAAAAAAAAGGGATAACTGTTGATCCGGCTGATATCATTATCACCAATGGCTCTCAGCAAAGTCTTGATCTGGCAGGAAAGATATTTATCAATCCTTTGGATAAGGTATTGTTGGAAAAACCCAGTTACCTGGGGGCTATTCAGGCTTTTGCCGCTTATGAACCTAGTTTTATCAATGCTGACCTGCTACATGATGGTATTGACCTGATTCAATTTGAGAAAGCCATTCAGGCGCATCAGGTTCGGTTGTTTTATACTGTGCCCAATTTTCAGAATCCCACTGGTATCAGTTACAGTCTTGAAAAGCGCCAAAAAGTAGCAGAAATATTGCAAAAGAGTCAGACCTGGCTGGTGGAGGATGATCCTTATGGAGAAATCCGTTTTATCGGACAGGATCTGCCTCCAATTGCTAAATATTTGCCCAACCAATCTATTTTATCCGGGTCATTTTCTAAGATCATTGCACCAGGATTACGAATGGGGTGGATTGCCGCACCTAAAGAGGTTATTGAAAAGATTGTAATGGTGAAACAGGCTTCCGATCTTCATTCTAATTACCTCAGCCAAAGAGTGATCTTCCAGTTTCTACAGGACAATGACCTGGAGCAGCATATCGACAGAATCAGGAAAGCTTACTTGAAGCAAAGAAACCTGATGGTGGAAATGATTGAACAGTACTTTCCTCCGGAAGTAAAGGTAACCAGGCCGGAAGGAGGTATGTTTCTATGGGTAACTCTGCCTGAAGGATATGATTCTATCCAGTTATTTGAATCGGGGATATATCACAAAGTAGCTTTTGTGCCTGGTAAGCCTTTTTTTACAGGGAGCGAGGGTAAAAATACATTCAGGCTAAACTTTTCTAATTCCGATCCTGACAGGATCGAAAAAGGCATTCAGAAACTGGGCGCTATTATGAAGGATTTCCTGCGGCAGCAAAAAAAGCTGACAAAAAAAGAGCCGGTTTAATTCTAAACCGGCTGCTTCAATTTAATATTACTAACAAACTATAATGCTATCCCATCAGGAAGCTCATCAAGATACCTGCAGCTACAGCTGAACCAATCACGCCGGCTACATTGGGAGCCATGGCATGCATGAGCAGGTGATTGCTGGGGTCTTCTTTGAGTCCTTCATGCTGTACAACCCGGGCACTATCAGGTACGGCTGAAACTCCAGCCGCTCCGATCAGGGGGTTTAACTTGTTTCCTTCAGACAGGAACAGGTTCATGAATTTTGCAAATAAGAGACCTCCGGCTGTAGCTACCATAAATGACAAAGCACCCAATACAAAGATTAAAATAGATTGGGGGGTCAAAAAAGTGGTTGCTTGTGTAGAAGCACCTACTGTTACCCCTAAAAGGATCGTTACGATATCTATCAACGCATTCCTGGCAGTGTCTGCCAATCTTCTGGTTACAGTGGATTCCTTCAGCATGTTTCCAAAAAACAACATTCCCAATAAGGGCAATGCCCCGGGAGCTATGAAACCAGTTAAGATGATCCCAATGATGGGAAACATGATTTTTTCCACTTTTGAAACTGATCGCGGTGGCTTCATCTTGATAAGTCTCTCCTTTTTGGAAGTAAGCAGTTTCATAATAGGAGGCTGAATTACTGGTACCAGAGCCATGTACGAGTAGGCTGCAATAGCAATGGCTCCAATCAGATCAGGAGCCAGCCGGGAGGACAGGAAAATAGCCGTGGGGCCATCAGCGCCTCCAATGATACCAATAGCACCCGATTGCGCCTGAGTGAATCCCAGCGCAATGGCACCCAGAAAAGTGGCAAAAATACCGATTTGTGCCGCCGCTCCCAACAGCATCAGCCGGGGATTGGATATCAAGGTGGAAAAATCCGTCATAGCCCCGATCCCCAGGAAAATAAGCGGCGGATATACTCCTTTTAAAACACCCATATACAGGTAGTTCATTACACTTCCCTCTTCATATATGCCAAGCTGCAGCCCCACATTTTCAACAAAGGGAACATTTCCAATTAATATACCAAAACCAATAGGCACCAGTAACAGAGGTTCATAATCATATTTTATAGCTAAAAATATGAAGAACAAACCTACCAGGATCATCAAAAAATGACCCCAGGTGATATTGGCAAATCCTGAATATTCATAAAATTTTAATAGTCCTTCCATAATTCCATTTATTCGAGTTCAGCTAAAACATCTCCCTGAAGTACAGCATCACCTTCTTTAACCTTGATGCTTTTTACCGTGCCGTCAACTTCAGCCAGAATATTATTTTCCATTTTCATTGCTTCCATGATCATCAGTACATCACCCTTTTTCACTACATCGCCTTCTTTGGCTTTGATCTGAAAGATGGTGCCTGGTAAAGGAGCTTCTGTTTTGGTTAAACCTGTACTGGCTGTGATCGGCTTCTTTTCTGTTTTGGGAGATACCGAAGAGCGTATCAGCTTAGGAGTTTTGGTGGTTTTTACTTCTTTGGATAGCTCAACCTGGAAGGGCGTGCCATTCACTTCTACTTCAGCAATATTGTCTTCCATGGATTTAATTTCCACGGCGTACTCATTGCCATTGATGGTAAATTTATAATTTTTCATTTTGTTAAAATCTTCTATTTAAATTTCTAACTACACCATATATTTTGGAACTCCAGGGGGTATACCTTTTGGAAACCCTGTTGATGGTAAGTGTCAGGTTTTCTTCATCGTGCATTTCATTAAAGAACAGATGAATGGCTGTGCCAATAGCAGCATTGGTTTCGCCTGAAATATCCATATCCATTAACCCTTCTTTAGCTGTTTTCAGTTCTTTCTTAGATTCTTTTTTACCGGAAGATCTGAAATTGAGTTTGAGCAATTTGGGAAGATTATTGAATACAGTATACAGTAGCACCAGAGCCACAAATACCACCAGATAGCCTACAAAGGCAATCATGGTACCATCTTCTGTAATTAATGATAAATCGAATGTGATTCCTTGAGCAATTATCATAATGTTTATTTTATAATGGTATATTCGAATGTTTTTTGGCCGGATTAAAGTCTTTTTTGGTAGCCAGAGTTTGTAAAGCCCTGATAATCCTGAACCGGGTATTTCTTGGTTCGATGATATCATCAATAAAACCATATTTGGCTGCCTGATAAGGATTAGCAAATTTCTCTACATATTCATCCTCTTTTTCTTTCATGAACTTTGCTTTTTCATCAGCATCTTTAATTTCACTGAGTTTTCTGCCTTCGAGGACTTCTACCGCTCCTTTGGCACCCATCACTGCAATTTCAGCTGTAGGCCAGGCATAGTTGATATCCCCCCTTAGCTGCTTACAACTCATTACATCGTGAGCCCCACCATAAGATTTTCTAAGAGTAATGGTAACCTTAGGTACTGTAGCTTCTCCATAGGCAAACAATAGCTTAGCCCCATGAATGATGATACCTCCATATTCCTGTCCACTTCCTGGCAAAAATCCCGGTACATCCACCAAGGTTACCAGTGGAATGTTAAAAGCATCACAGAACCTTACAAACCGGGCCGCCTTGCGTGAAGCTTCGATATCCAGCACACCGGCCAGATAGCTGGGCTGGTTTGCCACAATACCTACTGGTAGTCCATTAAAACGGGCAAACCCTACTACAATATTTTTAGCGTAATTCCGATGAATTTCCAGGAATTCATTTTCATCCACAATGGTGTGGATTACATCCAGAATGTTGTATGGCTTATTGGGATTGTCGGGGATGACCTCATTCAAAGAATCATCCAGTCTTTCGATAGGATCGTCATTCTCCACAATTGGTGGCTCTTCCAGGTTGTTTGATGGTAGATAGCTGATCAATTTTCGAATCAGTAAAAGGCCTTCCTGCTCTGAGTCTACCATGAAATGAGCTACACCTGATTTGGTGGCATGTACATTGGCACCACCTAATCTTTCCACATCAATGTCTTCACCGGTGACAGTTTTTACTACCCTGGGACCGGTTACAAACATGTAGGAGGTTTTGTCACTCATTACGATAAAATCGGTCAGGGCGGGTGAATAAACAGCTCCTCCGGCACAAGGCCCAAAAATAGCAGAAATCTGAGGTACAACACCAGAGGCTAATATATTGCGCTGAAAGATTTCGGCATAACCGGCCAAACTTCTCACACCTTCCTGTATACGGGCTCCGCCACTGTCATTTAATCCGATTACCGGAGCACCGACTTTCATAGCCTGATCCATAACTTTGCAGATCTTATTGGCAAAGGTTTCAGATAAAGATCCGCCAAATACGGTAAAGTCCTGGGAGAAAACATACACCACCCGGCCATCAATGGTTCCATGGCCTGTAACTACACCATCGGACAAAAACTGTTTGTTTTCCATACCGAATGATTTAGTACGATGAGTAACGAACATGTCAAATTCTTCGAAACTCCCATCATCCAATAATAATTCGATACGTTCCCGGGCAGTCAATTTCCCTTTCTCATGCTGGGCTTCAATTCGGGAAGCACCTCCACCTAAGCGTGCAACATCACGTTTTTCAACTAATTCTTTTATTTTTTCCAGATTTTTCATAGATACTGCGGCTATGTTATTTTTTATTTTTTTTGTCTTCACAAAGTTCGGTCAATACACCAAATGTGGATTTAGGATGCAGAAAAGCGATGTCTAATCCTTCAGCTCCAGCCCTTGGTTTTTCATCAATTAGTCTTACCCCCTTATCCCTGGCTTCTTGCAGGGCGCCTTCAATATGGTTTACAGCAAAGGCTAAATGATGAATTCCCTCTCCTTTTTTTTCAATGAATTTTCCTACCGGACCTTCCGGATCTGTAGATTCCAATAATTCGATCTTGGTTTGTCCCACCATGAAAAATGCTGTCTTAACCTTTTGATCTTTAACTTCTTCAACAGAATAGCATTTAAAACCTAATACATCCTCGTAATACTTTATTGACTCCTCCAGGTTTTTGACGGCAATTCCAATGTGTTCTATATGTGAAATGTCCATTTTTTGAAAATATTTAAGTAGTTTGTAAAAATTGCGGCATAGTTAGAAAAATAATCTAAGGTAAAGAATGATTTAAATCAGCTTTTATCATTAATAACAATGATTTAAACTATCCAGCTGATACCAGTAAAAGCTTGCTTTTTGGACCCAAATAAATGGCTATTAATACAATAATTATTCGGCACAAATATATACCTTATAATATAATGTTAAAAATAATCCACTAAAACTTGTGGATATTGACTCCAAAAATTCATAAATATTTCAAAAAACCTAAGAAAAGTTCAAAAAAACTCCCTTATTATTAAAAAGATGGTGTGCCACTGCATCTGTAAGGTTGTTTAAAAGGAGGGATATACCTGATTTTGAGTTAGAGGTTAACTTGTGACTGATAAGGAAACTGCAGGAACATCTCCTGAATGGTCTCGCGAATAACGACTTCTATATGCGTTTTTTTCTTTTTGAAGTTGCCTGTAGCTACTCCCTGCCAAACCAGTTTGTTGCTGGCCTGATCTATAACATTGATGATCACCGTACTTTCATTGGCATCTCTTGGAGCCCGGTTTAACCTGTTATTCATAAAAAAAGGATCGTAATAATTGTACATGGGCCCCATGGTACCGGTTTCCCGGATCATCTCAATATTACCCTGTACTTTTATTAAAAAATCTGCCAGGGCTGCTTCTTCATAATTCCTTTGCTCCAGTTCTGCCGCCACAGCCAACTTTACCCTTTCCTGGTTGGCTTCGTTAAAAGTAAAATTAGGATTGGCATCATTTTCAACAAAACGAAAAGTCTTGTATTGGTTCAGACTGATTTCATTGACTTTGTCAGCCTGGATCAACATGGATTTGCTACAACTGCTCAGCAGTACCACAAAAGTCAGTAAACTAAAAACACTATAGATCTTCATTAGCTTGCTTCCTGCAATTTTAATTTCGGAGTTTGTTTGAGATATTAAACGATATAGATCCATTTTTATTAGTATTTTGAATACAAAAAATGCTTTCCTAACAAACTTAAGGCCAGGATGAGGTATGTAGGATCATTACCTGTTAAAGATCACTCACAACAATCATTTCTTTATTTTTTATACTGATCCCGAATCTGTAACCATGATATATGGAAGGTTTTTTCATTGATTAAATGATCCTGACAAGAGGTGCATTGTAAAATATCAGAAAGTACCCTTTTATTATCAATTTTTATAGTAAGTCAGCTGTTAATTTTAATTATCTTAGATATTCAGGTATGGTTTTTTGCCAAAAAGTCATCATTTTAACTATCCTAGTATGAAAAATAAAATAAACTTGATCTTTTCCATTCCGGGACCAGGGGCTCGATGTGTTGGATGTTCAGCTCGTTATTCCATTCCCGGATGCGAAATTCCGACTTCTGGTACTTGATCCTGAATTGAGTCGGACAATCTAAGTTTTAATTAATTTTAGGAATTTCATGAAATTCAATCAAACAATAACAAAGCTGTATGACCATGAAGATGAAAGTAAGTGAATATCTAACTTTTTTTACTTTTTTACTTTTTCTAACAACTGACTTATTGGGCCAGTCCTCCAAGCAATATGCCACCATGTCTGAGGGCTTTCAAAATCCACCCCCTTCCGCACAGCCCATCGTTTACCACTGGTGGCTGGGAGGTTTCGTGGATACAGTGCGATTAAAACAGGAATTACAATCTTTCAAAGATATGGGAATCTCCGGTCTTACTATTTTTGAAATAGGATCCCGGGATACTGTGATGGTAAAATCCGGTCCTGCCTACCTGGGTCCTGAATCCCTGCAAATAATAAAATATGCCGTTGAAGAAGCTGGAAAGCTGGGTCTGGAAGTCGGATTGAATACAGCCAGCAGTTGGAACGCGGGAGGCAACTGGATTCCGCCACATTATGCTGCCAAATCCATTTATTATTCCACTACATCGATTAATGGAAGTGGTAAAAAGAAACTGAAACTACCTTTTCCGGACATTCCCAAAATAGATGCCTGGGGAAAACCAGGTTTTATCGAATTTGATGATGACGGAAAA
>JBPRGG010000020.1:0-3894 GCA_051418075.1 Candidatus Cyclobacteriaceae bacterium M3_2C_046 | reverse complement strand
GGAAAATCATATCAATAAGGGCAAAGAGGATTTAAATTTTAGTGAATTCGGGGATTATTCAGCCCGAATGCAACAAAGCAAATTAAAATCAATGATAAGCCAGGTTGAAGATGGTGAAATGCCTTTGCCATCCTACACGTTCATTCATCGTGAAGCCCGCTTGTCCGAAAATAGTAAAAAAAGACTCGTTGATTATTTGAAAACATTAAACGAATAATACGGGCAAATTACGTGCTATAAAATGTTATGGATTGAATTAAAATAAAAAAAAGACTCATGGATATTAACATTAAAAATATGGTCTGCCAACGCTGCGTTCTGGTTGTTTCGCAAATTTTTGAACGTACCGGAATAGAAATTGAAAACATACAGTTGGGCAAAGTAAAAACCACTAAAGAGGTTGCGCCCGACAAACTCGAACAAGTGGACAAAAGTCTGAAAAGGATGGGGTTTGAAATTATCAACGATTCAAAGGGCAGGTTAATCGAATCAATAAAAAACATCACAGTTGATTATGTGTACCACCATTCCGGGGAAAGTAAAATGAATTTTTCCGAATACCTGACAAATAAACTCAACCTCGATTATCCGTACCTGAGTTCGCTTTTTTCATCGGTTGAGGGCACTACCATCGAGAAATATATGATTAGCCTGAAAATAGAACGGGTAAAAGAGCTGCTTGTTTACGATGAAAAAACATTGAGCGAGATTGCCTTTGAAATGGGATACAGCAGCGTGGCCCATCTTTCCGGGCAGTTCAAAAAAGTAACAGGGTTTACTACATCGTATTTTAAAAAGCTTGGGGAACAAAACCGCAAATCGATAAACGATGTATAATTTAAAAATCATGTAAATCAACTTTAAAAAAGTGTAACACTTTAAAGGATAGTAGCTTTTATCTTTACAACAGATATTTTGAGATGTTGGGTTATGAGAATTAAAATTAGAAATATGGTCTGCAAAACATGTATCCTGGTGGTTTCTCAAATTTTTGAAGAAGCCGGGATTAAAGTGGAAGATGTAAAGATAGGCTATGTTGTTGTGGAGGACAAGATTACTCCATTTAAGCTGGATGCAGTCAATAAAAGGCTTATAAAGGCAGGGTTGGAAATTATTGACGTTCATAAAAGCCAACTAATAAATAAAATAAAAACCAGTATTGAAGAATATGCATATACAGAAGGCAGGCAATCAAAACTAAAGTTGTCTGATTTTCTTAAAATGAAGATAGATTTAAATTATGCCTATATAAGTTCGCTTTTTTCATCTGACCAGGGTATTACTATTGAGAAATACCTTATTAAACTAAAAATTGAACGGGCACAGGTAATGCTCCTTTGTGATGAAAAAGAATTAGCTGAAATAGCCTGGGAATTGGGGTACAGCAGCGTCCCTCATTTTTCGGGTCAGTTTAAAAAAACAACGGGTATTTCACCAACGCGTTTCAAAAAAACAATAAAGCAATGTTACAACGAAATATAAGCACTTCAAAAAGTTAAAATCATATAAATCATTTAGTGAATTATGTAACATATTAAATACCTGATGTTTGTATCTTTGAAATAGTTAAACACTAAAAAATTGCATATCATGAAAACACGAAACGATTTTACAACAGAAAGAAAAAATCAAGGAATGGAGACAGCGACCCAAAATACCGGAAAAAATACTCCGGAATCAAATGTAAAGTACCAGTGCCCCATGAAATGCCACGGAGAAGAGGTTTACGATGAACCCGGACTTTGCCCGGATTCTAAAATGCAGATGATTCCTGTGAATGGGGGATATATTTTTTATTAGTTGATAAAAGGAGCTCATAAACGTGGCTTTTACAAAAATTATTTGAGTTAAATCATAAAACTTTACAACATGAAAAGTCTGATAAATTTTTTTAGAGGGAAGGGAGCCAGTAATAGTTCGTCTTCGGAATGGAAAAGAAGCAAATCGCAACCCCGGTATTTTTGCCCGATGAAATGCGAAGGGGATAAAACCTATGATGCCCCGGGCAATTGCCCGGAATGTAATATGAAGCTGGTGTCGGCGAATGATATTAAAGAAACGATTGTTCGTTTTCGTTGTAATGTTTGATTTTGATTTAAAAAAAGTAGAACAAAAAATCATATAAATCTTTTAATAAATACTGTAACATATTAAATAACTGCGTATTGTATCTTTGAAATAGTTAAACATTAAAAATTAAATATCATGAAAACACTAAGAGATTTTTTTAGAGGAGGAAAAGAGAGAGAAATAGTTCAAGACAGTGGTAGCACAATTGTTGCCGGACAGCAAACCCGGTACATCTGCCCCATGAAATGCGAAGGGGACAAAACCTACAATGCCCCCGGCAATTGCCCGGACTGCAACATGAAACTGGTGCCGGTGGAGAACAGTAGAAGTTCGCACGACCATCATAAACACAACCATGGATGCTGCTAAGATAATCACGTATAATAAATCATATTTAATCATTTAAAAATTACATATCATGAAATCAATAGCGATAATATTTTCAATGCTTACATTTTTGGCGCTTAGCAGCAATGCTCAAAGCAAAAAAGTCGCAAAAATAATGGATAGCCCGGAAGCCCGGATAGAAGTTTATAACAACATTATGAGCAACCATGAACTCATGTTGGAATTTATGGAGGTGATGAAGGGGAACGAACATGCCATGACTATGATGCAAAAAGGTAACCTTCACAACGGAGAAATGAATGCAAAAAATGGAATGGCGGAAACTAAATGCAACCATCAAATGATGGACCATGCCAACAGTATCGGGATGATGAAAGACAACTCTGAAGTGAAAACCGCTATGATGGAAAAATGCAATGCAAATTCTAACATGCACAACATGGCTGAAATGATGGCTCAAAACCCTGAAATGATGAAAACATGCATGAAAAAGATGAATGGAATGAAGGGCGAAAATAGCCAGATAAACAAAACGGAAGAGCCTGTCAACCAGCAGGGGCATGAGGAGCATCATGAATAAACATTAAATTCAGAAAGGAGGTAACTATGAATGAAAACAGCCACCGGGTGAGTTGTTGGTAAAGCACTCATCCGGTGGACTTTCATTTAATCCTGGATATTACATTAATAAAGGAAATTATTATGGAATGGTTGGCAGAAAATTGGCTTTGGATAGTATTTGCAATAGCATTTGTTGCTATGCATCTGTTTGGCCACGGAGGACATGGCGGACACGCAAATCATGAAAGCCCCGAAGACAACAAGGACAAAAAACAGGAACAGAAAAGTTCAGACGGGTCGGTTCCTCATCATCATTAATCGTAAAAAAGGAGAAATATATCATGCTAAAAATAAAAATTGTAACCTGGTCATTAGGAACCTTTACAGCCGTAAGCTTTATTGTTTGTGTTGTTTATGGGCTTGTAACACCCGATAGTCTTCATATGCATACATTCCTCGAATCTGTATTGCCGGCTTTTAAATGGCTAACCTGGTGGGGTTTCCTTCTGGGGTTGCTGGAAAGTTTCCTGTATGGTGTTTATGCCGGTTTGGTTTATGTACCCATCTATAATTTCTTTTTTAAAAGGTGGAATAAAAAACGCGTTTAATTAAAGAATTGTCATGGAAAGAGGAATTGAACATTCCGGGGCATGGGCGATTGCACTAATTGTTATCGTTATTGTGTCCTGGTTTTTATACCGCTATCTCGCCCCAAAAACGTGGCGGGAGTGGACCGGTGCCGGTTTAATACAGGCTTTCATCATTGCCTTGTATGCCGAGATGTATGGTTTCCCGCTTACCATTTACCTGCTTGTCCGGTTTTTTGGATTAGACCGCGGTTACCTTAATGCAAATCTTTGGTCAACATTGGTGGGGCTTGGCGAAACGGGCATGATGATTTCAATGATTGCAGGC
>JBPRGG010000019.1:0-107055 GCA_051418075.1 Candidatus Cyclobacteriaceae bacterium M3_2C_046 | reverse complement strand
CAGCCAAACTCCTCTAAGGATCGCCTCCTTCTGGAATGGCACCTGGGATTTTACCCTTTACAGTGAAGGATTTATGGCTCGTCAGGGATCAGGCACATCTCTGATCAGTCTGGAAAACCTGATTGATGTGGATCCTCTGGACCCTGACTTTGTTTCCATCAGGGAATTTGTGGAAGCCGGTCAGGATGCCCAAATGTTCTCAGCCGGACAGATTACTCCTTTAGACCTGGCCAACCAGCTGGAAAATGATGCCAAACTGGCCCTTAAACTGATCAAGGATGTTGATCCGGGGACCGATAAAGGATTAATCCAGGAACTGACTGACATTCAAATATGGTCTAACCTTTCGCTTTATTTTGCCAGTAAATTAAAAGCAGGGCTGGCATGGCATTCGTTTTTACAGGAAAAAAATTCAGCAGACCAACTCCTGGCTAAAAACCATATGGCACATGCCCTGAAATACTGGCAAACACTTTCCAGTCTAGCGTCCCATGCCTATCAGCCTATGCCGCTGGTTCATTTGAATAATAACCAGGATAAAGTTTTTCATTGGTCTAAGCTTACCGGACAGGTGCAGTCAGAGCTAGAAATGGTTTCCAATGACCAGATACAATAATCCGGAAACACCACCATTAAATCAATGGAACTTTTCCCGGCTAATAGTTTTTAATTGGTTAAACCGATCTTTGAATTATGATCGATTATCGATACTTAATGAAAAATATACTACTCCTGATTTTTCTCGTAACTGGATTGGTTTCCTGCCATAAGGAGGACAATTACCAGTTCAGGCAGCTATCTCCCGGTCAAACCGGGATTAATTTCAACAACCGGATTTTTGAAAGTGACAGCTTTAATGTGCTTACCTTTTCCAATATTTATACCGGCGGAGGGGTAGCGGCAGGTGATTTTAATAACGATGGATGGGAAGACCTGTTTTTTTCGGGGAATATGGTTTCCAGCCGGTTATATCTCAACCAGCAACAACAACAGATCAGGTTTAAAGACATTACAGAAATTGCCCGGGTCAGTACAGATCGGTGGATCAGTGGTGTCACTACCGTTGATATTAACCAGGATGGATGGCTGGATATTTATGCCTGTGCCACCGGAAGTAAATCAGCTGAAAAAAGAAAGAATTTATTATTTGTTAACCAGGGATTGAATGCTGAAGGTATTCCTGTTTTCAAAGAATCTGCTGCGGATTACAATCTGGATGATCACAGTTATACCACCCAGGCGGCTTTTTTTGATTATGATAAAGATGGAGACCTGGATGTTTATATGATCGTAAATCTGGCTGAAAATTACTACAGCGGAATTGTGAATTTACCTATTGTACAAAACCAGCAGGTGGACCCGGACCGGTCGGATAAACTGTACCGGAATAATGCTGTAGAATGCCAGGAGCAGGGAATTGATTGCCAGGAACTGTTTACGGATGTATCGGTACAGGCCGGCATTACTTTTCCAGGCTATAGTCTGGGTCTGGTTGTCAGTGATCTGAATAATGACAGCTGGCCCGATATTTATATTGCCAATGACTTTTTGGCTGATGAGATCCTGTACATGAATAACAGGGATGGTACTTTTTCCAACCGAACAGCTGAATACCTGAAACATACCAGTTTTGCCGGGAGGGGGGCTGATCTGGCAGATTATAACAATGACGGATGGGTTGATATTTTTGTAGCTGACATGGTTCCGGAGGATAACCAAAGATTAAAATCAATGCAAAGTATGGCCAATTATGACCGGTTTATGATGACCCTTGAAAACGGATATATTCCTCAATTCAGCCGAAACTCCCTGCAGCTCAATAATGGAACAGGAACTGAAGGAGATTTGCATTTCAGTGAGATAGGACAGTTGGCTAAGATCCATCATACCGATTGGAGTTGGAGCATATTACTGGCCGACTTCGACCTTGATGGCTGGAAGGACCTGTTTGTAGCCAATGGATTTAAAAGAGATATGCAGGACCTGGATTTTGTGCATTATGTTCAAAGGCCACAATATGTATCTGACCCGGATCAAAGTCAGGAAGATTTTGTCAAAGCAGTACATGAATTACCAGGCATCTATTTGCCAAACTACCTCTTTAAAAACCAGGGAGATCTAACTTTTTCCAATGTTTCAGACCAATGGATGGAACGAAAGCCTTCATTTTCTCATGGAGCAACCTATGCTGACCTGGATCAGGATGGTGACCAGGACCTGGTGGTAGCAAATCTGGATGAACCGCCCTTTATAATGGCCAATCAAACCATAAATTCTGAATCACAGGACCATCATTTCGTAAAAATTAAACTTAAAGGTCAGGCCCCCAACTTGCGGGCAGTGGGTTCCAGAATTACCCTGTATGTGGATTCCCTGATGCAGATGCAGGAGAACCTGGTGACCAGGGGTTTCCAATCCAGCATTAGCCCGGAGTTTACATTTGGTTTAGGAAAATCCAGACAAATTGACTCCCTTCAGATCCAATGGTATACCGGTCAGGTACAAACCATGACGCGTTTGAAAGCTGATACTACCTATACCTTTTCTTTAAATCTAAAACATCTGCCTGCTGCCGCTTCTTCCTTGCCTAAACCTCCAGTCAATCCCTGGTTTAAGTCGGTAGCAGTAGAACGAAACCTGAATTATAAGGACCAGGAATACGACTTTGTGGACTTTCACTACCAAAGGTTGTTACATAAGAAGCTTTCACAGGAGGGGCCCGGAATTGCAGTAGCTGATATCAATGGAGATCAATTGGAAGATATTTACCTGGGAGGTTCCCGCTATTACCCTGGTCAACTATTTATTCAGGAGCCAACAGGTAAATTCAGGGGCAAAGCTTTTCATGAAGACAAAAACTTTGAAGATGCAGGCCTCCTCTTTTTTGATGCAGACCAGGATGGGGACCAGGATCTTTACCTGGCCAGCGGCAGCAATGAAATGAGTTTTACCAGTTCCTATTACCAGGACCGTCTTTACCGGAATGATGGCCAGGGCAATTTTAAACTGGCCGAAAAAGCCTTGCCCCCTATTCCATTCAGTTCTTCCTGTATCAAAGCAGCAGATTTTGACAGGGATGGAGACCTGGATATATTTGCCGGTAGTCGGAGTTTACCTGGCAGATATCCTTTACCAGCGCCGGGGTTTATTATAGTGAATCAACTCACTGAAACCAATCAATTGAAATTTGAAGACCATACCTCTTTGATCGTCTCAGGATTTGACAGCCTGGGCATGGTAACGGATGCCCTATGGACAGATTTTGACCAGGATGGCTGGATAGATCTATTAGTAGTAGGTGATTGGATGCCAGTAACATTTTACCGGAACCAGGGAGGCAAACTCGTTAAGGCAAGGGTTATGTCGGAAACTTATGGTTGGTGGAATTCATTGTTGGGAGGTGATTTTGACCGGGATGGGGACACAGACTATGTGGTGGGAAATTACGGACTGAACAACCGGTACCAAGTCAGTAAAAACCAGCCAGCCCGGATGTATGTAAAGGATTTTGATGAAAATGGCAGCCTGGATCCTCTTTTTACTTATTATATACAGGGGAAAGAAGTTCTGGCACATCCCCGGGATGAGCTGATAGAACAGATGGTGGTATTGAGAAAAAAATTTAAAACATACGCTGATTATGCCCGTATTACGGCACCGCAACTTTTGGCAGAGTTGGATACCACCGGCATGCATGTTTTTAAATGTAACAATCTGGCCAGTATTTACCTGGAAAATAAAGGATCGGCTGAATTTGTGATGCATCGGCTTCCTCAACCAGCTCAGTTTGCCCCAGTATATGGTATGGCTGTAGGAGATTTTAACCAGGATAAAAATCCGGATATAATGATCACCGGAAATAGTTATGCTTCAGAAATAGAAACTGGTTTTAATGATGCTTCTCATGGTTATATTCTGACAGGCAACGGCCAGGGACATTTTAGCAGCACACCAAAAAATACTACCGGCTTTATGGTGGATTCTGATGCCAAGGGCCTGGCAGAACTGGTTGACGCACGGGATCAATCATTATATCTTAGTGCTGCAAACAATGATTATTTAAAAGTGTTTGTACTTGACCAAGCCTACAATCAAGTCATCCGGTTGGAGGATGACGATGTCTGCGCCCTGATTCACCTGGATGATAATTCATTGATCAAACAGGAGTTTTATTACGGAAACTCCTTTTATTCCCATGGATCCCGGACCTTGAAAGTGTATGATTATACGCAAAAAATAGAGATCTTTAAGTTTACCGGAGAAAAAAGAACCATCGACCTGAATTCAATAGCTAGAAAAAACTAAACTTTATTGCCCCAACCTGGCTAAACCAACTGCTGATCCTCCACCAGCTGTCCACCTTTCAATTTCAGCAGTCTTTTAGTTTGCTCAGCCAGTGCGATATTGTGGGTTACCATCACCAGAGTTGTTCCTTGCTCCTTGTTGATCTGTAATAAAAGATTTGTTACACTATCTGCTGTTTCTTCATCCAGGTTTCCGGTAGGTTCATCGGCAAACAGTACCTTGGGTTTACTGATGAAGGCCCTGGCTATAGCCACCCTTTGCTGCTCTCCTCCTGAAAGTTGAGAAGGATAATGTTTCATCCGATTACCCAACCCTACCCGGCCTAGCAGCTCTTTAGCCTGCGCTATGATATTTTTTTCTCCTCTTAATTCCAGGGGTATCATTACATTATCCAAAGCAGACAAAGTAGGCAAAAGTTGATAATTCTGAAATACAAAACCCACAAACTGATTTCTAACGTAGGCTCTGTCATCTTCATTTAACCGGGTAAGATCAATATCATTAAGAATAATTTTGCCCTGACTGGGCAGGTCCAAACCAGCACATAAACCCAGCAAGGTGGTTTTACCACTACCTGAGGGGCCAATTATAGAGATCCCGGATTGTTCCTTTACCGAAAACGAGATATCTTTCAGGATTTCCAGTGGCCCTTCAGAAGTTGAAAAATATTTACTGACTGATTCGATTTTGAGTATATCTTTCATGAAAGCAGTTAAAGAATTAATATAAAATAATCATTCTGGCAGAGATATTGTTTAAGTAAATTGTAAATGAATATCAATAATTACTAAACTTAACACTTTAAATATACCTAAAATAAATACGATAAATCTATTGGAAATGAATTCTGACGATAATTTTACATTAAAAAGCCTTTTTAAGGCGGAACATAACATCTTAACGGTCAAGATATCAAGTCTTTTGCTTATCATTATAGCCGCTTGGTTAATGGCAGCCATACAACCTAAAAAACTGGTGGTGTTTTTCGGAGATAGTATTACCGCCGGCTATGGATTGGATCCTGAACAATCATTTCCCCATATTATCCAACAAAAAATTGACCAGGCCGGATACAACTATGAAGTGGTCAATGCTGGTTTAAGCGGCGAAACTTCTGCCGGAGGAGTGGCCAGAATCAACTGGATCCTGCAAAGGCCCGTGGATGTATTTGTACTGGAGTTAGGGGCTAATGATGGTTTGAGGGGTTTACCGCTGGAACAAACCAGAAAAAACCTGCAAACCATCATTGATAAGGTGCGGCAAAAAAATCCATCAGCAAAAATTATCATTGCCGGAATGCAAATGCCTCCCAATATGGGCCAGGACTATATTAGTAAGTTTAAACAAATATTTCCTGAACTGGCCCAGAAAAATAATACCGCTTTAATTCCCTTTCTTCTGGAGGATGTGGGGGGGAATCCCCAAATGAATCAGGCTGATGGGATACATCCTAATGCGGAAGGACATCAAATACTGGCTGATAATGTGTGGGAAGTTTTGGAACCTTTGTTAAATTTAAATAAATAGAGCTAGTTTTTTAGCCGAAATTTCTTGAGGATTTGTCGATAGATATAACAATTTAGTCAAAAGACCATGCTAAAAAGTATCTATGATGCGAGTTATGTCGTATATTTACAATAGTTATACAAATCTGAGAAAAAATGATACATTACCCAGTCAGCCCCGAATTAACAGCTTTTAATGATGAGTTAAAAGGATATATTGACAGATTGCAGACGATTATAGATCAGATACAAAATAATAAACACAGGTTAAATTAGTAAAATGAGAATAAATAAATAAGATCCATGCAACCTGTTCAAAGCTACATGGATCATTCCTGCTTATTACTTATGGTTGAAATTTCATATATGTTACTCCTAAAGGCGGCAAGTTCAGACAAATCGAATGATCCCGACCATGAGATGGTTGATCTTCCGTATGCCTTTCATGATTTCTCACACCACTACCTTTAAATTCAACATCATCACTATTGAATATTTCTACCCATTTGCCTGCTCTGGGAACTCCTACTCTATAGTCACTATGAACCACCGGAGTAAAACTACAAACTACCAGGATCATATCATCTGGATTTTCACCTTTCCTTAAGAAGCAGATCACACTATTAGCCGAATCATTAATATCCACCCATTCAAATCCTTTTTCCTCAAAATTAGTCTCATAAAGGGCTTTTTCATTTTTATAGATATTATTTAAAGCCTTTAGGGTGGTGGATATTCCTTTGTGAAGGTCATTATCCAGCAGATGCCAATCCAGGCTGTTATCATGAGCCCATTCAGCAGTCTGGCCAAATTCTCCCCCCATATAAATCAGTTTTCCTCCCGGGTGGGCATACATATAGCCGTAAAGCAATCTCAAATTAGCAAATTTTTGCCAGTCATCACCAGGCATTTTATATACCAGAGATTGTTTCCCATAAACAACTTCATCATGAGACAAGGGCAGCATGTAGCTTTCCGTAAAGGCATAAATGATACTAAATGTAATTTCATTCTGATGGTATTGCCGGTGGATTGGATCTTTAGAAAAGTATTCCAGGGTATCATGCATCCAGCCCATCATCCATTTCATGTCAAAGCCAAGTCCTCCGATATAGGTAGGTTTAGATACCATGGGCCAGGCAGTGGATTCCTCCGCAATGGTATAGGTATCAGGGAATTGCAGGTGCACCTCTTCATTAAATTGTTTTAACAAACTGATAGCTTCCAGGTTTTCCCTGCCGCCAAACTCGTTTGGAATCCATTCTCCTTGTTTTCTGGAGTAATCCCGGTAAAGCATGGATGCTACTGCATCTACCCTAAGGCCGTCAATATGGAACTTATCCAGCCAGTAAATGGCATTACTGATCAGGAATGAACGTACTTCGTGTCTGCCATAGTTGAATATATAACTATTCCAATCCGGATGATATCCTTCCCTGGGATCTGAGTGTTCATATAAATGTGATCCGTCAAAATAGGATAAACCATGTTGGTCAGACGGGAAGTGTGAAGGTACCCAATCCAGTATCACCCCGATTCCGGCTTTATGTAATTCATTCACCAGATACATAAAATCCTGCGGACTGCCATAGCGGCTGGAAGGGGCAAAATACCCGGTAACCTGGTAACCCCAAGACCCAAAGAAAGGATGTTCCATTACTGGCATGAATTCTACATGGGTATAACCCAGATCATTTAAATATGGGGGAAGCTGACTGGCTAATTCTCTGTAGCTCAAAGACCTGAATCCATCCTCCGGCACCCGCCGCCAGGAACCCAGGTGCATTTCATAAACCGAAAATGGTTTGGGCTTACCGGTAGATTGCTTTCTTTGCTTCATCCATTCATCATCAGACCACTGAAAATCCCTTTCCCAAACCACTGATGCAGTTTGCGGTGGTATTTCAGCATGAATGGCATATGGATCAGCCTTTTCTACCCAGTAATTGCCGCTGTGGGATTCAATGTAGTATTTATATATCTCACCTTGCCCCAAATCGGGAATAAAACCCTCCCATATGCCCGAACTATCAAACCTCACCATCAATTTATGGGATTCACGATTCCATTCATTGAAGTTTCCTATTACGCTCACATATTTGGCATTGGGAGCCCAAACAGCAAAATAAGTACCCTTTTTGCCATTATGTTCCATCACATGACTGCCAAATTTTTCATATAAATGAAAATGCCTGCCTTCCCGATAAAGGTGTACATCATAATCGGAAAAACGAGTCACAAATATCACAGGGTCATTCATGTTGGATTCTATTTCAGGTGTGTTTGGTTGACTTTCGGATTTTGCTTCAGATTTTTTTCGGGTAGAAGGTTTCCTGACAGATGAGGCAGACTTAGATTTTGAGCTGGCCTTTTCAGATGCCTTGCCGGACCTTGAAGCCACACCTGGCTTGCGGGAAGCTGAAGTTTTACGTCCGGATGGCCCTTTTTTCACCTCTTCCTTGAGAGAAGATGAGGCTTCACCTTGCTGTTCCTGTTTTGGCGTTTTAGCCGAAGTGGATTTTTTAAGGGAAGTATTTTCACCTTCTTTTTTAGCGCTTTCACGTGTTTTCTTGGTTTTATCCGTAGTAGATTTGGTTTCTTTAGCCATAATTAAAAAATTTCAGGTTTGTCAATTTCTTTGAGATTTAATCTTCTTCATTTGCATATCGCTGCATGATATATTTTATACCCCTTATGGGAATAATCACCCAGTCAGGTCTATTGTTTAATTCATAATTCAGCTCATATACCGCTTTTTCTAATAAAAATGTCTTAAGCAGTATATTCAGGTCTTCTACATTGTCAGGGATCAGGTTTTGGCTATTAATCACATCCATATAACTCTTCATAAAAAATCCACTCATGTAGTGATACCATAATTCGCCCCATTTTTCCAGACATTCAAAATTTTCCTTTTTCAGGCTGCCGTAATGAAACAAAGAGCTGTAAACAGCATAATGGAAGGAACGGATCATGCCAGCCACATCCCTTAATGGAGATCTTTTCAGCCTCCTTTCGCTGAATGTTCTGGCTGGTTCCCCTTCAAAATCAATGATCATAAAATCTTTTCCCGTAAAAAGTACTTGTCCTAAATGATAGTCGCCATGATTTCTGATTTTCATGGTTTCGATTTTATGAGCATAGATCTCTTTCATTTTGCCCAGGATGTCATTTTTCATCCCCAGTACCTCCCTGGCTTCTGCTTTGTTATCTTCGGATAATTTATCAAAATTGCTGTCAAGACTTTGGTAGGAAGTACGTACTAAAGATTGTAAAGAGGAAAACAGGGATCTTTGATAGTGCAAAGACGAGGCTTCTGGTTCAAAATCTTTTTCTTCAGGTCTTGAACCCAGGGCCAAGTGCATTTCTGCAGTTCTTTGTCCTAATAAACTTACCCTTTCAGCAATTGCTACATCAAATAAACTTTGTACTCCTTCCGACAAATCATTGAAAGGTAAGGGGGCAGACAGGTCGCCTTTCAGGTCAGGCACATGTTTGAATTCTGTATAGGCCAAGACCCGTTCGAAGTACCGATTGAGAGAATCCAGGAAATAGGTCCAGGCATCACCCTGGTTTTGCACCATCTCCTGCATCATACCCAACACCATCGGATTATCTTTTTCATCCCGATGCTCTATGGCACCAGCAAAACCAGGCACATTGGTAAATCCAGCCTTTTCGGTTAGGAAACGGGTTATTTCCAGGTCCGGATTCAGGGTTCGGTCTAGCTTTCGGTATAATTTAAAGAAATACTTATTTGAGAAAATTAAAGAAGTATTACTTTGCTCTGCACTCAATATTTTGGAACGAAAATCGTCTTTAAATGATTTTGCCTCCTTTTCCACTTCCTTGGTAGCATAAAAAATCTGCTCTGAGCCGTTTACTTTGATCTTTTTCTTTTTAATGATGAAGCTGAATAAGGCTTCCTGGAAAATCGGGCTGTAAACTGCATCAAACAAGATGCCGGTATCAGCTCCAATGGTAATGGCCGATATAACTCCTTTAGGGGAATTATTACGTAATTCCTCTTCATATTCATGGATGGCAAAAGCCAGGGGAATTTGATACATTTCGGGTAATCCCTCAATATACCTTACCTCAAATATGATCCAGCTAAAATTTTCTTTCTGATAAGTGAAGTTAATCCTTTCCACCACGTTGATAGTTTGAATGGGGCGGGCTTTACCACCAAACCAGCGACAATTCATTATATAATTGCTCAGTAGCTTTTCTATAATTTTAAGATTAGCCGGTTCAAATATTTCAGACCATTTTTTGGCTTTAATCTGAGGTTTATCCAAATCTAACGCTCTCATGGCAGGTTTAGGTTGTGATAATAAAAACCAATAGTATCCGTGCGGCCCCAGTGTTACCAGGTATGGTTCATCTTTGATGGTAGGAAAATTATTGTGGCTGAACACTTCAATGGGTGTATATTCTTTATAGTCCCGCATATCTAGCTCCACTGCCTGGCTGAACCGTGACAGGTTGGCGATCACCAGGATAATTTCCTCCTCATAGGTCCTTAAAAAAGCCAGTACTTTGGCATTAGAGGGCGATAAAAATTTAATATCTCCCCGGCTGAAGGCTTTGTATTGCTTTCGCATATTGATCACCCTTTTCATCCACCAAAACAGGGAAGAAAGATTATTTTGCTGTGTTTCAACATTCACAGCTTCATACTGATATTCAGGATCAAGAATGACCGGCAGGTAAAGCTTTTGGGGATTGGTATCTGAAAATCCGGCGTTACGATCAGCGCTCCATTGCATGGGGGTTCTTACTCCGTCACGATCACCAAGATAGTAATTGTCTCCCATTCCTATTTCATCTCCGTAGTATATTACTGGAGTTCCTGTCATAGAAAATAACAGGTAATTCATTAATTCAATTTTCTTCCGGTTATTATCCAGCAGGGGTGCCAGTCTATGCCTGATCCCCAGGTTGATCTTGGCTTTGGGGTCTTTGGTATACACCTTATACATGTAGTCTCTTTCCTCGTCCGTTACCATTTCCAGGGTAAGTTCATCATGATTCCTCAAGAACATGGCCCATTGGCAATTTTCCGGAATTTCCGGGGTCTGATCGAAAATATCAATAATAGGATAGCGATCTTCCATTTTCAGGGACATAAACATGCGGGGCATGATGGGAAAATGGTAATTCATATGACATTCATCACCCTCTCCGAAATAGGCCGCAGCTTCTTCCGGCCACATATTCGCTTCAGCTAAAAGCAATCTGCCCTGATACTTGGAATCTACATGTGCCCGCAGTTTTTTCAGGAATACATGGGTTTCAGGCAGGTTTTCACAATTGGTGTTTTCTCTTTCAAATAAATAAGGTACTGCATCCAGACGAAATCCATCCACTCCCATATCCAACCAATAATCTATGATCTTAAATATCTCCTGCTGTACTTTGGGATTGTCATAGTTCAGATCCGGCTGATGAGAATAAAAGCGGTGCCAGTAATATTGTTTGGCTATATTATCCCAGGTCCAGTTGGATGTTTCAAAGTCCTTAAAGATAATCCGGGCATCTTTAAACTGCTTTGGATTATCAGACCAAACATAGTAATCCCGATGAACAGATCCCTTCTTAGCTCTTCGGGCTCTTTGAAACCAGGGGTGTTGATCGCTGGTGTGGTTGATCACCAACTCTGTAATCACCCTGAGGTTTCGTTTATGGGCTTCGTTCAGGAATTTTTTAAATGACCGGATATTGCCATAGGAAGTGTTTATGCTATAATAGTCTGAGATATCATATCCATCATCCCGTTGAGGAGAGGGATAAAAAGGCAACAGCCAGATAGCTGTAACTCCCAGGTTTTCAAGGTAATCCAGCTTCTCCAAAAGCCCTCTGAAATCCCCTATTCCATCACTGTTACTATCTTTAAAAGCTTTAATGTGTAGTTCGTAAATAATGGCATCTTTGTACCACAGCAGATTATCATCAAGTTGGTTATTCATAAATAGATGATCAAATTTTGGGTTTTATTGTTCAACTTTAAAAATATGGACTGGAAGGATATGTGGATTAAGTTCTACATAATTCCATTCGCCATTCCAGGTATATTTGCTGCCTGTAAGCAAATCATTCATGATGTATGGGCGGTTTGGGTCAATATTCATTTCTATTACCGGTAGTTTAATCCAACTTCCCTGGGTATAGGTATTATCCAGATTTACAGCTACAAAGATTTTGTTATCCTTGTCATCATCAGTTTTGCCATAACATAACAGCTGGTCATTTTGCATTTCAGCGAAATATATGTTCCAGGTGGTCTGAAGGGCCGCATTTTCTTTTCGGATTCTGTTTACCAGGCTAATTACCTCTTTGATGCGGGTATTTTTAAACCAGTCCCAATTTTTTATTTCATATTTTTCATTGTTAATATACTCTTCTCTGGCCGGGTGAGGTATATTTTCCATAAATTCGAAAGCAGGTCCATAAATGCCGAAATTGGAGGATAAAGTGGCAGCCATTACCAACCGGGTGATAAATCCTGCTTCATTGGCAAATTGCAGGGATTCCGGCAGGATATCAGGTGTATTTGGCCAGAAATTGGGGCGGAAAAAATCCCGCATGTCGGTACGGGTGAGTTCATTAAGGTATTGGATAAAATCGTGCTGGCTGTTCCTCCAGGTAAAATAGGTGTAGGACTGGTTAAAACCAATCTTAGCCAATCTTTCCATCACCCTGGGTCTGGTGAAAGCCTCTGCCAGAAATATAATTTCCGGATGCTCTTTTTTAATTTCTGCAATACACCACCGCCAAAACCTGAAAGATTTGGTGTGGGGATTATCCACCCTGAATATATGTACGCCTTGCTCAATCCAATAGTCAAAAACACTTTTCAACTCCTTCCAAAGATTTTGCCAGTCATCATTTTCAAAATTGATCGGCAGTACATCCTGGTACTTTTTAGGAGGATTTTCAGCATATTGTACCGTTCCATCAGGCCGCCATTTAAACCATTGTGGGTGTTCCTTTACATAGGGATGATCCTGAGAACACTGAAATGCTATATCAATGGCCATCTCCAGGCCATGTTCAGAAGCTTTTTGAATTAAATTTTTAAAATCTTCCAGGGTGCCTAATTCTGAATGTATGGCTTTATGTCCTCCTTCAGAGGATCCGATAGCCCAGGGTGATCCTGGCTCTCCCGGTTTGGCCTCAGGTGCATTGTCCTTACCCTTTCTGAAGGCTGTTCCAATGGGATGTATTGGAGGAAGATAAAGCACATCGAAACCCATTTTGGCCACCTCCGGTAACAGGTTTTCCACATCCTTAAAGGTTCCATGTTTATCCGGTTCCATTGAGGCCGAACGGGGAAACAACTCATACCAACTGCTAAACAGGGCTTTTTTACGCTCTACTTCCAGCAGCAGGTTTTTAGAATAAGTGGCTGCATCTGATTTATCTACCAGGATATTCATGAGGTTATTTACTTCATCACTCATGGCCAAAGTAACAATGGCTGCCTGACTTTCAGAGTTACTCATAAAATCTAGCCAGTTATCCAATTTCTGTTGATGTTCTTGATCGGAAGCACGCTGACGGGCATTCTTGATCATATCTACCCCTATTTGTAAGTCAACCGATACATTCTGATTGGCTTCAAATTTAAGTTTGATACCTTTTCTCCAGGATGAAAAATGATCTACCCACCCCATCACCGTATATTCATACCACCCTTCCTGATCCGGACGGAAATAACCTTCCCATCTATCATTGATCAAAAAATGCATGGGAGATTCACTCCATTTCTTGGCTCCCTTCTTGCGATGAAGAATGGCTGCTTTTACTACGTCATGTCCATCGGCAAAAACATCTGCACTTACTATGACTTTTTCATTTACAACTCGGCGGGCAGGAAATTCACCTCCATCAACTTCAGGCTTAACATGTTCTATGACAGCCCTCTTTCTTCCTTGGATTTGCTTCATTAAAAACTAAAATTAAAAATATAAATATTAAAAAAAACTTATATACAGCCTGGAAAAAACTAAGAGTCTAAAATATATATAAGGCATCAGATACTGGTTACAGGATTAATAACTCTAAAAAAAAATAATTGTTCCCACACAATTCCCGTGAGCATAAACTCATGGCCCACAAATATAAATTTCACCTTCCAAAATAAAAATTTGAAATCAGATAATTTGATTAACATTTTTTCCCATCTCAGCTGTAAAAAGCGTAATCTTTAAACAATTTTTAATAGATTTGGGAGCTTTAAGAAGACAAAATCATTATAAAATACATGGCTTCATCATCAGCAAACACAGTTACAGGCAAAGTGACAGAAACAGGAGAAAGGCCGAATTATACGCCCGCTCTGGTATCTCTCACCACTTTGTTTTTCATGTGGGGATTTATTACCAGTATGAATGACATACTGATTCCTTATTTGAAAAGGATGTTTGAGCTGGATAGATTTCAATCTATGTTTGTCCAAACAGCTTTTTTTGGAGCTTATTTTATAGGTTCCCTGTTATACTACCTGATATCTTCCCGCTGGAAAGACCCTATTATGAAAATGGGCTACAAAAATGGGTTGATCATTGGTCTGTTCTTGTCTGCTCTGGGTTGTATCACCTTTTATCCTGCTGCCGAATTGAAGTCTTATGGTATTTTTCTGGCTGCATTGTTCATCGTAGGTTTTGGTTTTACCCTGCTGCAAATTGCTGCCAATCCCTATGTGGCTATTTTAGGAAAACCTGAAACAGCCTCCAGCCGACTTAATTTATCCCAGGCCTTTAATTCCCTGGGCACTACTATTGCTCCCATTTTAGGTGGATATTTGGTATTTCATTATTTTGCCTATATGGGTGAGCCGCTTTTGAATCAACAGGGGCAGGAAATTTTAACTGATGCAGGAAGACCTATTTCAGCCAATGGGGTGCAGATACCATACCTTATATTTGCCGGCATTTTTCTTCTGCTGGCCGTAGTGATAAAAATCACCAACCTGCCCAAGTTCACTACTGAAGATAATATAGAAGAAGGAGCTGGCGCTCTAAAATACAGACACCTGGTTTTAGGCATGGTGGCCATCTTTATGTATGTAGGTGGTGAAGTAGCCATAGGAAGCGTGCTTATCAACTATATCAACGAACTGGTGGGGTATCCGGAAATGATTGGCAAATCTTATCTGGCCTTTTATTGGGGGGGTGCCATGATCGGACGGTTTTTGGGTGCCATATCTCTAAGTGGCATGCAAAATGAAACCCGAAAGATCATCATGATGGTATTTGTAGCATTGGTTTCCTACCTTTTTATATATTTTGCGGTAGTCATGGAGAGCGAAACCCCTTTTCCATTAAGCGTGACTTATCCATTTATCGTATTTCTGATCATTAACCTGATCGGCTTTAAAATTGGCCGCTCACTGCCAGAAAGAACCTTGCTTATTTTTGCTGTAGTCAATCTGGTATTATTGTCAGTTACCATGATGACAGATGGACTGTTGGCTGTTTGGACCATCATTAGTATAGGATTGTTTAATTCAATCATGTGGTCAAATATTTTCACTTTAGCCATCAGAGGATTAGGCAAGTTTACTAGCCAGGGCTCGTCTTTATTGGTAATGGCCATTTTGGGAGGTGCATTGATCCCTCCTATACAGGGAGCGGTAGCAGATTCATTAGGTGGGTATCACTACTCTTTCTTCATCCCGATGATCTGCTATATTTATTTGGCCTACTATGGCTGGAAAGGATATAAAATAAAAAAAATTATTGATTAAACTTTAAAGATTATGAAAGAAGTAGCAATAGGAATTGATATAGGCGCCACCTACACCAAGTATGGAATTGTTGATCGGGAAGGAAAAAGCCTGGCTGAAGACCTGATATCTACTACAGCCCATAAAGATGTGGAACCATACATGGAGTCGTTACATGTAGCTTTAAATAAGCTGATTGGTTCGGTACATGCTAAAACTCCTATAGAAATTAAAGGAGTGGGAGTGGGTGCACCCAATGGAAATTTTTACAAAGGAACAATTGAATACGCGCCTAATTTAAGTTGGAAAGGACTAGTGCCTTTTGTTGAATTATTTCGTAAACACATGGACGTTCCTACAGTACTTACCAATGACGCTAATGCGGCCGCAATCGGAGAAATGGTATATGGTAATGCCAAGGGAATGGAGGATTTTATTGTGATCACTTTGGGAACTGGTTTAGGCAGTGGTATAGTGGTAAATGGTAAGTTGGTTTATGGACATGATGGTTTTGCCGGAGAAATGGGCCATGTAACTGTAGATTTAAATGGCAGGTTGTGCGGTTGTGGCAGAAGAGGCTGTCTGGAAACATATGCCTCAGCTACTGGCATTAAGAGAACCGTATTCGAATTAATGGCTGATGCAACTGCTGAAACGGAGTTCAGAAATATTAGTTATCATGATCTTAATGCAGCCATGATTTCTAAAGCAGCCATGAAAGGGGATCCTGTTGCTTTGAAGGCTTTTGACATTACAGGAAAGATTCTGGGACAAAAATTAGCTGATGCAGTAGCACTTAATAGCCCTGAAGCAATCATTCTTTTTGGAGGTCTGGCTAATGCCGGTGACTTAATATTTGAGCCAACCAAAAAATATATGGAAGAACACTTATTGGCAGTATTTAAAGACAAGGTGAAAATTTTGCCCTCCGGACTGAAAGAGCAGAATGCCGCAGTGACAGGTGCCAGTGCTCTGGTGTGGAAAGAAATAGAAAAAATATAACAATAATGAAATGATGTTTAGATCTAAACATCATTTTTTTTATTATTATAATACCAATAAATAAAATCTATTTGATTTTATTTACGTAGTAAATAGTGTATTCACATAATAAATCGAAGGTACTTCTAGTTTTTATTGGATAACAAAACTATAGTTTTACTTTGATTTTTAAAAGCAAAACATTTTTTCAAAAACATAGTTTATGAATCATAATTTTCAATTTTAAATATTTCCAGTTATCATCATTTAAAATTGATTCAATATATTTTTATTAAAATAAAAACCCATAATCAACATGTCAAATTTTGCTGAATTAAAAGTTAACGGTAAGGTTTATAAACTCCCCATAGTAGAAGGTACAGAGAATGAACTAGCTATCGATATCAGTAATTTAAGAAGTGAATCCGGTTTAATTACGCTTGACCCGGGATTTAAAAATACAGGATCAACCCAAAGCGCCGTCACCTTTCTGGATGGCGAAAAAGGCATCCTGCGATACCGGGGATATCCTATCGAACAATTAGCCGAACAATCCACTTTTCTGGAAGTTGCTTATTTACTGATATATGGAGAGTTACCCACCAAAGAAGAATATCAGGACTTAATTAAAAGAATAAAACAGCATCAGCTACTTCATGAGGATAAGAAAAAAATATTTGAAGGTTTTCCCTCCCATTCTCACCCAATGGGCGTATTATCTTCCATGGCTACTTCCCTCACAGCGTTCTTTCCAGAATCTTTAGACCCCAACAGGTCCGCTGAAGGTGTAAACCTTACTATTACCCGGTTATTAGCTAAAATACCTTCTTTGGTGGCCTGGGCATATACCAACGAAAAGGGCTTCAGGGCCAATTATCCGGATAATAAATTGAACTATGTGGAAAACTTCCTGAAAATGATGTTTGCCCTGCCCAACCAGGAGTATGATATAGATCCCATAGTAGCAGATGCCATGGAAAAGATCTTTATTTTGCATGCTGACCATGAACAAAACTGCTCCACTTCAACCGTTAGAATTGTTGGTTCTTCACAGGCCAGCCTTTATGCATCCGTAGCTGCTGGCATCAACGCCTTATGGGGGCCATTACATGGGGGAGCCAATCAGGCTGTCATTGAAATGCTAGAAAATATTAAAGCTGATGGAGGGAATGTGCAGAAGTTTATTGATAAAGCCAAAGACAAAGATGATCCATTCAGATTGATGGGGTTTGGACACCGGGTTTATAAGAATTTTGATCCCAGAGCCAAAATACTCAAGAACAGCGCTGATAAGATCCTGGCTAAACTTAATTTGGATGAGCCATTGTTTGACATAGCCAAAAAACTGGAAGAAGTTGCTTTAAAAGATGAGTATTTTGTTGAAAAGAAATTGTATCCCAATGTAGATTTCTATTCAGGAACCATTATGAAAGCCATTGGAATTCCTACTGATATGTTCCCGGTGATGTTCTCGATTGGTCGTTTGCCTGGCTGGATTGCGCAGTGGAAAGAAATGAGAGAAAACAAAGAGCCTATCGGACGTCCCCGGCAGGTGTATATTGGTGCTAACCAAAGAGATTATGTTCCTGTGGATAGCAGGAGCTAAAAAATAAAATTGAAAAGGCAGTTTTTAAACTGCCTTTTTTTATTTTTAAGCATGCAACTTTTTTATGAACCAGATATTGATCAAGGTCAGCTCAATCCAGAAGAAAGTCATCATGCCATTAAGGTACTGAGAAAAAACCCGGGAGATCAGATTCATTTAACCGACGGGAAGGGCAACTTATATCAGGCCATCATTACCAAAATCCAAGGCAAAATCTGCTTTTTTGAAGTCCATTCAAAAGAAAAAAAACCTGGAAGGCCATATTTTATACATCTGGCTATTGCCCCCACCAAAAATGCTGACAGAATAGAATGGTTTGTGGAAAAATCAATGGAACTGGGTATTGATGCCATTACATTTCTGGATTGTGAGCATTCCGAACGTAAAAAACTCAATATAAACAGGATCAGCAAAAAGGCTGTCATGGCTATGAAACAATCTAATCAGGCCTATTTACCTGAAATAAATTCAGAAATGGCTTTTAACCATTGGCTGACGGATGATTACAAGGACTATTCCCGATTCATTGCATTTGTAGACCGGGATTTTACCAGGCACTTGTTTAATCAAGCCCAGCCAGGGGGAAAATACCTGGTACTTATAGGTCCTGAAGGAGATTTCAGCCAAACAGAAATAAAATTGGCACTGGAAGCAGGATATAAATCTATCAGCTTGGGCCCAACTACTTTACGTACTGAAACAGCCGGAATTGTTGCCTGCCACACATTGCACCTGCTTAACCAATACATTAGATAATTTGATTGAATTGATTCTTTATCTTTCTGATGTAATAATTCAATAATGATTATAAATTAAAGCCGCCCTTTTTCTCCTAAATTTCTTATTAATTCTTTTAATACTATTTAATTAGAGGGAAAAATGGAAAAAAAATACAATTTAATACTAGGGCTGGGGCTTGTGCTTTTCTTGTTGACTAATCCTGCCAAAGCTCAATTTAACAAGATAACAGACAGCCCTATCATTAATTTCACCAGTACCTCAATGGGTGCATCCTGGGGAGATTACAATAATGATGGTTACCAGGATTTAATCGTGGTCAATGGCACCAACCCCGATAAATTATTTTTAAACAATGGCGATGGAACTTTTACAGAAATATCAAGTAATGGATTTGTAGCTAAAAATAGTGCATCTTCATCATTCGCCATTTGGACTGATATTGACAACGATAATGACCTGGATCTGTATATAGGGAATGACAATTTAAAACAAGATTTTCTTTACATTTATGATGCAGGCACTTTTTCTTTATCTGGCGTAGCCAATTTTCCTTTTTATTCTACCACAGGTGGTGCAATAGCAGATTTTAATCAAGACAGTTATCCTGATATTGTATCTGTTCATGCCGGAAATAATATGAGAATAAGCCACAATACCAGTGGAACTTTTACCGCTTCTAATTTGGCTTCTTATGACAACTATGGACTTTCATCCTGTGATTATGATATGGATGGCATTCCTGAAATCATGATAAGTCGACTATTTGAAACCAACGTGGTGCTTAAATACAATGGTACTGATTTTACAGAATTAAACCTGGGTGATTTAACTGCTACACTGTATACCTACACAACTTCATGGGCAGACTATGATAATGATGGAGATTTTGATATATTAATTGGTAATTATGGAATTGCTAATCAGCTTTTTCAAAACAATGGTGGAACATTTACAGAGGTTGCGGCCGGTGATGTTTCTACGGATGTGAATGTCACTATTGGTAGCAGTTGGGGTGATTATGATAATGATGGATGGCTTGATTTATATATCTCCAATGATGGAGCTGAAAATAATCTTTACCATAATAATGGTGATGGCACTTTTAGTAAAATAACAACAGGAGAATTTGTAGAAACTTCTAATTATACTACCAGTTGCACCTGGTCAGATGTAAACAGAGATGGTTATTTGGATTTGTATATGACCAACTATAATTCAGGGACCAAAAATGAATTTTATCAAAACACCAGTAGCGGGAATCATTGGCTGGAAATAGGTCTTACCGGAACAATTTCTAATACTACGGCAGTAGGTGCAAAGGTCATCGTGACTGCTACCATCAATGGTTCTCCTATTACCCAAACACGCGATATTTCCAGTCAAACCGGCCGCTTTGCCCAAAACAGTATGGTGACCCATTTCGGCCTGGGAGACGCAGCCATAGTGGAAACTATCCGGGTAGAATGGCCTTCCGGAATTATCCAGGAATTATCTAATCAGGCCGTAGATCAATACATGGAAATAGTGGAAATGGATGTACCAGCGGAGCCCTCCGGATTGGTCGCTTCAGCTACATCGGATAGTCAGATCAATCTGATCTGGGAGGATAATGCTACCAATGAAGATAATTATTACCTGGAAAGGTCCGTAAATGATCTTTCCAACTTTATTGAAATAGCCACTTTACCAGCCAATGCCACCAGTTACAACGATACCGGTTTAAATCCGGGTACCACATATTATTATCAAGTCAGAGCTGGCAATGGATCAGGCTATTCCATCTACAGTATTGAGGCCAATGCTACCACAGATGCAACCGCCGCTATCAATGCGCCTATAGATTTTACAGCGAATGCCTCAACCACAAATATTGATCTAACCTGGACTGATCAGGCTGACAATGAAGATGGTTTTATCCTGGAGAGATCCCTTACTTCTGGTTCAGGATTCGCGCAAATTGCCAGCCTTGGTTCCAATATCAGCAGTTATTCAGATATTTCCCTCAATGAGGGCACTACTTATTTTTATCAAATTAAGGCTTATAATGCGACGGATGAATCATCTTATACTTCCGCCTCTGCCAGTACGCTGATCACCATACTTCCCCCGGATAACCTGGCAGCTACAGCTTCCGGTGTCACTCAAATTGACTTGTCCTGGAATGACAATTCAGCTAATGAAGCAGGGTTTGTCATTGAAAGAGCCACCACTTCCGGAGGACCTTTCGCAGAAATTGTCACTACTGCTGCTGATGTGATCAGTTATTCTGATATGTCACTTACCGAGGGCACCTCCTATTTCTATCGCATCAAAGCGGTCAGTGGAGCCAGTGAATCGGTCTATACTTCCGAAGCTACAGCAACCACCTGGATCACCATTAATGCGCCCTCTGGGCTTTCTGCTACTGCCTTTTCCACCAGCCAGATTGATCTTTCCTGGACTGATAATGCTGATAATGAATTGGAATTTGTAATCGAAAGAGCTGAAACCTCAGGCGGACCTTTTACCCAGATTGCTTCCATAGCAGCGGATAACGAAGCTTATTCAGATACAGGTTTATCCGAAGGACTCACTTATTATTATAGGGTGAAAGCCATCAGCGGAGCCAGTGAATCTGATTTCACCAGTGAAACTTCCGCCACTACCCTGACCACCATCATTGCCCCGGATAATTTAAATGCCACAGCTTCCGGCACCGGTCAAATAGAATTGACCTGGGACGATAATTCCGATAACGAATCCGGATTTGTGATTGAAAGGTCCCTTACTTCTATATCTGGATTTTCTGAATTAATTACTACCTCGGCCAATATTACTGCATTCAGTGATAATACTTCTCTTGCAGAAGGTACGACCTATTTCTACCGTATCAAAGCTGTGAATGGACCCAGCCAGTCATTGTATTCTTCTGAAGCTTCTGATCAAACCTGGATTACAATCAATGCACCTACCCATATGATAGCCACTGCAGTTTCGGCCAATCAAGTGGATTTAAGCTGGCAGGACAATTCGGACAATGAAATGGAATTTATTATAGAAAGGTCAGAAGAGTCAGGAATAAATTTCAGCCCCATTGGAACTACCGGAGCACCAGACATTACAGGATATACCGATAATTCCGGATTAGTGGGAGATATAACTTATTATTACCGGGTAAAAGCAGTTAATTCTCCCAGTGAATCAGCCACCTCAGATGAAGCTTCCGCTACCACTTTGCCTAATATTATAGCCCCGGATGGTTTAATTGCTTCAGCATTGTCTCATGAACAGATCCAATTATCCTGGAATGATAATTCAGATAATGAAACCGGATTTATCATAGAGCGTTCCCTGGATGGTGTAACATACCAGGTCATTGCCGGTGATATTACACCAGTGGCCGTTAGTTCTTTTACAGATCAGGGTTTAACGGAATTGACTCATTATCATTACAGGGTTAAGGCAGTTAATGACACCTATGAATCAGCTTATTCCAACCAGGAAAATACCACCACCCTGGAGTACATACCGGTAAGATTAAGCTTGCCAGAGTTAAATGGAAGTCCGGGTTCAGAAGTAGTGGTCCCGGTATATGTGGAGAATTTTTCTAACATCCTGGCGATTCAACTAACATTGGAATGGGATGCCTCAGTTTTGACATTGCTAAATACAGAATTATATGGTATTGCCAGCATTACCGATACGCATTTTAATACAAATAATCCGGATTATCTTACTTTATCCTGGGATGATCAAACCCTGGCAGGTGAAAGCCTCAATGACGGAGATATATTATTTGCCCTTCGTTTTCAAATACAAGGGCTGGAAGGCTCTTTTTCCCCGGTATTTATTAACGCTGCCGGGGCTACTGGGCTGGAAATAGCAGATACTAATTTTCAATCGTTACCAGTAGAAGTTAGTCCAGGCCAGGTAAACAGTCTTTCCATGGTTCAACTAAGTGGTGTTATCAGAAATGTAGCCGGAAATCCTTTATCCGGGGTTCAGGTGAATTTATCAGGCGATGAATCTAATGCCCGGACCACTGCCACTGATGGTGCTTTTGCCTTTGATGTATTGCCGGGAAGCAATGTGACCATCAATCCGGATAAGCCAACAGATAATAAAGCCAATAATGGCGTAACAACCCTTGATATTGCCTTAATTCGACGTCATATTTTATTTTCAGAAATCGAGTTGAACGATTTTGCCCAACTTGCGGCTGATGTTGAAAATTCCGGCTCTGTATCCACTTTAGATATTGCATTAATCAGACGGTTGATCCTGGGAAAATCCTCAGACTTTGATGGTAAACTTTGGAAATTTGTACCCAATACCAATACTTATGCCGACCCGGATAATATTTTCACTTATTATGAAAATATAGCCCTTACAGCCAACAGTAGTGATAATACCCTGGATTTTACCGGGATCCGCTTAGGTGATGTAAATAACAGTTGGGACCAGACCATTGGCAGAATGAAATATGAAGGGGAAATATCCCTGGAAATTGAAGATTTAAATTTGCAAGATGAGCAGGTCATCAACATCCCTGTTAAGGCCAGTCAATTCCAGCAGGTGAGTGCTTTTCAATTTACCTTGCAGTGGAATGCTGATCACCTGGAATTTATGGAAGCTGAAGGATTAAATGGCATACATTTCAGTGATCATTTGGCCCAAAAAGGTTATTTAACTACCATCTGGGATGAGCCTGCCGGCAAAAGCATTTCGCTGCCTGATCATTCCCAGATCATTAACCTGAAATTTAAAGTGAAGCGTCATAACCTGAATGAATCAGCTATTAAGATCTGTTCTGATATTACTCAGGGGCTTGCCTATAACCAGGACCTGAAGGATCTGAAGATCATTGCCAAAAATGGCCGGATCACCACAGGCTTACAACCAGTAGATTTTAAGGTTTATGCTAATTATCCCAACCCTTTCGGTACAGCCGGCACCAATCTGGTATTCGAAGTGTCACAATCAAGTACTGTGAATATTTCCATCATGAATTCCATTGGACAAATAGTGGATCAAACTACGGCTGATTATCAGCCGGGAAAACATAATTATCTTTGGCAGCCCAACCAGGCAGGACCATCTTTAAGTCCTGGTATCTATTTCTATAAGATACAGACTGGCTCGCATAAACAAATTGGCCGGATGCTTTACGCGCCTTCCAACTAGTGCATATTTTTAGATGTTGATTAAAAAAAGGAGGTTGAAGTATCGGCCTTCCTTTTTTTTATTTCAAAATTCATAATACACTGCAGGAGGTTGCCAAGGGACCCTGGCACCAATCTGCTTATGCTTCATCAGTAATTGGTTCAATTCCTTCACCTTTTCCGGGTATTGATCAAAAACATTGTTGGTTTCATAGGGATCTTCCTCCATATTATACAATTCCTGAGGTTCAAAGGGATTATTTTGCAACAATTTCCATTGACCCGACCTTACCGCTTCAATAGCTTGTCCCCTGTATCGCATATTCCCTTCCCGGCGAGAAAAAAACAATGGTCTTTCTCCTACCCGCTGCTCCTCCTCCAATAAAATGGGCAGAAAATCCTGACCTTCAATACGGTGAGCATAGCCCGCTCCAGCTGCAGCTAATACAGTGGGATAAATATCCATAGTAAGCAGATATGCCTCAGAGCTTGATCCTGGTTTTATCTTTCCCGGCCACACAGCACAGGCAGGCACCCTGATTCCTCCTTCGTAAACAGACTGTTTTCCATCCCGCCAGGGACCGTTATTAGCTTCTGAAGGCAAATGTCCTCCATTATCCGAGGTGAAAAAGATCAAGGTATGATCATATTGTTCTGTTTCCTTCAAAGATTGGATGACCCTGCCGATACCATCATCCATATGCTCAATAAATGCCACCAGCTTAGCCCTTGTATCAGAGATATCAGGCTCTCTTTGTTTCACTTTTACCAGCCAGTCTTCCGGAGGCTGTACCGGAAAATGTGGGGCATTGTAGGCCAGGTATAAAAACCAGGGCTTTCCTTTTTCCTTGGCAGTAGTAACATAATCAACCGCCCAATCTGAAAAAAGATCTGTGGCATGCCCTTCAGGTTCTATTACGGAATCATTCAGGCGCATATAATTATTGCCAAACCGCTCATGGGTCCAGTAATCATCCATCATATCTCCTAAAAAACCTTTAAAGTATTGAAAACCTCTTTCATTTGGTGTGTTGGGAGATTCCAGTCCCAGATGCCATTTTCCAATGATCCCGGTTTTATAACCTGCCTGGTTCAAGGGCTCCGGCAACAAAATAGCAGCCGTATCCAGAAAACCCCAACTATCCTGCTGATGGGTACGTATAACCCCCGGAACCCCTACATACTCCTGGTAGCGACCTGTTAACAGTGCCGCCCTGGTAGGAGAACAAACCGGACAATTGGCATAAAAATTACTGAATTTCATACCATCTTCCACCAGGCCATCTATATTTGGCGTTTGCAAATCTTTAGCCCCATATGATGAGAGATCGCCAAACCCTTGATCGTCAGTCAAAATGACCAAAATATTTGGTTTCTCCTCCTCCGTCACGTTGTTCTTCTCACCAGATGAAACCTGACATCCCTGATAAATCAAGGATATCATCAAAAACAGAAAAATACTTTTGTCTTTCATAGATTTATGGCTTTGGTTGAAATTTACAAATTAATCAAATTTGATCCAATAATGGAGCAGGTGCCATTTTTGGAATCGCACATCCCCTCCCGCATTCCTTCGCACCTAATCCTCCTCGCGGCGGCGAAAGCCTGCCTCCCCAAGGCATGTCCTGCCTACTTTGGAACAGATTAAATACCGCTTCTGATTTGATAATCCTCAGGCCATACGCCCTTTCGGTCTTTCGCTTCGCCTTTGAATCCGTACCAGTTGACAATAGGCTTTTTTCACAGGCAATTGATCTTCATTAGCTCTTTTAGCCCCTATCAAAGATTTAAATCAGGTTCGTAATTACTCTTTTGAAAAAAATCATTGTAGGATTTAAAAATAATGCCTAAATTTTGACCGGAAAAACTAACAACCGAATTCAATTCAAAATGCCATGAAAACCCCTCTCAAGTTATTATTGATTCTGATCATCCCGGCTTTTTTCCTTCAGAGTAATACACCCCGGATAAATCATGAAAAGTTTTCTAAAGAAGAGCCTGTGATTGCCTATGAAGGAGCTGTTAAAATCCTGATTGACAATAAATGTTATGGATGTCATAGCCCGGAAGGCAAATCAGACGATGCCAAAGAAGCCCTTTTATGGGATGATCTGCCCACTTTGGAAAAAACCAAACAAATCGCCATACTAGATGAAATCATCGAAGTATTGGATGAAGGTACCATGCCACCGGAAAAATTCCTGGCTAAAAAGCCAGAGGCCAAATTAACTGAAGCAGAAGTCACCCTTTTAAGAGATTGGGCTGAAACTACAGCCGATAAGTTATTTAATTAATGAAGATCATTAAAATTGTCCTGATAGCATTTGCTGTCATTATACTGGTATTACAGTTTGTTCCTAATCAATTGCCCGACAATTCAGACAACCTGGAAAACGATTTGATCGCCGGAGGAGCAGTTCACCCTGAGGTAGCTAATATACTAAAAACCTCCTGCTATGATTGTCATTCCCGGCAGGTCAACTATCCCTGGTATTCTTACGTAGCACCGGTTTCCTGGCTGGTCAGGAAAGATGTGGAAGAAGGGGTGGAAGAATTGGATTTTTCTGCCTGGAATACATATAATAAACGAAAACTGGTCAAGATCCTGGATGAAATCAAAGAGGAAGTGGAAGAAGACAAAATGCCATTGCCCATTTACACCTTTATTCATGGCCAGGCCAAACTTGACCAGCAACAGAAAGAACTGATCAGGGATTGGGTAGATGAAGAAACCAATCTGATCATGGGTGAATAAAAAAATATGCCTGCTAATCCGGACCCTGCTTTATGGAATGATGCTTTTTTTGACCAGAAAAGATCCCGGACGGATCCTTTGGCAGATGAAGTACTATTGAAGATCATAAATGACCGGGGGCTGGAATATGCCCGTAAAACTTTTCACCTGCTGATCACCAATCTGGAGCTGCCTTTAGATCAGCTTCCTGTCCAAATCAGTGAATACCTGGAACAAACCAACCAGCTTCCCGACTGGATCCAACCTGACCAGGTGGAAATGGCTCACGATTTGTTCCTGGATCACGGTCCTAAATTCTTGATTTTCCTCTATTTTAAATCCTTACCCTTACTTTATGCCTGTGCCAATGGGGCTCAGGTGCTGTTCAGAACCGGCCGGTTAATACATGATGATGCTTCCCTGCTGATCTTTACCAGGAGAATAGCAGAAACGGCTCAGTTCCTTATAAATGTGATGACACCAGGCGGTTTAGCTCCCGGCCAGGTTGGAATCCGGTCCATTCAGAAGGTAAGACTGATACATGCTGCTATCCGCCAATTTATGGCTCATACTGATTGGCCCGGGAAAGAATATGGTAAACCTATCAATCAGGAGGATATGGCGGTTACGTTGATGACCTTCAGCATAGCCACTACCGACGCCTTACCCCTTTTCAATCTGGAAGAAGATACCCGGAAATTGGAGGCTTATATACATGCCTGGGCCGGCATTGGTAGTTTATTGGGAATAGAGGCAGATTTGGTACCCCACAATCAGCAAGAAGCCCGTCTTCTTTTGGATAAAATATTACAACGTCAGGCTGCATATTCAGAACAGGGGAAACTTTTAACCCAGGCCCTGGTACAGTTTGCCGAAAAAAGCCTCCCCGGGCAGTTTTTGGATAATGCACCCGAAACCCTGATCCGATATTTAGTGGGGCCTCAAATGGCATTTTATGTGGGTCTGGAAAAAAAATATGGTTGTCTCAATCAATTATTCCCCTGGCTGCTGAAGTTTATCTTTGGACAGGAAGAAAAACTGGAAGATAAATCACCTCATTGGAAGAAAGTGATTGACCAGCTTTCCCGCCATTTGGTCAAGACCATGATGGGTTATTTTGATAATTATAAAGGGGTTTATTTTCACCTACCTGAGCCCTTAAAATCACATTGGAAGTTGTGAAGCTAACTCTAATGTCCAATTATTTATAAGCCTTTTGATATCCGGGACAGACAAACGTAGTCCTCCCGCCCACCTCCAATATTTCCAGTGTTTTCCCATTGTAATGGCATTTTGCTCCTTTTTTTCGATCTCTGATCAGGAAATATTCTGGGAAACATTCAGCCTGGGAATCATGTTCCACTGCTGTATTCAGGATAAACTGCATTTTATTATAAATTTCCTGATAGATCGCTTTCGGTATTTTTTGACAAATGCTCAGCGGATGCACCCGGGACTGATATAGTATCTCGTCTGCTACCCAGTTTCCAATACCAGCTATCAGGTCCTGTTCCATTAGACGAGGTTTGATTGGAGACTGTTTTTCTTTCAATCCCTGGTAAAATTCCTCAAATTCAATATCCAATGCATCTTTTCCCAGCTTTTTCTCTTTTTGAAAAGCAGCTATGGATTCGGTTAGGTCCAGCCAACCCAATTTACGCCTGGAATTATAGGAAAGTCTAAAAGAATTTTCCAAAAGAAAGATTACCTTGGCATTTTTGGGCTCATCTTCTGCATTCCTGTAATAGCTGAAATCCCCGGTCATGCCAAAATGCACCACCAGGAACAGGCCATCATCCAATTCAATGAAAAGATATTTACCCACCCGGTGCGATGCCACAAATTTCCGGCCTTGCAGCTGATTGATCAATTTTTCATGGCCTGGCTTGATCAGACGCTCTGACTTTGGTTTGATTTCCACCTTCTGAATAGTACGTTGAAGGCTGGTCTGGTCAAAATATCTGCGGAAGGTTTCTACTTCAGGAAGTTCAGGCATAAAGTTTTTTCTATAAAACTTCTTTCCATGAAAAAGTTTGACCCAGATCCGGATATTTTGTACCAATTAATACTATAAAAACCAGAAAATTTATATTTTAGAGTAAATAGAAAAAATTTAAAGCCTGATGATTAAGAAATATTTTTTTTTTATGATTGCCATCTTATGGATGAGCAGTTGTTCCAATCCAAAGGCTGGTAATACCATTGTTGAAATCAAGGGAGATCAGTTTTTTATCAATGGTGAACCTACTTATGCCGGCAGAACCTGGCAGGGGAACAAAATTGAAGGGTTATTATTCAACTCCCGGATGGTACAAGGCATTTTTGATGATGAAAACCCTGAAACCAGGCAAAACTGGAACTACCCCGATACTAAAAAATGGGATCCGGAACGTAACACCAATGAGTTTGTAGCAGCAATGGATGATTGGTATGATCATGGCCTGCTGGCTTTCACCATCAACCTGCAGGGGGGCAGTCCATTTGGCTATTCCGCCAATCAGCCCTGGCTCAATTCCGCCATCGATCAAAATGGTGATTTGAAACCGGAATATATGGCCCGACTGACCAGGATAATAGATAAGGCAGATCAATTGGGGATGGTGGTGATCCTGGGCATTTTTTATTTTGGACAGGATGAAAGAATAAAAGATGAAGCTTCAGTAATTCGGGCGGTGGATAATACGGTGGACTGGATTTTTGAAAAAGGATATACCAATGTCATTATCGAGGTAGCCAATGAATGTAACAACAATAAATATGAACAGGATATCATCAAACAGGATCGTATACACGAGTTGATTCAACGGATCAAGCAACAGGAACATAAGGGCAGACCTCTGTATGTGGCGGCCAGTTTTAATGGAAATACCCTGCCCTCAGAAAATGTAGTGAAAGAATCTGATTTTATCCTGATTCATGGCAACGGAGTGCATGATCCGGCCCGTATTACTGAAATGGTGAATCAAACCCGGCAACTTAAAAATTACAAAACGATGCCCATCGTTTTCAATGAAGATGACCATTTCGACTTTGACCAGGAAACCAATAATTTGGTCAATGCGGTTCAAGCCTATGCTTCCTGGGGATATTTTGATTTCAGGGCTAAAGAGGAAGGTTTTGAGGAAGGTTATCAAAGTGTTCCGGTAGATTGGGGCATCAATTCAAACAGGAAAAAAGCATTTTTCCGGAAAGTCAGGGAAATAACGGGAAAATAGTATTTTTATGGAGGCCATCCGGATTGCAACAGTACAATTTGAACATAAAAGCCTAGATAAAGCCTATAATTTATCAGTTATAGATCAGATGGCCCGGGCTGCATCCAACCAGGGAGTCCGGCTTATAGCTTTTCACGAGTGTTGTATTTCCGGATATACAGTGGCCCAAAACCTGTCCAGCGCTGAGCTTTTAGCTTTAGCTGAACCAATTCCGGAAGGGGATTCCATTCAAAAACTGGTAAAATCGGCTAATAAGTATGATATTGTTATTTTAGCTGGTCTGTTTGAAAAAGATCAGGATCAGCGAATTTACAATAGCTATGTTTGTGTAGATAAAAATGGGCTGGTGGCCCGGCATCGCAAGATTCATCCATTCATCAGTCCTTATTTATCTCCAGGAGATGAATATACTTTATTCAATTTCTTTGGCTGGACTTGTGGCATACTGATCTGCTATGACAACAACATTATCGAGAATGTCCGGGCTACCCGGCTCAGTGGAGCAGAAATTATTTTCATGCCTCATGTAACCATGTGTACTCCATCTACCCGGCCCGGGGCAGGTTTTGTAGACCCTCATCTTTGGTACAACCGTGAAACTGATCCTACTTCTCTGCGGCAGGAGTTTGATGGCTTAAAAGGTCGGTCCTGGCTAATGAAATGGCTGCCCGCCCGGGCTTATGATAATGCCATATATGTAGTTTTTTCTAATCCGATCGGCATGGACCAGGACCAGCTTAAAAATGGCTGCTCCATGATCATTGATCCATTTGGTGATATTCTGACCGAATGCAGACAATTAAACGATCAATTTGCTATGGCGGTTCTTACTAAAGATAAATTGGATAAGGCTGGAGGTAACAGGTACCTGCAAGCCAGAAAGCCTGCTCTTTACCATAAAATTATAGGCCGATCCCATCAGCCTGACCAAAAGGTAGCCTGGCTTGATCAATCAAAAAGCAAATGAAATAATTATGAAAAAAGAAGTATCAGATATTCAGCAAACCCTTCTCTCAATGCTGGAGGAACAGGTTCCTCCTCTCAAATTGAAAACAAATACTGATGATCAATATGAATTCACAGGTACCAAACCCGTGATGCAGGGAAAAAAGAAAGTAGATGGAATGTACTTTGCCAGTATTATTGCCAAAGCCAAAGATGTAAGGTTGTATTTTTTCCCTATTTATACCCATCCTGCAGAATTTGAACATTTATCCCCTCAGCTAAGAAAATACCTGAAAGGAAAAAGTTGCTTTCACATCAAAAACCTGTCAAAAGAATTAGAAGATGAAATAAAATCCATGGTTGATCTGGGCCTCAGGGTTTATCAGAAAGAGGAATTGGTATAGGTTGTTATATTGGTTTCACTTCGTAATCTATGATTACATTGAAATTCAGATCAGCACTTAAAAGCGGGTTGTCAGCATACACTTCAATGATCAGGTCATTAAACTCCTGGTAAGTTTCATTAATCTTAGCCACTCTGCCTGCATCATCTTCCATTTGATATTTTGAAATATAAGTGCTGTTTGATTCGCCATCCTTTGATACCTTCAGGGCCAGTGATTGGCCATAGGAAAAAAAACTCAGATCATCAGCTGACGCTATCTTATTAATGAATACAGCAGTTTTGCCTTTGTTTCCGCTGATGGAAAAACTTCGTTCATTATTGTTTAATATTTTTCTTTCCATATTAGTTTAAAAAATTTAGATTCAATAGTGTATCTATTTTTGTTATTCAAATAACTTTCGACAAGCACATATGTTTAATGATGCATATTCAGAGAGGCATTAGAGAACGAAACATTAAACCTGAATTGGATTTGAGCATACTTTAATTTTACTTTTTGACCTGAAAACATAAAGAAGCTACTTAAGTTAGAACATATATATTCTAAGAATTTTCATTTTTTAAAATTTGTTCCATGGATTCTGACTATCATTTTTTGGTTGGGCTGGACAGAACAGCAATGGATAGTGTATTGATCAATTATGTTCATAAGTTTTCTGGTATTTTTCCTGTCCGCCGGATACATTTTGTTCATGTGGCCTCTGGCTTGGGATTATTTGACCAGAAGCAAGAAAATCAATTAAAAAGTACGGAAGACCTTCAGGAAGAATTCACTGCACAATTGAACGATATGGGCATGGACGATTATACAATAGAAGTGTTAGAAGGAAACCCTGCCCAGGATTTAATGAAAATAAGCCAGAAAATTAATCCCGATCTGTTATTTCTGGGACGGAAAAAAGTTACGGGAAAATCCGGGATTAAACCAGAAAACCTGGTAGCTACATCAAACTGTTCAGTTTTCCTGGTGCCATCTCAAAAGGAATATATCATAAAAAAAATCCATCTGGCCATTGATTTTTCAGAAGTCTCCATGCTTGCTTTAAAACAAGCATTAACAATTACATCAAAAACCGGAGCCATATTAAAGGTGCAACATGTGATTTCGATTCCCCCGGATTTCAGAAGAAGCGGTAAAGACTATGAAGCATATACCCGGAAGCAAAAAGTAATTTTTCAAAAAGAGGCTGAAACTTTTTTAAAACAAAGCAATGCAAATAAACGGATTGAAATCGACTTCACCTTTTGCCCAAAGAATGAAACAGCCAGTTGTATTTCAGATTATTCCAGCAGTATTGGATCTGACTTACTCATCATAGGCTCCAAAGGAAGAACCAATGCCGCTTCAGTACTTTTAGGCAGTATAGCTGAAAAAGTTGCCAGCAGAGTTGTAGATATTCCAACCCTTGTAGTCAAAAAGAAAAATGATAATTTAAAGCTGTTAGATGTTCTCTTAACCTAAACCTGATCCATGGCCCTTGCGATATTAATTATTTTTTTTACTGCCGCTGTAATTCCTTTTATTTTTGATAAATCCAAACCTGTTGCTTTTGCATTGATAATCATTTTAGCTGGTGGTATAAATTATTATCTTTTCCAATTTCTGCCAGAAGTAACCCAGGGTATCTATATTACCCAGGAAAATGAATGGGTAGATGCTTTAAACATTCATATTACCTTTTTTCTGGATGGTTTGAGTTTGTTTTTTGCCCTGCTTATAAGCTTTTTGGGCTTTTTGGTTTTGTTATACGCTCTTAAATATATTAAAGGATATACCCATGAAGGCAGGTTTTTCGGGTATTTGCTTTTTTTTATGGGATCCATGTTAGGTGTTGTGCTCTCAGCCAATCTGATCAGCCTGTTTATTTTTTGGGAATTAACCAGTTTAAGTTCATTTTTACTGATTGGCTTTACCAATAAAGAAGAAAAATCAAGGCACGCTGCCCGTCAGGCTTTATTAGTCACTGCAGGCGGAGGATTGGCCCTTATGGCTGGCTTCATTATTATAAATATTATTACCGGAAGCTATCAATTTCAGGAAATTTTCACCAAGAAAGAACTGATTCAAAACCACCCTTTGGTTAGTGGTGCAGTATTGTTAATATTAGCCGGAAGTTTTACCAAGTCGGCCCAATTTCCTTTTCATTTTTGGTTGCCTAATGCCATGGCTGCCCCCACTCCGGTAAGCGCTTATTTGCATTCGGCCACCATGGTAAAAGCCGGAGTTTACTTGGCCTTTCGGTTCAATCCTGTTTTTCAGGATGTTGAATTATGGGGCACATTGCTCATGTTGTTTGGCGGAGCAACCATGATTTTTGCCGCTTACAAGGCTTTCATAGCTGATGACTTAAAACGGATATTAGCTTTTACTACCATTAGTGCCTTGAGTATATTTTTCATGATGATAGGCATTGGAACCGCCCAGGCAATTAATGCTGCTCTGCTATATGTTTTAGCTCATGCATTTTATAAAGGCGGATTATTTATGGTGGCGGGAAATGTAGATCATGAAGCCGGCACCCGACTGGCTTCTAAACTTTCAGGATTAGGGAAAAAAATGCCCTTTACTGCTTTTGCAGCTATTGCTACCTGTCTGTCAATGGCCGGAATCATACCAGCCTTAGGCTTTGTGGGAAAAGAAATGCTCTACGAGGCGTTGCTGCATCAACCACAAGACTTGATCCTCTTTATTTTGCTAATCGTTTCCAGCAGTTTTTTTACGGTAGTCACTATTTTGATAGGATACAAAGTATTTTTTGCCAAAACAAAAAATCCATTGGATTCCGTTCATGAAACTCCTCCTCTGATGTATTTGCCTCCGGTAATTTTAGGGGTATTAACCTTGATTTTGGGTATATTACCAGGTAAAACCATAGAATCACTGCTCATAGTTTCTTCTGAAAATGTTTTTGGCACCATCACTGACATGCATCTGAAAGTATGGCATGGTTTCAATCTGGTATTTTGGTTAAGCCTCGGCACCATTATGCTAGGCTTTATATTTTACTTCCTCAGACGATACTTTTTAGGGTTTAAACAAAAATTCAACCTTTCTGACTACTTATCGGCTGATAAATTCTATAATGAGGTCATTAAAGGTACCAGTAGCATTGCTACTATACAAACCAACTTTTTCCAGAATGGCTATTTAAGAAAGTACATTGCAATATTCATCACCTTATTTTCAGTATTGGTGATTTATCTATTAGCAGGGCAAAATTTCGGGGATCTGATCATCAAGGATATTTTGGAAGGTCTTGGTATTTTCGAAGTGGCAATACTTCTTTTAGCCATCATAGCCATTATTATCTTATTCAATACAGAATCCCGCTTAATTGTAGTAGCCACTTTAAGTATTATTGGCTATGGATTGGCTATTGCCTATGCTATTTTTAGTGCACCTGATGTAGCCATGACCCAGTTTTTAGCTGAAACCTTAACGCTGATCCTGCTTATTATCATATTACATCGTTTACCGAAATATGTGGTTTCCCAGTATAAAGTCGGAGCAAAATACCTGATATTTTCCATCCTGTTTGGATTATTAATGACAGGAATTTCTTTGACTATGCTTTCCAGAGAAATAGACTCAGACCTGAAAAGATATTTTCTGGAACAAAGTATTCCCAAAGGGAAGGGAGAAAATGTAGTGAATGTAATCCTGGTAGATTTCAGGGCCCTGGATACCATGGGTGAAATCACAGTGCTGGGAATTACCATGCTTGGTATTTTATCCCTGTTGAAATTTAAGTCAAACCAGCCAGAATTATGAGAACCTTAATATTATCTACCATCATAAAGATATTGATACCATTGTTCACGGTATTTGCCATTTATATGTTTTTCAGAGGTCATAACAACCCTGGTGGAGGATTTATTGCCGGTCTGATCATATCAGTTCCATTTATGTTATATTCTATTGCTTTTGGCTATAAAATCACCATGCGTATATTCAGAATTAAACCCATGTTCCTGGTTGGATGTGGCTTATTACTATCATCAGGAAGTGGATTATTTTCCATGGTGAATGGGTTACCTTACCTTTCCGGAGTTTGGCTGGAAAAAGAATTGCCAATAATTGGCAAACTGGGTACGCCCATCATTTTTGATCTGGGTGTATTAATTCTGGTATCAGGAGTGGTTCTTAAAATTACATTTTTATTATCTGAAGAATAAATTATGATCCTTGTTTTATCTGTTATCATTGGTTTACTTTTTTGGGCCAGTATTTATCTGATGTTTCACCGAAGCTTTTTCAAGTTAATTGTCGGTATTTATTTGTTCGGATATGCCACTATTTTTTTCCTTTTCACAGTAACCGGGATTACCAAAAACGAACCCCCATTATTAAACCAACAGGGAGCAGATCATTTAACTGAAATGGCTGATCCATTGCCGCAGGCACTTACCTTAACGGCCATCGTAATTGCCATTGGAGTTCAGTTGTTTGTGATCATTCTTTTAAAAAAAGTATTTGAGAATGTACACACAGAAGACCTGGACAATTTAAAATCAACAGATAAAATAGATTAAATAATGATAGATTTTCCCTTTATCTCTTCTATCCTGCTGACGCTTCTATTTGCCGGAATAATATGTATTCTATTCTGGAATCAGGTTAACATTCAAAAAGGTATTGCCATTGCTTTCACAACACTTTATCTCATCTTAGCCATTTTACTGATTAGTCAGGTATATCATTCAGGAATCAGGGTTGTGCAGATCGGAAATTGGCCCGCACCATTTGGCATTACACTGGTGGCTGACATGCTTGGCGCGCTGATGATATTAATTACGGCCATAATATCATTTGCTATTTTATGGTATTCATTACAAGACATTGATGCTGAAAGAAAATCCAGTGGCTACTTTCCTGTTTTTTTTCTGATGCTATTCGGTGTCAGTGGTGCTTTCTTAACCGGCGATGTTTTTAATCTTTATGTTTGGTTTGAAGTGATGTTGGTGGGTTCTTTTGTTTTAATGGCATTGGGTAATAATAAAGCCCAACTGGAAGGAGCAGTGAAATATGTTGTACTGAATTTTATTGGTTCGGGCTTTTTTTTATTAGGTATCGGCGTATTGTACAAGCTTACAGGCACCTTAAACATGGCTGACCTGGCCGTAATCATAAATGATCATCCGGATCATAGTTTACTCAATATCGCAGCATTATTCTTTTTTATGGCTTTCGGGATCAAAGCTGCAGTATTTCCATTATTCTTTTGGTTGCCAGCTTCATACCATACACCACCTATTTCCATATCAGGTTTGATGGCTGGCTTGCTGACAAAAGTAGGCGTATATGCATATATCAGGTTTTTCACCCTGATTTTTGTTCATGATATCCATTTTACCCATACCTTGTTATTAATAGTCTCAGGGCTCACCATGATTGTTGGAGTATTAGGTGCAATTGCTCAAAACGACTTTAGAAAAGTCCTTTCTTTTCATATCATCAGTCAGATTGGCTATATGATCATGGGGCTGGCTCTATTTACGCCTTTGGCAATCGCTGGTTCGATTTTTTATGTTATACATCATATATTGGTTAAAACCAACCTCTTCTTGATCAGTGGTATAGTAAAAGTCACCAATGGACATTTTTTACTTAAAAAATTAGGCGGAGTATATGACAAATTCCCACTTATTGCATTTCTATTTGTCATCGCCGCTTTTTCATTAGCCGGAATTCCTCCTCTTTCCGGATTCTGGGGAAAGTTTATTTTAGCCAAAGCCGGATTACAAACTCAGCAGTATTTGATTGTTTTCATATCCTTATTGGTAGGGCTATTAACTTTATTTTCAATGAGCAAGATATGGCAGGAAGTTTTTTGGACAAAAAATCCGTCAGATCAAGAAAATAACATATCTGGTAAATTAGCTATGAGAAAACTTTTCAAGTCACATTATTTACTGGTACTGCCATCTATTTTCCTAGCTTTGATTACACTTTTTATAAGCTTCTTTCCCCAAACCCTGTTGACCTTTTCACAAATGGCAGTAGAACAATTACTGAATTCTGATGCTTATATAAAAGCAGTATTAAACCAATAAATCAATATGGTAACTTTTTTTATAAATATATTAGCTGCTATTATTCTTACCGTATTTACCACAGGTGTTTACAATCAACTACCTGAAACTGCCTTTATTTCAATATCTATATTTATTGGCTGGTATTTCATTTTGTGGTTGCTATCATATTTTTACGACAAAAATCATTTTGTGAAGATCCCCAAAATAATTGGATTAATTATATATTATTTTAAAGAGCTTTTAGTTGCTTCTATAAAAGTGGCGTTTGATATCATAACTCCCAAAGATTATATGAAACCAGCCATCATTGCCTTTCCCTTGAATGCCAAAACTGATCTGGAAATCACCTTATTAGCCAACTTGATTACCCTTACCCCAGGCACTTTAAGCATTGACGTTTCAGATGATAAAAAAATTCTTTATATACATGAATTATATGTAGATCAATCTGACCTGGAAGCTAAAAAAACAGAAATAAAGGATGGATTTGAAAAACGAATATTAAATATTACCAGATGACAGTCATACTCTACATTTCATTAAGCATTTTAAGCTTAAACCTACTGCTTACCCTGGTCCGGTTTGTAAAAGGTCCCTCTATGCCTGATCGAATTATAGCATTAGATGTATTTGCAGGTAATCTGATTGCGATTTTAGCTGTTTATTCTATTCTGGCCGAGGTACGCGTTATGCTGGATATTGCGGTTTTATTTTCCCTGATTACCTTTTTAGGTACTATGACTTTTGCTTATTATTTGGTTCAATCTTCAAAAAGAGAAACATCTGATGAACATCATTGAGATTATAAGTGCAATTTTTATATTATCCGGAACCCTGTTTATGTTAATATCATCTATTGGCCTGATCCGGTTACCTGATTTTTATATCAGAAATTCGGCCAGCACCAAAGCAATTGCTTTAGGTATTGCCCTGATTCTATTAGGTTTAATTTTCTATTATAATGAAACTGAAATTTTTATGGAACTGGGGGCTATCTTCTTTTTTATATTCTTAATAGCTCCTTTATCAGCACATATAATTAGTCGGGCGGCAGTTAAAACCAATGTGCCATTTTGGGAAGAGACCAACCTGGAAGAATTTAAATCCTATACTAAGAAAGATGAAGCGGATCAGAAGCAAGATAATCCTAAAGATCAACAAACGAATCAAGAGGATAATAAATTTAACTAATTGATATACCTTATCTTACTTTTTAGTAAACCTGGTTACTCCCACCCTATTCCCGGCAAGGATCTTGATGAAATAGTTACCAGGATCAATTGAGTGGATATCCAGTTTCAGAGGTCCGGAAAGATCAGCTTTAATTTTGTGAATTAATCTGGAGTGCGTATTATAAAGAAAAATTTCAACCTCCAATTGCATAATGTTAAAGGGAAAGTCAAGTGTAATTGTGTTTATAGCTGGATTGGGATATAAATTAAAAATTCTTCTATCATGATCACCTAATCCTACCGGCTGATCAGTTACCGTAATAAAGAAACTATCTTTGGCTACCGCTCCTACTTTATCTATGGCTGTAACTTTAATGTTATATGTTCCCTGATCATCCTCGCCTGGTGTACCGGAAAAGGTTCGGGTAGTAGGCTTGAACTGTAGCCAGAGAGGCAAATCACTGTCATCGGCCTGTGAAGCCAGGAAACTTAAATCTCCATCTGCATCATCATCCTTAAAGGTGTTTTCCGGAATTGTAAATACAAAATTTTTACCGGTCTCTATTAAATGGTCTGGCAGGGGATTTTCCAATATAGGTGCATTATTGTCATCATTTACCCCTGAAACGATAATGTTAAACCGGTCAGAGGCCGTGGCACCGGCTTTATCCTCCACCTGTACTTCGATCCGGATCACTCCATTGATTGATTGAGGAATGGTGCCGGAAAATGTCAAATTACCGGGATCAAAATTCAACCAGATTGGCAAAGTGCCTCCATCTAATATAGAGGCCGAGTAAGTCAACTCATCCCCCTGGTCAGCATCTTCAAAAGTGCTATCAGGTATGGTATAATTGAATTCATTTCCTGCCACAGCAGTCTGATCCGGAATGGGGGTACTTAATGCCGGGGGGGTATTTTGGCCAATAGCCTGAAAGGAAACAATGAAAGTCGTCACCCAAAAAATATAATGTAGAAAACCGAAAGTCTTCATCATGAATAACAGTAAATTGAATTTCCTAAAAAAACAAGCCTGTACATGCCGAAATGTTCAGGCAAATACCAAAATATCAGCATTATATTCAACTTCTCACAGTTCCCATGGTTAAATAGATATATTTTTTCTATTTTTAATTTTGAAATGATGGATAATGATGAAAAATAATAATCAACTACAAGTAGGGGTTATATTGTTGGCTGCTGGAGAATCCAAAAGATTTGGTTCAGCCAAACAGCTATTGGACATTAAAGGGCAACCCATGATCAAAAGAATGGCTTTGGCTGCCTTCAAATCAGAAGCGACAGAAGTGATGGTGGTACTGGGAGCTCAGGTAGAAGATATAAAGGCTGTATTAAATGATCCCGGCCTGGAAATAACCATCAATCAGGACTGGCAAAAAGGGTTGGGCTCATCATTGAAAACCGGCTTGAAAGCTATTTTAAAAAAACAACCTGAACTGGAAGCATGCATCGTGATGTTGGCCGATCAGCCCCTGGTAGATACTTCCTACCTGAATCACATGATCAGGATGTATAAGGAACATAAAGAAAAAATCATTGCCTCTTCTTATGCTGATACCATAGGAGCCCCGGTATTGTATCATCAGGATATGTTCCGGGATCTGCTCAACCTGAAAGATGATCAGGGTGCCAAAAATTTGCTGGAAAACAAGCTGAATGAAGTCTACACCATTGCTTTTCCTGGAGGGCAAGCAGACATTGACACTCAGGAGGATTATCAAAACATCAAGGATAAATTATCCTGATCTTGTGAAGTACTTGTTTTTATTGATCAGCCTGCTTTTTGCCTATCAGCTTGCAGCCCAGAATTTCAAGCTGTCTTCCCGGGCTGAAATCAGCTTACTGACTTACTATCCTGGTCAGGAATTATACCAAAGATTTGGTCATAGTGCTCTTCGAGTAAAAGACCCGGGAAAGGGCCTGGATAGGGTATATAATTATGGAAGCTTTGATTTTGATTCGCCTAATTTTTACCTCAAATTTGCCAGGGGAAAACTGCATTACTGGCTATCTGTTTCCAGCTTTGCACGTTTTCAACTTGAATACATATACAACCAGCAAAGGATCGTGGAGCAGGTATTGAACCTGAACAGGGAACAAAGGGATGTGCTGTTTAATTTTTTGCAAGAAAACTACAAATACGAGAACAGGTTTTACTTCTACGATTTTTTTTATGACAATTGCACCACCAGGATCAGAGATGCATTGGATCAATTACTTAGCTTGTCTTACCACCTTGACATTCCTGAAAAAATGACCTTTCGTGAGGCTATAGACCCTTACCTGCAACCGGCAGCCTGGGCAAACCTTGGGATTGACGTGGCCCTGGGCGCACCCACTGATAAGGTAATGAATGCCAGTGAATACTTGTTTCTTCCTCTGAATCTTAAAAACGCATACGATAAGGCGCTGATAATCAATGGGGTGTATTCGAAACCATTAGTGGCAGAAACCAGGATTTTAAATACTGGTAAATTAAATGCCAGTATTGGCTCACCTTTACCATCTATTTTGCTAATTATTATATTAGTATTAGTAATGGGTTTTACCCTGGTTGAATTAAAACAACATGTTCATTTTTTCATAGTTGATCTTGTTTGGTTTACCTTAACCGGCTTATTAGGAATTTTTTTGTTGACCTTATGGCTGGCCACGGATCACCAGGCTACAGCCTATAACCTTGATCTGCTTTGGGCCTGGCCCACCCATCTAGCCTTACTATTCCTGGCTTATAAGCCAAAAGCTTTAGTGAACCTGCATAGGTATTTTTTGGCCCTTCTGATCCTGTCGATGTCTGGATTAGTATTTATGCTTATATCGGGTATTAATTTCAGCCCAACCCTGATCCCCTTATGGCTGATCACCGGGCTGAGGGCTGGACGGATTTATTCTTTTTATCATTAATATATAAGTCGATCCATGAGGCTGAACTTTAAAGTATAAGATCGCAGGCTTGGAATTTGCATTCGAAGGTTCAAAAAAACGCAAACCTTCTTAGATCCGTATCGTATTAAAAGTTTGAAAGTTACAAAATTATTTAAGGAAAATACCGCAAGTTTTTTGTTTTCTGAATGTCAAATATTGGTAGTGGAGACGCACCAAATCAATAATAATTTAAATGCGTTAATTCCTCCTTTATAATTTTTGTTAAAACCTTAAAGTAATATTTGATGATGAAAAAAAATATATTATTTCTGAATTTATTTTTGTTGGCAACTATTTTTATTTATTCTTTTACATCCCCGGATTTTGATTTAAAGGAAAGTAAAGAAAGAGGAGAAGAAATTTATATCAATTATTGTCTGACTTGTCATATGGAAGATGGTAAAGGCATTCCTGGTATTTATCCTCCCTTAGCTCAGGCCGATTACCTGATGGAAAATAAGGAAAGAGCTATTCATCAAACTATTTTCGGAGCCAATGGACCTATGGTCGTAAATGGAGTAACCTATAATCAGGAAATGTTGCCACAGGGATTAAATGATCAGCAAACCGCCGATGTACTCAATTATGTCAGAAATACCTGGGAAAACAAAGGCGAAATAGTAACACCTGAAGAAGTAGCTAAAGTAAGAGCTCAGGGAAAATAGATCTTGAAGTAGCCTGTTAATGTTGTCAGGCTACTTTTTGTCCTCTAATTTAACCCGGTGACGTTTTCCTTTTTCATCAAAATAATACCATCTTCCTGACCTTTTTCCCTGCTTGAATTCACCAATATATTCCAACCGACCCTGATCCGTAAAAAAATTCCAGGTACCCGATTCAAGTCCCTGTTCATAAAATCCAATCTGATTGACGATTCCCTGCTCGTTATAAAAAAACCATTTCCCCTGCGGTATGCCATCCTGATAATTTCCTACCCTTTTTAAGATACCGGAAGGATAGTAAAACTTCCAGTTGCCCATATATGAGCCGTTAGCATAATGACCGGTTTTCTCCACTTTACCATCAGCATAAAAATATGCAGCTGAACCCTGGGGTAAACCATCCTGCCAAATTTCACAACCGGATAAATTCCCTCCAGCATCATAGTATTTGACCTCCCCCTGCAAAACTCCGTTATTATAATGCTCTACAGCATTTATTTGTCCATTGGGATAATAATAGATCCATTTCCCATATTTTTTTTCTTCCTGCCAGATTCCCACTGATTTAATCTCACCGGTATCATAATACATGGTATCCAGACTTTGTCCATTGACAATAAAACAGTTACAAAATATGATAATAAATAGTGGAAATAAGGTCTTTTGAGTGTCAAACATATTATACAAAAATAACTTACATTCCTCTATTTCGGGACCTTTTCAATGGTTTTTCAAATAAAAATCGAATAGTTTTGGTCATTCATTCAATAAGAAATTATTTATCTTATGTTCCTTATCAATAATTAAAACCCTAATTCTTCCATGCTTGATCGTAAATTACACAGATTTTTTTTATCATACCGGTTAGAAGGAGAAATAGATACCATCTGGATTGAAGGGATCAATTTGAGACATGCCAAGGATAAGCTGAAAATGAAATTCCCTGAAGCTACTGATATCATGGATTGGACCAGCGAAAAAGCAGCAGATCTGGAAAATTACCTGAATAAACAAAAAAAAAGCAATCAAATAAAAGATCAGGATTTATCCAGTAGTTGTTGATCCTATGCAACTCCCTGTTTTTGACTAATCCCGATCAAACCTTACATCAGTTTAACACCACAGGCAAAACCTGAAAATTTCATCTGTAATTTTATAATCATCTGAATATCAAATAAATATCACCAATATTGCTTTTCTGTTCAATGTTTGACCAATCATGCCATTAAAAAACCTTAACATTTTCACAATATTTATATAACAATAAACTATATTACAATAGTTACATTTTAATGCTTTGCCCATCAAAACAACTTGAAAGAATTGTCTCCACTGAAATCAAAAATGCTGTAGCTTAAACAGATGATTAGCTGATTTTTATCGGCCATTATCCATCCTTGATCGTAGTATGTTTCTCAAATGAAAATTGTTTTTATCAGCCAGACCTGAAACTTAAAACCTCCTGATAGTCATAACATCCAATATACCGTCCTCTCTCTATTTATTACACATCTTAGAAATGTTAAATTCTTAACTCATAAATCCGATGAATAATGTGCAACTTAGTAAAACCAAACCAGTGTAGTTGGATCTTAATTTAATAATTTGACAGATGAAAAAGCTAACTTATTTATTTCTTTTAACAGTGCTTCCCTTACAATTGTGGGCCAACAATGGCTGTGAAGCAAAACTGGTGTTAAGTTCCAAAGTATACAGTGATTGTAGCTTTAAATCTGAAACTTATACCTGGCTGAAAAAAGGACAAATGGTTGAAGTAATAGATTTCAAAAAAGGCTTTTGTCAAATATTGATCAATCAGGATACAGCTTATATCACTGAATCAAATTTAGAAATCAGCCAAAACCTGAGAACTTTTAAGTATAATAAATTTGATGATCAGAATTACAAAGCACGTAATAAAAAATATGATCCCAAATACCGGGAATTGATCAAGTCAGAAGATGACATGACCTTAAGCAGGTTAGAAAACAAATAAGATCCGTTTACAGATGAGTGTTAAAAAAAACTGACCTATACTCCTCCGGCCTAAAACTTGCTTTTCCTTAATGCATATTAATTGACCGATTACTTTTTCACAGCAATACAAGTATTGCTGATATTTTTTATTTTTGGTCATGAATTATTTAAAATATCTTACTCTGGCTGAAGAAGATCATAAATTAGGTTTAAACATTCTTCATACGGGTAAGAACCTTATTCAGCCAAATCAGGAATATCCTTTTCCGGAACATCCGGTACATTATCAATTCCAATGGAATAATGGCAGAATATTGGATGAATACCAAATTAATTTCATCGTGAATGGCCAGGGAATATTTGAATCTGCATCTGCCGGAAAGCAATCCATCCAGTCTGGTTCTATTGTTTTTCTATTCCCCAACGAATGGCACCGCTATAAACCAGATCCCAACACTGGCTGGAATGAATATTGGATCGGATTTAAGGGGATTTATGCAGACCATTTATTAAAAAATCAGATCATCGATCATAAAATACCTGTGGTTTATGTAAGTCATAATGAGAAAATCTTCAGACTATATCAGGAAATGATAGAAACTGCCAAAGCAGAGCCCCCGGGCTATCAAATTATTATGGCAGGAATCCTGATCCAGATCATAGGAATGGCCAACCGGTTGTATAAGGAGAAAGATTTCGAAGGCAAAAATACAGAAACACTGCTACAACAGTCCAGGTTATTGTTGATGGAAAACCCTTCTCAACCTGTCAGCCCCCAGCAGGTAGCTAAAAAACTTAATATTGGCTATTCCTGGTTCAGAAAAATGTTTAAAAAGTACACCGGGTTAGCTCCAGGTCAATACCAGATGCAACAAAGAATATATAAGGCCAAAGAAATGCTGATGAATCGAAAAAAAACCATCAAAGAGATAGCCATGGATCTAGGTTTTGAGTCAAATTTTCATTTTTCCAAAACCTTTAAAAGCAAAACAGGCTATAGCCCGGGAAAATATCGTAAAAAAATAATGGGTAATCATTGATGGCGATCCGTTTTGAAGCTTACTAAGTGTGTTAATTTATTAAATTGGTTTACTAAATTTTTGCTATTATTTTTTCTTTAGACAAGGCAAAATTTGAAAGCATAGCAGCGTTACGGTTGAAAATTTTAACGCAGTATAAAGAAAAAAGAAGGGTGAAAATAGTGAATTAATTTAGTAATTAACACACTAGATGCCATTGGCTTTGGTTGGTCAACAAAAAAGGACTGATAGAAAAACCAGTCCTTTTTTAGGGATATTATTATTCTTCTTTAGAATTTTTCAAAATCACTATCCGAAAAGCTGCTTTCATCCATTTTCAATGAAATACCAGCTGAGCTTGATTCATGCTGTTTTGGATTGGGATGGTTCGCAGGAGCTACCTGTACTTTTCCCTGAGCCTTCATTTTCTTTTTAGCCCTGGTTTTTCTTGCTTCTTCACCTAAATTGAAGTATCCAATGATTTCCATCAATTGTTCTGCCTGAGACGACAATTCTTCAGAACTGGTGGCCATTTCTTCAGACGAAGCGGCGTTCTGTTGTGTCACCTGATTCAATTGCTGTATTGCATTATTGACCTGATCAGCTCCTGAATTTTGTTCTATGGAAGCCGCACTGATCTCCTGAACCAGCTTAGCCGTTTTTTGAATATCAGGCACTATTTCAGTCAGTAATTTTCCGGATTTTTCAGCCACATCTACACTGGACTTGGAAACCTGGTCAATTTCTGCTGCAGCAGCCTGACTTCTTTCAGCTAATTTGCGTACCTCAGCCGCAACTACAGCAAAACCCTTACCATGTTCGCCTGCCCGGGCTGCTTCCACAGCTGCATTCAAAGCCAAAATATTAGTTTGCCGGGCAATTTCACCAATAATCGTGATCTTTTCGGCAATATTCTTCATAGAATCCACTGTTTGGGTAACTGCAGTACTTCCTTCCAGCACATCATCAGCCGCCTTCAAAGCAATCTTTTCAGTTTGCTGGGCATTATCAGTATTTTGTTGAATATTGGCTGCCATTTCTTCCATGGAAGAAGAAACCTCTTCAGCTGATGAAGCCTGCTCATTGGCTCCTTGCGACATTTCCTGAGAGGATGAACTCATCTGGAAACTTGCAGCTGAAATATTGTCAGCCCCATTCATAATTGAAAGCACAATTTCTTTAAGTTTGACAACCATCTGTTTTAAAGCTGTGGAAAGTTCTCCGATTTCATCTTTTTGATCTACATGAATGGTAGCAGTCAAATCTCCCCTGGCTATCCTACCAGCAAATTCAACCCCTTTACTTACAGGTCCTGTAATTGATTTGGTGATCACCAAAGAGAAAAAGATACCTAAAATTACAAACACGGCCAGTCCGCCAATGATAATGCCACTGGAGGTTTTCAACAATTCCCGGGCATCATTTGCAATCAATTGTGTGCTGTCTATGCCAGCGAGAGCCACTGTTTGGGCATTGTTCAAAACATTATCAGCTGCATCATTTCGCTGGCTGTTTAACTGTTCTCTTTTTTCCCAGTTGGTCAGAAAGCTCTCCATGGCAGATTGATAATTACGGGCAGCTGTTTCAATATTATCCAACTGTTTCATATCTATATCCAGTCGGGTTAATCTAATTGTCTGGCTCAGAAAATCTTCAACATCTGAAAACTGGTTCATAGCCTGACGGAAGGATTGTGGGTCCCTGGTAGCCTGGGCTTTAAAATTGGCTACTCTGATGCTATTACCTACGTCAATAATGTTGTTGATTAATGTGATCTTTTCCAATCTTGAATCATCAACCCTACCTGATCTGATTTCAGTTTTTATAGACTCATTTTGTGAATCAAGGTATTTGTAACAACTGGTCATGTAATTTCCGGCCGCCTCATCCATTTTGACTCTCATTTCCTGCAAATTCTTATTGGTATTTATAGTTTCCTGGGCCAGTGACTCATATTTTAAAACTGCATTTTCAGTTTCATCAATGGCACCGGAAAGGGCTTTAAGTTGAGAGGATTGGTCAGCCAGATTCTGGGCATCTTTCAGGTTCTTTTTTACATTATTCAACCGGTTTAATCCTTCATTAAGATATTTCTGTTCTTCTGTGAATCCATAACCGCGCATACTGTACATAGTCAGCAGGGATGAACGTTCCAGTTCATTGGCTATCCTTACTTCAGGAACATACTCCTCTGCCAGATAACCTGATTGAACTGAAATATTATTCATGTTGAATACGGCAATAACGCCAACAATCAGGGTCAGTACAATTAATAGTCCGAAACCTACCCCAAGTTTGGTGGCAATTTTAAAATCCTTAAAATTCATAGTAGTGCATTTAAATGTTCAAAAATTAGTTTAATTTATCATTAATTGACTTTATTTCATCCGAGGTTAAGATCAAATCGAGATTCAGAATCATCAAGAACTCCTCATCAGTACGGGCCATCCCTGAAATAAATTCTGATTGGTAATTACTGCCTATTGATGGTGGAGGTAATACATCTTTTTGGGCTATCTCCAGGACTTCCTCTACAGCGTCTACCTGAAAACCCAGATTTATTTTTTGTCCATTCAATAAAACCTCCACTACCACTATACATGTATCCTGAGTTTCCGGAGCCTGCTCTAGACCAAATTTTGTCCTGGTGTCAATGACAGGCAGAACCTGCCCCCGAAGATTAATGATCCCCCTCATGTAGGCAGGAGCTTGGGGTACTTTGGTGATCCTGGTCATTTCAAGGATCTCCAGTACCTTGCTGACATTAGCTGAAAATAATTCCTCCCCTAACCTAAAGGATAGATAAGAATTAATTTCTGTTGATATTTCGTTAACCATTTTCTATAAGTTTTTTATTTAATAAAAAAAATCATTTATTTCTATCAGAAAAATATTGCTGTTAGCATCTTAGTTTTATAATGAATATCAAAGGCTGATTTGAGAAGGCAATATGGAAGGATTAATTATAACAATCTAATTATGTAAAACGGTTTCCTTTCTTTTGTAATGTTTTTTAAGGATTTAGGATAAATTAGAGATATTCATTTAAAAGGAATAGAAACGAAACATATATAGATAGTTAGGATTGAATGTTTAAACATCATCAGACCAGCTACATATAAATTTTGTCTTATTATTTCTTAAAATGATTAAATTTTAGGTGACTTAAGAATTTCATACGCTGAAATAAAAATGATTGATGATTAAACTGTGATTGTAAGATAATACTGGAATTATATTGCAATAATGCGATTATAGCGTATAATCCCTTAAAAGGTATTTGGAATAATAAATTATTGCCATTTCTTGGGTTCTACCAGGATCACTTCTTCTTTTTCAATCAGGGCAAAACCGGGTACTCCACCCTTTGGCTTTCGAACGTATTTCTTGGGTGTATAAATCACCGGGCATAAAGTATCGGTCTTCCGCTTGGAATAATATGCTGCTAATTGAGCTGCCCTTTCTATCACATGCCTGGGAAAGGGATGTCCGGACAACTGTTTTATCACCACATGTGAACCGGACACATCTTTGGCATGTAGCCAGAGGTCATTTTTCCTGGCATACTTCTGGGTCAATTCATCATTATTTTTTGCATTCTTACCCACTAAAATTTCATAGCTATCGAATATAAACTGTTTAAATGGCAATACAGCATTAGCTGTGACCTGCTCCTTTTTTAAACTATTTTGACTTATATAATTCCTTAATTCCTTCAAATGATCAATTTGATCAATTATTTGTATATGTTTTTCCAGTTCTTCCAGTTCATTTTGCTTTTCATAGATATTCTGCCTCAGGTTCTTTATTTCAATTTTCTTATTTTTTGCTTTTCGATATAAATTTTCTGCATTCTTTTGAGGTGAAAGGTCTTTTTTCAACTTGACCCTGATATTTTGATTATGATAGAAATCAAATAATTCCACTACTTCTGCTTTAGCCGGAATATTAAGCAGGTTGGCCATGATAATATTGGCTATTTCTTCATACCGGCTGTTATGTTCAATATCTTCCAGCTTTTTTTTAGTATTTAGCAAGTAATTACCGGTTTTACTACGTTGTCTTTCCAATTTCTGCAGAATGTCTTTTTTCTCTTTGTCCAGGTAATAGATCCTGGTATAATAAATATAAAATTCATTTAAGGCCTGGAAAGGGTCCTGAAATTCCTTTATAATATTTCCAAACCGGATGATCAAAAATACTGGTTTGCTCTGGTTGTTTTGGATGTAAAATCCCTGCGGATTTTCAAGTTCTTGTTTGGTATTTTTTAGAATTTCCCATTTTTGCTCCGATGACACCATAAAATAACCGGTAGCTTCTTCCAGGTATTGCCTTACTTCTTTGCCAAAGGTGGGAAATAGCTTTTTGTAATCGAAATCATGCTGTTCAAAGGCAGAATAGGAATGATCCAGCGGACGATCGAGCTGTTCAGGCTCCAGTTTCAGGTCCTTTACCATCCGTTTTTTAAATAGATGCACCACTTCATCATCCCGGAACAGAATGATATTTGAACGATTACCATACATTTTGAAAAGCAAGGTATAGTGGCCGGTAAATTGAAGGGAAAAGCTTCTTTCATTCTGATATTGAACAACTTTGGTTACCTTTTGCCCAATCAACTCTGGAAAGAGGTCCACCGAGTTCTTCTTAGACCTGGCATAAGAATCGGGAAAAGTGAGGCAGGTAAAATCTGGGTTAAGCACTCCCCTCAGGTAAAATTCCCGGGTAGCAAGTGCAAAACCTAAAATAAGTTCGTTTTTATTCTGGCTGAAGCAAGTAAGCAGTTCCCATCCGGTTATTTTTTCTTCCAATTGTACGGATAAAATACGTAAAAAATAATAATTATTCTGCATAATCAAAAAATGTGTATTTTCACAGGATTCCTTAAATCTGTACCTGTAAGCCATCATAGGCGAGTTCAACACCATCCGGTAGATGGGCTGAAACATCTTTGTGCAGTCCCATTCCATGGCTTAAATGGGTGAAGTATGTTTTTTCAGCATTCATTTCTGCTGCCAGTTCAAGTGCTTCATCTAAATTGTAATGAGACAAATGGCTTTCTTTTCTTAAGGCATTAATAACCAACACCTTGCTTCCCCTTATCTTTTCTTTTTCTTCGGCAGGAACATATTTGGCATCTGTGATATAAGAAAAATCTCCCACTCTGAAGGCCAGTACCGGTAATTTATGATGCATAACCCTGATGGGAATGATTTTATCTTTATTTATGAAAAATGGATCAAGCTGATCATTGATGTAATTAATTTCAATTTGAGGCAGGCCCGGATATTTACTTTCAAAGACGTAAGAGAATTCTTTTTTAAGTTGCTCTATGACCCTTGATTCTGCATATACTGGTATTTTGGATTTTTGTTTGTAATTAAACCCTCTCACATCATCCATTCCGGCAGTATGATCTTTATGCTCATGGGTGAAAAGCAAGACATCTAACCGATTGATCCGTTCTCTTAGCACTTGCTGACGAAAATCCGGCCCTGAATCTATAATAATGCTGGTTACCTGAGTTTTAATATGTACTGAGGATCGTAATCTTTTGTCACGGTAGTCCAATGAACGGCAAACTTCACAATCACATGCTATCACCGGCACGCCTTGCGAGGTGCCGGTTCCTAAAAAAGTAATAATCAAAATTTCAACTCGTTTTGAGTGATTTCTAAAAGCAGCTTCCTGTTTTTTTCACTGAAATTTTGCTGATCAAATTGAATGGACCGAATGATTTCAATCAAACAATGGATCTTACCTTCCAGGGAATAAAACTTGTTGATAATAGCTATCTTATTTTCTTTTAAGATACAATAACCCGACTTAAAATTACCTTTCTCATACCTTAAAATAAAATCAGACTCAGCGAAAATATCTTCTAATTTATTTAAAAAGCTTTTGGTATATCTGATATCCATTAATCCGAAGTATACTTCTTCACCGTATTTACCAAATCATCAAAATTAAGAGGCTTCGGCAGATACTCATTGATTCCTACGTTCTTAAAATCATCCAGGGTATAATTTCTGGCGTTTCCGGTAATAGCTACAATAGGTATATTGGCTTTTTTTTCATCATCCATAGATCTGATCTCCTTGGCACATTCTACCCCGTCCATCAGTGGCATATTAATATCCATCAAAATCAGGTCAAAATCTTCTTTTCCCATTTTATCAATCACCTGCTTGCCATTTTTGGCTGAGGTAATTTTATAATTTTGTAGTTCTAGTATTTTCTTGGTCAAATTCTGAATTACTGAACTATCCTCTGCAATTAAAACTTTCTTAGCCATATGTTCTGTTATTTAAAATAATTATTATAACTGTTTAAAAATTCGGCAAAAGTTAACCTCAAAAAGTTCAAGTCCTGTTCTAAAGTTTCGAAATTGTCTTTCTTCAAATTAGATTCAATATATTCTGCATATTTTGCCACTTTTTCAATTCCCAAAGTTCCGGCATTTCCTTTTAATGTATGCAAATTACTGCGAATATTTTCATAATTTTTTGATTTTAACGAAATATTGCAAATTTCCAATTGTTCCTTGGCCTCATCTTCAAAATCAGAAAATACTTTTTTAACCATTTCTTCACCGCCATACTTACGCAATTGACTAATAACCTCTTCGTTAATAATCATTTTTTCCTTAAAACTGTATTTTGGCTCAACCTTTTCAATAGATTTAGGTGAATATTTTACCCAAGACCTCACCTTATTTACCAATTCATTGGCCCGGATTGGTTTGGCAATATAGTCATCCATACCTTCATTCAGAAATTTTTCCCGGTCCTCCTTCATAGAGTAGGCAGTCATGGCCACAATAGGTGGTACCTGGGCCAGGCCTAACGTACGAATTTTTTTCGTCGCCGTTACCCCATCCATATCCGGCATTTGGATATCCATCAGTACCATATCATATTTATTCGACTTTACTTTTTCAATGGCTTTTAATCCATTAACAGCCAGATCCACCTTGCAGCCGGATTTCTTCAGAATTTCCCCAGCTACCTGCCTGTTTACCAGGTTATCATCAACCAACAAGATATAAGGTTTCTTGATGGTGAAGTAATTGTTGATCTCCAGTTCTCCTTCGAAACTTTCATCCTCCAGCATGGTAGATGGGTCAGCCGGTTCGGCCATAAAGGTAAACCAAAATGTACTGCCCAAACCTACAGTGGAAGATACACCAATTTCACCTCCCATTAAGCGGCATAATTCCTTGGAAATGGCTAGTCCCAGACCGGTACCACTGTAGGCTTTGGAAAGTGAATTATCCAACTGGTTAAAACTTCTGAATAAACGATCCAGGTTTTCCTTGGAGATGCCAATACCAGAATCTGTCACATCTACCTTGATCATTTTGCCGGTAGGATCATTGGGTAAAGGCTTCAGACCAATATCAATGGAGCCTCCCCCATCGGTGAACTTAATGGCATTAGAGGTTAAATTGGATAATACCTGGAGTAATCTGGTTTCATCGATCTGGATGAATTCAGGCAAACGTTTGTCTATATGGTAATAAAGGTTGGTATTTTTAGCAAAAGCCTGCTGAGAGAATAAAGCATATAACTTCTCCATCATATTTTTGACTCTGACCGGAGATTTTTTTAGCTTCATCTTACCCGCTTCAATTTTGCTCAGATCAAGAATGTCATTCAAAATATTCAGCAGGGTTTCTGAGGATTTTTTAATGGTCTTGATGTAATTCTGCTGCTCCTTATTCAGCTCGGTGCCACTAAGTAAATCTATCATACCTATGATCCCATTCATAGGGGTACGTATCTCATGACTCATATTAGCCAGGAAAAGATCCTTTACCTGAACTGATTTTTCTGCTATTTCTTTCGCCCTGATCAATTCCAGATTGGCTTTTTTCAGTTTTGTAATATCTCTGGCCACCCCTTCGATTTGCACCGGTTTGTTATTTTTGTCATATATAAACCGGACATTGCAAATACAATTGATGATCTTACCTTCCTTATCAATAACCGATGCTTCAAAATTCCGCACAGAGGTGTTTTCGATCAATTCCCGAATCAGGTGCTTGGTCTTTGAACTATATAAATAATAATCCGTAATATTTTTTCCCAATACCTTTTTGGGATCATAACCCACCAATTCTTCCAATGAAGGACTGATCACCTTGATCTCTCCATTTAAATCGCAACGGAAATAAATATCCTGAAAAGATTCAAAGATGTTTCTGAATTTTTCCTCACTTTCCTGCAACGCTATCTCAGACAGCTTCTTTTCAGTAATATCATGGGCAATGCCTGACACTTCATCAATGGTTCCATTGCCAGAATAAATAGGATTGAGGAATATTTCCCGCCATAGTTCTCCTTTCTGATTTTTGGCTTTGTATTCGAAAGCCACAGGTTCGCCTTTCAGAGCCTTGAGATAATACTTTCTCCAGGTTTTATCATTTTTAATATCAAGCTTTTGTAACTGGAGTTGGTTGATTTGGTTAGATCTGCGATTATAGAAAAGCAGATTAACTTCCCGGGCAAAATTCTGATTAAAGGAAGTAAGCTCAAAATCTTTGTTCACCGACCAGATAAGGTGTGAACCGTTTTCAAAGATCGCGTTGATCCTGGCATTCTGAATATTGATCTTTTGCTCTTTTTGCTTCCTGTCGATGGAAATGGCAATCTGTCCGGATATGAAATCAAGTAATTCCAGGTCATTTTGATTGTAGCAGTTTCTGTTAGTATAACTTTGCAAAGCGATGATACCAATGGTCTTATTTTCAAGGACCAGGGGAACACCTATCCATACTTCGGCTACCTTTCCATTGATCTCTACTTTTTGAAATTTCTGCAATTCCTCCAAATCCTCCTTATACAAAAACATCGGCTTATTATTCCGAATGGCATATTCTGTAATTCCCTGGCTAAAGGGGCGCTCCAGTTTATTGTACAAAGCATATTCATCAATATAATAGGGAAATTTCAGATACTTTTGCTTTTGATCTACCAGGGCAATATAAAAATTTTTTGCCTCAATGACCTTTTGAAGTTCATTGTGAATATTTTTAAACAAACTCTCCAGGTTTGAGCTATGAATGGTTAAATTGGCAATACTAAAATAAAGGCTTTGAGCATTTTCTGCCCGGACCTGTTCGGTAATATCATGAAAAATAGCCCGGAATTCATGAGGTTTATCATTCTCTATGCCGATATTGACATTGCCGGAGAGGTTGATTTTCTTTTTGTCTTTGGTCAGGAATACTGTATTTAGCCTGTTCACCTTTTCGCCATTGGCTATTTTAAATAACCGCTGTTTGGTAATCTCATAGTATTCAGGTGCAAGCAGATCTTTCAGGTTCAATTTCCTGATTTCCTGATCATCATACCCCAGCTTTTTTTTCCAAAAATCATTCACAAATAATAATTTCCCATCCACTGAAAAAATCTGGATAAGATCCTCAGCATTATTGAATAATTCCTGGAGTTGCTTGTTGGATCTGAATTTACGTTGATGTTTGGTGCCTATCTTTTCACCCAGAAAGGTAATGCTTTTGTGAGAGGAAAAATTCCTGACCAATCCACTGAGTTTAATTTTAACATCTTGATTAATTAAATCCAGCTTTAAAGGTTTTTTTAATACACCCTCTATAAAAGCGTCATGAATGATCCCATCGACTGTTGATGGGGAAATAAGGATTACTTCTTCAAACCTTTGACCACAGATCTGTGACTTGTCTTTGTTAATTAAGCTGGCAAATGATGAATTACATGATATTATTTCACGCTCCTGGTTAACAGTAATTGCTATAATGGAGCCATTAAATTCTGGCTCTTCAAAGTTAGGATTATTTTTGGTCTTGACTACCACAGGATCGGTACGCACTCTGCTATTCAACTCAGCCTGAGATTGTAATTGTTTATGCAACAATTCAATTTCCTCAATTAACTCAGCTTTGGTTTTGTTTTTATAATCCATCAGGCAGTATTATGGTTAATCATAATATAACTCAAAATTATGAAAAAAATTTCAGTTGTTCAGTGTTCAAAATAGAATTATGAATTTTGTATTTATGGGGTAAACTAGCATATTTGTCCACCTTCAGATCAGTATTGAGCTGCATTATTTCATTTTACTTATGTTTAACCGGACTACTTTTATAAGTTTAAGCTATGTCTAAAAAAATATTGCTGGTAATTGCAGGGCCTACAGCAGTAGGAAAAACATCTGTTTCTATCAAACTGGGTCTGGATCTGCATACAGAAATCGTTTCAGCAGACTCCCGCCAGGTTTATCAGGAATTGACTATAGGCACAGCCAAACCTACCCCATCTGAACAAAGTCAGGTTACACACCATTTTATTGATTTCTTACCCCTGCAGCAGGATTATAATGCCTATGAATTTGAAAAAGAAGCGCTGGATTTTTTAGCCAAAGCCTTCCGGAAATACCCTCTGATGATCTTAACCGGCGGCTCAGGAATGTACGTGGATGCATTGATCAATGGAATAGATCTAATGCCTGATATTCCAGTTGAGACCAGGCAATATTGGAAAAGAAAATGGGAGGAATCAGGCATTGAATATCTGCAAAAGGTTCTGGCAGAGGTTGACCCAATTTATTTTACACAGGTTGATAAAAATAATCCCAAACGGTTACTAAGAGCTTTAGAAACCTATACAGTCTCCGGCCGCCCCTTCTCAGATTTTCGTCAGGGCAAAAAAAACTCCAGGTATTTTGAAGTTATCAAGATCGGACTGGAAAGACCCAGGGAAGAATTATACCGGCGTATCAATTTGCGGGTGGATCAAATGATAGCAGACGGATTATTTGAGGAAGCAAAGCAATTTTTGCCGTATAAAAATTACAATTCCCTGAATACAGTGGGATATAAAGAAATTTTTGACTTCTATGCCGGCAGCTATGACCAGGATGAAGCCATCCGATTGCTTAAAAGAAACTCCAGACGATATGCCAAAAGGCAGCTGACCTGGTTCAAAAAAGATCCCCAATACACCTGGTACCATCCGGAAGATTACAATCATTTACTGGAGTTTATCAAAGCAAGGATCAGCCAGATTAATAATTTATCCTGAAACTGAATTACAGATCCTGATAGATTTGATCATTATCAGCATATTGATGCTCCCCGGCTGTATGGTCATTACGGAAATAATAAATTTGACCTTCATTTTTTTCATCAAGACGCATAGTGTCTATGGAGGAAGGAGCAGCCGGTAGATTTTCGGTCCAATCCAGGGATACTTCATCAAACCAAACTGCATAGCGCTGATTGAAGCCGTCATTAATGGTCCAAACACCCAGATTAATGACCAGTTTATCCAGGTTTAATCGTTCATAGGATTGATCCGGATGATGTTGATTATGGTCCCAGGCTAAATTGATGGTTAAAAGCCCCCAATCATCTGTTTTTTCAGGAATATTAAAATGAACCGGGGAGATCTGTCCGATCTGGGAGTATCTCCCACCTATATTGCCATAAATGGTGCCGGCAGAATAAACCAGGTTTAATCGCTTCCAGGATCCCGAAAACCCCTCCATCCAAATATAGCCACCGTTGAGGCTGTTTAAGGTTGAATGCAAAGCATCTACTTTATAGCGCACCTGAACAACAGGGAATTTCCCTGCCTCAGCAGTTACTACCTGGCATATCCGGTTCAGGGTTTGTGGCATACGGTCCTGACCGGGAATATCGTAATCTCGTTTCCGGTTATACAAATACAGGGCTGAGGATTGCTTAAAACCAACCCTCTGCACCACTTTACAAACATTGGATGGGTTTTCATCTTCCTGATATACATATCTTTGCACCCAGTCTGACAGTTTATTTTCAAAGCTGCCATTCTTTAAAGATGAGTTAGCGGTCAATTCCCATTTGTGATGCAGCCACAGGGGATAATTCTCAGGCTGAAACAGGGGAAATTTATCAGGATATTGATATACCTGGTTCGTCACAGTTTTAAACTGTAAGTTAATATCCTGGTCTGCTATATCCACAATGGCAATTCCCTGGGAAGGCCCGCCAAAGAAATCTTCTTCCCCGAAAGCCCTGGGCCGGTATCCGGCTGCAGGCAAATTAATGAAGTTAATACCTTTATAACTTACTGCTGTTTTAACTGATGCCTTGATGGGAATATGCACATGTCCGCTAAACACATATTTTACGTTGCCATTTTTACTTAGAATATCTAACAGCCGTCCCTTGACTTCCACTGATTCTGCATAATTGACCAAGGGATTTATGCCGATAGGATGAATGGGAATATGCTGCAGGAAAATGGTGGGTTTATCCTTGTATTTTTCCAGGTCTCCTTCCAACCAATCGAAATAATGAGGATGCCGGGGCCAGAATTCTGAACGAAGGGGATCTGGCCATACGATAAAATGCCATTGTCCCAGATTAAAGGAATAAAGTATCTTATTGATCCCATTGACATGATGCTGGGCTGAAAAGAAGTTTTTCATATCACCCATATAGTACCCCGGACTAAATTTGGCAGAATAGGCCGTTTCATGATTCCCTACCTCCAGTAGATATGGACTTTTTAAATTTTTAAAAAAGTCGATCATCTGCTCATAATGACCTTCCTGGCCCTTACTGTCTACAAAATCACCCAATACAACTGAAAATGCCAACTGCGGATCCAGACTATTGGCTGTGGCCACACTTTCTTCAATAAAGGCATTATGAATTTTCATTCGGGTAGGGCTTTCGGTTCGGGGAGCCTGCGGATCACCGCCCTGAGGATCGGCGAAAATAGCAAATCTGAAGGAATTCTGGTTTGGATCGATACCTAGCCTGGAAATATCAATCTCACCAATTTCTTTATCAAACAACAGGTTCACCGTTAGCATGGCATGGCCCAAACCGATCTGTACTTCAGGTTGATCCAATAATTGTGGAAGAGTTATCTGATGATCCTGGTTATTGATTTGCAGTTGCAGTACCGTGTTTTCACTGGCATTTTCCAACCATAAAACCACAATATCTTCATCCTTTTCCGGGGTGGAACCAACCATACTGTGGGTTTTTAAATCCAATTGGTCCTCACCTGATTCAAAATAAAAGGATTTTATGCGATCGATTCTGGCATTTTTCACCTTAATTTTACTGATAAATTGCTGAGCCTGTTCAGGATCATTACCTGACAAGGCTAATCTTACCAGGAGCAGGCCTTCAGCCGACAGAGCTTCTGCTATGGATGAGATGGGTGATTGATAGGGATAGTCTAATGGCCATAATTTCCTGTTTAGTATTGACTTACCCAGGTAGCCTGAAGAAACACCTAATCCGCAGTTCTGAAGAAAATTCCGCCTTTTCATATATATTTCTTAATTAATTATTCACAAACAAATCTAATACGTCCTGATTGACTACCTGTCCGGTTCCATCAGGTATAAAACTGAAAAAAAAGTGCCTGGATACCAGCCTGGAAAACCTCATGTCGTCATTCTTTGATCGACGACTGCAGACGACGTTGAATTTGTCTGAATTATGATTTATATGATTCTATGATTAAAAGAAAGTCAAAGCAGCTCTGGCCAGACAGAAAATGCTTGTAGGCTGGTGTGCCCGGATACGATGGCCTCAAGCATAGGGGCCGTGAAAGGTGTGGGCATTTTTTTTATCTTGTTTGTTTAAAAAGCAGGTCCTGTCCGGAAGGACAAAAGATAGAGGAATGTGGAATGTCTTTTATGATGCAGAAAGTAAATACTCTTTATACTATTCAAAAGAAACACTTAGAGTTTTCCAATAACATCATAGCAAGCTATAATTTTAAGGAAAAAACAACAAATGAAAAATACCCTTCAGGGCATTCAGACCGGATCAAGCTTGTTTTATATCCAATTTTCATACATCGAGATAAGAAACTCGGTCAATTTTTACTGGCTGTCCCGATCGCTTTACAGTTGCAGAAAGCAAATACAACCAGTGCAATTTTTTAAACAACATCATTAGTATCTCACATTTTCCAGGTTAAAAAATAGTCAGGAAATAAGGATATTCTGAACTATAACACAATATAAGATTAAGAGTTTCTTTAAATTCTTGAATAACTTGATCAAAAAATAATTCAAAATTCATTATCTTAAGCCGTAAAATTATTAACATGATACCAAAAATGAAAAACCAAAAGCATTCTTTGACTTTATGGCTGGTTTTCTTTGCCATCTGGACAATGATTAGTTGTACTGAACAGAATGAATTACTTGCTCCTCCTGCCAATTTAAAAACCAATTATATGGAAAATCCTTTGGGAATTGACCAGAAACCTGTTTTTTCCTGGCAGATCATCAACCATTCCCGGGGAGCCCTTCAAGGATCATATCATCTGATGGTTGCCACCTCGCCGGAAAAATTGAACAATGAAGAGGATACAGATGTCTGGAACAGTGGCAAAATAAATTCAAACCAGTCTGTTCAGGTTACTTATAATGGATCTCCCCTACAATCTGGTACCCGTTATTATTGGAAAGTCAGAACCTGGAACATGGATGATAATGCTTCTCCCTGGAGCCCTGTTTCCTGGTTTGAGACCGCTCTGCTGGATTCCTCTCAGTGGCAGGCTCAATGGATTGGCTTAAATCAAAAGCAAAAACCTCCCCGTTCCATCGCCCTGCGGAAAGAATTTTCAGTAGACAAAGACGTTGCATCTGCCCGTATCTATGTTACTGGCCTGGGTGGATATGTCATGTATATCAACGGCCAAAGAGTGGGCAAGGATCTACTCACACCGGGATGGACCCATTATCCGGAAAAATTGCAATATCAGACCTATGATGTCACCGATCAGGTTAAAACAGGAATCAATGCAATGGGGGCATTGTTGGGCAATGTATGGTGGAGCAGTGGATTAGGCTGGCAAGGGGGAACCAGTTATGCCGATGGACCATTACAATTTTTAATGCAGATGCATTTAGAGTTTGAAGATGGAACAAAAACTGTACTGGTAACTGATGAAAGCTGGAAAATGCATGAGTCACCTATCCTGGAAAACACTTTATACCATGGTGAACATTATGATGCTAACCTGGAACAGGATGGCTGGCATAAACCCGCATTTGCCGATGCCAGTTGGCAAAACGCAGATCTTATTACCCCCGAAAATCAGGTTAAACTGGTGGCCCAGCAAACCCAGACCATGCAAATTACGGAACAAATAAAACCTGTCAATATTACTGAAGTAAAACCTGGAATCTATGTTTTTGATATGGGACAAAATATGGTAGGCATTACCCGTCTTAATCTAAAAGGAGAAAAAGGACAGGAAGTCACCCTGAAGTATGCTGAGTTGTTACATGCTGATGGAACTGTAGCCCAGGAAAACCTTAGGTCAGCCAGGGCTACTGACAAATACATATGTAAAGGTGGGCCGGCTGAATCCTGGCAACCTCAGTTTACTTATCATGGGTTCAGATATGTACAAGTGGAAGGCTTAAACCAGGAACCAGATGAAAATACATTAACCGGATTGGTGTTTCATACCAATGCTCCTATCAACGGCAGCTTTCAGTCTTCCAACCAATTGCTGAACCAGATTCAGAAAAATATAATGTGGGGCATGCGTGGCAACCTGATGAGTGTTCCCACAGATTGTCCTCAGCGGGATGAACGTTTGGGATGGATGGGTGATGCCCAGATCTTTGCCGCCACCGCCAACTACAACATGCACCTGGGCAGTTTCTGGAATAAATGGCAAAGAGATATTTTAGACGGTCAGGAGCCGGAAGGTTGGGTTTATGATGTTAATCCTCCTATTGTAGTGGGTGGCCCTTCCAAGCCAGGCTGGGGTGATGCCGTGGTGGTGGTTCCCTGGGAAACCTACCGATATTATGGTGACAAGCAGATCCTGGCTGATAGTTACGAGGGAATGAAAGCCTGGGTCAACTATATGAAAGAGAACAGTGAAAACCATATCTATGAATGGGGCGATGATGAATTTGGAGGTTATGGTGATTGGGTAGCCGTGGAAAAAACTCCTTCCAAGCCGATTGGAGCAGCTTATTATTATTATTCCACCAAATTGATGGGTCAGATTGCCCGGATACTAAATAAAGTAGAGGATGCCCGCTATTATGAAGAGCTGGCTCCGCAAATTGCCCAGGCTTATCATGCTAAGTATTACCTGCCTGAGCAGGGCGAATATGTGGGACAAACTCAAACCGCCAATCTGTTGCCTTTAGCTTTTGGCATAGTACCAGAAGAATTGAGGGATGATATTTTTCAAAAAATTGTAGAAGATGTGCAGGAACATGACAACCACCTGACTACTGGCTTTCTGGGCACCAAATATTTATTGCCCATACTCTCAGAAAATGGTTATCATGAATTGGCCTACCAGGTAGCCACCCAAACCACTTATCCATCATGGGGCTATATGGTAGAAAAAGGCGCCACCACTATGTGGGAATTATGGAACAGTGATACAGAACGTCCTGAGGGCATGAACTCCAGGAATCATTTTGCTTACGGTTCTGTGGGGGAATGGTACTATGGCTACCTGGCCGGGATCAGACCCGAATTTGAAAATGGAGGCTACAAAAAATTTATTGTAGCGCCCCAACCGGTAGGAGACCTGGAATGGGTAAAAGCCAAAGTGGGCAGCGAATATGGTGAAATTGAAAGTAACTGGAACAAAACGGAGTCTGGATTACAATTAGATGTCACTGTTCCGGCAAATACCCAGGCCCGGTTGTTGATTCCTAAACTGGGTAAAGACCAGCCCACAATCAAGGAAGTGGAAGATATCCTTTTTCAGGAAGGTCAATTAAAGGGTGCCAAAAAAGGCATTCGCTTCATCGGAGAAAATGACAATGCCATTGAATTTGAAATCGGATCTGGCAAATATTTGTTTGAAGTGATTTAATAAAACCTTGTTTTCCCTGAAAGAAAATGCTTAATATGAACCGATTATGAAATTTTATTATATCCTTTTATTGCTATTCATGGGGTGCAATGAGTTATTAGCCCAATACCGGCCTCCTTTGTTTTTCCGGGAAGATTGGAAAGAAATACCGGCTCAATTGCCAGTAACTCAGGAACATGTAAACAACCCGGACCTGCTCATGACTTTGTATGGTCCGGGAGGGGATAGCCTGAAAAAAAGCCATCATGAGCAACCGGTAGATGACCCCTATTATATTTGGTCGGGACGCTGCCGGGGCAACTGGGCCATCACCTTAAAGGATACGGATCAGTTGGTGGATCTTAGTAACTACGCCAAAGTAAAATGGCGCAGTAAACAGGCAGGTTTAAGGCATCTCCGGATCATCTTAAAACTTGAAGATGGCACCTGGCTGGTCAGTGATCAATCGGATGGCCCTTCCAGTGACTGGCGAATAAGGGAATTCAACCTGGCCGATATCAATTGGCATAGATTGAATATTGATGAAGTGACGGAAGGAAGCATCGTGCCAGAGCCTGACCTTTCACGGGTAGCTGAAATCGGCTGGACAGACCTGATGACTGGGGGCAATTCGGCCGCTTGTTCCCGCCTGGATTGGATTGAAGTTTATGGTTTTCCGGTAGAATAATAAAACATAGCTAGAAACCATCATTTATAAAACTTAAAATGCAAAAATGAGATCAATAAAGTTGTGGTTATTGTTACTTTTGTCCCTGGCAAGTATTGGTCTGAAAGCACAGCAGGATAGCCCCAATATAATATTCATCCTGATCGACGATCAGCGGTATGATTTCTTAAGTTATCTGGATCATCCCTGGATTGAAACCCCTCATATTGATCAACTGGCTCAAAATAGTTTGTATTTTGACAATGCCTTTGTCACCACCTCCTTATGCTCTCCCAGCCGGGCTTCGATCATTACCGGCCAGTATGCCCATGCCCACCAGGTCATGGATAACGATACCCCCCTTCCCGCAAATATTCCTGCTTTCCCCAAAAAACTGCAGGATCAAGGCTATCAAACTGCTTTTGTGGGAAAATGGCATATGGGAGGAAATAATGACATGCCCCGACCAGGTTTTGATCATTGGGTTTCTTTCAAGGGTCAGGGGCCTTATTTTGATCCTACTTTGAATATCGATGGAAAACAGGTAGCAAGAAAAGGTTACACCACCGATATTTTAACGGAATATGCCAATCAGTTTATCAGGAAAGCCAGTCAGCAAACTACACCTTATTTTTTATATCTGTCGCATAAAGCCATTCATGAATCATTTGTACCGGCCCCCAGGCATCAGGGAAAATATGCCGAGCTGAGCATTCCCTTACCGGAAACCTATGCCGACACCGAAGAAAACTACGTAGATAAACCCTTATGGATGCGGCGGCAAAGAACAAGCTGGCATGGGGCAGAGCGTGACTATAGCATACAGAATTATGGCAGCTTTAACCGGTTTTTTCAGTTGTACAGTGAAGCCATGCTGGCTGTGGATGAAAGTGTTGGAGAAATTACCCAAACTTTGCAGGAATTGGGTCAGCTGGACAATACGGTGATCTTTTATTACAGTGACAATGGTTACTTAATGGGAGAACATGGACTGATCGATAAGCGGGTCATGTATGAGGAATCAATCCGGGTTCCGGCTTTTGTTCATTGGCCGGCAGTGATTGAACAACCGGAGCATCGGGAAGAAATGATATTAAACATCGATATTGGCCCCACCATTCTTGAGTTGGCTGGCGCTACCATTCCAGCCTCCATGCATGGTCTTTCCTTTGCCCGGATTATTAAAGAGCAGCCGCTAAACTGGCGGAAAGCATTTCTATATGAATATTTTATTGATCCCAATGCGGTACAGACTCCCACCATCTTAGGATTACGTACGGAAAAGTACAGCTATATGACCTATGAAGGGGTTTGGGATATTTATGAATTATATGACCTGGAAAAAGACCCCCATCAAAAACACAATTTATTAGGTCATATCAGGTATGGCCATGATTATGGCACCTTTTTGCAGCATGTATATCGGCAGGACCCGGAAATCTGGCCCCTGGTTCAGCAATTGGACCAAAAATTGAGCCAGGTGATCAATGAAAACGGAGGTAGCAGACAACCGGAATGGAAAAAAGACTAAAGTTAAATCCATTTACTTTGGTAATCCGAATGCTGAATAAATGGTTGGGGGTTTTCATCCTGGTCTTGGTAGTGATGAGTTGTACCTCCAAAGCACCGGAAAGACTGATCAGGATGAGCCAAGACCAGCTTTTAGCGGTATTGAACAATCATTCTGACACCACCTATGTGATCAATTTCTGGGCCACCACCTGCAAACCCTGTATTATCGAGATGCCCGAGTTAATTGATTTGGCTGATCAATATGAAAATAAAAAACTCAAAATGGTGTTGATCAGCCTTGATCCAAAAGAGCATTTGGGAAGCCGGGTAGTGCCATTTATTCAAAAGCATGGAATGGAAAAATATGCTTACTGGTTGGATGCACCCAATTACAATAATTGGATTGGTCAGGTGGATGCTGATTACTGGGGCTCCATGCCTGCAACTTTAATCATCAATTATCAACAAAACCAACGGATTTTCATCAACCGACAATTAGAGCCAGGAGAATTGGCGGAAGTGGTTGGAAGGTATTTTTAGTAAAGTTCAAAAAACAGAAAGTCATCCAAAGAATTTCGTAGATCGGCCATTAGAGGTCATTCATTAATCATTATTCATCTATTAGAAGTCATACTATGACTCAATGCCGACATCTGGGCTCGGAAATCTGCTGTCGGCCGTCAACTGTCTTCCGTCCTCTGTCAGCCAAACGGCAATCGGCGGTCGACGGTCATTCATGATCCATCACCACTACTGGCCTCCTTTAGCTGCCTGAACTAGCTGCTCTGCCCCCAACAAACGGATTCCTCCTCAGCTTTTCCACTGGCCGGCCCTTTTCGTCGGAATGACGGGTAGGAGGGACAGTGGTTGGTAATCTGGGTGGCCGGCTTTACTCCGTGCTTCTTTCTCCATTTCAACACGCCTGCCTGCTGCAGGCAGGTCCATGAGACCTCATTTTGCCTCCGACTTCCTTCAGATTCCACCTCGCGATGGACACCCTTGTCTTTGGCTAACACTTCCTACTGCCAAGTGTGTTCGGGACTTGCACCCTATAGCTATCGCCCATGCCTGGCTCACCATAAAAAAAGCCCGACCCAAAGGCCAGGCTTTTTATTAAATCTATATTCTACTACGATTACTCGCCATCAACTTCTACCAGTTGCTCACCAGTACCATAGTTTATCTCTACGGTGATAGTTTCACCTGGAGAAACTTCTACATAATACTCACCAGCTCCGGAAGAACTAATCGATGACGTATTAAAGTTTTCTTTAGAAGCAACATTCAGGTTTTCAAGGTAACCACTTCCTGGATTCAGGATTTCATAGTCACCATCCCACTGATATTCTCCTGAATCAAATACATCGCCAAATAATAACTTGATTTTAGCGCCAGAACCAGGAGCACCATTGAATGCAGGCATAATCTGAACTGAGAATGGGCTACCATAACCATTGCCGTATGCATCATAATAACCATCACTATTGGTATCGTTATTGTTATACCTGAACAAATCTGTAACTTTACCATCAGTGACTTCAACACCCATCATTGCAGGGAAAGATGTCTGATCAACTACAATAAAATTAGGTGCCTCAGTAGACTTGGTCTGAGTTACATAAGTTTTAGCAGGTATTTTCCATGCGATAGAATCACCTTCAACTTCTAATAACTCTTCAATATTTTCAGAACTTTGAACTTCACCAGCTTCAACCGGATAAATATCATCATCGGTATCTGGATCACCATCTTCAGGGAAATATTCATAATAAATATCAGCAGGCAGCATGGTATAACCTTCTGAGTTTGTGTTGTCTAAAGAAACTACCCAATGAGTCTCAAAATCAGAAAATTCAAAAGTAGCTTGTTCAGAAGCACCACCACCAGAGAATGTGACTGTCGGAGCAGAAGTATAACCTGAACCACCTTTGTACATTTTGATAGCATCGATTTTCATATCTACATCTACAGAAGCAGTAGCGTCAGTTGTTGGAGCACCTGGACCATCTACTTCTACGTACCACTTAATAACTCTATACCCTTCATCACCATAATCATGAGTTAAGATTGGATTTGTATTATTAGGATCACCTTCTGAACTCCATAAATCTGCTAATCCAAATGCTTCTACTTTTCCATCTGCATCTGTGGTTATTTGAACCTGATTTACGTAATTTTGGATAGTATCTCCATCATCATTAATACCATCGAAATAAATATAAGCCCATCCGTTGGAAGAAGCAGTATAGCCTTCACCAGCATCGGTAAGCGTCAAAGAAGAGAAATATCCTTCCAAAGAAGCTAATATTTCTGCACCGGTACCTTCGCCCCCAGCAAGAGTTATAGTTGGAGAAGTTTCATAATCCGCACCTCTGGTTAACAGTTGATAATCATAACCAACTTCAGCAGTTCCACCATTATAATCATTTTCACCAAGCGGATTGGTATCAGTCCACATACCTAAGCCAGCGGCTAATTTTGCTACATTAAATGCTAATCCTGTTCCACCCGTAGCTGTAGGCTCAGGGAAAACAGCTTTGGCTCCACTTACCTCAGGTATATCACTTTCATCTACTGATGGTCCAAAAAGAACAGGAATAGTATCATATTGTGCCTCTACCATTTCACCTTCTTTTTCTGTAATGGCAAGTACCTGGTCTTCAGTAAATGTAGGAATAACCAAATTGATTCTTTGACCTGCAGTGCTGGCAGGAACCACCATTTCAAATAAACCATCTTCTCCTACTTCAGCCTGACCTATATTGGTACTGCTTTGCAATACATAATTGTAAACATCTATATCATCACTTTCCTGAACCATACCGGAAGTAGATAAATCACTGAAATCTGCTCTGATCATGATTCCTTCAGGAACTTCAGGTGTTTCATTGGTCAGATTGGTTTCTACCGTTACTCTACCTCTGATAGTACCGGTAGAACTTCCTTCAGAAGATAAGGCAAACAAAGGTACATCAGAATATTCAGTTCTGAATTCATTAGCAGCATCGTCTCCAGTTGCACCACTTAAGTAAAAATCAACCTGATATGATGCAGGAATATAACCATCCTTACTTAATCTTACGGTAGCAGTACCAACGGCTACATTATTGAAAGTGACAGATCCACTGGCATCAGTTGTATCGGCAACAGTACGTCCAGCTGTGGTTTCCTGTACTTGATTATTAATAGAAACAGCAACACCTTCAACAGGTGAGCCACCTTCATATACATTTACAGTGTAAGAAAAAATCAATCGATTTCTTCTTAACTCATCCAATGCTTCTGCATCCTGAATTGAATCAAACTCAGTAGCCATCCAAATTTGCATAGCTTGGTCTATTTCCTGAGCGAGTAATTGCATGGCCTCAGTATGGGCTTGTTGATCGTCTTGTAAAGCCAAAGCATTTTGGTGCAAAGCAGCAATTTCAGCCAAATCTCTTGTATGATCAGCAGAAGCTTTCTGCTCAGCTAAATCTGCCTGCAATTGCAGGAAATCCTCCTCACTGAATTCATCCTGGCAGGAGGTGACACCGAATATGGCCACTACAGCCATCAGTACAAATAATTTAAAGTGTTTTAGTTTCATAGTGATCTTAAAATTTAAAATTTAGTTACTAATTTGTTTTATTATTATTTATTAAGTGAGTACATTTTAAAAAGTCAAACTAAAGAACAAGGCCACAGAAGATGGATACAGATCTCCGGCAATACCTTCAGCTGTAATATCAGTTACGTCATTGATATTGGCCGGAATACCGTTATTGATCAGGTTTACATCATTCAATCCACCCCGGTAACGAATTTCAGGTGTGAATACTTTGCCATCATTTAATTTGACATCCAGGCTGAAGCCTACATTAAAGCCAAACTGGTGCTGTTCATAATTGGAACCTACATTTTCCAGTTCATTGCTGCGCATGGCTTCATCTACCACGGCATCTTCACCAAAGTAATACAACTTATCATGATGCTCAAAAGCTGCCAGGGCAAATCCATAGGAAACGCCTACCAATAAATTGGGCACCAATTCCCCTTCCTTATGATCCGGTAAGGTGAATTTGAACATCAACGGCACTTCAATATTATGGAACTTCACATAGCGGTTTAAAAAAACCACACTGTTAACCGGGCCTCCGATAGCAGTATAATCACGCAGGTAAGCTTCTCTACCTCCTCCCTGCTGCATATACATCAATTCCAGTTGCACTGCCATAAAATCCAGCAGTTCGTAATTGGCAAATCCACCAATAGCCACCCCCAGCATAGCGCCCGGCTGCTGAAACTGGTTGAAGGTGCCGCCCACCTTGGGTCCGTATTTCAGGGGGAATCCGGAACCACTTCCACCCCCGCTGTCGTCGTCCTGGGCCAATAGTGGCACAGCCGCGAAGTAGGCTACTAAAAACCCGGTGGCCAAAATCCGGCGGGTCGTTAGCATCCGTTTACACATTTTACAAAATTTAAAAGCTGTTTTCATATCATTTAAATAATTATTATATATTAAGTGATTAAAATGTACTCGATGTTGAAGTTAATATAAACAAAAAAAATTAATACAAACAAACAAATTTTTAATAATTTTTTATCTAACAATTTGCTTTTCACTTTATTAAGTCTTGTTATTTTGGATGCTAATTAAATAAATTCGATTTGAAATTCCAATGATTATTGTAAAAAATTAATTTTCTATTGTTTTTTGGCCATTTCATTGAATTAAATGGCTATTTATTTTTCATGCCACTAAGTAAAGGGTAAAAATCAGAATTTTTTATTCATTAAAGCACAGGTTTCTACCTATGTAAGGTATCCAAACTTTGTCCACTTTTTCAAATACCTGCCGCCTCTGTAAGGTGGTTTTTTGGGGCTAAACTCCTGTAAGGCAAGTAATAAATCAAACTGAAAAGCAAATTTAACCACCAAATATTTGCCTGTACCGGATTTTATCCACAAAAGCCAATTTGTTGATTTTCAAATAATAAGGTGAAAATGAACAGGTTTTGTGCCAAACAATGGTGATTTATTTTATTACTGACTTTATTCAGGACAGGCAGAAATTAACAGGGTGGTTGTTAAAAATTAAAATTCAATTGATCAGAGAAATATTTGAAACAGACACACGAAGCACATTTGTTACAATTTTGTATTAATTGAAACACTTTTTAAAAGTTATAAATTAGCCATACCCTAAAAAATCACTCTATATCATAAAGTTGAAAAAATAGCCATAAGACATAAATTATTTTATAATGTGCTTATCCCATACTCTATCTTTTGCCCACAATTTAACAGGTGAAAAACTAAAAGTCAATACTTATTTATGAGTATTTAGGTTAATTTAAAAGAAAAAAAATTAAATGTAGCAACACCATTACAGTAAAAATATATTATTATTTCCCAATATATTATTCCTAAAAAATAAAATATTTCCAACTTAAAGACAGCCTATATTAAGAGATCTATGATAAATTACTTGGTTTGCTCTTTTTTTGTAAACAAATTGCCATTCTAATTATGCTGTGTAAAAAAATTCCATCAGGTTTAAACAAAAATCCTCCGCAAACAAAATGCAGATACATTTAATTTTGAATGAATAAAAGTGTTCAAAACAAGAGATTTACAAAATAAAAAATGATTAGACCAAAATGAAGACATTAATGACACTTTTATTACATGATGAATGCGGATATAAATCAAATTTAAACAAATAATTTTTGGGGGTCAATAGATAAAATTCAGTATTTTATTAATATATTTTATAAATAAAATAATATTTATTAGGAAGAGAACAGGTAGAAATGTCATTTTTCTTACGTTGCCGTTATTAATATGCCGGCCTCATGAAAAATTAAGATATTTTTGCAGGATCATTATTCAATGAACATACATACCAGGGTCAGGCAGGTTGAAAAGATATTCAGCAGCCTGCAGCAGGAGATTGATGACTTGAAAGCATCAACAGGATTAAATTGTGTAGCAGGTTGCGGAGCCTGTTGCACTAAACCTGATGTTGAGACCACTGTGCTGGAGTTTTTACCTTTGGCTTTGCATTTTTATAAAACGGGTCAGACCACTGCTTTGCTGGAAAAGCTTGACCAACAGCCAGAAGATACAATTTGCCCCTTTTTTACCCCGGTGACTATTGATGATAAAGCCGGTTTTTGTTCCCAGTACAAATACAGGGGGTTAATTTGCCGCATGTTTGGTTTTTCCGGATACCGGGATAAAAACGGGCAGATAAACCTTTCTACCTGCAGAAAAATCAAAGAAAATCTGGCTGGATTATATCAGCAGGCGGCTCAGGATATCAGTGAGGGTAAGAAGATACCGGTTTACAGTGATTACTACCAACGCTTAGCCAATATAGATTTCAACCTGGGCAGTAAACTATTACCTATTAATAAGGCAATAGTGATGGCTATTGAACTGGTGGAGTTACATTTTTATTATAAATCATTTAGGGCTTCCTGAGGATTGGGAGGTGGAAGTTCGAAGCAGGAAGGAATTGGCAATAGGCGGAGACTGGTTGCTTAATTCTGGTTGCTGATAATTTAGTAGCTCGTAGGGGGAAACTGGAAGGTGTTTTGATTTAAACACAGAGGAACACTATCCCGCCACCTGCTTAATGGCTTTTTTCACGGCCGGAGCCACTTTGGTGCCTAGTAATTCAATAGCTTTCAGCACCTGCTGATGCGGTAAGGTACCCACGCTGATGTGCAACAAAAACCGGGTATTGCCGAACAGTTCATATTCATACAATATCTTATCTGCCACTTGCTGGGGGCTACCTACCAATAATGAACCCTGGGGAGACCGCATCAGGTCATAATGGTCACGGCCCATGCCTGACCAGCCTCTTTCCCGACCTATTTTATTCATCATGTAGACATAGGGGCCATAAAATTCATCTGCAGCTGTTTGAGAATCATCAGAAATATAACCATGTGAATTGATGGCCAGTTGCATCTGCTTCGGGGCATGACCGGCTTTTATATAGCTTTCCCGGTATAATTGGGTAAATGGCTGAAAACGGTCCGGCATGCCTCCTATAATGGCCAGGGTCATGGGTAAACCAAAATTCGCAGCCCGAACAGCTGAAGCCGGAGTACCTCCTACTGCTACCCAAATAGGTATTTTTTCCTGGTAAGGCCGGGGATATACCCCTCTGTTTTGGATAGAAGGCCGATGTTTTCCATGCCAGGTAATTTTCTCCTGCTTGTTCAATTCCAGCAACAAATCCAGTTTTTCGGCAAACAGTTCATTATAATCGTTCAGATCCTGTCCAAACAAGGGAAATGATTCAGTAAAAGATCCTCTTCCGGCCATAATTTCAGCCCTGCCCCGGGAAAGCAGATCCAACTGGGCAAAATCCTGGAAAACCCGAACCGGATCATCCGAACTTAGCACCGATACTGCACTGGTAAGTTTAATTTGCCGGGTTTTTACTGCAGCAGCAGCCAGGACAACCGCCGGAGAAGATACTACAAAATCTGAACGATGGTGCTCTCCTATGCCAAACACGTCCAGTCCCAGTTGATCAGCCAGTTCTACTTCCTGCAAAAGGTTGCTGAGACGCTGATCGGGGGGCAAAAGTTTACCAGTAGCAGGGTCTGGTGTATTCTCCACAAAGGTTGTAATGCCAAATTCCATAAATTACCTGTTGGTACATCAGTTTAATAACGAAATACCCGGGTAAAAGATTAATTTTCTGCGACATTATACTCATGCAGGGGAAGAATTAATTAAATTTCAATTTTTATTTGATAATTTTGAAGAAAAGGCAAGTTTTTATTTTAAACATTAACAGATTTACTTATGAGGTTGATCATCCACTGGTGTATGCTAGCTGTCATACTTATAATGAATGGGCTAAAAGCTCAGGCTCAGGACCAAAACCAACGCCTCCCCCTGGAAGAAAAAATCCGGGATCTGAAGCATTATCCTGGTTTTTTTGACTTCTATTATGATGCAGAAACAGACAAGATCTGGCTGCTGATCGAAAAGCTGGACCAGGAAGTATTATATATCAATTCCTTAACGGCCGGAATTGGCTCCAATGATATCGGCCTGGACCGGAACCAGCTGGGTGATTCCAGAATCATAAAGTTTGTGCGACGAGGCCCCAAGATCCTGGCAATACAACCTAATTACAAATACAGGGCGATCACAAATAACCTGGCTGAACAAAAAGCAGTGGAACAGGCCTTTGCTCAATCGGTATTATTTGGTTTCAAGGTAGCAGCAGAAAAAGATGGAAAGATCCTGGTGGATGCCACCGATTTCCTGCTGCAGGATGCCCACCAGGTGGCAGAAAAGCTTAAGCAGACCGGTCAGGGCAACTATCAGCTTGCCCCTGCTATGAGCACCATCTACCTGGAAGGCACTATGAATTTTCCCAGGAATTCAGAGTTTGAGACGCTTCTCACATTTACCGGAAAACCGGAAGGAGCATACATCAGCAGTGTAGCCCCTACCCCGACCCATATTTCTGTTCGAATGCATCATTCCCTGGTGGCCTTACCAGATGATCAGTTTCAGCCCCGGCCCTTTGATTCCAGGGCTGGATATTTTGGGATCAGTTATAAAAACTATAGTGCGCCGATCAATCAGGAAATCGACCAGCGTTTCATAGTGCGACACCGGCTGCAAAAAAAAGATCCTGTTGCCAAAAAAAGTGAACCTATAGCACCGATTGTTTATTACCTGGACCCGGGAACACCGGAGCCTGTTCGTTCGGCATTGCTTGAAGGTGCAGGGTGGTGGAATCAGGCTTTTGAAGCAGCCGGTTATACCAATGCTTTCCAGGTAAAAATACTGCCGGAAGGAGCACATCCCATGGATGTACGGTATAATATGATCAACTGGGTGCATCGTTCCACCCGGGGCTGGTCTTATGGCAGTTCAGTAGTAGATCCCCGCACCGGAGAGATCATCAAGGGCCATGTGTTGCTGGGTTCTTTACGGGTAAGACAGGATTTTCTGATCGCCCGGGGCTTATTATCACCTTATAAAAATGAATCATCAGGTGACCAGGCTTTGCAGGAAATGGCCCTGGCCAGGCTGAGACAGCTATCAGCCCATGAGGTAGGCCATACCCTGGGGCTGGCCCACAGTTATGCCTCCAGCAGCGAAAACCAGGCTTCAGTGATGGATTATCCTCACCCTATGGTCAGGTTAAAAGATGGGCAAATTGACCTGTCCCAGGCCTATGATACCGGCATTGGGGAATGGGATCAATGGGCCATCAGGTATGGCTATGAGGATTTTCCTCCGGGTACAGATGAACATGTGGCTTTACAGTCAATCATCCGGGAAAGTCTGGCCGGGGGATTATCATTTTTGTCAGACCAGGATGCCCGACCGTCCGGGAGTGCACACCCATATGCCCACTTATGGGACAATGGATCCAATGCGGCCGAGGAGTTGGACCGGGTGATGAAGATCAGAGAAACGGCATTACAAAATATGGGCACCAACACCATCAAACAAGGAGAACCATGGTCAAAACTGGAGGAAGTTTTGGTACCAGTTTACTTTTTTCACCGTTATCAAACCGAAGCGGCTGTTAAGCTGATCGGTGGGTTAAATTACCGGTATGCCCATAAAGGTGATGACCAGGTTATTACCGAATACATTGATCCAGATCTACAGGAGGCAGCATTGGAATCTGTGCTGGCCACCCTGGATGGAGAAGCTTTGGTATTGCCGGAAAAAGTTTTACGCCTGATCCCTCCCCGACCGATGGGTTATGCGCGTGACCGTGAATTGGTCAAGATCCGAACTGCAGTCACTTTCGATCCCTTAGCTGCCGCAGAAAGTAGCGCCGGCCATACCTTATCCTTGTTATTGCACCCGGCCCGGGCCCAAAGACTGTTGGAATACCATAGCCGGAATCCACAACAACCCAGTTTGTCCTGGGTACTAGACCGGATAATGGCATTTACCTGGAAAAAAGCGCTGGCCCAACAATACCAGGGGCAGGTAGAGCAGGTAGTGGCCCAGGTAGCCCTGAATCAATTGATCAACCTGACCGGCTCGGATCAATCCAGTGAGTCAGTGAAAGCCATTAGCTTGCAACAATTGTTAGAATTAAAAGCATTTTGTAAACAGAAGAGGGCTGAGACCGGGCTTTCTACCGAGCAAAAGGCTCATTTTGGCCGGGCAGTGCACCTGATCGAACAATTTGAAGACGATCCGGACGAATTTAAAGGCCTTCAGCCTTTGGAGCCGCCTCCGGGATCTCCCATTGGGCAGGATTGTATAAATTGGTCGCTTGAATAGATAAAAAATAAAAGGCCATTTTTCCAAATGGCCCTGATCCTTATTGTGATTTATATGTATAGGCCCCCGCAGGAGCTCGTTGATTTCAGTTTTTCATATTCGTCATATGCATTACAATGATCATGCCAAAACCAAATACTGCAATTTTAGCTGGATTGTTTGAATTGACAATGAAATTTTGACAGTCATTAGGAATAAAAATTCAAGATATGCTTTACTGGTGATGACCAACTGGCGGACTTAAAACGTTCAACCAGGAAGAAATCAAGAGTTGCTTTAACAGTGAGGGAGCATTAAACGGACCATGCTTATGGATGAAAATGCTGGCTTTTGGCTGTGCTTTCAGCAAAGGTACTGCTTCAGGTCTTCCCGCATCACTACCCTTCAGGTCGCAGTGACGGGTTATCGGGCCAAGAGCCCAGGTTAAAGATGCAATTTTTTGTTCTACATGGCGCTTTGTAAAAGGGATAGCTTTACGCCTTCCCTTTTCCTCATGCTTTGTTTGGCAGTGCCATCTATAATCATTATCAATATTATTTTCCAGCATAAACCAATTAAACTTAATCTAACCTTATATTAATTACTGCTTCCGTTCGTTTATTTAGAAAATTATTATAATTTCGGACCGTAAAATCAAACCCAATTATAAAAATGATGAAAATGAAGTATTTGACAAGAAATTTTTGGATGGCTATGGTATTAATCATCGGTTTTAGTGCCTGTCAGCAAGAAAAGAACATCGGAATACAACTCTATTCTGTAAGAGATGACATGAAAAATGACCCTGCCGGAACTGTGGCCAAAGTAGGTGAAATGGGTTATAAATTTGTGGAAACGGCTGGTTATTCTGACGGAAAATTCTATGGTATGGAACCTGTAGAATTTAAAAAAGTTGTGGAAGAGGCAGGAATGAAGTTTGTAAGTTCACATACTGGCCAGGATGTACCGGATAAAGAAACCTGGGATGAAACAATGGCCTGGTGGGATCAAAGTATTGCCGCCCATAAAGCAGCTGGTGTGAAATATATTGTTCAGCCCTGGATGGGAGAAGTTGGTTATTCCTCTTTGGCTGGTTTGAAACAATATTGTGATTATTTCAATGCCGTGGGACAAAAATGCAAAGAAGCCGGCATTCAGTTTGGCTATCACAATCATGCCAAAGAATTCGAGGAACTGGAAGGAGAAGTAATCTATGACTATATGCTGAAAAATACTGATCCTGAATTAGTTACCTTTCAACTCGATCTTTATTGGATCAATGAAGGTGGAAAAAATGCGATGGATTATTTTGCCAAATATCCGGGAAGATTTAAATTATGGCATGTAAAAGATGAAAAAGAGCTGGGAGAAAGCGGCAAAATGGACTTTAAAACTGTATTTGAAAATCAGGATGATTCAGGAATGGAATATTATATCGTTGAAGTAGAAAGATATAATTATGAGCCCCTGGAAAGTGTAAACAAAAGCATTCAGTATCTGCAGGATGCCGAATATGTGAAAATGTAGTGAAACAGTCACTCCAAGTTGTAATATTATAGCCAAAAGCCTCTGCATCAATCCTTGCAGAGGCTTTTTTTGATTATTTAGTCAGGTAATGTCCAATTTCATATAGGCTTATACTATCTTCAGCCAATTCAAAGAATGCATTATTAACATTCTTCCCCTTCAGATCAGGCCAGAATAAAAAAAGGGCTAAAAGGATAAATATCAACAGGCGAATTAAAAATAAAGCCAGCCGAGCCCATACCTTTTGCAACATCAATATACACGCTTTCATATTTTAAAATTTTGTTGTTTTCATTCATGTAATTTAATTTATAATACTTTTACCTGCCGGTTCATTTTTAGATCAAAGTTTATGATAAATCCTAATTTAGCCAATGCGGCTTAATTCCTTGCTAAAAGGTTTTGCAAAAGGCTTGTAAAAGATTTTACAATAAATTACAACCTGTCATTTCCGGCAAAATGGGTTATTTTAGTATATTTATAATCTCAGATGAATAATGCTGATCCTAAATATTTCAAACTTCTAAAAAAGGATATTTCAGATACCTTAAGGCATAGCTATCCTGAAATAAACCCGGATATTAGTCAGTGGAAAGTCACTGAAATCAAGTATTTTCAGGATGATCTGATGCAAAGGATCAATGGCAGGATCAGTCAGAAATGGTTTTATAATCATATTAAGCGCGACAATGACCAGTTCCCCAGGATCGACATTTTAAACTTGCTCAGCCAATACGTAGGTTTTAACAACTGGGAGGAATACAAAGCGGCCAAAAATGATGTTCCGTTTAAAGTAAAATCATTGTTTTGGTATGAGAACAGAAGAGTATTTATTTCATTATTGGGATTGCTGATTATCCTTATAATTTATGGTATGAATCTATACTGGAAAACTCCTCAAACCTATCAGTTTTGTTTTCACAATATGTTTACTCAGCAGCCCGTTACCAATAAGGAGGTGACGATAATGCTATTATCTGAAAATGAATCTCCTTATCAGATAAAATTATCATCTGAAGGTTGCCTAAAAGTTTTTAAAAACAAGGAATTTGTTCGTTTCCTGGTAAAAGGGCCTTATTATCGCACTGATACGATCACCCGATCTTTTAATTATAAGAAACATCAGGAAGAGATCGCTTTAAAGACCAATGATTATGCCTTGATGATCCATATTTTTTCTAATTCCAACCTGAGTGATTGGAATAAAAAAAGAAAGCATCTGGATGAAATGATCAGTGATCAGGCCAGGATATTTCAAATTTATGATCAGAATTTGGGTATGGCTATATTTAACAAAAAGGAATTTATCGACAAACTGACTATGCCGATCAATAGTCTCAGAAATATCGAAGTACTGGAAACCCGGTATGAAAATGATCAAATTATTGAATTACGATTTAAACAGGTCACAAATGCTGATTATACTAATCAGGAGTAATTTAGGAATATATTTCATTCATCATTTTGAAATAAATGCTATACAGCTTTAGCATATGAAAAACTTTAATAAATCATTTATTTTGATCGTCTGGATAGGTGTTAGTTGTGCTTCTATGAACAAGGAAGACAATTATTTGGCCGAAGATACTGTTCAGGCCAGGAAGATCACCTCCGCCGCTATTGAAAGTCAGTTTATTTCTAATCACCTGACTTCCAAAAACCTGGATGCATTTGAACTACGGGCTATACAGAAGTTAGAGGATTTCAATGATTACCTGGCCATTCTGACACACCCACAGTATGATCAGGAATTGAAACTAAACGCCATGCAGCAAGCCTCAAGTTTATTCCTTCATCCCGGGATTGATGTAAATTTTAGCGGCATATCCTCACTGGAGCATTTTTTAAAGACGACCCTGGAACATTCTTCTGAAACACCTCTGCTGGATATAAGTGAAATCAAAGTGAAGGAAAAACTAACTCCCCACTCAGACCTGACCTACCAGGGACTGATCACTTTTCGGGAGAATCAACAGGATAAAACTGCCAGGATGATCCTTAAAAAAACGCCTAAGCAATTTGGACAGGAGAATTTACAAGTGTGGGAAATTTTTTTAGGCGAAATAAATTAGCAAAAAAGGATTAAATCATGCCAATATTGCATAAAGCATCTCCTCTATGCACTACCGGCATATTGTTGTGACCAATCAAGTACCCATCCTCTTTGGATTCTACTATAATTTCCTCCGGATCTGAAGGGTTATTTATGATACCCACCGCTTCATTAGCCCTGATTTTTTGGCCACTTTTACGTAATGCTCTGAAAAGCCCTGATTTTGGTGCCCTGATCCAGGAATACCTGTTCAGGACAATACTTTCGGTCTCATCTGGTTTATCCGGTATCATCTGATAGTGAAAAAGCATCCTTTTTACACCATTTATAGCTTCAGTTACAGCCAACTCATCCAATCTAAGGCTTTCTCCACCTTCAAAAACAATGATGGTTTTGTCCATTTTGTGGGCTTGCCAACGAAGCGAAAAATCTATGTAGTTGGTATTTACCTGAAAGGGTGCTGCAAATATCTGGGCCAGCTTACCAGATTGAGGATCTTCCTGATTAAACCGTATTTGAGGATAGTTGGTACGACTGGCACCACCGGTATGAAAATCGATACCAAAATCAACAGCCGGAAGAATAGAATTAGAAATGATATATGCCACATGACTGGCCAGGGAACCATCGATGTATCCGGGAAAGCTGCGGTTTACATCTTTACCATCAGGGACATCCCGGGAAAAATTGATAAAACCATATATATTGATAATGGGTAAGGCAATTACACTGCCACACAACAGATTATCAAAAGTCCCGCTATGGACCATTCTCCTAACTATTTCTATTCCATTTACCTCATCACCATGCAACCCACCAGATAACAGGATGGTGGGTCCTGGTTGCGGACTACGAAATATATATACTGGCAAGTCAATCTGCGTGCCGGAAGGCAATTTAGCTACTTCCAGATTGATTTTAGTATTTGTGTCCACTGGTATCTTAGAACCATCTATTTCTAAATAATCCTTCATAGGTTCACTTTTACGGATTTCATGCAAAGATTGCCTGCTAATTGAGTAACTCATAAACATAATACAATTAGGCCCGTTTTCTCTGTGAATACCAATGATTTTTTAAACTTATTTTTTATGACACTGGAGATTTTTTCACTTATAGACTATATTGAACTAATTTTAAAACACAGAGAATACAGGTATCTTAATAATGAGCCCTTTGAAACCATCTTTATCGGGAATTCCGGCCATTTATTGATATCAGAACTGGACAAATGTCTTACTCAGGAAAGGTTTGAGGAAACCATCGAAATAATTCAAAGGTTTAAACATAAGCATCAGGATAAATCACGAATTTTCAAACAAATATTGCGGGATTATGAGCACATTATGAATGAGGTGAACCAACAAGATATTTCCTCTTTCTTCCATCAAAAATATGGCTTAAAAAACACAGATGAAGTGGTCGCGCTGGTTCAACTTCGAATGGATTTTATACAGGAACATCAATATAAAGAAATATATTTGTAAACTGGTTTTCTAAGGGTAATAAACATGGCTAAAGAAATGAAGTTTTAGTTGGTTTTAGCTGGATCAGGGATATTTTTTCATAAATTTTTTAAAAAATATTGGTGCGATTTTTTGCATATATAATCAGCGCATACTAATATTGCAGTCCCATTTGGGACGATAGCTCATCAGATTATATTTTACTGATGATGTTAGTTTAAAATATTAAAATATTCCTCCATAGCTCAGTTGGTTAGAGCGGCTGACTGTTAATCAGTAGGTCCCTGGTTCGAGTCCAGGTGGGGGAGCAAAAAAAAGGTGTTTCATTCAGGAACACCTTTTTTATTTTAGAGCAAGGTATAATCTCCAGGGCCCTAAGCCCAGCTACCTTACCTCCGACAGATTTTTTGCTGACGTTACAATGACGGTAAAGGAGCTTTGCTGAACCTCCAGCAACCAGCAACAATCACCCCCACAACCAGAAACCTGTTTGGAGTTTCCTCTAAAATTGATGTCGCCGAAATTAACCTCTCCAAGGTTGCCGTTAAATAAATTTCTTTATTATTCTAAAATAAACGAACCTCTCCGAGGTTCTGGTTTTACTAACTGCTTTGTTACTGCACCATTGTTCAACATACTTTGATGTGAAATCTGAAGCATAGAAAATCATCCCAAACCCTGTTGCAGTCGCCCGCTTATGTCAGGGTTCCTTCGAGCTTCCAGCTTTGAGCTAATTACATCCAACATCCTTGCATCTTTCACCTTAATTTGTTCGCTTTAATATACCCTCTACTAGGCATTAAAGCTTTATTGCCTTCGTCTATTGGCTGATGATCCATGACTCTTTGAACGTCATAACCTATTTTTTCACTTGTGAAGCCAAGCGTATTTACTCGAAATGACAAACTTACCTGAACATTCGCTGATTAATGTATTTGATTTTTCATTCAAACAATGTAATTAATTAATCTTAATCACCCATAATCCCGAAAAAACAATTAGAGAATGACATAATTCTTTGACCGCCCCCAGAACCATCCATCCGGGACTACTTTCCTATTCATACCTCAAAATATTAGCTGGATTGGCAGAGACTACTTCATATAACTTCCACCCACTGGCCAGCAACAACATCATTAAAGAAAGAAACCCTCCGATCAAATAGATATCCGGACCAATATTTATGTGCCGGGGAAAAGTGGCCAGGTACTGCTGACCTAATAAGTAAATTATTGGAGCAGCAATAATAATCGCCAATAATAGCTTGGCCAGAAACCCTTTAGAAATGTTCCAGAATAAATGCTGAATAGAGGCTCCACATACTTTTCTTACCCCTACTTCTTTATTCTTCCTTTCTGCCACAAAGAAAGAAAGTCCGAACAATCCCATCATGGAATTAAAAATAATGATCACCACAAAGATCTCAAAAATAGTAAAGGTAGCCACATAGGATTTCCCCTGCTCTATCACTATATCTTCATAATACCTGATAGCCAGCGGATTATCAGGATTAACCATTCGTAATACTTCGCCGATCCTGGCATGAGCTACTGCTCTCTTTTTAGGATCAACTCTGATCAGCAGATTTTTCTCCTGATCTTTTGCCCGGGTAATGATCAGTGGCATATCCTGAAATACAGGAGGCACCGCCTGGTAATTATCCACCAGACCCACAATCTGGTAATCCTTACCATACAGCTTCATGGTTTTCCCGATTGGCTGGTCATATCCCAAAGAAAATGCGGTAAGTTCATTGATCACGACCTTTTCAAATTTATCGCTTTGGTACTGGCTCTGAAAAAATCGGCCATCCAGCATATTGATCTTGAAAATATCTAAATAATCCTGTTCTGCACTTATGGTCAAAGCCATTTCCTTGTTTTCTTCTTCCTTCCAGGTATTGGTCATACTCATATCAGCACCTGGTAAACCACTGCCCCAGGATACCAGTTCAACTTCAGGATGATTCATCAGTTCTGCTTTTACTGTTTTCAAATCACCCCAACTGTGACCATCCAGGCATATGACATTATCTGCATTATAACCGGAAACTTCTTCTTTAAACATGTATTCGCCTTGCTTGAATATAATGACAATGAATTGCAGCAGGATGACGGCAACCAGAAACTGTAAGGTAATCAGGGTATTGGTGAGCCTTTTCTTGCCCATTCGGTGGTGTCCACTGCCGGAAGACATTAATACCAGAGGTTTAAAATGGGAAGAACCAAAGGCAGGATAGAATCCGGCTAAAATCACAGTTGCCAAAAGAACACCAACAATAATCAGGGTAGTTTCAAGATCTAAACTCAGTTGAATATCACTGGATAATAAGGAATTGAAGGAGGGCAGTATCATATAAAGGATCAGCAGCGCCATTACCAAACCTATAAAGGCCGAAAGCAGGGTGTCAACCATAAACTGGGAAAAAACAGCCAGCTTGCCAGCCCCAAAAGATTTTTTAATCCCCACTTCCTTCATACGGGTGGAAAACAGGATAGAATTAATGTTGATATAATTAAAACAGGATATCAATAATGCCACAATCCCGCCCACTAAAAGCATTACCAGGTTTGCCTGATTGTTTTCTTCTATAGTCTCGTGTAGATGTATCCTTTTAATGGGGACCAAACCTACTTTAACGTTCTCGATTTGTACTGGCAGCTCAAACTGCTCCAGGATTTTCTGATTGAGGGCCTTTACATCAGTTTGGGCATTTAATAAACTATATATCTTGTAATCTGCACTTTGATATTTATCCACCGGCCACTGTAAATGATCAGCCATGGTAAAAGGAATGATGCATGAGGATTTAAAATGAGTGTTGGAGGGCATATCTTCAAATACACCGGTCACCTTCATGTCCATTTTCTGCCCAAAAATATTAATAGTCAAATATTTACCTACCGGATCTTCTTTGTCAAAATATCTTCGGGACATCTTTTCAGATAAGGCCATGGATTGTGGGCCTGATGGCGCTCTTCCCTGCAAGAAGTTAATGGTTAATATTGAATACAGGGATGATTCAGCCACAATAATGTCCTTTTCCTCCACTGGAATTGAATCCAGAAATACCACTCCGGAAATGTTCCTGGTACGGGCGATTTTCTCTATTTCCGGAAAGTTCTGGCCCAGGTAAGGTCCCACAGGACTGAATGACTGAGGGATCTTTTTGATACTTCCCAAATCACCATAGGTAAAAACCATATGAATGTCGTCAGACCTGAAATGATTTTGTTCAAAGCTTAATTCATGACGGGCATAGATTACAGCCAGAACGGCTGTAATTAAACCAATAGCTAATCCTAAAATGTTAATAGTTGAAACCAACCTATTCTTTTTCAGGTTGCGCCAGGATGATATAAAATAGTAACGAAGCATAGTAAAACTTTTATTTTGGAGGAAATGACAAGCCACATCACCTGGTATATTGGAGGCAGATGGCAATATTAACTATTTAAAATTCATGCCAAATTAAATAATTTCATCCGGGATACGCCTGGGCATTTATTGGGCATAAAACCTGTTCGACTATGAACTTTGATGCCCATTTTCGGTCAGTTTAGAAGTATGTTATTGGAAATTATGATGATAATTTTAAAAATGTTCTCCTTATTTTGCTCTCTTGCCAAGTGGAAAAGCATGCTACTACAACCATTTACGGAAATTGTTGAGATGTATATAACATTTGTAAATTTCAGCTGTTGAAAATGATTGTTAGAAAATATAATCAGTCCTATGGAGAAGATTTTAGATACCGTAAAGTGGGAAACATTAATTGATAAAAGCTACAATTGGTTGATCAATACAATTCCTATACTTATATTAATTCTCATTCTGGGCCTGATTGGCTTAAAGATCTGGTCAATGGTGATCAGACAGCTGCGGGAAATTGTACTTAACCGGGCCATCAAACAACATCAATCTAAAACTGAAGCTGAAAAAAGGGTGAATACCCTGGTAGACATCGTAAGAGTGGCTGGAAAAGTGGGTATATGGGCCATATTGATTATGATCACCCTGAAGGAAATAAATATTGATATAGGACCACTACTGGCCAGTCTGGGTATTTTAGGATTGGCTATAGGATTCGGAGCCCAGGAATTGGTCAGAGATATCGTATCCGGGTTTTTTATTTTACTGGAAAATCATATAAGAGTAGGTGATGTGGCTATCATCAATGGCACCGGAGGTCTGGTTGAAAATATTGGCCTTCGAACCACCAGTTTACGTGATTTATCGGGCGTGGTACATGTTTTCCAAAACGGAAAGATCAATTCATTATCCAACATGACCAAAGAATGGTCGGCTATGGTATTTGATATAGGAATAGCTTATAAAGAAAATACCGATGTGGTGGTAGAAACCATGAAAGCTGTAGCAGATGACCTGCAAAATGATGAAGAATACAAAGACAAGATCCTGGAACCAATTGAAGTGTTTGGAGTAGATAATTTCGGGAACAGTGCCGTGATCATCAAAGCCAGGCTAAAGACTTTACCCATTCAACAATGGACGGTTGGACGAGAATATCGTCGCCGGCTTAAAAAAGCGTTTGATCAAAAAGGCATAGAAATCCCATTTCCTCATTCAAAAATATATTGGGGCGAACCTATTCAAATTTCTAATGACATTGTAAAAGAATAAAAAGTTAAAATTTAAGGTAAAATACGGTACCCTTTCCAACTTTCGACTGGACGGTGATTTGACCTTTATGTAAGCGCACGATCTGCCGGGAAATACTTAATCCTATACCGGATCCGTTTTCCCGGGTTGTAAAAAAAGGGACAAAGATATTTTCAATTTGATCTTCGGGTATTCCTTTACCATTATCTTCTACTTTAAAAACAACCTGAGTCTTTTCCTGGAAAGCATGAATAAATAGAGCAGGGTCATCCACTCCGGACAATGCTTCCATAGCATTTTTGATCAGGTTAATAAAAACCTGCTCCAGCAATTTTTCATCGGCCACCAGCTTTAAGTCAGCTGGATGCAAAGCATAGGAAAACCTGATCCCCTGATCTTCCACTTCCTTTTTCATCAAGGTCTGGATCTGTTGTAAAAATGCACTCACCTTAAATTCAGAGAACTGAGGTTCCGGAATCCTGTTCAAGCTTCGGTAGGTTTCCACAAAGCGACTTAATCCACTTCCCCGCTTTTTTATGGCTCGCAATCCATCTAATGAATCCTGCATCAATTCCGCCTGTTGCTTTTGCAGTGCTTCTAATACCTCCGGTTGTTCCCACAGATTTAATAATGAGGAAGAAAGAATATTGATTGACCCCACTGAATTCATGATTTCATGGGTAATCACCCGAATCAGTTTCTGCCAGGCTTCCAGTTCTCCTGCTTCCAATTCAGCTTTAATATTTTGCAAAGAAATCAGCCTGATCTTTTTTTTCCGAAGGATAAATTCCGTAGATCGCATGGCCAGTTGGATGATCTCGTTGTTTATGATAATTTTTACCAGTTCCTGCTGGTTACTGAACAAGCCGAACATGGTTTGAGCCAGCCCGGGCTTGACTTTGTCCAATTCCCTTATATTTTTCAGTTGCCGGATGTGTAGTAACTTCAACAAAGCTTCATTATACAATTCTACCTGTCCCTCAGCATCAAAAGCCAGCAAACCAACACCTACATGCCTGATGGTATTTTGAAAAAAAAGGTGTTCCGCTTCTGTTTCTGATCGTACCTGGGAAAAGTCCTGGATAATCTGATTGAACTCCTGGTGCAATTTTTTAAATGAAGGGTCCTTTTTGAAGTCCCGGAATTTGATGGTAGAATCCCGGTGCCGAAAAGCTTCTAAAAAAAGGGCCAGTTCCCGGTTAGTTCTTTTGACATACCAGATCAGGTTAAAAATAATTCCAAACCAGACAAATACCAGGGTGTAGGAAGTAACAAGCATATATTGCTGTTGAATCGACCAGAAAAAAGCCAGTGTACACAAGCCCAGCAGGATGGCATGAGCCATAACACCCCGGTTAAACCTACTTAAGATCATATTTTTCTATTTTTTTGTACAATGTAGACCGGGTAATCCCCAGTTGCCTGGCCACTTCGGTTAAATTCCCGGCAAAGGCATCCATTGCCTCCTGAACCAGCCTTTTTTCATTATCTTCCAGGTTATATGAATTTGGCTGGTTTAACTTGCGGGAATGAACAGCCTGAAACCTGAAATCATCCGCTTTCAATTGGCTGGACTCGCTTAAAATTACAGCTTTTTCCAGGGTATGCTGTAATTCCCTGATATTTCCGGGCCAGTCATAACCTTTTAGTTTTGTTAAGGCTTCCGGATGAATATTCATTTCTGGTTTATTGTATTTTTGCTGATATTTACTCAGAAAATAATCAGCCAGTACAGGAATATCCTCTTTCCGTTGTCTTAAAGGAGGTAGTTCTATTTGTATGGTATTTATCCGATACAAAAGATCTTCCCGAAATTCACCTTTTGGGAGCATTTGGGCCAGGGGCATATTGGTAGCAGAGATCATGCGGAGATCTAAAGATACTGGTGTAGTAGCGCCTAGCCTGATCAGCTGCCTGTTTTGCAAAACTGTCAGGATCTTGGCCTGCATGGATAAGGGTAAATTTCCAATCTCATCTAAAAACAAAGTGCCTCCGGAGGCGATTTCAAACCTTCCGGTTTTATCTTCTCTGGCATCTGTGAAAGCTCCTTTGACATACCCAAACAATTCACTTTCAAACAGGCTTTCCGAAATGGCAGCCAGATCCACAGTAACAAAAACATCGTCAGACCGATCCGACCGGTTATGAATTTCCCTGGCGATCACCTCCTTACCAGTTCCACTTTCTCCTAAAATCAGGATATTGGCTTCTGTTTTAGCTACTTTATCAATGGTTTTCAGGATCTTTTGCATGGTTGAAGAAGTTCCCTTTACCATTTGGAAATCCTGATGAATACTTTGAGATAGATGTAGCTGTTTGGCTTGCAGATTTTGAATTTTTTGTTGGGCAATCCTTTTCTGATAGCCTTTAATGATGGTGGCCAGAATCTGCTCTTCATCCTGAGCTTTCTCTATGAAATCAGTAGCTCCGGATTGAATGGCATTTACTGCCAATTCTATTTCTCCATAAGCCGTAATGAATACAATCACGGCATCGGGATCCTTTTTCAGGATCTGATTCATCCAGAAAATTCCCTCATTTCCACTATTTACGCCGGCTGAGAAATTCATATCCAGCAGTATCACATCAAATGATTCCCGGTTAAGCCAGGGCATGATCTGGTTGGGATTTTTTTCGGTTTTCACCAACTCAAAATGAGGATTCAAAAACATCCGCATTCCCAGCAAAAACTCTTCATTATCATCAACAATCAGGATTTTCCCTTTCTTTTTAGACATTTTAATGGAAAATATTAATTTTAATAAAAAAATAGGCGGATTTAGACAAAAGACCAAGGGAATAATTTAAAAAGTGTATAAAAATCAGACAAAACTGATTAAAAAAAAGCCTGAGGATCAGCTGATCACAGGCTTTTGCATATCATTATAAATTGTCTTTTACAATACCCTGGTTTGACCTGGTACCGGAATAGGATATTTTCCACCCTCACCAGGCATGGCCGGTGTAGCCGCATCCCAGGCCAGTCTTTGCGGATATAAGCTGACATTTGAATTTAAAGCCTCATCCCAGGTTACTACCTGACCCGAATAAGAGGCCATTCTGCCCAAGATAGAGGTCATGGTGCTTTTTGCACCGGTTTCCGCATTATTAATATATTTTCCACTTGTAATGGCATTAAACAAAACATCATGTTCCAGTTGCTGCGGGTTTGGGTCATTACGGTCACGATACCGAAACAACTCTTTACCGGCATGATCTCTGATGATTACATGCTTCGTGTCAGTTTCAGCCACGCCTTTGGTGCCTACAAAATACTCTCCCAGTTTAACCCAGGTACCACTGATTTGACGACACTGGCTATTAAGCCTAACGCCATTACCATATTCAAATTCAACCGAATGATGGTCAAATAATTGTCCCTTATCTTCGCCATAAGCCACTGCCCGGCCTCCATTTCCCTGGGCTTTTACGGGAAAGTCCTGCATCACCCAGTTGACCACATCCAGGTTGTGAATGTGGGTATCTTCAATATGATCACCTGACAACCAGGTAAAATGATACCAGTTACGCATCTGGTATTCCATCTCAGTCTGCCCCGGTTTTCGCTGCGGCATGCGAATAGCTCCAATATTCCAATATGCAGAAGCGGCTACAATATTGCCGATGATCCCTTCATGCAATAGGTTCACTGTTTCATCTCCATAGATTTTGGAAAATCTTCTTTGAAGGCCTACCACCACATTTAAATGCTTAGTTTTAGCTTGTTGGGCCACTTCCAGCACCTTCCGGATTCCCGGGGCATCCACAGCCACCGGCTTTTCCATAAATACATGTTTGCCTCTGGATATGGCATATTCAAAATGTGCCGGCCGGAAAGCAGGTGGCGTTGCTAATATGACCACATCAGCCTGATCTATCGCCTGTTTATAGGCCTCAAAACCAGCAAATTTGTAATCTTCCGGTACTTCCACCCGCTTTTGTATCCCATCCATATTCTTAAGATTGGTATAACTTTCATCCAGCCTGTCCCTGAATGCATCAGCCATGGCCACCAGTTTCACATTGGCTTTAGTACTTAAGGCTTGAGAAGCAGCTCCGGTACCACGACCTCCGCAACCAATTAATGCAATTTTAATTTCATCTTTACCAGCCACAAAAGCACTGGATGAAGCAGGCAGACCAGCTAACATGACACCTCCTACCAGGGCAGAAGAGTTTTGTAAAAACTTCCTGCGGCTATGATCAGTTTTAAATTTATCTTTCATTATGTTGATTCTTTATATTATACAATTCATTGCAATTCACACCAAAGATCATGCCTGTATAGCAAAATTCAGGTCATTTTATAAGTCCAGTCTGACAGCCAGCTAATCAGGTTTTCACTCCATATTTTGAGGCGGGGATGGTTCAGCGCCATACCAAATCCATGCCCACCTTCCGGATAAACATGTAATTCCACCGGAATATTACGCTCCAGGCAGGCATTGGCATACATCAGGCTGTTTTGAACTGGTACGCCTTTGTCATCAGCCGCATGGACCAGGAAAGAAGGCGGGGTATTTTCAGAAACATGACGGTGGTTCGAGAGTTGATCCAGCATTTTTGGGTCGGGATCTTCGGTAAGCAATGATTTGGCTGATCCGGAATGGGCAAAATCAGTAAATGAAATCACCGGGTAGCCTAAAATTGCCCGATTAGGACGGGCCGAAAATTGTTCAGCCAGATCATCTTCGGGGTTTTTGTAAAGCTCAGGCTGAGTAGCTACTGTAGAAGCCAGATGTCCTCCCGCTGAAAAGCCCATGATACCAATTCTATCCGGATCAATACCATATTTATCAGCATTGCTCCTTAAAATCCTCATTGCCCGGGTAGCATCTGAATAGGAACCAGGCCATCGGTCCGGGTTGACCCGATAGGTAAGCACCACCCCTACTATGCCATGGAGGGCAAACAAACGGGCAAATGGCTCTCCTTCATGATAAGCCTGAATATGATAGCCTCCTCCCGGGCAAATCAGTACTGCTGCCTGTTTTTTATTTTTATCCTGGTAAACTGTGGAAGGATAATAAATTTTGATCTTTGGCCTGTATTTGGGATTACTGCCTTCATTGGAAGATCCTTCTTCCCATAAGAAAACTTCTTCATCCTTGAAAGGAGGTTCAGGATCCCGAGGTTCATTTAGTTTGGCAGTCAGACCTGGCAAGGTACTCAATCCCATAGAGCCAATCATGAAAGAGGTCTCTTTTAAAAAATTTCTTCGTTTAATCATCTTTTTAAATTTATTCCCTTTAGATTATACCATAATACTTAACCTAAACCAAAAAATATGCCTCTAGGGCTTTTTCTGGTGGCAGGTTTTGATCCTTTTTAAATTTAGGAAATTTAATAGAAAACAGCTGTTTTATGTTGTCCGAATTTCGCCTCTATTGTTTAATTATCATACAATGAATGGATACGCTTTTTTTATTATATTATTGATAGTCAGTTTATTACGATCCTGGCACTAGATTAGTGTTTTGAAAGTCAGACTTAAAACCACTCAGTATGCTTAAAAACTTTATTAAACTATCTGTCAGATATATCACAAAAAACAAAATTTATACTTTTATCAATGTAACTGGTCTGGCCCTCAGTCTGGCAACATTCTATTTCATTTTAGTTTGGCTGATGCATGAGTTAAGTTATGATCATTTTCAAAAAGACCAGGTATTCAGAATAGTTGGGAAGGTAACCACAGATTCTGAAACATTCAGCCAGGCTGTTACCCCTCCTCCCCTGGCTCCAGAATTGGTCAGATTTTTTCCGGAAGTAATAGATGCAACCCGAATTGGTCATGATGAAGCTATTGTACATTTCGGCAATCATAAATGGGTTGAAGAAAACATTCTGCTGGCAGATACTTCCTTTTTCGATGTATTCAATTTTAAACTTTTACAAGGTCAACCTGACCGGGTATTGGATCAACCCTACCAGGTGGTAATTTCAGCATCAATAGCCCAAAAATATTTCGGAGAGCAAAATCCGCTGGGTCAAACCATGCAATTATCATTGTACAATGAAAATGGCAGCGGATCTGAATATACTATAACAGGTGTCATTGAAGACTGTCCGGAAAACAGTCATTTCACCTATCAAATGTTGATTTCTTTCAGCACTTTCGAAAAGTTTTACCAGGATTCCGATCTATGGTTCTGGAATGGATTTTATACTTATCTCCTACTATATTCTAAAGATCAGGCCCCGGCTTTGCAAGCTAAATTACCTGAGTTCGCAGATCACTACCTGGGTGAAAAAATGCAGGAATATCAGATGTTTTATCAATATGCTTTCCAACCTATTAAGAAGATATACCTGCATTCTAAGTTAAGGTATGAAAACGGGCCTACCGGTAATATTTATTCCCTGATTATATTTGCCAGTATAGGTTTGATCATTTTGCTGTTAGCCACTATCAACTATATCAATTTATCCACCGCACTATACTTGAGCAGATTAAAGGAAGTAATGGTAAGAAAAGCATTGGGTGCTCAGAAAATCCATATCATTGGTCAGCAATTGATAGAGTCAATGGTTATGGTCATTCTTGCTTTTTTATTGGCTCTGATTTTGACAGAACCCTTTAAGCCTGTATTTAACCAAATATCAGGTGAGGTGGATTACTTCAGGTTTCAATCAGAAGTATTATTGCTTCTGGCAGCTGTGGTTATCTTTATAGGCCTGATATCCGGAATTTTTCCGGCGGGCCGGTTGATTCAAAACCGATTTAGCCAAAAGCATTGGAAATTTAAATCCAATGATATCTTCAGCCGGGTATTGACGACCATTCAATTTTTAGTAACTGTTATCTTAGTAAGTAGCGTGCTGATTATAAATCGTCAGCTTCAGTTTATCCATTCCAGTGATCTTGGGTTTAACAAAGATCAAATAGTGACCCTCAAAGTAAATGGAAGTCAGCAGATCATGGATCATTTTGAAGTTTTCAGGCAGGAAATGCTTACATATCCAGTTGTAGATGATATAACCCGTTCCAATTCAGCTATTACCACTGGTTTAGGAAATTCTCTGGCCTTTACTGAAAACCAGGAAGGAAAAGCTATTAATTCCTCCATTTACCGATTGCTGGTAGACCATCAGTATTTCTCCACATATGGTATCAGGCTTTTGGCAGGCAGAAACTTTCTGATAAATAATCCATCAGACACAATCCAGGGGTTTGTAGTAAATCAGGAAGCAGTAAAAATTTTTGGCTGGGAAGATGCATCTTCAGCCATCGGGAAACCTTTTTCCATGATGGGTCAATCTGGAAAAATCATAGGTGTGGTGGAAAATTTCCATTTTAACACCCTCAAACACCCTATAGGACCTTTAGCTATGGCTTTAATCCACCAAAATTTTTCTCAAATATCCATCAGGTTTAATAGCAGTAATCCCCAGGAAATAATAGAACGATTACAAGCATTATGGCAAAAACATTTTCCTGATACACTGTTTGATTATGCATTCCTGGATGATACTATTTATCAGCAATATCGGGCTGAGCAAAATTTTTTGACCCTCTTTAAAGTTTTTTCTGTAATTAGTCTGGTTCTGGCAGGAATGGGTCTGTTTGCCATGGTCTCATTCCATGTCACCAAAAGGTTAAAGGAAATGGGTATCAGAAAAGTGTTAGGAGCTAATATGGGACAAATCATAGTCTGGCTCAATCATTCTTTCATTAAGATGATAATTTTAGCAATTATATTGGCGGTTCCCATCAGTTACTGGCTGATGACTGCCTGGCTGCATAACTTTATCTACCATGCCAGCATTACTATTTCTATTTACTTGTTCAGTGGATTGGTGGTTTTACTTGTTTCTTTCATAATCGCAGGATATCATTCCATTAAAGCGGCATCGATCAATGCTACAGAAATACTGAAGGATGAATAATCAGGTCATCGAATATTTTTCAGGTAAACTTTTTAGATCATGTTTAATTATTTATATAGGAAGTTTTGGCTATCATAACTTAATTTCATGAACATTCATTATTTAAATCGCAACCTGAATATCAAGGCCGATCCAGCTAAAACATTGCTCGACAATATATTAGAAGCGGGAATAGATCATCCTCATGCTTGTGGGGGTAAAGCCAAATGTTCCACCTGCCGGGTATTTGTTCAGGAAGGACTGGAAAACTGCAAAGCCAGAAATGAAGCTGAAACGGCTATAGCATTAAAACTGGGATTTATAGTTTCCCTGAGGCTGGCCTGTCAAACATTCGTAAAAGGTGATGTTTCGGTTAAAAGCCCTTTGATGGATGAAATTGATATTTCCTTAGCTGACCATACCCTGATCAATAGTCGTGAATATACCCAACCTCAGGTACTGGGAAAAGATATTATGGTGTCTGCCGTTTTTTGTGATATTGAAAACTACACTTCCTTTGCTGAGTCTCAAACTTCCTATGATGTGATTCATATTCTGAACCGATATTTTTATTATATTGGATTGATTATCAAGGAGTTTTCCGGACATATCATAGATTATTTCGGTGATGGTTTTCTGGCCATTTTTGGACTGGATGATAATCCCGATCATGCAGAAATGGCAGTGAAAGCCAGTCTTAAAATTCAGGAAGTGATCAACCGGGAGTTTAACCATTATTTAAAGCAATCATTCAACAGTGCTTTTAAATTAAGGATCGGGATACATTCCGGCCCCGTTATTTATGGAACAATTGGGGTGGAAGGTATGCAGAAAATGACAGCCATAGGAGATACGATCAATCTGGCAAGCCGTCTGGAACAGGCCAACAAAACGCTTGGCACTAAGTTTCTGGTATCAGAAACCACCTATCAGCAGTTGGAAAACCTGTCTTTGCAAGCTATTGGAAATTTTGAAATAGAAGTAAAAGGTAAAAAAGGAAGTTACAGGGTTTATCAGATTGCCTGAAGACTATATAAACTGCTAAATCCCGACCAGTTGATACTTATGCAAAAGTTTTTGAAAAACCGGTTCTACTTCCTGCCGAATATTTTGATTCGCGTATCCCACCCAGTCTACCGCTGAATGGGTATCTAAACAGTAGTTTAGAGGCTTACCATCCAAACCGGTTAAAATCACACCTGATTCTTCCAAAATTAAGGAAGTACATACATCATATGGGTGGCATACATGGCCGGTTTTCTTGCCCTGTCGCCTGAATTGACGATATAAAGCGCCCCGAATATCAGCCGTAAACCGGTCATGGCCCATCAATAATTCATAAAATTGTCCTCCTGAAGAGATATACTGATCTTCAAACAGGAAAGCTTGCTGATCGGGAAAATCAGGAAACAAGGTATGGACCAGTTCCTCTTCTATTTTAGCCAGCAGGTCCTTACCCGGAGGAAAGAAACGGGATATTTGGGCAAATCCCCCGTAAACAGAAGAAGCCTGGGATGGATGAATGCGGCTTTCCTTCAGGGTATCTTCTAATAGATTCCAGGTTTGGCCAAAGACACCAGTACCTTTGATGGCCCAGATGACATCACTGAGGTAACTCCTGGCAGTAGGAATCTCCACCATCACTGCCACCTCAACATCAGAAAGGGCGGTTTCCGGACCTTTATTCAAAGCGACACCGGCCAGAAAGAAGGCAGAACGTTTATTATACATGATCCCCCGGGTTCCATCTATAGGATCAATGATCAGGCGAATGGCCGCCTGCTCCTGATTTATGTTTTCCGGAAAACAAAGTGGTTGTTCAGCCCCGGCCATTCCTTCTGCTACCAAAGCCACTCCGCCTAGTTCAGGTGCGAAATGGTTTAGTTCAGGCAGTATGAATGCTTCCACATCTTTATCGATCTGATAAATAATATCGTCTTGGCCGGTTTTATAAATTTGAGTAAGATGATTTACCGACTGATTAGTCAGGGCATGATGAACCTGACCAACAATACGTTTGCCTAAATTAATCAGCATATCTGCCAAAGCCTGATGTTGCATGGTATGAAATTTAAAGAACTAAACATCCAAATTTAAAAAACAAGCTCTATACCGGCTTCTACATCAGGTAAATATTTGTATTTAATTTAAATATTCCGGTAATAGCTCCTGACCCTTGACTGTAACTGGGTATAAATGGGACGGCAGAATTCAATAAACATATTTTGGTGAGATGGCGGCGAGGAGGGGCGGCTTTTACTCAATTCTATCTGCTCTTTGTCCAATGCCCTTTCATCACCCTTATAGGAAGCCCAGCGGGAAACCCAGACAAACTCTCCCGGAAATTTTTCGTGTACCAGTACTTTTCGGGTTTGTGCATCTACAATACGCATGGTGATCAAGCCAGAAGAAACAATTTCCTGCCTGTTTTCTGTAAAAGTTGCTTTAGCAGATCCAATTACATCCTTCTTTTTGCCGTTATCCAAAGTGACCTGCCCTACCACCACACTGTCTTTACTGATTTCCCTGGAATCCCGGTAATTGGTGGTTTGTCCTACCACAAAATCATCAAAACGGATTTGTAATACCTGGTCCGGGTCAGGATGGTTCCGATCTCTGGGGGTATAAAATTCTACGAATTGGTTTTCAGCATAATTTGATAAAAACTCCTCTACCTGCTCCTGGAAAAATTCCACACTGAGCTGAAAATTTACGGTGGGAACAGGCACCTGATCCACCAAAACCTTTAGGGTAGCGTAGTAACGAGCCTCATCAATTTTATCTTCTATATCCTTATAGCCAGGCAGGTAGTCATTGGCAAACATAAAATGATTATAGGCATCAATGGCATCCAATCTGTTTTTTCGATTCAGAGCCAGTTCACCGGCCTGGTACCGCTCATCCGCAGCTTTTTGCTGATATTGTCGGGCTTCCCGGTTAAAATTCTGGGGTCGGGCAATTACTCTCAGAGCGCCAGGACAACGAATGATCGATTCGTGAATGGTATTCAGATCCTGATAAGCATCATAAATGATCCCGTTTTTAAACTGTTCGTTGGAGTTTTTGATATTTTCTATCTTTGAATTATAATATCTCACCGCCATAGGATAGGCTTTTCTCAAGGTTTCCCTGGATTTTTTATGGGAATCATTGCGGCGCAACCTATCCACTGACTGCATTACAGCGGAAAAATAATCCCCCCTTTTATATGCTGATTTGCCTGAACTACAGGAAAAACAGACCAGAAAGGTCAGACTGATGAGTAGTAAATTAATGTATTTCATAAGCTTAATGATATAAAACCAGGTTATGCCCCAAAAACAGCAATTATTTAAAGTTAAATTCCTGACTGTAAATATGATCTACAGTTCCGGATTAAAATTAACTGGTAGCTAAAACTGTTCCAATATAATATAATTCTGCTTTCAACACATGTAATTTTTCCTGGTGGATTAATTAAAAAATCAAGGATAATTCAGTAACTATTAAGCTTTGAGGCGATTATTTTAGTATACCAAACTTTTTTTAACTATGAGGAAATTTTTTCTATTTTTTATTGCTGGTATATTATGCCTAACCACTGTTACCAGCGCACAGATTCCAAGGTTGGGAGTAAAAGGAGGGTTAAACCTGGCTACCATAGCCGGTGACCTGGATGATACCAGTCTGAAGCCTGGTTTTCAGGGAGGATTGATGTTAAATCTAATGATCACAGATCAATATGCCCTTCAGCCGGAATTGCTGTATTCTATAGAAGGCAGTGGTTTTGCAGATAGTGACTGGCGCCTTAATATGCATTATCTGAATATTCCCATCATGGGTAAATTCTTTATAGGAGACGGCTTTAATTTTCAGTTTGGTCCTCAAATCGGATTTTTACTGAATGCTAAATATACAGATGGGAGTGAAAGTGTAGACCTGGAAAGCCAAACTACCAAAACAGTTGCTTTAGCTGTTGGATTAGGGGCAGGCTATCAAAAGGATCATTTTGTACTTGACATCCGATATAATTTGGGTTTAACCAATGTATTTGAAAATGATTATGTATTTGACTTACCAATCCTGTTTTCGGGTAATAATAGTGATGATTTTACTTTTACCAGTCAGGTGATACAATTATCGGTGGGCTACCTGTTTTAAAAAAGAGGTGCTGTCTCCCCTATCAGATTCCAAGGAGACAGCACCTGCTCAATTAACTATTTTTTATTCTATCTTTTCTCAGTTAATCCAATTGTCCTCTTTTGGCCGCTCTTTTTAGCTTTTCATTAGCATAAATAGCCAATTCCACCCGGCGGTTTTCGGCTCTGCCAGCTTCGCTGTCATTAGCCGCTACAGGTTGGGCTTCACCATAGCCTACAGTGATCAAACGTGAAGCATCTACTCCCAGGTTGGTCACATAGTCAGCCACGCTTTCGGCCCTTCTTTCGGACAGGTTTTGGTTGTATTCTTCGCTGCCTTTACTGTCTGTATGGCCTTCAATCAGAACATTGGTATCGTCATACTTCTTGAGGATCTGGGCCAGTTCCTGTATGTTTTCCCGGGAAGCAGCGGTAAGATCAGATTTATCAAATCCAAAAAGGATCCCGGAATCAAAAGTAATTTTAATACCTTCTCCTATTCTTTCCACTTTGGCTCCTTCCAGATCTTCCTCCAGTTCATTGGCTTGTTTATCCATATATGCCCCGATAGCTGCTCCAGCCACACCACCTACTGCGGCTCCAAAAATAGCTCCGGCAGCTGTATTTCCAGCGGCCTTCCCAATAGCGGCTCCGGCAGCTGCTCCTCCGGCCGCGCCTATAGCTCCGCCTTTAGCTGTATTGCTCCAACTTTTACATCCGGATATAGATGCTGCCGTAAAACTGATTATCAAAGAATAAGTCAAAAACTTAACTATAATTGATTTGCTGAATTGAACGTAATACTTTTTCATATGTCTTCTTTTTTAGTTATAACCGGTTTGTTTACAATTTGTATGCCAGTTCATGAAAATTGATACTGAAAAGGTGTGATAAAAATTATATTCAGCCTGAATTTCAGGCGGATTAATCTGCTCATATTTTAAAAAATAAACAGGCCCCGTGGGTCTAAAGAAACAAAAAACCCGGAACCAGTTCCGGGCTTAGCTTCATTTATCAGGTCAGCATGTCTGCACCTTTACAGGTTTTCAGCCATGGCACCTTCCTGTTGAATAGGTTTCTGGCCTTCTTCTTTAGGCATAAACATATCCTGGGTAGTTAATCCACAGGCTTCGATCATATCCAGGCAATACTGCTGGTTACCTATTTCATTGGCGGTATTATTGGTGCCACAGGCAAAGGTAACGCCCCGGTCTTTGGCAAACTGGATAAAGGCCTGACTGGGGATCTCGTAGCGGGCATTGATTTCCAGAGCCACACCACTATCTACCAAAGCCTGCACCACTTTGCCCATTCTTTCCTCAGTCCAGAGGGCATCGTATTCTTCGGCAATTACTTCAGGCAGGAAAGTAGGATTAACAAAAATATCGATGGGCTCACTACTAATGATCCCCACTATGATATCCACATAATAATCCATCCAGGCTTCCTTATCCTCGATAGAGACTTCTTCCGGTATCCAAAGGTGGGTCCTTTTACCATTGGGGAAATCAAAAGTCAGGGCATCGGTGAAAACATAATCGAAGCTGGTAATGGATTCTACTGAAAATAGGTCCAGCCATTCCCGGCCTTCTGCCTGCATGGCATTAAATACCGGCTGATCCTTCTGTTCTTCAATGTATGCCTGTAGTTTTTCATTGGAATTGATATCAAAATCAAGTCCACAATTAACCGCAATACCATAATTGACCCCGGTTTTGCGCATATGCTCCAGGGCCTGATCCATGGTAAGGCCGCCTTTCAGGTGTACATGGTAATCAATCAGGGGAAAACCGGCGGCATGAAGTTTGGTGATGGCCAGATCATATTCAGGAGAAACTTCGAGCTCATATTTTTCTCCCTCCGGCAGCGGCTTTACCATAATGTTTTTATAATAAACAGTGCTTTGGGGATCATGACATTGAATGGCAAAGGTACCGTTAGAAACCACCCTTTCCTGCTGATCTTCATTACGATATGGATTATCCGGCTGGATATAATCCACCACCATTTTATCATTCACTGAAATCTGGACACGGTTTTCATCTACTTTAAAATGTAAAGTAAACCATTCTTCATCTTCCACAAAAGGCACGTACAGGTTTCTCACTGCGTATAAACTGCCGGTTTTTTTTAATTCCTTGTACCCGTTATGTTCTTCAGCATAATTATTGACCTGTACTTCATATCCCTTGGCCGGCCATCCTTCATCCTGGTATGCGGTATGAAAATAGATGCCTGAATTGGCGGCTCTGGTAGTTTTAACATCAGCTTTGAATTCAAAATTTTTGAAATTCCCCTGATTTACTTCGCCTTCATAAAATAAATGAGAACGATTGCCACTTACCACAATCATTTCATCCTGTACCTGAAATGCCTGAGGATCTTCATTGGAGCGCCAGCCTTCCAGGTCCTGACCATTGAACAAAGAAACCCATTCATCGGTCGCTTTTGGTTGATCACAACCTGCCATCAGGGCCATGATTGCAATGGCTATTAATGCAAATTTTTTCATAGTAATTAGTTTTGGTTCATTACTGAAAGTTAATGGCTAATTTTTCCAACTACAAATTAAATCCTGATTTTTATTGAGGCTAAAAGAGGCTGGTTCTATCAAAAAACAGGATTGAAATGCGCCCTCCTACAAAGCTGTTCCTCAACTGTAATGGCAGCCAGGTACGAGATCAATCAGGAGACGGCCTGGTTGATTATGAGTAATGTGAGAAAGTCCATGGAAAGCAGCAATTTATATTTATCCTTTAAAAGGGTTTTGTGAAGTTTTGACAACAGCAACATATGGCTAATGAATACAAGGGAAATCAGACCCAGAATGCGGAGCGGCCGGAGACCGAAATGGGCCTTATATTCCTGGTTAAAAAAAGGAATATAATGGAACAACTTCCGCCGAACAGAAACCAGCGCCAAGCCGGCTCCGGCGCGGCTGGCCCTTGAGTCTGGCCTGAAGGGTGGATAGTGCGACCCCAAGATAAGTCAGCTATTCCTTACTTAATGCTACCATCATTTCCCGGGTTGGGGCAGGTACAGCTTTATTTCTTCGGAAAACGGCAAATCCGGTGAATATCGTCAATGATACAGCCAATGGAGAAGCTACCTGGGCCAATTGATCGGTTTGAAAGCCATATTTAACCAGTACAAAGGTACCTAAGCCGGAAATAATGGTTGTAATGGCGGCGGTGGCATTACAATGACGGAATTGGGGCAACAATCCCAGCAGCATGGGTATAGAGACCGGCCCCAGTAAACCGGCAAACCAGGTAATGATCAATCCCAGTACTCCTCCAAACCGATCGGCTTCCATAGCCACCAGGATGGTCATCAGGGTGAAAACCAGCGTGACCAGTCGGGCCAGGTATAAGGAACGGCGTTCAGACAGGGTTTTGATCTTTTGGCTAAAAACCGGCAAAATATCTCTGGTGATAACCGAAGCAATGGTATTGGCATCTGATGAAGTCATGGTAAGGGTGTTGGCAAATAAAGAGGCCAGTACCAGGCCTACCAGTCCGGGAGGCAGAAATTCCTGGGTCATGCGAGCATAGGAAGTAGCAGGATCCTCCAATCCTGGTAAAAATACCGGAGCGGCCCACATGGGAAAGAACAGGATCAGAGGCCAGGTAAAATATAAAAAGGCTGACAACCAGGCAGAGCGCTTAGCCGCTGTTCCGCTGGGAAGGGCTATGAAGCGGGTGGCCAGGTTCCAGGTGCCCCCATTATAACTCAGAAAGTTGATGAATAGAAAGGTAATGGCAAAGCCAGCTGTGTAGGGGGCGTGGAACACCCGGGCATTTGACTGGGGCAGCTGATCCCACAGGGTCCATATACCTGATATGCCGCCCAAACGATCCAGCACCAGGAAGAACATGAGCAGACCAGCCACCAATTGCACGATAAACTGGGCAAAATCGGTCAGGATAACTGCCCATAAGCCTCCTATTGTAATGTAGATGATAGAAATGCCACCAGCCAGTAAAATGCCAAACAGGAGTGAAGTACCGGTAAATTCTCTTAATAAAATGGCAATAGCGGCCCATTTGGCTCCTACATCAAACAACTTTAGAATCACTCCGCTCCAGGCCATCAACTGCTGAGCCGGCAGATTATAACGGGTAAGTAAATATTCCAGGGGTGATTGTACATCATATTTTTTTCTGAGCCTGGCCCAGCGGGGAATGAACAGAAAAGTACCGGCTATCAGTCCAAGGCCTATGGTAAAAGCCCACCAGAAATAAAGCGATAAGCCATGGGTATAGGCCAGTGCGGAATAAGCTACAAATACAGCCCCACTGTAACCAGATACATGGTGAGAGATCCCTGATAACCACCAGGGCATATTGCCGGAAGCCACAAAAAAGTCACGGGAAGATTTATTTTTAGAAACCGACCATAACCCAATGATCAGGATCAGCAGGAAGAAAAAGGCCAGAACGATCCAATCTAGTACAGCCATGCCATCAATTTTGCTTTAAATCTAAGAATTTCAGGGGATTTTCAAAGACCATCATTTGTATTTCTGCCGGTGAAAGGAATTCAAGGGATTCCAGATATTGCATACATCCGCTTAAATGAGCTGATGAACCTACCATAAAGCCGGTATGGGGATTGTATAGATAGCCGTTTTCCTGCAATATCACCGGATTACCCAGGGTATGATATGTTCCTGGTGGCAAGCCAGCCACTGGGGAAGCATCACTGACTATTATAACCTTTTGAGTGCCTTTGGCTTTGATCACGGCCTGGATCATTTCCGGAGGCAAATGAAAACCATCGGCAATGATCATTACCCATAAATCATCACTGGCCAAAGCGGTCCAAAGAGGGTTTTCAAATCGATGGATCTGGTGGGGCAATCCATTGCCAAAATGAGTAAAACCGGTAGCCCCGGCATTAACCAGTGACTGAATATGCAATGCATTGGCTTTCTGATGCCCCAAAGACACCTTGATCCCTAAGTCAAGTGCGGTCTGGCATAATTCAGCTGCTCCCGGTAATTCAGCTGCCAGAGTAATCAATTTAATGGTACCACCTGACCATTGCCAAAGTTGATGTAAGAAAGAGGGATCAGGTGGTTTGAGCCATTTGGCCTGGTGTGCACCTCTATAGCCCGATTGAGGGGACAAAAAAGGCCCTTCCAAATGAATTCCAGGCATATGGTTACCCAGGGGATGGTTTAAAATACAATCAGCTATCATTTCCAGATTGCGCTGGTAGATTTTCCCGGAGCAGGAAATTATGGTAGGCAGGAACAAATCAATGCCTGCTTTCGTCAATTTTTCCAGGGCCTGGGTAAGCAAATCTGTATTAAGATCCTGAGAAGAAAAATCCACTCCGCAATAGCCATTAACCTGAAGATCAAAAAGTTGCATGACTAATCAGGAAAACCGGTCAATTTCCTCAGTTTTTAACAAAGTGGCCGAATCCTGATCCAGGTAAACCAGGCAATCAGAATGTTGCTGTAAAACAGAGGCAGGGTGCTGATTGGATACGACACCGTTGAAGCAATCCCTTACCGCCGGAGCTTTACGCTGATCCGGCACAGCGCATATAATATGGCGGGCTTGCATAATCTGATGGATAGACATAGAAATAGCTGTTTTAGGCACTTCATCAATGGATTTAAACCATCCTTCGCGCATTTGTTGCTGGCGGCAGGCCAGATCCAGTTCTACCACCAGGAACGGATCCTCTGTATCAAAATCGGCAGGGGGATCATTAAAAGCTAAGTGTCCGTTCTCTCCTATTCCTACCAGGGCCAGTGATACAGGCCTGGAACTGATCAACTGGTTGAGGCGACGACATTCCTGCTGTGGATCTGAAACATCGCCCTGGATGAAATGGTGGGCCTTTAAACCTTTCACCTTATCTACGAACCGGTGTTTCAGGTACTTTCTGAAACTGGCCGGATGATCCATAGAAACGCCGATGTATTCATCCAGGTGAAACATGGTCACCCGGGACCAGTCAATCGGTGCTTGTACCAGCTGACTTAAAACATCGAACTGGCTGGTGCCGGTGGCCAAGACCAGGTAAATTTCTCCTTCCTTTTGAATTTCCTGCTGGATAATTTTAATGGCTTGAGTAGCAGCATCATGGCTCAATAGTGGCTTATTGTCAAATACCTTAAACTTCATAAACAGTAAATTTAGTAAAGCTTTAAGGTACAAAAAATAATAAAAAAAGGCGGTGAAAATGAAAAAATTAAATGGGATCAAAAAGTCACCGCCGGAAGAACTATTAAATGACAGATTTAATTTAAAACCGTTTTAACTAATAAAATAAAGATGATACGAAGTTAGAAACAGAAAGGGTTTAACCTGACTAAATCTGGTTAAATTTAGCTTAAGTTGTAAAAGGAAAAATTAATTTTATGGTAACATGGCTATTGCTTTCATTTGCCATGACTGTTGACAGACATGATTCTTTCTAAAGATTCAGATTAAAGCCAAGATAGTAAGTTCTTAAACTAAAATACACAGGGTGGGTAGTTTCATAACGGGTGCCGTAGGCAAAATCTCTGATATTTTTATGGTTAAACAGGTTGTTTATTGAAACAAAAAACACTACCGGCCACTGCCCGAACAAAAGAAAGTTTTTATTCATTGCGGTATTGAGGATAAAATAATCTGGCAATACCTGTGGCTGGACAGCTAAGACCGGATAATAGACCTCTAAGTTCTGATCCCACTGTGCAGATGTTACCGGATAAAATAAAGCACCCTGACGGTAGACCAGGTTAGCTTGCCAGGAAAAATCAGGCCAGGGACGATAAGTGGCAGCTCCTCTTAAAAAATAGTTGATATCTGAAAGCATCAGTTTTAAGGCCTGATTATTTTGAACCGATTGCAAATATTTCAAGCTGCTAAAAGACCAGTTCAATGACCATTTTGGCCAGTTCCACGCCTGGTATACCTCCACCCCGAGGGCCGATACTAATTCATCCTCATATTGCTTTTGGTGGAAATAGGAAGCAATAGATAAATCAAGAAACTCTGACTTATGAGCCCATTCAAGGGATGATTGAAGTGAATTCACCTGGTAGGTCTGATTGAAAAACTGATCTGGTAAATATGTTCTTATGGCCCGTCCGGCGGTAAAGTTGAGACTTGAATGATCACTGAAATCATAATTAAGCATAAAATTAAAATTCCCCTGCAACTGTTGATTGAAATTTATTCCCACACCAGCTTTCAACTGCCTGAAAAACGTTTTCTTATAAAAGAAGTAGCCCTCCAGGTTAAATATTGAAGTCAACTCTACGATGGAATCCAGAGGGAATCCCTCTCCTAATGCATAGGGATAGCGGTAAGTCAACTGGTCAAAATCCAAAACCTGATAATCTGCCAATAGTCCACTTTTCCATTCCTGGTCCTGAGCTGAGCCGTGCAGGTTGAGGCTGGTAAAAAGATTATGTCGCCCTATCCCAGTTTGACTTTGTAAAAATCCAAATACCTGTCGGCTCCAGGAATATCCTGTGTTGATTTGAAAATTCATGGCATCCCATGTCTGTTTTAGGTTCAGGATAGCCAAATTGCGTTTTTTAGCCTGATTCAAGGTCATTTTTCGTCCGGCCTGTGAAAAATCATATAGGTAATTTTCCTGGTTGAAATAATTAAAGAATTTAAGCTGTAGTTTCGGACCTGGTTGACTGATCAACTGAAGGCCTCCATCCACTGAGTTAAAATCCTGAATACCTTCTAATGCCTTGGCATTTAGCTGCTTAAATAATCCGGCAGGCTGATAATTTGAAAATAACCTGACCCCGGTCTTCCCAATGGAACTGGTGTGGCTAAGACCCAGGTTAGCCAGGGAAACCAGTAATTCGGTCTGAGGAATCGAAGGAATTTTGGATTCAGTTTGAATGGATACCAATCCGGCAGTTTGACTGCCATATTCCACCGGGGCCAGGCCAGGGAATACATGTATCTGATCGATCATACCGGTATTAAAAATACTGAAAGTACCTATTCCATTGATCTGTCCATAGCGAACAGCATCATACACCGGAGCGCCATTCAGGAAAATGCCCACTTCATGAGGCAGAGAACCCCTGATCCTGACGCTGGCTGATTCATCCAGGTTGGTGGCAAATGGTAAAGTATTAATAGCCAACAAAGGATCAGCTTTAGCCGCCGGATTTTGATAAATATCCAGTTTTTGGATTTTTTTTTGCTCAAACCCTTCTGCAATCAAACGATCAGACTTAATCACCAACTCTGACATTTCATTCACCACTTCCTGTAAATAGATCCTGACAGAAGATGCATTTTCAGTCAAAGGGATTTGCTGTGGTTTGTATCCCAGACAGGATGCCACAAGGGTATCAGGAAGACCCAGGGAAAACTGAAAATCACCCTGTGAATCAGTCACAGTACCTACCAGCGGATCATTGAGCAGGTAAATGTTTACATAAGGTAAAGGGGTGCCATTTTTCTGGCACACTTTTCCCTTCACCATTGTCTGAGCAGATAAGTTATGCCATACAAAGCCAAGAAAAATCAAACAGCCCAATAAAGATTTCAGTTTGAGGCCTTTTGTATCTGAATCCAGGTAATTCATTTTTTTAAAGATTTTTCCAGTTCCGGTAATAACTTACGTTTAACCCAGTAAAAATCCGGCTCTAGTTCCAGGGCTTTGACAAAGGTTTGTTTGGCCAAAGTGGTTTGACCTAAGGAAGCATATGTCTGACCCAGCCAGGCCAAGGCATCCAGATACTGCCAGTTTTGGTGGGTTGAACCCTGCTCAAAATACCCCACACTCTGTTGATAAAGCTTTGCTGACTCCTCCGTATCTCCTCCAAACATTTCCGGAGTAAAGAATTTGGATAAAGCCTGTCGGGCTAAAACCACCGGGTCCTGAGGGGCCATTGCCACGGCTTTGGCCAAAAGCTTTTGACTTTTAGGTCCCAGAATCATTCCCTTCACGGGACTAAAACCGATTTCATACCCATAAATGGCACCTAAAAATGCCTGTGCCAGTGCTGGATGGCATTGGTCCTTTATCATTTGATTAAGCATTTGCTTAGCTTCATCCAGGTATTTATTGAATAATGATTTATCCTGGTGAGCCATAGCCGCATTAAGTAATCCAAGATATCCTTCCGCCACTTTAAGCCGAAATGTTGTGTTTTCCTGGTTTTGATCTGAAATATTCCGGGACTGGATAAGCCCGGTTTTCCAATGTTCTGCACTGGATTTCAAATAACCCTGGTAATAATACTGATCGATTTCAGAAAGGGAGGCAGCAGTTGTTTGTCCCAATAATTGGGGAAACCGCAAAAACAAAAGAATGATGATCGATAACTTTTTCATAATAAACTACTTTATTTTATAAACTACATTTTCAAAAAAAACACTATTGTGGGTCTATGTAATTTTTCAGGGAATTCACATATTTTTCAAATTGTTCGATCCCTTTGGGTGTAATTTTACATATGGTCTGAGGCATTTTCCCTTTGAACTGCTTTCGTACTTCAATATATCCGGCTTCTTCCAGTTTACTGATCTGCACACTCAGATTTCCGGCGGTAGCATTGGTTTGTTCTTTGATATATACAAAATCTGCATCTTCCACACTGATCAGGATAGCAATAATGGCCAGCCGAAGCTGTGAATGCAGCAAAGGGTCAAGATTTTCAAACTTTTTCAACTTCTTCTCTTCTTTTAAGCATGTATCCGGGTAACAAATATCCAAATAACACGGCGATAAACTGGGTTAATAATTGAAATGGCATGGCAACCATAAAAGCAATCACACTGGCGCTATATAATACGATGGCTCCGTAGGTCAATGGTTTATAATCCATTACGATTCCGGTCAATAACATGGCGCTGCCGCCAAACATCATGTACATAGATACAAAATGATAACCAATCTGAGCCCCAAACACCTGAATAACTACCGCCTGGATCAAATAAGCCAACCAGATCCACATATAGATAAAATCATAATGAGACCTCACCACCTGCTTTTTAGAGTTTCGAAATCCATAAATAAATGACACCAGAATACCGGGAATGGTGAGGAGCCAAACGATATAAGGATGGTCATAAGTTGTATATTGTATTAAAATAAAATGAAGCAGGCTACAAATGGCAATCAGCCAGCCCCACAACAAAAAGTGAAAGCTGGAATTACGACTGTAATTCTTTTTGGCCGCAGCGATCATTTTATGGATCACTTCCAGTCGTTGTTCGTTTGAAATGGTGTTCATAAATTTCTTTTTTAAGGTTAATAAATTGGTTTATATTATAAACTACTCAAAAATAGAAATTGTTTTATGGAAATGCAAATTTTGACAGTAATTTTATAGTTGCTGGGATGACACTGACAGGACGGAAATGCTAAAAGTTGCTATAGATAATAGCAGCAACGGTTGGGAATGATGCTGATGAGAAGGAACTGAACGGTGGAAGAAGGAATCCTTAGGATCAACGGTTGGGATTTCGGGGTTTATCTGAGACTTTTCAGTTAATAGCAGGGGCGGCAAAAAACAAATGGATTGACTCTGCATTGATAATGCCTGTAGTTAAAATTAGCTACATGCCAAAATATTATTAATACTGGTCATTCCTTCAAAAAACTGGGCAGCTAATCGGGTTTTGTCGTTTGATTTAGGCAGGCAGGTATAATTGAACAGCATTTCCCCTTTGCTGTCGAGTACCTTGATCCATTCATTGGTTCCCATTACCAGGAATTTACCCGAAGCAGCAATATGGAAATCCATATCCTCCTCACCAACGAGTTTAATGAAAGGCTGATCTACCTGGTGTTGGTATACTTGTTTAAAATTCTGGGCATGGCTGATATATAGCCCAAACAGCAATAAAAAAAGTAATTTCCATTTCATAATAAGTATTGAATTTTGGTTTCTGTTCTTACAATTCAGATTTTTTGCCCAAAAAGGATCATGAAATGAAAAAAAAGTTATAAATCATGGTTTCTAAATCAACCTTTCTACATTATACCAGTAGATGGCTGTTGATTTTTACTTAAGAC